>JACRHH010000022.1 GCA_016212095.1 Nitrospirota bacterium
GGAAACAAGCCCCTGCTTTTCGAGGTACGCATTGGACAATCCGCTGTTCGTCGATAGCGTCTTTGCAAGATGCCAGTAGCCTTTCCGGCTCAGGCCCGTGAGTATCGCGTGATACCTCGGCGCTCCAAGCCGGATCAACTCTCCGATTCTCCTTCCGCACCTGCGCCACTGCTTCCGGTAGCACATTCTGATTCGCCTGCGCAAACAGGCGGCAGCTCATGATGAAACCGGCTGCGTCCGGTACGATCACAGGAAATTACTTTACTTGCACAGAGTTGCCTACGCATGAATAGGCTGCGCAACCAAACGTACTCCAAGGGCAGCGCACACACGAATAATGGTGTCGAAACGGGGGTGAGCATCAGGGCGGAGGGCTTTGTACAAGGCCTCGCGGGTGATGCCTGCGGACTTCGCTATCTCGCTCATCCCCCGCGCACGGGCCGCAATGCCCAAGGCGTGGGCAAGCTCCGAGGCGTCGCCATCTTCAATCGCCATAGTCACATAGGCGGCTATGTCCTCTTCGCTTCTCAACTGCCTGGCCATGTCAAAATCAGGCAGATCGGCAATGCGGATGTTCTTGGTCATGGATTAATCCTCCAGATTAATTGCAAGGGTAATGGCCTTGGCAATATCGGCGGCTTGCGTACTCTTTTCCCCGCCTCCCATCATCACAATCAGCACATCGCCTCGCCGAACGTAGTACATGCGCCATCCAGTGCCGAAATGCTCGCGCATCTCAAACACGCCGTGTCACCCACAGGCTTAATATCGCCAAGGTTCCCGCGTTGCGCTTTGTCAAGGCGACGACTCAAGCGCAGACGAGTGATGTGGTCTTTAAGGCCATCAAGCCAAGCGTCAAATTCAGGGATAGTCTTGATTATGAGCATGACTAAATTGTAATCGTTCGATCACGGGAAAGCAATTAATTTTGGGAGCCAAGCAAGCAATATCTTCCCTGTATTATCAATTCTGCGATCAATCGTCTTCAAGAAAGAAGAGACAAGGGCGCTTCGTTACTCTGCATAAATCCTTAAACAGGCATTTACAACGACGCAAGATACGATGCGCATTTCGGGACGGGAAGCCGATCCGCCGGATCGAGAGGGGCCTGGGCGCTAAAACCGCCCAGCCCCTCCTCGGCCCCCCGCCTCACTGAGCCCGCAAGCTTCTTGACATCGATAAACAAATTGTTTACATTCATTTCATGATTCAAACATTTGCCTCTTCCGAAACGGAACGCTTCTTTGCCACCGGAAAATCACGCCGCTTACCGCAGGATATATTGAAGCGTGCAGCGATGCGTTTGACACAGTTGGATGGAGCCGTCAGCCTCGACGATCTGCGTATCCCTTCTTCCAACAGGCTGGAAGCGTTAGCTCATGACCGCGCCGGTCAATGGAGCATTCGCATTAACGACCAGTGGCGGGTATGTTTCCGCTTTGAAAATGGCGATGCTTATGACGTTGAAATCGTTGATTATCACTAAAGGAGACACAGACATGGTTAAGAATGGTTTGCCTGCAATCCATCCGGGAGAATTCCTGGCAGAAACCCTGGGAGATATGGGTATATCTCAGGCTGAGTTCGCGCGGACTATCGGGGTCTCGTCGATGCGGATTTGGCATGTTATCAAGGGAGATCGCCCGGTGACGGCAGAACTGGCGCTACTGTTCGGTCGCGCGTTTAACCAGACGCCGCAATACTGGCTCAATCTTCAGTCGTCTTATGATCTAAAAATAGCGAAAGCCCACATCGGTAAACGCCTTGCCGGTATACATGCCCTCGCGCAGGCCTAATTCACCGCCGAGCAATACACGCGAGTAATTCCAATCGGGCCAAGGGACGGCATCTAACCGTCCCCCCCAACACCACCCATCGTGCGTCTCCGCCCATTTATCCGGAATATGCGCGGTTCGCGGAAATCATCTGGCCGTAGCCGGATGGTGAATCCTGATCCACATTATTCGCATCTGCGTCCGGCAAGGCGGCGCAGCCGGGTTTTGAATCCATTGACGGCTTGGCCGGTGGCGGTCAGCCGGTTTCTCGTGAATGTGAAGCCGGGAAACGAACTTTCCTGAGCGAGGACAACATTGCTTTTGTCACGGTTACGATTGTGAACGGAAGGGTTTGCGAGAACTTTCAGGGGGTGGAATAAACGCCCGACCTTCTTTCCATATATTTTCTAACCTCTTCAACGATCAGGATCGTCGATGAAACAGCGGTTATCAGCAGCCAGTCGGCAGCCGACAGTGGCGCCGTATGCAGTATCCCGTTCAGGAACGGGATGTATGAAAACGCCATCATCATGGCGATGGACACGGCAACAGCGGCAACCAGATATTTATTGCCGAGAGGATTGGTTTTCAGGAGGCTCTCTGTTATGGTTTTCGAATTGAACGCGTTGAACATCTGAAACATTACCAGCGTGAAAAACGCCATCGTAGTTGCCTTCACGTAGGCAGCTTCATGAGTTGCGAGCGAGTCACCGAATTTCCATCCGGACGAGGCCAGTTCCCGGTAAAACAGCATGAGCGCCCCGGATGCGATCAACAAGCCGCTGACTCCTATCCGCTTCAGAAAACGCTTATCGACTATTCTTGCCGACGGATTTCTCGGCGTTTTTGTCATCAGCCCTTTTTCCTCCGGTTCCATCGCAAGCGCCAGAGAGGGCAGCACTTCAACGCCAAGATCGATCAACAGTATCTGAATTGCAAGCAGAGGCAACACCGAAAAATCGTAAAACAGGCCGATCATCACCGCGGCAACCACGGTGAACAGCTCTCCGGTGATGCCGGCAAAATTGTAGTAAACCAGCTTGCTTAAATTGTCGTAAATTTTCCGCCCTTCCCTTATGGCCGTCACAATGGTTGCAAACGAGTCGTCCAGAAGCACCATGTCGCTCGACTCCTTCGATACTTCGGTTCCCGCGATGCCCATGGCAACTCCGATGCTCGCTTTTTTTAGCGCTGGAGCGTCGTTGACGCCGTCGCCTGTAACCGCCACAACCTCGCCCATATCCTGAAGCAGGCTGACGATTCTAAGCTTGTGCGAAGGCGAAACTCGCGCGAATATCGTTTCCGAACGCAATATTTTCTCAAGCCGCGTATCATTCATCTTCTCCAGCTCAACTCCGGTTATTACCGCAGTGCTCTTATTTGCGATGCCAACCTCCATCGCCACGGCCTTTGCGGTCGCTCCGTAGTCTCCGGTGATGATATTGATTTTTATTCCCGCATCCTTGCATACCCTTACGGCCCCGGCTATCTCCGCGCGCGGGGGATCGATCATGCCCATGAATCCGGCAAATATGAAATCCCTTTCGGCAATCCTCATCGAAGCCTCTGGCGACAGCTTTTTGTAAGCGAAGCCGAGCACCCGAAGCGCCTGCCTGCCCATGTCTTCCTCATGCTTCGCAAGACGCGCCACGGTTTCGGCGTCGAGCGCCGGTTCATTGCCGTCCGCCAGAATCCGGTTGCACATGCGCATGATCTCGTCCGGCGCGCCCTTGGCGAAGGCGTAGTGATGCCCGCCATGGCTGTGAATGGTTATCATCCTCTTTTTCTCGGAGTCGAACGGCATCTCGTGAATCCGCTCGTATTGCTTCTCCAGTGCGTCCCGGTCTATCCCCGCCTTGGCCGCTGCCACAATCAAGGCACCCTCGGTCGGATCACCGGCTATCGCATAATCTTTTTCCGCGCCATCCTGTCGCACCAATCGGGCGTTGTTGCATAGCGCGGCGATATTGAGCAGCATATTAAAACCGCCTGAATCAGCCGGATCGATCCTGTTTCCGCTTTCCAGGAACTCGCCCGCAGGTTCATATCCGGCTCCGGTCGCCTCGATGATTCTGCCGTTTGTGATCAATGTTTTCACGGTCATCTGGTTTTTCGTGATGGTTCCGGTCTTGTCGGAACAGATAACCGTTGTAGCGCCGAGGGTTTCAACCGATGACAGTCTGCGGACAATCGCGTTTTTCCGGGCCATCTTCTGAAGAGCCATGGCAAGCGATATGGTCATGGTTGTAGGAAGGCCTTCTGGAACCACCGCCACGGCGATGCTTATCGCAAAGAAAAACATGTACAAGAAATCCTGCCCTTTGAACAGGCCCAGAGCGATTACACCAATCGAAATGACAACCGTCACCTTCGCAGTGATCCTGCCTATCACCATAAGTTCTTTCTGTAGCGGGCTTGGCTCTTCCTCTGTTTCCTGCGTCAGGCCGGCAATCCTGCCGAATTCGGTTCTCATGCCGGTGGCAACGACAACCGCCCTGGCGTTGCCGTGGGCGACGCCTGTTCCCATGAAAACCATGTTCCGCTGATCCTGCGCCAAAAGGTCGGACTTCAGCGTGGTTCCGGAAGTTTTTCTCCGTGGAAGGCTTTCACCGGTAAGCAGCGACTCGTCCGCCTTGAGTTCGTTTTCTTCGAATATTCTGGCGTCTGCGGCAACCTTGTCTCCTTCGGAGAGAACCAATATATCACCGACAACAACTTCCGACGCCTTGATATTGCAGAATTGACCGTCTCGGACAACCGCGGCAACCGGAGAGATCATGTTTCTTAACGATTCGATGGCCTTCGACGCCTTGTATTCCTGCAGGAAACCAACGCCGGAGTTGAGCAGGATGATGCACAGAAGCACTATCGCGTCGCTGCGCTGCCCGAAGGCAAGCGACAGTATCGCGGCCACTATCAGGATAATTATCAGTATGTTCGAAAACTGCGAAAAGAGAATCCGGATGGTCGATGTATCGACCTTTTTTCTTATCTCGTTGGCTCCGTCCCGTTCGAGGCGGACCTTTGCCTCATGGCCGGAAAGGCCGAACACTCCCGTTGAGAGTTCCTCGAAAATCTCATCCACATGCTTCCCTGACATTTTCATCATTCAGGCTGCCTTCCGGATCGATTTTGTAATGACATGCGGTTATTTTTATGGATTATCAGAACAGTATCTTAAAAAAACCTTTCTCCTTTTTCATCCTTCCCCCTAGCTCCAGCCACACTACTTCGTCCCCTGCTGCTTTTCAGGCGCGCCACCCTTCTGCTTGACCGTATCGTTCATCATTCCCTTTCTCTCAGGCCCGGCTGGCGGAAGTTGTTTAACCACAATATCGGTATTAACAATCATCCCATGCTCGCCAACCCTTACAGGCGCGGGTTTGTCGCCGCCGAACACGCCGATCACCCCGCCTTCAACCATCGGCCCTCCTCCATAGTCCGAACGCACACGCAGATAGAATTTCCCCGCGCCTCCGGTTCGTAAAAGATACGTTCCGTCGGCCAGCGTTCTTTCCGACACATAAGCAGGCAGGCCAGACATGTCAGGACTCGAATACGCCAGAACAACCGCACCGGCCACAGGCTGTTTATCAACATAGAGCACTTTACCGGAAATGCCCGTTGCCAGTGAAGTCGGATCTCCGGGGGTGGCGGAAGGCGGACGATACTCGTATGCCTGCGAGAGCATCCCGGCATCAAGCGTCTTGCCGGCTTCCACAGTATATTTCACGGCCTTCTGCTCCGGATCACGGCTGATAATGATCATGTCGCCATTACGCGGCGGGCCAAGCTCCGGCCCGTTTGTGCGCCGCACGATTGCTCCAAGATAATAGATTCCGGGAGGCGCAACAATGCTGATCGAACCGTCCGGTTTAAGCATCTCGACCAGTTCCGGCACGCGAAGATAGCGCATCGGATCGGGAGCCGGGCCGGTGGAGGCGTCAAATAAAAAGACGCCGCCCCTTACCGGCTCAGGCTTTTCGCCCAACTGCACACGCCCGGTAACCGTTCCATCGCCGGTCTCTGCCGAAACGGCAAGCACCACAAGCAAGACAACGACCATCGGAATGCACAATATTGCGATAACATTACGGATTTTCATGTGGTTGCACCTCATTTCGCGTGCTGTCAGCCACGCCTGTTTTTTTAATGCTGCCGTAACGAACTCCTGCGTTCGCAGCCGGGCGTTCAAGAAACGGACGGTATAACGCTGATCCTAGCGAAATATCGCGATTCCTGTCGAAAATTTTTATTCCCATCTCCATTGATCCGCCCGATCCCCACCAGTTGCCGGAAACATCCAGATCCCATGACTGCCGCTCCCCCAGGTTCAGATTGTACCAAAGATTATCGTGTATGTTGTTACCGCTTATGCTCAGCTTGCCGGTATTCCACGGGCGACCGCTTCGCTCCGGCTCAAAGAAATCGGCGATGTTCTGCCCGGACGGGGCCAGAAACATGCCGATCCTGTTTTGGGTAATGTTGTTGCGGCTGATGATTACCGGCCCTTCCATGCGAGTAAAGCGGATCCCTATGTCATTATGGTGGAATTCGCTGTTTTCGATTACAAGCCGCGCACGTCCGAAACGCATTCCCTCGTTGTTTCCGTGAAATATGCAGCAAGATACAGCCGCGGTTGAGAAGTGCGCCTGAAGTCCGGTGAACGCGCCGGAAAACTCGCAATAACGAATGACATTATTTTGCGGCGAGGTAAAGATCATTACATATGACCAGTCACCTGGCGAGGAAGAGGCTTCGGCAGACATGAAACGGATCATGCGATCAGGCATGCCGATGGCGTTGATTCCGCCAAGCACACGAAGCTCGGAGTCGCCGATGCCATCGCCGTTTCTGTCCACCTTCTCGAAGCGCACTGTCGTTCCAGGCTCGATCGTGAGCGTGGCCGCACGGGCAACAACAACCACGCCGCGCACAGTCACTTCACCATACCAGTGAGTGTCGGAGGCAAGCACCGTGTCCGCCTGAACCGTTGCGGATTCGCACCTTGCGGCAAACAACAACAGAGCGGAAAACAGAAACGGCAGAAGCCGTATCATGGCGTCTTGACGGCAGGCATCACCGGGGCTGTCCGAATGTCGATGCCTGTCAATTCGCTGCCTTCAACAGCATCAACCGAATGGTTTGCATTGCCCTCGTACAGCCCGAACATCTCGCCGGCATCCGGAGCTTCGCCCGATTTTTGTCTTGCGACAAGATAGTACATTCCTGGCTGAGAAAGCCCGATCCTGTAGCGCCCGTCATCATCCGTTATTGCCATGTTCGGCGTCTTTGTCCGGATTATATGCATCTGGAACAATCTGTCACGCCCGGCATTGTAGGCTGTAACAAACGCGCCACTGACAGGTTGCCCCCTCATATCGGTCACGCGACCGCTAATGGACAACGAGTGCGATGCGGCATCGGACGGGCCACGCCTGAAATCGCGCATCCTGATGCCGCCTGTTGAAACAATACTGTTTCCTCTCACTCTCCGTTCAGGAGGCAGTTTGGACGGATCATCCAGAAACGCATAAAGATCATCCTTCGGATAGCATTCAATCGAAACAGAACAAGATTGTCCGGTCGTCACGGTTACCTGATTTCCGGTGTGCCGACAGTACAGGTCGCCCTTTTCTAGAGGCTTCATCTGCTCTTTCCCGTTCCTTCTGCGCGCCACAACCGCATATGATCCCGGCCCGATATCAAAACGAAAATTCCCACGACTGTCGATTGTGGTTGTAAGGAGCCCCATTCCGCGAAAATACCCGTCATTGGCCGGATAGATGGAAACCCGGCCTCCGGATACCGGATTTCCCTTGAACGTGACATGCCCAGACACGCCCTCCCTCCCGTCGGAGCAAACGGCATCGGTTGCCGGCAAGGCCATTAATGGGATCCAGGCAGGCGCGTCGGATATTGTCACCGGATTTGCGCCGTGATATGCGACATGTTTCAGTCCGCCTGAATAACCGCTTGCGGTCAGATAATATGAACCTGCCGGAAGTTTCAGACGATATTCACCAGGCTTGTCGCCGCCGACCGCCCTGAATCCGCCTGTTTTCGATATAAAGGCCGAGTAATCGGAATACGCCTCGACAATGGCGTTCTCCACCGGCCCGCTGCTCGAAAAAACGATTCCTTCGACCGGCCCGCAGTGCGCAGCCGAAGGAATCAGCAGGGGGAGAAAGAATAATGCGACAAGTAACACGCCATATAATATCCTAAGGCGCGCAAGTGCCGTCGCCTGCCGCGTATGCCGGGGCTGTAACCGCTGCCTCCGAGCTGTACTGAGAGGTATCGGAGCCGCGATACGACCGCACACGATAGCGATGCTCCTTGCCCGGCTCAATGGACATGGTGTCGGTAAACGTGGTCACATTCGGCCCGACCGTGGCTATCTGCTTGAACCGTCCGTTCCATAGCTTTACCTCGATCATGAATCCATCCTCGTCGGAGGCGTTATCGATCCAGTTCAGGCGTATCATCCGCGAGTTGATCGGAGTTGCGGCAAGTCCGGACGGGCCGTCCGGACGCGTGAGGTTGCAAACTGTGCCGGTATACAGAAGAGGCCACGCGCATGACGCGCTCTTGTATGAACGAATCCGGTAACAGTAAGTTGTGGACGCCTGCAGCCCGGAATCGGAATAATGGCCGGTTGACGAACTCAGCCTGAAATCGTCAACACGAGCGGTGAGTGTGACGGCTGCCGTTCGCTGGGCATGTTGAGATATTTCCACGGCGGCCGGCTCGCCTGCCGTCGATGCCTGAGTGTGGGTGAGCATCAGTGTCCATGCGCTTCCGTTCCATCTATACGCGGACAACATGCCGGCAACTCTTGTGATGCGGAGCTTGCCGCTCATGTCGGTGGTTGCCGCCAACTGGCTTTCAGTAGCGCTGTTAATGCGTGCGTACGCTGAATAATTTCCTGCGGTTCCGGTGTAATTACGATCCACGTAAATGTAATCGGCGGTTGCAGGGCCGCTACCGTCCGGATCCGCGAACAATACATACAGTCGAGCATAAACACTGCTCTGGGCAACCGTAATTTCGCCGTTTGGAAGCGTGAAGCTTACCTGCATGTCGAAATCGGCGTTGCCGATGGCCGAAGGATTCGCCAGATAAATCTTCGACGTGTTCCAATTGGAACTTAATCCGGTTACGGTCGTATACAACTGAACCATGCCGCCCGTTACTGTGATGCGCGAGGTTCCGCTTGAATCGGTTACATCTATGGGCACGGTTGTGTCGGAGCTCGATGCAAGAAAGCCTGCCTGGCTCCAGGATGCGGAATCGATCCCGGTGTCGAAGCCGTCGATGTTCACCATTGATGAAACATTGGCTATTTCGGCGAAACTTGAACATCCGTCACCGGCGCATCGCTCCACCTTGAATCCGGTTTCGTCGATGTTCTCGTCCTTCCATTGCAGGTCTATTCTCTTCGTGGGAAGCGCATCGTCTATCTTCTCCACGACTGCAAGATCATGCGGTGTTGCAGCGGTCATGGTCGTGGCTGAAGACTGCGCTCCATAACCAGACTGCCAGGTCGCGCTCTTGACGGCGCGAACCCGATAGCTGTACGGTGTCGCCTGACAGACCGATGTGTCGCTATAGGTTGTTGCATTGGCGGCGGCGGCATAAAGCAGGGTAAAATCGGAGCATCCGCTTCCGGCGCAACGCTCGATCTCGAATCCGGTTTCGGAACCGCTGTTGTCTACCCATGAAAGATCCATCCTCGTTGTGTTCATGACGGACGTTGTCAGCGATGCAGGCGCTGTAACGGTAGTCTCGCCGGTTGCCGTGTTGCTGTAATCGGTATTCCATGCGTTTGTCGCTGTCTTGTAGGCGCGCACCCTGTAACAATACGTGGTCGAAAAGTCCAGCCCTGTATTGGAATATGTTGACACGTTTGCCGCAACCGTGGCGATTTCGGCAAATCCGTTGCACGTTGCGTCGCCGCGCTCGATGCTGAATCCTGTTTCATCGACGGGATTGTCAGTCCACGACAGGTTAAGCTGAACCTCCGAAACCCAAGCGACTGCAAGTCCTGAAGGAGCAACCGGGGTAAGCGTTGCTACATCGGCCAACGTGTTGCTGTAGCCGGAATTCCACGGGAATGTGCCATTGACCGCGCGGACTCGGTAGCTATACACACTGGAGTGAACAGCCGATGTATCGCAGTATGTATTGACGCCGGCGGCTGTAGACGCCAGCGTGGCGAAATCCGCGCATCCGGTTCCTGCGCACCGCTCGATCTCGAAGCCTGTCTCGGATGAAGTGGTGTCTGTCCACGACATGCAAGCCTGTGTTGTGTTAACGCTTGTCGCGGCCAGACCGGTTGGCGACGGAACTGTTGTGCCTGTTTCCGCGCTTCCGGCGAAGTTGCTCCATGTTCCACATGTAACCGGCTTGTACGGATAAACGCGCCAGCAGTATGAATTGAACGGCGACAGCGTGGTGTCGCGGAACTTGAACGTGCCGCTCGATCCGTTGAACTTGAAGTTGTCAAACCGCGTGGTATAGGTCTTGGCCTCGTCCCTGCGCGTGAAATTGCTGACCTGGACAGCCTGAACCGCGGCATCGGCAGGTATGCTAGCCGAAGCTGTAACCAGGAGCGTCCATGCGCCGTTTGTCCAGGCGTATGTCGAGATGACATTGCTGCTCCGGACAATCCGGAGCTTTCCCGATACATCGGTCGTGGAAATCGTGGAGGCATTACAGTACCACGTATCGTTCACCATCACGCAGCCGTTGTATGTGCCGCCCGTGCTGGTAGCCTTCCGGCTGACAACAATACGGTTTGAATTCGCATATCCGGCAGGTGTCGGAAAATCCACCCTCAAACGCGCCATGTCGATTGTGTTGGTAACCGTCTGGTTGCCGTTCGGCAGCGAATAATCAACCTGCATGTCGAAGTCCGCTGTTCCGAAGATGGACGGATTGGCAAGAGTAAGCTCGGCACGGTTGTTTTCCGCCGCGCCGCCGCCCTTCGACTGGTTATAAAGCTCGACGGCTCCCAGTGAAGCGTTGTGTGTGATCGTTATCTTGCCCGATGTATCTTCAGCCGAAATCGGCGCTGTTGAATATGTTGTGCTTCCAAGCACAGCCGCCTGATTCCAGACTGCCGTATCGATCCCGCCTGTAAAGGTGTCTTCGTTGACCACCGTGCCGACCTGTGCGAACGAAAGCGTATTGGATGCGCACGATTCCGTCTTGCGCTCGATGCGGTAACCGGTTTCCCCGGTCATTGAATCGATCCATGACAGATCGGCTGTTGTTTCGGTTGCCGCAACTGCCGTAACACCGGTTGGAGCCGCAGGGCTTACAGTCGTGACATCCGCTGGCACGCTGACGTTGTAATCAGTCTGCCAGGACAAAGCGCCTGACTGTTTCGCTCCGACTGCAACGGACGGCTCGGTGGTCACGTCATTCTTGACCGCAATCCAGTCAACACGCATTCCGTGCGAATACTGTGTGAATGCGATACGCATTGTGCTGTCGTTATACGTCGTTGAATCATAAATCAGTCGCCAATCAGGATAAATATCGCCCCTGATGTAGAATTTAGCACCCGTGGCCTTCAGCACAACCTTTTCTTCGTAATCGGTATTGGCCAGATATGAGGTGTAATTGCTGCTGACATAACTGCCGCCCTTCTGATACACAAGGAAGTTGAAGTTTCCCCAGTACAGACCGTGGACAAGCTGTGTGTAGTTTGGATCGGTTGTCTGATTCAGCTCCCAGCCGATCATCAGATGGTCATCCACGCCTGCCGAATCCGATGTCCGCATCTTGGCGTAAACCGTTTTATTGGCAGTACGCGTGAATGTCTGCTGCGATATGAGAGCCTTCGACCATGCCGTATTCGCATACTGGAAATACATTCCGTTGTTCTGATAGATCGAGTTGTTCGGGTCGATCTCGATCCATTTCGACGTATTGATGGCGGTTCCCCTGAAGTCGTCGAAGAACTCGAATGTTGACGAACCGTTGCTTGAAGCGGTGGCAAGCGGATTTCCGTAATACAACGAAATATTGTTGTTGGCGCCGGTCTTTAGCCAGATTGTGGCGGTTGTTCCGTCTGCCTTCTTCTCGATCCAGTACGGAAGCTCAAGCAATGCGGTTTCGTCAAAGAATCTGATATCGTCGAAATCAGGCTGCATGTCCGGATCGTAAGCCAGCTCAAACTTAGTCTCATGTCCGGCCACGAAATTGGTTACAGTAATCGCCGATTTTCTGGACCATGCTCCGCCACCCCCATTCGACATGCCCGAAACCGACGGGAAAGACTCGCTGATACCCATTATCCGGTAGTTATACGGGGTGTCAGGACAGGCATTGGCGTCCGAATACGAAGTCGCGTTGCCCGTTACACTCGCAAGCGCCGCGTAATCGACGCATCCAGAACCTGAGCAGCGCTCGATGGCGAAACCGGTATTGGAAGCGGTGTTATCCGTCCAGCTCAGACCGATCGTTGAGGCGTTCACGCCCGAAGCGGAAAGTCCGGTTGGAGGCGGCGGCGCAAGAGTTGTTGCCGATACGGATTCGCTGTATAGCGGCCCCCATGTGCAGGTGGCTGTCTTGTAAGCGTAAACCCTGTAGGTGTAAGCAGTGCTGAGTGGAAGAGTATTGTTGAGATAGCTTGAAACGTTAGGGCCAAGCGCGGCTATTTCAGCAAAGTCGGAACAGCCGACGCCAAGGCAACGCTCCACCTTGAAACCTGTTTCATCCGATGTATTGTCGGCCCAGGACAGGTTGATCTCGGATTCCGAAATTGCCGTCGCGGTCAGGCCCGACGGAGACACTGACGCAGGCGTCGCGGCGGTTGCGGTATTCGACGGCACGCCTGTCCATGTATGCGCGAAAGCATAGCAGCCGGGAGACTCCTCCGCTCCAAACGCAACCGATGGCGCGGATACAGTGTATTTCATCACGGCAGCCCACTGTATCTTCATCTTGTGGGTGCTATGGGTGAAAGCCAAACGCATGGCGCTGTCATTGTAAGTGGAGGTTTCCTTTACAAGACTCCAGTTCGTCAATGAGCCGCCCTTGACATAATAACGGGCGCCGGTGTCCTTAAGCTCTATCTTCACCTCATAGTCAACATTCGCACGGCTATATGTGTAGTACGTCGAATAGCCGGTATTACCGCCTTTCTCATAGGTATTGAAATAGCTGTCCACCCAGTAAAGGCCATGTATCAGCTTTGTGTAACTCGGATCGGTTGTCTGGTTGGTTTCCCATCCCATCATGATGTAATCGGAAGCCGCGGAGTCCATGCTTGTCAGCTTGACGTAAAACTGCCTGTCCGACGATCTCGCGAATGTCTGTTTGGAGATGAGTGCCTTTGTCCAGTTGGAATCGACATAATCGAGAAGCAACCCGTTATTCTGGCTTATCGATCCGTTCGGATCGATCTCCGTCCACTTGCCGGTATCTATCGAAGCACCGGTGAAATTGTCGAAAAACTCGAAAACGCTCGCGCCGGACGACGCGGATGCGGCAGCGGCGTTGCCGTAATACATCGATATTGTGCTGTTTGCGCCGGTCTTCACCCATACCGATGCGGTCAAACCGTCGCTTTTCGATTCGATCCAGTACGGCAGTTCAAGATGAGCCGTCTCGTCGTAGAACCTGACATCATCGAAGTCTGCCTGCATGTCCGCATCATAGGCAATGGTCAATTTCATCTGGTAGTTCGGTTGAAATCCGGTCACGGAAAGCGGAACCCTGCGCGTCCAGCAGCCGCCAAGTCCGTTGCTCAAACCCTCGTCCAACGCCTTAACCCTGTAGCTGTATGAGGTGTCGGCGCAGGCTGATGTGTCGGAATAGGCTGTCGTTCCTGACGCAACGGCCCCTGAAGCAGCGTAATCAGAACATCCGACGCCTGCGCAGCGTTCAACCGCAAAACTCGTTTCGTTGCCGGTGCTATCAGTCCATGCCAGATCAACCCGTGTGGTGTTTACCGGCGTTGCCGTCAGGCCCGACGGCGGATTCATGGTGGTTACCGCCTCGGCTGTGCCTGTGTAACCCGTGCTCCATGAACAGGTTGCAGTCTTGTACGCGCGAACCCTGTAGCGATATGTCGTATCCGGAGTCAACTGCGTATCCGTATATGTATTGACCGCGCTTGCCGCCGTCATGGTTGTGCTTGTCGAAAAATCGCAACCCACGCCAGAACAGCGGTCTATTTCAAAGCCTGTTTCATCGGTTGTGGTCAATGTCCATGTCAGGCGTATGGATTCCTCCGACATTCTGTCGGCAGACAGGCCTGTTGGCGTTGCCGGATTCTGCGTCGTGGCCGATGCCGTGAGCGTATAGTTCGAATCCCATGCTGGAGCGGTTGCCTTGACCGCCTTCACGCGATAACTGTAAGAGGTATTTGCGCAGACGGAAGTGTCCGAATAAGTTGTGACGTTTGCTCCAACCGTCCCTGTCTGGGCGAAATCGGAACATCCTGCCCCGGAGCATCGCTCAACCACGAATCCGGTTTCCACTCCGGTGTTGTCAACCCATGAGAGGTTGATGGTGGTGGTATTTGCAGCCGTCGCGGTCAGGCCGCTTGGCGGAACAAGCGTTGTGGTTGTTTCAGCCATTACACTCTGCGCGGTTTCCCACGAGCATGATGCATTCTTGAATGCCGTCACGCGATACCTGTATGTTGTATTCGCCTCAACATTTGTATCCTGCCACGTCGTCTTCACAAAAGCGCCGGTATTGTAACGGCTTGAAACTTCAGTGGATGTCAGCGCGCGATTGTAGACAACAGCCTCGTCGATCAAACCCTTGAACATGCCGACCACGCCGCCAGATTCAACTACTCCGCCCAACGTCAGCGGCGAAGTGGTTGATGCAAGATTGCCGGCGGCATTCGACCACTGCCCAAGCAGCGAGCCGTTCAGGTATAGCTTGAGTTCGTTGGTGTCGTTCTTGTCATATGTGACTACCAGATGATACCAGGTGTTGTTCTGTATGCCGGCATTTGTATAGGTATGCAGAAGCTGTCCGCCGGACACGGAATAAGTGAAGATCTTTACGTCCGAACCGGTTGTCCCTATCTCTAAAATGTCGTTCGCCGATACGGATGACACTCCGGCCAGAACATTGTTCACACCGTGCGATGTGGCGGATGTCTGATCCGCTGTCCGGTTGAACCAGAGTTCGAGGCTTGCCGCTGCCGGATTATTCAGCGCGCTCAGCGCGCCGAAATCCAGATAGTCATTGGTGCCGTCGAACGACCCGGCCAACCCGGATTTACCTCCCGCGGCAGTATTGGCTCCGTTGACCGCGCGTCCGTTTCTTCCGTTGCCAGAACTGTCAAGCACTTCTCCGGCAGTCCCGTTCCAAGCAGCCTCATCCAGCTTGTACCATGCCGCGGCAAGCTGCAGATCCGGATTGATGTAATCGACAGGCGTGTAAACGGCGCTGAAATCGGTGCAGCCAACTCCGGAACAGCGATACACGTTGATACCGGACTCATCGCTGTTGGCGTCTGTCCACGACAGATTGATCTGGCCTTCCGACGCACGCGTTGCGGTGAGAACGGACTGCACAGCCGCGGCAGTGGAGGCAACATTAGAGACAGTCGCGTATGCGCTTGTCCACTCGCCGGTTTTATATGCGACAATCCTGTAGCTGTAAACGGTTCCCTGACATACCGAATTGTCGTTGAAGGTTACAGCACCGGCAGTCACTGTGGTAAGTGTCGAGAAGATCGAGCAACCGGTTCCCTCGCATCGTTCGATCCTGAAGCCGTCTTCACCTGTTACGGTATCTGTCCAGTCCAAACGAATCAGTGTTGTGCTTGCCGGCGTCGCTGAAATGGGCGTGGGTGCAGGCGGCGTAACGGTGGTTGCTTCGCTTTCAAGCCAACGCGATTCATCGCCGTTGTTTTCGAACGACTGGATACGGTAACAGTATGTAGCACTGATATTGAGACCGGTGTCGGTATAGGATGTCGTGTTGGCCGAAGCTGTATGGATCAGCTGCCATGCATTCGCGGACGCACAGTTACCGTTCTTGCGCTCGATCCTGTACCCATCCTCGGCGGTGGCGTTATCGAACCATGAAAGAGCAACCTGCGTGTAATACGCCGACGCCGTGAAAGGCGAAGGAACCTGAATGTGATCCCATGCGCATTTGAACATGAGGAAATCGGTGTTTCCGCTCGCGTTGGTGGTGTAACCGCCAATGAACGCCTCGCCAAGAGAATTTATGGCCACGCCGGATGCCTCGTCATGGCCGCCTGATATTCCGCTGAAAAGGGTGGCTCCAATTATGCTGCCGTCGTAGTGATATTTAACCGAAAGAATGTCCGAATCTGTTCCGTTATTGGTATTCCCCACGACACATACATTTCCGGAAATATCCATCCCCATAGTCACGGCAAGGTCATCATTCAACGGCCTGTCGAGCGTCTTCTCCCAAACAATGTTTCCGTCGGAATCGTACCTTATTACATGAAAATCGTTATTCCCGGCTCCGGTCTGCGTTGTTCCGGATATGACGATTGAATGATCGACAGGGTCTATCCTTAGACCTTTCACATAATCATCACCGCTTGAGATACCGTCATATGTTTTTGTCCAGGTTCGCGCGCCGGTCGAACTGTTGTACTTGACCAGAGCGAAATCCTTGCCGCCGGAAGCGGCGGACATGTAACCGCCTGCGTAAATATTGCCGGACGAATCGATGCCGATCACGCTTATCCTGTCATCGCCGTTTCCAGTGCCGTTGTAAACATCGTGCCAGAGCATGGAGCCGTTTGAACCGGCATATTTGGCGATAAACATGTCGTAGTTCGCGCCGTTGCCCACATAGCCGCCGACATAAATATCTCCGGCAGCGTCATAGGCTATTGAGGTCGGGTAGTCATTGCCGCCAACGCCGTTATCGTACGGAGCGGCAGCCCAGATGCGTGTTCCATTCGACTGATATTTCAGCAGATAAATATCGTCATTCCATGCCACGTTGCGCCCGTAGCCGGTAATCGCATAACTTGTGGTTCCAAGGGTAGCAACCGCAACGGACGATGATCTGTCGTCATCGCCGGCGGGGCCGTTATACTGATCGCTCCAGCTTGCCGGCGGGCCTGACGCAGGATAGGCGATAGTGTAGATGTCGTTGGTGTTCTGACCCGCTCCGGGGCTGTACATGTAAGAATATCCGGAAACAATCACGTTGTTTGCAGTGTCCACACCCACATCGGTCGCGATATCCAGATCGTTCTGGTCGCTATCGAAACGCGCATCCCAGATGAGCGCGCCGCTAACCCTGTCGAGCTTGACGGTATAGTAGTCGAACTGCCCTGCTATCGATGTGCTGAAACCGGCCGCCACGGGGTTGTTGTCGGGGCCAACCGCTATTGCATTCACATAATCATCGCCGTTGTCGGCGCCGTTATATTGATGCTGCCATGTTGGAGGCAGATACTGGATGACGGTTGTCTTTGCAGACGCCTCATCGCTGTAATGCGAGTTTCCGAGCGACGCGGTGAACGCCTTGATGCGATAATAATATTTCGTGTCCGGAGCAAGGGGAGTGTCGTTGAAGCCGGTAACATTCGGGCCGAGCGGTGGGGTAAGTTCCGCGTAGGTTCCATACAGGCCGATCTTGCGCTCGATTATGAATCCGTCCTCGTTGGCCGAATTATCGATCCAGGATAGCGCAATCTCTGTGGTTGAAACAGTCGTGGCGGTCAGTCCGGTCGGACGGTCGAGCAGACCTGGATCGTACTTGACGACATAATAGTCTAAGTCGCCTGCCGACACGCCTTCCGACCACCCGGCCAGAATCGGCTCTCCTGTCGGTGAAAGCCCCAGGCCAACCGGTCTGTCGTCTCCGTGAGCGCTCCCGTCGAAGCTTGCGCTCCATAAAAGGTTGCCGCTGCTCTTTGCGTATTTGATCGTCCGGAAGTTGTAATCTCCGGAAACCACATCAAACGTATAACCGGCAACGAAAACGTCACCCGATTCGTCAACCTCGATCGCAACCGGCGAATCGCCGTTTCCGTCGTTCGAGTTGTATATGGCGCTCCAGACAGTCGAGCCTGTAGAGCCGTTGTATCGCGCCGTGTATATATCGGTTGCGCCGGTAACCGAGAAAGTCCAGCCTGTGATATAGGCATTACCGGAAGCATCGAGATGAAGGGCAACCGGCTCTTCGTCAAATCCGTTATTGAAGGTGTTCTGCCATGTGACCGCACCGGAGGCACCGTTGTATTTCGCGCAATAAATATCCTTGTCTGTTCCGTTGAAAGAAACCGCGCCGACGATCACATTGCCGGAAGCATCAAAACCGGCAACCGTTCCGCGTTCATCTCCGGATGCGATGTATTTGCGCTCCCAGAGAAAGGAACCGTCGGAAGCGTATTTAATTGTAAGAGCATCGAAGTTCGTTGCGTTGCGGGACTCGCCGGTCACCACCACGCCGAACGATGACGCTGTTACCGAAGTTATGCGGTCATGACTGTTCGATGCGCCATTATACGTGACTACCCATATCGGATTGCCGTCGAGACCGGGGCCGTCTGTTCCATACTTGAGAAGCAACATGTCATCGCTGCCGCTTGCCCCTTGGGCATATCCGCCGACATACGCGTTTCCAAGCGCGTCAACAGCCACTGATGCCGGATAGTCGTTGCCGTTGACGGAAGAATTGAATGTGTGCTGCCAGAGCACAGTCCCGTTTGTTCCGTTGTATTTGACGGTATGGACATCGAAATTGAGACCATTCCAGACATAACCGGTCACTATCACGTTGTCGGACGCATCGACAGCAACGAATACTGGAACGTCTTCTCCGCCGGATTTGTCGAATGCCGCCGTCCACGCCGTGCCGGTTCCATTGGCCAGGAACTTCGCGGTATAGAAATCGTGATTGCCGGAATTGTTGGTGAATCCGGTCACGATAACATTCCCGGCGGAATCGACCGCTGAAGACTTGGCGTCCTGAATATCGGCTTTAACGTCGCCGCGCTGCCAGACAATGTCGCCGCCTACCGCCATCGCTGTCGCGGCCCACAACAGCGCGAACATCACGACCAAAACCGGATAACGTTTCACAAAGACCCGTTTCATCGCCTCCGTCCCCCTTACCATGGCGTCACGCTGTTCCACTTCTGATTACCGGGCCAAATCGAAGACCCGCTTGCGCTCGACGACTCATGACAAGCCCAAGTCGAATTCTTGCCGCGCGGATACTGGTAGCTGCCGTAGCTGCCCGGATAACCACCGGAAACAACCTGCCCCTTGTGGCTGTAATCAAGGCAGTTTGTCTGCATCAAACGCGGCAATGCTGAATTATGCGGCTGGTGGCACTTCGCGCACGGCCATGAATGCTCGGCATTCGTACCCCAACCCTTCACGGATTCGTGAATCCTGTCCTTCGACTTCCATGCGCTGTTCTTGTTTATGCCGTCGGTCAGATTCGCCTTCGGATGACATTTCAGGCAAAGCCCGGCAAACTGCTCCTCGCTCTCATATATGCGGGAACCGTTGAACGTGTTCCTGTCGGTGTGCCAGTTCAGCGCCGGAGTGCTGTACCTGTAGTATGTTGACGCGCCCGACGGGAAATCATCCTTGTACGGCGTCGTCAGCCATGTTCCCTTGAGAAGAGGCATGGCATATGCCGCATCTGAGCCCAGCGTGGGAGTTACTCCGTGAGGATCGTGGCATGGCGTGCAGAGTCCGTTGATGGTTCCCATGGCCGGACTTGTCAATGCAGAGGAAGCCTTCAGGTGTCCGCCAAGAATCGGCCTGCTGTTGTTTCGATAGGAGAAGCGCGATGTCGATGCCTTTGTCCCTTGGCCGAAGGCCGCCGTATCCTTGTAGCCTCGAATCGGCTGGCTTGCACCGAAAGTGGAATTGTAGCCCCATGGCCTCGTCCCCGATGTCTGGGTATCGTGGCAATCAAAGCAGAGACCGGCGCCTGCCGCGTATGGATTGACCGAGCCGGTATCAGCATTGGCTGACGGCTTGTAAGTCATCTGATAGCCGCCCTTTCCTGCCTGCGTCTCTTTCAGGTTGGCGCCGTTGTATGTGCCGTTAAATGTCACATAACTGGAAGTCACGCCCGTGGCCTTCGATCCATGCGAGCTGTGGCAGTCGTAGCACTGAACATTCTGTGTGCCGTTTCTGGTGTTCGTGATCGTTTCATCAACACCGTTCGTAGCATCCCATCCGCCCTGATTGGCGACAGCGTTGCCGTGCGCCGAAAATGCCTTGGTGATGTTCTTCTTCGCAGCTGCATCTATGGTTGTGTACTTGCCCCATGTCGCGGTAGCGGTTTGGGAATATCTTGCCGCAACGCTCGTCCTGTCCCAGGCATACTGACGCGGCGTCTTGCAGTCGCCATGATCGGGATCGACTATCTTGAACGGCTGGAAGTCGTTGTTCTGGTCGCTGTGACATCCAAGACAGACCTGCGTCACCTTTCCGACCTCGGTTCGTTCATCAGCCGTTCCAATCTTGTTTGCGGTAAATGTTACGGCAGTGGTTCCGGTCTGATAACTCGTCGGGCGCTGACCCGGCCCCCAGATGACCAGATCGACAGGGGCTTCCGTAGTAGTGGTATGTGTGATGTAGTTGTAGCCCGCATGATAATCCACATTGATAAGCCCGTTCTCGGTCGCTTCCCAATGACATGCGTAGCAATGCTTGTTTGTGGTATCCACGCCCTGGACATGGTGCGAGTTCGAACGGAACTGGCCCATAATGTCCATGCGCTTCTTTATCACGCCGTTGTGGCACTTCGTGCAGTCACGCGGCAGGCCGAAACCGCTGTGACGCGGGATCGGCTTGTTCAAATGGCATTCCGTGCATGACTTGCCTGAGGCATGGCTGTCGCTGAACCTGTGCTCGTGGCAGGTGGTGCATATGCGTCCGGTGTTATGGCCATCGCCGTAATCGAAACGGTAATGCTGCCCCATCTCCGTATGGCAGACGTTGCAGATTCCGTCGTAGGGCGCCGATGTCCTTGCGTAATCGAGGCCGCTCTGCTTGCGCGTGAACGTTACATCTGCACGTTGATCGGGTATGCCGAATGTGCCATCGGTCTGGGTCGCAACCTTCTTCTGTATCATGTATATGTTGCTGTCGCCGTGCGGATCGTGACAGTCCCAGCAGAACTTGCCGCCCTTCCACACGCCCTGCTGCAGATATTGACCGTAATGCTTGTAGCCGAAGTGAACGGATGTGGCCTTGGACACTGACGCGCTGATAAATCCGGTGCCGGGATCGTATCCAAGCACATACTGACTTCCCGTGTGGCACAAATTGCATCGGTTGTTCCGGTCGTCATCGTGGCATTTAAGGCAGACGCCCATCATTACATACTGATTCTTCACATCATTTTTCTGTTCGACTGACCAGCTTCCCGCTCCAGTCTTGTGTCTCTGGGCATCCGTGGCATGACATACGGAAACACACGATGTCAGGCCGTCCGCATAGCCGGCATGTTCCTGGGAAAACGGCGGGTTATTAATTGCGCCAAGCTGCGGAGCAAGCGATCCTGCGGCATTGTGGCAGCCAAGACATTCTGTGTCGATTCCCTGCATATGGCAATAAACACATTCCTTCTCGAAGCGGGCCTCGAACTGGCTGTGCTGTTTCAGCCTGAACGGATTCGTTGTGTCGTTATGAAGGATGTTGTTGTCGTGACAGTACCAGCACGGGTTGCCGGGGAAGTTGGCCGGAGGATTGCCGGAAGAATAATTCCCTGACGCCGAAGTTCTGCCGTGGCCGCTCTGCACCCACTCGTTCATGTTGATCTTGGCGCGAGTGCCGTTGAACTTGGCGAAATCGTCAACGTCCAACTCAGTTGTTCCGTGGCATGTAAGGCATATCACCTGTCCGCCAACAGAGTCTCCCCATTGAGGATCCGCTCCGGTGTGGCAAACGGTGTTGGAGCATTTCTTTGTGGCGTAGCTATATGAACCGCCGTTTTTGAAAACTACATCCTTGGCTTTGTTCACATGATAATCCGGATTGATATGACTGACCTCATCCATCGTTCCCGCCGGAAGACCGTTAACATGACATTCGGTGCATGCGCCGTTCCGTATGGTGGCGTCATGACAGTTCTCGCAAGTGAAATTAGTAAGAAGATGCCTCGGATGCGAGTTTGCGCGTTCGGTTCCGGGGCCGGTGTTGGTGTACATCGGCATCGCGCTCTTCCACTCCTGCCCGGCGGCCCACCCGGTGCGCCCATCGGTATGACAGTTCTCCTGCGAACAGGTTCCGGCAGGATGGCCGTGGCAAGTATTACAGGACGTTCTTCCCTGAGTCCACGCAAACGGCCTGACCTCCGGATTAACCGTGGTTCCATCGCTGTGGCAATAGATATTGTTGCAGACCTTAGAGCTTGAATTGAAACTTGGCGGCATGTTGCCGACAATAGACCATCTTGAGTTGATCGCCACGTCGGCGAATTCATTTACATGTTTCGAATAATCCTTTATATTCCCGGATAAATCGACCGTATTATCGTGGCAGTAGTAACACGGATATTTTCTGACCCACGACAGGCCGGCAAGCCTTTCATGGCCATTGGAGCTCATCACCAGAGTGTCGATGTTTGTTCGCCCCTTGTGGCAGGAATCGCAATTCAGGGCTACAGTATCCGACCAGGCCACGGCCTGATTCGGGCTCCCGCCTCTTGCGTCGCTGTGACAATATGTTCCGCTACAGCCGCGGCTTCCTGTGCTGTACGAGCCGCCGCGCGAGAAAACCACGTCTTTGGCCGTATCTGAATGGGGTGCTCCAGCCTTTATTGCAGAGCTTCCGCTTGCGGTTGCGCTGTGACACTTCTCGCACGCAAACCCGTATGTCCCGGCGTTTGTATGCGCCGCATGACGCCCGCTAAGCCCTGTTGTCGCGCCGCCGGTGTCGTGGCATGAAGAGCATGTACGCGCCGGGTCGCCCCAGTTTTGAGTCCTGAAGATGTTTGCCTTGTCGAATGGAGCGGCGTTGCTGTGGCAATAAATATTCGTGCAGGTTCCGTATCCGCTTCCGGGCGAATGATCATCGAAACCGTTGCCGTTGTACGACGCTGAACCGCCGTATATTGCAGGGAAACTTACGTCTATCACGTTATCGGCATGTTTCGCGGTTCCCGAACCTGCTCCGTTATGACATGTGGAGCAGGAATATCCGGGCTGGGAAAGATGCTTGCCATGCGAGCCGCTGTCCATGCGCGAACCATCGCCAAGCGTACCGTTGGACTTGTGGCACGAACCGCACTGAACAGACGCGGGGCTATCCCAAACCGGCGTTCCATATGCCGTAGGAGCGCCGTTACCGGATAAACCCTGCACGTTGCCATGACAATAAATGTTTGAGCATGTGAGGTTGTTCATCCCCTTGGCGCCGGTTGCAGTCACGGTTGTTCCATTATGGGCGCGATAACCGGCTACAACCGCCTGCCCATTGTATGCCGTGCCGTTTCCGCCGCTGGAGAAAATGTTGAAACCTATGTCGATGACATGATTGCCGCTGTCGGGCATGTTTCCAGGGTAGCCGTAATGACATATTTCGCAGGAATAGCCTTGCCCTTCGGCTGACGCGTGCTTGCCGTGAGCACCGGAGGTCGTCGATCCGGTTGAACCCGGAATCTCGGCCAGCCCTTTGGTTCCGCCTGTGCTCTGGCTGTTTACGACATCCTCCACCGGCGGGTTTCCGTGGCATCCATCGCAACCAATCGGTTTGAACCCCCTGCCATGACTATGGCAGCTAATGCAATCCGCCTTGTTGTAATGGATGAATTCAGTCTGTCCCGTGGCATTGAAGCGATGAAAACGGGTCAGGCTGTGACAAACCTCGCACGGCCTGGTTGACGAAGCATGAGTGTTGGAGTCGTCGCCGAATTCCGAATCGCCGTTAGTGGTCTTCTGGAATGAAGTTGAGCAACCCTGCTGCTGGGCTGTCTCGCACGGGAACATGTTGGCCGGATAATTTGGTGACGAGATTACAGGCTGAAATAATTTAATGTTTGGCGACGGACGGACATGGCATGTTTCACATGAAAATCCGCCATATTGCCCCGTATCGGTTCCCCAGTTGCCGCTCCATTTGGCTGTTGGCGTCCAGACACCGTTTCCCTTTGCCGGATCTTCGCAATCGGCCTGCGATGTGCCGCTATACGTGGCGTTTGAACATGTGCCGAACCTGTTACTGTTATGGATCAGATAAGAATCGTTCCATGCGATTGCCTTGAAGGGCTGGATCAGTGCGACCAAGAAAACGACGGCAATAAATGCCTTGACTGTCAGCCCGGATCTCCGACTCCTGGCATTACTCATGCTCGTGTTTGCCATCCTGCGTAGCTACCCCCATCCATACCTAACCTCGCACAAGGTATTTCACTACCCGAACAACGCCTTGGCAATTCCCGCAGCAACAAACAGCCTCCGGCAATTACAATTATTCAACAAAGCTATACTTTAAAGATATTAATGCAATTTACGAGCCGGATTCATTTATTTAACACGCGCCACCTGGCAGGACATCCCCCGACATTGATTTTATTGCCACTGACACATCGCGTCATATTGCTCACCTACGCCACACCAATGACAATGCGTCATTTAGCTCATGCCTTAACTGACACTTTGAGGCATATAACACCATGACATCAATGTCATGTGGCATTTCGCACAGGCATATCCCGCTGAAATTCGAATCGCGTGATCTCATCCGCTGACGCCTTCCCACATCAATTCAGAACTTCATTCTGACTTCATCGATCGTTATCGGAAGAATAAATAGTCATCTTTAGAGGCAAACGAAATTGCAACATCAATTGATGTATTATTTCTGTCTCAATGGGAATTTCGCTCATCATATTCGATCTCGACGGCACGCTTGTCGATTCATCCGGCGATCTGACCGCCGCCCTGAACCATGCAGCCGCGCCGCTTGGCCATGCGCCGCTAACGAGTGAGCAAGTGAAGCGGCTGGTTGGAGAAGGCGTATCAAGGCTTGTTGAAAAAATACTTCCCGATAGCGAACGAGGCTTCAATGCCGAAACACTGGAGCGATTCCGCGCGCATTACCAATCACATTTAACTGACCAGACCCGGCCCTATTCCGGAGTTGTCGATACGCTGCCCCTTCTTGCCGGATATAAGAAGGCATTGGTTTCCAATAAGGAAGAAACGCTTTCACGCAACGTTCTGGCCGAATTCGGCCTGCTGGATCATTTCGACATCGTAATGGGAAGCGACAGCGCGCCGGAGAAGAAACCGTCTCCGGTTCCGCTTCTGCTTGCAGCCGAGCGTCTCGGCATAAAACCATGCGATTCCGTCATCGTTGGCGACAGCGAATTTGACATCATGGCGGGCCATGCCGCCGGAATTTTGACAATCGGCGCGGCATGGGGTTTCCGGACAAGCGATGAATTGCTTGCGGCAGGAGCCGATTACATTGCCCGCTCGTTCCACGATCTACCCCGCATCATCCGGGAGATCGAAGCATCCGCAACCGAATGACGGAATCGATACTGGCAGTAGTTGCTGGAATCGCAATCCTTGTTTTTGGGGCCGACAGGTTTGTTGCCGGATCGGCGGCAATTGCCCGCAACCTTGGCGTATCTCCGCTTGTGATCGGTCTGACGATTGTGGCGTTCGGCACATCGGCTCCGGAGATAATCGTATCGGCCATGGCGGCGTTCAAGGGCAATCCCGGTCTCTCTGTCGGAAACGCCATCGGTTCAAACATAACCAATGTGGCGCTGGTTCTCGGCATGACGGCGCTTGCGCAGCCGATCACAGTTCATTCGGCCATGCTCCGACGCGAATTTCCGGTGCTGCTTGGCATCATGCTGGCAGCGTTCCTGCTAGTTTGCGATGGAGAACTCGGACGAGTTGACGGCATTATTCTTCTAACCGGGCTTGCGGCTCTTGTCTGGTGGCTCATACGCATGGGAATGCAGACGCGCACATGTCCTCAGCCCGCAAACCCCGATCCTGCATCCTGCGATCCAATGGGATCGGAGTTCGAAGCCGAAATCCCGGCTGAAATGCATACACCCATTGCAGCAATGTGGTTTATCGTGGGGCTGACACTGCTACTGATCGGCTCGCGCGCGCTTGTCTGGGGCGCAGTGCGAATTGCTCACGGGCTTGGCGTCAGCGACATCGTGATAGGCATCGGCATTGTCGGCGTCGGAACCAGCCTTCCGGAACTGGCGGCGTCCATGACCAGCGCCATCAGGAAGGAGGACGACATCGCAGTGGGCAACGTAATCGGCTCGAACATGTTCAACCTCTTGGCTGTCCTTGGCCTCCCCGGCGTCATCATGCCGCTGCGGATTGATAATATCGTGCTTATCCGCGATTTCCCGGTCATGGCAGCGCTCACTCTTGCGCTTTTCATCATGGCGTTCGGCTGCCGAAAGGCAGGAAGGATAACCCGGCTGGAAGGCGCGATGCTTGTCGTTTCATTTTTCGCATATCAGATCGCTCTTTTCAAATATTGATGGGGCAAACAGCATGACAGGTCTGACGCTCGATTCGATCAAATCAGTGCGGCTTTGCCAACGCAAGGCCGGTTACAGGTTCAGCATCGACGCCGTCTGGCTTGACGACTTCGTCCGGGCCGACAATGTGGCAAGATGCATCGATCTCGGAACCGGATCTGGAATAATCGCGCTTCTGCTGGCATCGCGGTGTCCGGAGATGGCGATAACCGCCGTGGAGATTCAGCCGGGGCTTGCGGAACTTGCGCGAAAGAACGCCGCGCTTAACGGTTTCGATGGGCGGATTTCAGTAATCGACGTCGACATCAGGCAACTCGACCAATTTCTTCAGGCGTCATTCGCCGATCTTGTCGTGTCGAATCCGCCATACAAAAAACGCGGCTCCGGACGCCCCAATCCCGATGATGAACGCTTGATCGCGCGTCATGAAATTCACCTTTCATTTCAGGAGCTTTGCGCCGCCGCCTCGCGGCTTCTGAAAATCGGCGGAACCTTCTGCGTGGTTCATCTTGCCGAGAGGCTGGCAGAATTATTCGGGGAACTCCGCGCCGCGCGGCTTGAACCAAAGCGCGCGCGGTTTGTGCATCCGGCTGCCGGCATGGCGGCGAAGACCGTGCTGATCGAGGCGGTCAAGGGCGGCAAGCCTGGGCTTGTGATTGAGCAGCCGCTGATTCCGTAAGGCTTGTACGTTCTGTTATTATTCAACTGTTCAAATTGCAGACAGGTGGGTATTACAATGGCATCCGACCGAAAAACAGCACGAGTTCCAGACAAATTTCGCGAACTTTCTGACAGGGAATTAAACAAGATCACGAAAGCCTTCGGTGAAGTTGTGCGGGCGCAAACAATCGAACAGAAGGAACGAATGAGAACAAGTCTGCGGCAGGAGATCGACGCGGCCCGCGCCGCGTTTGATATTCGAAAACGTGCGGAGAGAGCAGCAGAGTTTATGCGCCAGCAGTTTGATGCAACTAACGTGAAGAATGTGACGGCCATGCAGGACATTGTGCGCAAGGAGATTGATGCGACCCGCGCCGTTTTTAACGCCCAGAGCAAAAAAGGTGCTTAAACCCAAGCTCATCGTAATAGCCGGACCAAACGGTTCAGGCAAGACCACATTCACGGATCAGGCGCTTCGGCATGACTGGTCTGAGGGTTGTCTCTTCATAAATCCCGACGAAATCGCAAAGAACGACTTCGGAGACTGGAATTCACCGGAAGCCGTCATGAAGGCCGCTGTTCGCGCACAGAAGCTACGCGAGGAGTGCCTTCGAGACAGACGAAGCATGCTCATCGAAACGGTCTTTTCAGCGCCGGACAAACTCGATTTCATCCGATGGGCAATTGAGGCGGATTTTTTCATACGTTTCTTTTTCATCGGAACCGACAGCCCGCAGATCAACGCCGCACGGATTACCAAACGGGTAATGGACGGCGGCCACGACGTTCCAATAACCAAGATAATCTCCCGATACAATCGTTCCATAGCAAACGGCACTGTTGCCATTTCGATGGTGGATAGAGCCTACGGCTACGACAATTCGGTTGACGACAGGGAACCGAAGAAACTTTTCCGAGCCAAGGATGGATTGATCGTCAAGACCTATGCCAACCTCATGGATCACGAATGGGCGCGGACAATGGCCGGGGAACTGGTAGCGTCTGCGGTTGAAAGCCCGCGCAGATTTGCATTAGACTAACCGCCGGGCGAAGCTCTGGCGGTTTGGTTAAATCACCCCGCCGGGCGAAGCTCTGGCGGTTTGGTTAAATCACCCCGCCGGGCGAAGCTCTGGCGGTTTGGTTGAATCACCCGCCGGGCGAAGCTGGCAGTCACAGCTTCCGCCGCATTAACTTTACTTGCTTAATTCCGGGCGACATTTCGAAGCCCGCAATCGCATCACACGCACACATCGAGAGGAGATGGCATGAACATTCTTATCTTTGGTCCAAACGGAAGCGGCAAGGGAACACAGGGCGCGATCGTCCAGAAGAAATTCCCGGTTACGCATGTTGAATCCGGCGCAATATTCCGCGTCAACATCAAGGGCGGCACCGAGCTCGGCAAAAAGGCGAAGGCATTCATCGACAAGGGCGACCTTGTGCCGGATGACATAACCATTCCGATGATCCTGAACCGCCTGCAGGAAGACGACTGCAAGAACGGCTGGCTCCTTGACGGATTCCCGCGCAATCCTGTTCAGGGCGAAACGCTTGCCAAGGCGCTTAAAGAGGCCGGAATGAAGATAGACTTCGTGATCGAGATCGACCTCGACCGCCAGATCGCCAAAGACCGCATCATGGGCCGCAGGCTCTGCGCCAACGACAACAACCACCCCAACCACATCGCCTTCGACGCCATCAAACCGGTTGAAAAAGACGGCAAACTGGTTTGCCGCGTCTGCGGCGGCGACCTTTCGGCGCGCGCCGACGATCAGGACGAGGCGGCCATCAACAAGCGCCACGACATTTACTACGATGACAAAACCGGCACAATGGCCGCCATAAACTACTTCCGCAAGGGCGACGGCTGGAAGTTCATCAACGTGGACGGCTCGAAGTCAATCGACGCGGTTTCGCAGGAACTGATGGCCAAGCTGGCATAACAGCCGCATTTTACGCGTTTCACACAAAAGCCCCGCTTAAAATGCGGGGCTTTTCATTGATGATTGGCTCGATATGCCCCTACCCCTCCCGCACCCCCAGCTTATGCAAAATCATCGCCATAGGGCACAGCCCGGTGAGCGAAAACACCACCAGATTCACCCCCACCAGCGCCGGAAGCGCGATCCAGTACGGGTGAACCCACGCCGAAAGCGCAATTCCAAGCAGCACGAACGTTCCGGCCATAAGCCGGATTACCCGTTCGAGCGTCCAGATTTTCGTCTGCGCGATATATAACTTCGTCATTTCAGTTGCTCCCTTCGTCGTCATCATGCTCAATCGTCTTGTTGCGGAAGAATTCGTAGTACAGAAGCGGCACGGCCACCAGCGTGAGCGCCGTTGACGCAACCGCGCCGAACATCATGGATATGGCCAATCCCTGAAAAATCGGATCGAACAGCATCACGAACGAGCCGACCACAACAGCCGCCGCCGTAAGCGCAATCGGCCTGAACCGAACAGCCCCGGCCATAACCAGCGCGTCTTTGAGGCTGCCCTTCTCGCGCCATTCCATGCGGACGAAATCAACCAAAAGTATCGAATTTCGCACGATAATTCCTGCAAGCGCGATGAAGCCGATCATGGATGTTGCGGTGAAGAACGCGCCGAATATCCAGTGGCCGGGCAAAATGCCGACCAGCGTTAGCGGAATCGGGGCCATGATCACAAGCGGCGTCACGAAATCCCGGAACCATGCCACAACCAGCACGTAGATCAGAATAAGCACCGCCGCGAACGCAATTCCCATGTCGCGGAAAACCTCGTAGGTTATGTGCCACTCGCCGTCCCATTTCATCGCGTACCTGTCGGTAAGCTCCGGCTGGGTTGATGAATACTGCTTTAGCTCGTAGCCTTCCGGAAGCCGCATGGCCGCAAGCTTCTCCTTCATCTTCATAATGGCGTAAACCGGGCTTTCCTCGGTTCCGGCAACGTCGCCGGTGACGTAGATCACGTTTTTCAGGTTTTTGTGATATATCGTCTGCTCCTCAGTGCCGCGCCGCACGCTCACGAGTTCCGCAAGCGGAACCTGAGCGCCAGTTGTCGATGGCACGGTTATGCCCGAAATCGCAGCCAGACCGGCGCGTTCCGACACCGGCAGGCGAACCATCATCTCTACCGGCTCCTTCTCGCGCGGCATGTGGGCCTGCCCGGCGGTCATGCCGCCAAGCGCAACCGCAAGCGTTTTCGACACGCTGTCGGCGCTTATTCCGCTCATCGCGGCCTTGGTGCGGTCTACCTCGAACGTTATCTTGTCCTGCGCGTCTTCAACGTACCAGTCAACATCCACAACTCCGTCGGTTGTCTCGAAGACGCGCCTCACTTCTCGCGCAATCTCGGTCATGCGCCTTGAATCCGGGCCGTAGATTTCGGCCACCAGAGTTGACAGAACCGGCGGGCCGGGAGGGATTTCGGCTATCTTCACGTTCGCGCCGTGGCGCTTGCCGATCTCGATAATCGCCGGGCGAATGCGCTTGGCGATGTCGTGGCTCTGGAGCGAACGTGCGGATTTCGGCGCGAAATTCACCTGAATGTCTGCCTCGTGCGGGGCCGCCCGCATGAAGTAATGGCGCACCAGCCCGTTGAAGTTGTACGGCGAGGCCGCGCCGGTGTAAAGCTGATAGTCTGTAACCTCCGGCACTGTCCTCAGGTACTGCCCGATCTCCGAGCCCACGCGCGCCGTTGTTTCGAGCGTTGCGCCCTCCGGCATGTCGATGATCACCTGAAGCTCGCTTTTGTTGTCGAACGGCAGCATCTTCATCGTGACCTTCTTAAGCGGCACAAGCGTAATTGAGGCAAGAAGCAGCAGCAGAACCATGCCAAGCGCAATGAAGCGTTTTTTGCGGCTTTCAAGCAGCGGGCGCATGAGCGCGCCATAAAATCTGGTTAGGCCCTCTCCTTCGTCGTGGTTATGCCCGCCTTTAACCTTGCCGAGCACCTTGTACGAAAGCCACGGACTGACGATGAACGCCACAAGCAGCGAGAATATCATCGCAGCCGACGCGCCGATCGGAATCGGACTCATGTACGGCCCCATCAGCCCGCGCACGAACGCCAGCGGAAGAAGCGCGGCAATCACCGTGAAAGTGGCCAGAATCGTGGGGTTGCCCACCTCGTCAACCGCCTCGACCGCAATGCGCGGCCCAACGCCGCGCATCCTGAAATGGCGGTGTATGTTCTCCACAACCACAATCGCGTCGTCAACCAGAATGCCGATCGAGAATATCAGCGCAAAGAGCGTCACCCGGTTAAGCGTGTAGCCGTTAAGGTAGTTGACAAGCAGTGTGAGCGCCAGCGTAACCGGAACCGCCACGGCCACAACCACCGATTCGCGCCATCCAAGCGCAAGCGCAATAAGGATAATCACCGAGATCGTTGCGATAAGCATGTGCTCAAGCAGTTCGTCGGACTTGTCCTTCGCGGTCTCGCCGTAGTTGCGGGTTACGGTCATCGCAACCTCCGACGGAATCACCGTGGCCCGCATCGATTCCAGCCGCTTGATAGCCTCTTCCGCAACAACGCTGGCGTTCGATCCCTTCTTTTTCGACACGGCGATCGTCACAGCCGGATACTCGCGGTTTCTGTCCGCCGACGCCTTCACGCCCTTCATGCCCGCCGCCGGGCCAAGGCCCATCAGCACATAGTTCGTCGGGTCAGCAGGGCCGTCTTCCACCCTGGCAACATCGCGCAGATATACTGGCCGCCCCTGAAACACGCCGATCACAACATTCGACGCGTCTTCGGCGCTGGTTATAAAACCGCCGGTCTGAACCAGAACCTCGCGCCCCGCTTCCGGATAGCTGCCGGATGGCAGAAGCGTGTTGGCCTGCCCAAGCGCGCCAAGCACCTGAAGCGCGGAAAGATTCGTGCCGCGCAGGCGCACCGGATCGAGCTGGATTTTCACCTGCCGCCGCTCGCCGCCGGTTATTTTTACCTCCGAAACGTTGTCGATGCTGCTTAAGTTGTCGGTCATTTCAGCCGCAACGCGGCGCAGGTCGAACGCCGAGAGCTTGTCGGACCAGAGCGTGGCCGCGAAAACCGGCACGTCGTCTATCGAGCGCGGCTTCACAAGCGGCTGCATCACGCCGGAAGGAATGATGTCGTAGTTCGACATCAGCTTGTTGTAGAGGCGGACGATGCTCTTTTCCATGTCCTCGCCCACATAGAACCTCACAACCGCCATGCTCATTCCGGGCCGGGTGATCGAGTAGAGATATTCCACGCCCTCGACCTCCCACAGCTTCTTCTCCATGGGCTTGGTTACGCGCTCCTCAACCTCCTTGGCGGTTGCGCCGGGGTAGGGAACGAAGACGTCCATCATCGGAACGACGATCTGCGGCTCCTCCTCGCGCGGCGTGATGACCACAGCGAAAACGCCAAGCAGAAGCGACGCGATTACGAGAAGCGGCGTCAGCCTCGACCGCAGAAACGCCTTTGCGACCTTGCCGGATATGCCTGTTTTCGGGTGTTCGCTCATTTATCTCACCTGCGAAATGTCAACTCTTGCGCCGTCGCTTGCCCGTTCGGTTCCACTTGCAACGATCATCTCGCCGACATCAAGCCCGGAAGTAACCTCGATGCGTCCGGGCGCTGCCGGGCGACCAAGCTTCACTATTCTGTATCTCATAACCCCGTCGCCCTTGTTCACCACGAACACGCCGTCCATCTGGCCGCGCCTTGAGACTGCGGTTTCCGGAATGGTGATCGTCTCCTTTTTGCCAAGCGAAATCGATGCCTTTACGTACTGGCCTGAACGCAGGCGCGCGTCGGCGGGCAGGTTTGCCTTGACGATGAACGTGCGCGACATCTGATCGACCGACGGCATGATCTCGCTGACGGCAACCCTCGTGTTCATTCCGATGTCGTCAATCGAAACGCCGATGACCGCGCCAATGCGCACACTATCCGACAGCGACATGTCCACCGGAATTTCCGCATGATAGCGTCCTTCCGGCTCGATGCTGAAAAGCGGCATTCCGGGGTTCGCCATCGAGCCTTCGTCGATGGACTTGGCCACAATTCTGCCGCTCACCGGCGAACGAATCTCTGAAAACGCGATGTATGAACGCGCCTCTTCAACTCCGCCAGCCGCCTGATTGACGGCTTCCGACGCGATTTTGTCCTGCGCGGCCACGGTGTCGTACTCCTGCTTCGATACGGCTTTGCCTTCAAGCAGCGCCTTGTAACGTTCATGCGTGGAGCGGGCAAGCTCGCGCTGTGCCTCGGCCTGCCGCAATGCTCCTTCCGCCTGCTTGAGTTTGGCCTGAAGCTCGCGGTCGTCGAGCGTTAAAAGCACGTCGCCGGCCCGCACGAATTCGCCTTCGCGAACGCGAACCGCAAGCACCCGCGCCATTATCCTGGCCGACACGTTGCTGACCGACGCGGCGCGAACCGTTCCGGCAAGCTCCCGCGAGTTCTCGGTTTCGCCAGGCCTGACGGCTTCGATGGCGAGGCCGCTGACGCGCGCCGTATCCTGCACGGCAACAGGCTGAGGCTCGTTTTTCTGGCATCCGGCTGGCAGCATCGCGATGGAAATCAATGCAACAATCGTCAATATCTGATGTCTCATATCGTTATCTCCGTGTAAGTCGAATTATCCACAACCCCTCCGGCCTTTCGGCCACCTCCCCTTGCCAAGTGGAGGAACAGGAGTGCGGGGCAGTTACTCTTCCCCCTCTCCTTCAGGAGAGGGGCCGGGGGTGAGGTTAAAAATTCCCGTTCCCGGTCAGTTCCGAAAGCAGCGTTCCGGCCCGATGGCGAAGATCACCGTGCGCCATCAGAAGCTCCATTCGCACGCGCACGGCGTCGGAGCGGGCCTTGTCGAGCGCGGTCTGAGCGTCGAGCAGCGCAACCATGGGGGCAAGCCCGTTTTCATAGCGCATCTCGATTAGCCGCACTCCTTCTTCCGCCGCCTTTACAGCAGCTTCCGCAATTGCAAGCGACTGTCGCGCCTCTTTCAATCGTAGCGCCGCTTCGGCAACGCGAAACCGCGCCTCACGCTTCATCCACTCGAACATGCTTTCGGCCCGCGCCAGTTCCGCCCGCGCTCCGGCTTTCTGCGCCGCGGTTGCAGCTCCGTCGAATATCGTCCAGCTCAGAGCGGCTCCAACGCGGTAGCTTGTGCCTGCCATGCCAAGCGGCATGTTGTGGTCGTTGGCCTGCCACGCGCCGAAAAGCGCCACGTTCGGCGAATAACCGGCAGCCGCGAACTGAACATTGGTTTCGCCGTTTTCCACCCGCGCTGCCATGGCGCGAATGTCGGCGCGGTTTTCAACCGCATCGGAAAGAACGTTAATGTCCGGATCGGCATCGGGAATGATCTCCGTTGTGGGCTCAACAGGCTGATCAACTCCCATCACAAGCCCCAGTCCGCGCCGCGCGATCTCAACATCGTTTTCAACCCTGATCCGGTTTCGTGCAGCTTCTCCAGCCGCAACCTGCGCCCGCAGCCGGTCGGAGGCCAGTCCAACTCCCGACTGCTCCATCACGCTTGCAAGGCGAAGATGCTCGGCGGCGTCGTGTTCAGCCGCCTTTGCCGTGTCGAGATATGCCCCAGCCATGAGCGCGCCAAGAAAAGCCCTGTAAACTTCGTGGGTTATGTTTTCCCGTGTCCGCCCGACGTCGAGGTCAACAGCCACGGCCTCGGCTCCGGCCATCCTGTAGCCAAGGCGCGCCTTCTTCACGTAAAGCGGATATTCCACGGACAGCGAGGTCTGAAAATCGTTGATAGCCTCCGGATTGTTGAACGAGCCGGGCGCTCCGGCCAGATCGGTTCCGGTGAATCGCCCCTGATTGATCCTGGTCATGAAGTCGTAGCCAGGATTATCGGTGCGCATGAAGCGCTCCTCGAAAACCACCTTCGGATAGAGATTGCTTTTCGCGTAATCGGCGCGGCTGCGCGCTGCCTCGCTTCGCGCGCCTTCGGCCCTAAGCATGTCGTTCGACTCAAGCGCGGAAAGCACCGCCGCCTTCAGCGATATCGGCTCGCCTGCCCCGGCAACATGCACCGGCATAATCAGCAATGATGCGATGAATATGGTTGCGGTTATTGAACTCCCGGCAGCAAACCTCATGCGGCACCCCCAGATGATATTGCGTATTGCTGGGCATATTCCCGGAACGCCTCGATGTCGCAACGTCCCGTCACCTTCTCGAATTCCTCGCATTTGCGAAGACGCTGCCGGTCGCTCATTATACGCGCGTCGGCTTCCGCTGCCCGACGCACAATTTTCATTAGACCGCTTTTGCCGCCCGCCCTCGCTTCCTCTGATAACGAATAGTAACTCTGTTTGCCGCCTTTGCGAAGCACGACGATTCCGGCATCCTTCAGCACCGACAGATGGCGCGACACAAGCGGCTGCGATATGCCAAGCACCACCATGAGCTGGCAGACGCAAAGCTCGCGTTCCATGAGAAGCATCACAATGCGCAGACGGTTCTCGTCGCCCATCGCCCTCAGGCATCTAAGTATGTGTTCCATGGCTCACTCCGTTATTGAAAGATAAACGCATTAACATATGTGCATATGATAATAAGGCGAAGCGGGTTTGTCAAGTGGCGGCTCTTGACATCGTAATACACCGCCGTATATATATTTCAGGCCGCTGATGAGGCTGAATTTACCTGGAGGTACGGAGCCATTAGTAACGTCAAGGAAAACTGGACAACGTGGGTTGCTCTTTCGAGCGCGATTATTGCTGTCATAGCCGCCATTTCCACGATGTATCTGGGAAAATATTCGTCGCGCACCATTATGGCGCAGGCACAGGAAACCGATCAGTGGGCCTTTTATCAGGCGAAAAGCATCAAGTCCCACACCTTCACGCTTCAGAAGGAGCGCATGGAGATAGACCTGATGGCGCAGGAAAAAACGCTTTCCGCTGATGTTGCCCGGAGGTATCGTGACGCCATCGCGGGCTATGAGAAAACCGTCAAGCGGTACGATACAGAAAAAGAGGAGATAAAGAAGAAGGCCGAGGAGCTTGCCGCGCAGAAAGCAATATCGCAGGAGCGAGGCGGCAACTTCGGCTACGGACTGATTTTCCTGCAGATCGCCATCATGATGTCGTCCATTGCGGCTATTACCAAAAAACCGCCGCTCTGGTATCTTGGGATTTTTTCGGCATCAATAGGCGCGGTATTCGCGCTGAACGGATTCTATCTTTTCTTTGCATTTTGAACGCCGGTTGCGATGCTTGAATCGACGTGCGGATTAGTTGTCCCGCGTCAGGTTATCCGCCTGCCGGTTGCGATTATCGACTTGATGTACGAAGCGTGCTTTTTTGATCTCATCCCACTATGAAAGCAATTAGGTGATAGACTAACAATACAATTCAGAGCGTCGGCTTGTGGAATGGTCGTGAAAAGTCAGATGCAAAGATACCTGCAGCCATGAACTGAGAGGGTGTAACATGACAAGCAATGTTATCAATGTGATAGTGGGGTTGTTGCTCTCAATAGTGCTTGGGATGGCAGGATGTGGAAGTGGCGCAGGCAGCGACAACGATGCTTCAATTGCAACAACCAATAAAGTTGTTGCTGTAGTCTCAATAGTCGACGGCAATAATCAAACAGCAACCGTTGGCACAGAACTCTCCAATCCACTTGTGGCGCTAATCAAAAACAGTGAAGGGCAACGTATTCCAAGTCAAACCGTTAATTTCAGAGTCACAAAGGGTGGTGGAACTGTTTTTGCTGGTGCAGCGACATCTGATGCCTATGGAATAGTCAGAGAACGTTGGACTCTGGGGCCAGAGTCAGGTGAACAACAGGTAGAGGTCAGAGCCGTTGATTCACATGGTGCGGCTGTGGTGTTTGCGACGTTTACTGCAACAGCTGTCTCAGCGGCGCCTCAATATATTTACATTATTTCTGGCAACAATCAGAGCGCACAACAACTTCAGCAGCTTCCTTTGCCAGTAAAAGTTCAAGTAAAGGATGCGTATGGAAACCTGAATACTGGAGTTTCAGTGGTGTTTACCGCTAACAACGGAGGAACCGTCACTCCTGTAACGGTGAATACCAATGTGTTAGGTGAGGCTGAATCGTCATGGACTCTAGGTTTAGTGATTGGAGTTCAAACTTTAAGTGTGACTGTTACCGGATTGTCCACTGTTATTTTCAGTGCAACTGCAACTCAAGCGCCTCCAACGGATGCAGTGTCTATGACAAAAATCTCCGGCGACTTGCAAACAATCGTGCAACACACGACATCGTCATGGAATCTGAAAGTAATCATCACCGATGCCCTTGGAAATGGCGTTCCGGGCGAAAGCGTTTCGTTTTCTGCTGTCCCTGAAACCGGATATGTCAAGCCGGTAGTCACATCCTCTGATTCCGACGGGGCAGCCGTAGGCTCTATGAGCTACGTTCACACATCAGGCCAGATGCAAATTATGGTATCGGTTACCGGGGTTCCATCTGTGGTATTCACCATCAACGTCACCCCTAATGATCATCTTTATGACGGATATTACATTGGTTCCGGAGTTGAGTTTACTGTGACAAATGGTATCTTCAAAAGGTTGAGTCCTTCTGCTTCACTTGGAGCCGGAACTTTAAATGAGGCAGATGGGACACTAAACTTTTGGTACGGCCATGTCGCCAGGACGGTTCATTACGGTCAAATTGTTATTGACTCACTTCAAAATGCCACAGCTTCAGGAACAAAGGCCGGTTGGAACACATCGCAGCCTTGGCCTTTACCTGTTTGTAGCGATGGCACTTTGGCTTGCTACGGCGCAGAAACGTGGACATGTGAAAGGCAATAGGTTGACACCGCTTCATTCAATTTGTTGGTTTCGATCATTTTCAATGATACGTTCTGCCGGATTCGTCGGAATGGGCACGCCAAACTTCAGGTTATCCGCCTGCCGGTTGCGATGATTGACTTGATGTACGGATCGGTTTCGTCAAAATCCGTTCGCACATACGCCAGCCGAACTTTCAATGCCGCCCACTTCCCTCTACCCAAACAACCTCCCAATCCTCTCCTGAATCCCCTCCGCCGCCGCCTTCGGATCGGGCGCGGCCTTGATCGGCCTGCCGACCACGATGTAATCCGCGCCGTTTAAGAACGCTTCCTCCACGTCAACCGTGCGTTTCTGGTCATCCACCGGCTTGTTCTCCACCGGCCTGATGCCCGGCGTAATAACAATAAGCTTGTCGCTGACGCTCTCCCGGAGCGCGGCAACCTCAAGCCCGGAGGAAATCACGCCGTCGCAGCCAAGTTCCAGCGCGCGGCGGGCGCGTGAAAGCACCAGCTTCGGCACGTCAACCGAAAAGCCGAGGTCGTCCATGTCGCCCCGGTCGAGGCTGGTAAGCACGGTCACGCCCAGAATCTTCACGTCGCCCTTTGCCTCGGCGGCGGCGCGAAGGATGCTGTCGTTTCCATGCACCGTGGCAAACGTGATTCCGTGTCCGCTCAGCCGGCTCACGGCGCGTTTCACGGTTTCAGGCACGTCGAAGAACTTCAAATCAACGAATATCTTTTTGCCCTGATACACAAGCCGGTTAATAAGCTCGTAATACCGTCCGGCCATGAACAGCTCAAGCCCAAGCTTGTAGAAGATCACCGAATCGCCAAGGGTTTCGACCATGCGCTCGGCCTCCTCGTTCGTGGCTACATCAAGCGCGAAAATCAACCTTTCACGCGGCGGAATGTTTTTTGTGGAAAGGAAATTGTTCATTATCGGCTCCATAAGTGACATGCGACGATGCGATTAGTACCAACTTCGCGCAGTTCAGGCACAACCTTGTCGCATGGCTCAAAACGTTTCGGGCATCTGGTGTGAAACCGGCAGCCGGGCGGAATATCGGTCGGGCGCGGAACATCGCCCTGTAGAATAATCCGGACGCGGCGTTTCGCCGGATCAGGCTCAGGAACTGCCGAAAGCAGCGCCTCGGTGTACGGATGAAGCGGCTCGGCAAACAGCGCCTCGGTGTCGGATTGTTCAACAATTACGCCAAGATACATCACCGCAACGCGGTCGGAAAAATGATTGACTACATGCAGGTCGTGGCTGATAAACAGATACGCCAGGTTCCGTTCGCGCCTGAGGTCTTCCAGCAGATTAAGAATCTGCGCCTGAATCGAGACATCGAGCGCCGAAAGCGGCTCGTCGGCCACAATCAACTCCGGCGAGAGCGCAAGCGCGCGGGCGATGCATATGCGCTGCCGCTGGCCGCCGCTGAACTCGTGCGGGTAGCGATTGGCGGCGTCCGCCGGAAGCCCGACTTTCTGCAATAAATCGAGCACTTGCCGCCGAAGTTCATCGCCTCGCGCCATTTCGTGAATCACAAGCGGCTCGCCCACGGCGTCGATCACGCGCATTCGCGGGTTCAGCGAGGCAAACGGGTCTTGAAATATAACCTGCATCCGGCGGCGAATGGCCTTCATCGCCTTCTTGTCGGCGGCTAAAACGTCCTGCCCGTCGAAGTAAACTTTGCCCGCAGTCGGATCAAGCAGCCGAAGCGCAAGCCGAGCCAGCGTTGATTTCCCGCAGCCGGATTCCCCAACAACAGCGCAGACTTCGCCGCGCGCAACCGAGAGCGAAACGCCGTCAACCGCGCGGACAAGCGTTTTGCCGCCGCCAAAAACTCCGGAGCCGAAAATCCCGCCGCCGGAGGCAAAATGCTTTTTTACGCCCTCGATGCGGAGCAGATCAGCCATGCAGGAAGTCCTCGGCCTTAACGCACCGAACTTTTCTGCCGTTTCCGATTTCTCGGAATTCCGGCTCAGCCCGGTCGCAAACGTCGATTTTGTAACCGCAGCGCGGCGCGAAGCGGCAGCCGGGCGGAAATTCGCCGGGTTGCGGAACGGATCCGGGAATCGGCTGGAGTTTTTTCCCTTTGCCCGACGGTAGCGATTCCAGCAGCCCGCGCGTGTACGGATGAAGCGGTTCGCGGAAGAGATCGGCTGAATCGGCAAGTTCCATCGCCGCGCCGGCGTACATAACCATCGTGCGCCGCGCCATCTCGGAAACTATGCCCAAGTCGTGCGTGATAAACAGCATCGATGTTCCGGTCGTGGCCCGAAGTTCGTCCATCAGTTCAAGAATCTGCGCCTGAATCGTCACGTCGAGCGCGGTCGTCGGCTCGTCGGCTATTATCAGTTCCGGATTGCAGGCAAGAGCCATCGCAATCATCACACGCTGGCGCATTCCGCCGCTCATCTGGTGCGGATACTGCTTCACGCGGACATCGGGAGACGGAACCTTCACAAGCGCAAGCAGTTCCACGGCCCGCGCCATGGCGTCTTTTTTCGACATATCCCGGTGGGTTATCAGCATTTCCGCAATCTGGTAGCCGATTGTGAGCACCGGATTCAGCGATGTCATCGGCTCCTGGAATATCATGGCAAATCGCCCGCCGCGAACCCCGCGCATCTTGTCTTCGGTAAGCGAAAGCAGGTTTTCGCCGTTAAAAAGAATCTCGCCGCTGATTTTTGCTGAAGACGGCAACAGGTGCATGATCGAAAGCGCGGTCATGGACTTGCCGCAGCCGGATTCGCCCACAAGCCCGAACACCTCGCCCTTTTCGATGTCGAACGAAAGATTGTCAACGGCCTTAAGCGTGTGCTTGCCGTGCGGAATGCTTACGGAAAGGTTGCGTATCGAAAGCAGCGGCACGTTTAAGAAGCTTCCTGTTTCAGCATTTCAAGGTACGAACGCGCGTCTTTGAGATCCGGCATGAGGCGAACAGCCTCTTCCAGTTCGCAGACCGCGTCAGCCGCGCTTCCGGAGCTGTAAAGCGTGATGCCAAGCTGAATCCATGCCGGTTCATACCACGGGTTTATGTCGCGGGCGCTACGGATTTTTGCAAGCGCCTCCTCGATGCGCCCAGCATTTCTTAGCGCGATGCCATGCTTGACCAGTATGTCAACAAAATGCGGCGAAAATTTCTCGGCCTTCACGAACTCGTCAATGGCTTCGGCATTCATGCACATGTCGATATATATGCAGCCAAGGCGGAAATGTTCGTTCGCAAGCTTTTTAGCGGTATAGGCATCGACAGAGCCGGAAGCTCTTCCGCCTGACGATGCCTGCGCCGACCTGCGCATAACCTCGCCCGCGCGTTCGGCGTTGCCGGTTTCGCTCAGCACCACAGCCAGATTAAGGGCCGCCTCGGTGTACGCAGGATTGATCGTGACCGCGCTTTCGAAATGGGCGATGGCTCCGGTGACGTCGCCGCGCTGGTGGAGAATCAGGCCAAGCTTGTTGTGGACGTCGGCGAAACCCGGATTCACGGCCAGAAGACGCATGAAGATATTCTCGGCCTCGGTTAAAAAGCCGTTTTCGTAATGCCGGATTCCCCTGACGTATAGATCGTGCGCTTCTGGTGTCATGACGGTTTGTGAGTATAAGAACGCGTGTGAACTAAGTCAAGGATTAGGCGGGGCATTTTCGATGCGATGAAGAAATGAGGCAATAGCGATTACATCCTCGATAGCTTCCGGTGACCAGGCTAGGATACGAGCCATGTATCCAGACGGGCCTTGGCGTTTTCATGGGAAACAACTCCCTCGGTTTCCGCTCGTTCCAACCCACGCTGCACCTTTTCCAAAACATAAAGGTGGTACTGAATATCCTCGAAGCTGCTGGAATCCGGGAGGGTATTCAGCATCGAAAACACTTCCGCTTTGGTGTATTCATAATTCCTCCGGTCAAAGTCGGCTTTATTGAACTGGTAAATTATAGCAAAACAATCAGCCAAAGGCCGCGCAAGACAAACACTCTTGCCGCTTGCAAAGAATCCTTTTGCCGGCAACAGTATGATAGATGATCGGATTTGCAAACTTTGGCTGCACAGGAGAATGAAATGCCCGGTTCCGAAACCGGCCTTGGCGGGAAAAACAGGGGCGCGATAATTTCCGCGCTTCTTTCGGTGTACATAATTTGGGGATCGACGTATCTCGGCATCCGCATCGCCATCGAGACGATTCCTCCGTTGCTTATGGCCGCAACGCGTTTCATCGTCGGCGGAGTTGGACTGTACGCGTTTCTGCGTCTGCGCGGCGAGCCGTCGCCAACCAGCAGGCAGTGGCGCGACGCCTCGATTGTTGGCGGCCTGCTTCTGTTTGGCGGAAACGGGTGCGTTGTGCTTGCCGAGCAGTGGGTGGCGTCGGGGCTTGCGGCTCTGGTGGTATCGACAACGCCGATATGGCTTGTGCTGTTTTCTGCAATCTGGGGGCAGCGCCCAGGAAAGATTGAAATATTCGGTCTTGGCGTGGGGCTTGCCGGAGTCGCCATCCTGAACATGCATGGCGAGCTTCGCGCCCAGCCGCTTGGAGCCGCGCTTCTTGTGTTCGCCACGCTCTCATGGGCGTTCGGATCGGCCTGGAGCCGCAGGCTGACGCTTCCGCCCGGCATGATGGCAAGCGCCGCGCAGATGATCGCGGGCGGCCTGATTTTCCTTGCGGCGGCGATGCTTTCCGGGGAATCGATTCAGGCGATGCCGTCTGCCCGGTCGATTATGGCGCTTCTGTATCTTATTGTGTTCGGTTCGCTGATCGGCTTCAGCGCCTATCTCTATCTGCTTCGAAGCGTGCGCCCCGCATTTGCCGGAAGCTATGCGTATATCAATCCGGTTGTGGCGGTTGTTCTGGGCGTTGTGTTTGCCGGAGAGAGAATCGGTGCAACGGAAGTTCTCGCGATGATCGTGATTATTGCAGGCGTCGGCATTGTGGTTGTTGGCGGCAGAAGGTGAGACAACTGGAAATATTGTAAAATTCATGCCGCAGCCAAACATCAATATGTGAAAAACAAGCGGGGAATTAACACTCATGGAAAGTAGCGACAGTCAGCCGGGCATGGCGGCGGGAAAGCGGAAGGCTCTCACCGTATTGGGCGTGATCACCGTAATCGGCTGCGTAATTGGATATTTCTCGTGGCGCTATTCCGAAACGCATATCTCGACAGACGACGCCTTTGTCGAGGGGGCCATTCATATCATTGCGGCAAGAGTTCCGGGCGCGGTGAAAGCCGTGGCTGCGGATCACAACCGCGAGGTTCGCGCCGGTGATCTGCTGGTTGAGCTTGACGCCGAGCCGTACAGGCGCAGACTGGCCGAGGCCGAGGCCGCAGTGGAGGCGGAGCGGGCGCGTCTGGCCGAACTGGCTGCGGCTGTTGCCACGCAGGAAGCGCGGGCAACAGTTGCCGATGCGTCGCTTGAGCGCGCATCGGCTGTAAAGGAAGAGCTTTCAGCCGCAACTGCGGTGCGCGAAGCCGACCTGAAGGCGAAAAAGGCGCTCGAAAGCCAGGCCGAGGCGAATCTGGCGCGGGCCGATGATTTATTGCAGAACGAATACGTCACGCGCGAGCGTTACGATGACGCGAAAACCAGACGAGAGACGTCGGCCAGCCAGACCGAGGCGGCGGAGCAGTTGAAGCGTCAGGCCGAGGCTGCCGCAACCACCGGCAACGCCGCGATAAATCAGGCAAAAGCCGCGCTCGACGCCGAACGCGCCGCGCTTGCACAGGCGCGAGCGGCGGTCGAGAGCCAGAAGGCGCAGATAAGGAAGCGCGAAGCCGAGCTTGAAACCGCGCGGCTAAATCTTTCCTACACAAAGGTATTGGCGCCAGCCGACGGGTTTGTTACGCGCAGATCGGTTGAGGCCGGCAATCAGGTTCAGGCCGGTCAGCCGCTCATGAGCATCGTGCCGCTTCGGAGGGTTAACGTTCTTGCCAACTTCAAGGAGACGCAGCTTGGGAAAATCAAGCCGGGCCAGCGCGTTTCAATCAAAATAGACTCGCATCCCGGCGTTGAACTTGCGGGCCGCGTTGAGAGCATAATGGCCGGTTCCGGCGCGGTATTCAGCCTTTTTCCGCCCGAAAACGCAAGCGGCAACTACGTGAAGGTGGTTCAGCGCATTCCGGTGCGAATAGTGTTCGACGACAGCGCAAGGGCCGACAGCCTGCTTCGCGTGGGCATGTCGGTTGTTCCAACTGTAATTGCCGAATAGTCTGTGAGCGGGCATCCGTCACAGCCAGGCAGATCGGCAGGCGCAAGCAAATGGCTTGTGGCGCTTACGGTTATGCTGCCCACGCTTATCGAGATAATCGACACATCAATAGTCAACGTCTCGCTCGATCACATACGCGGCTCGATGTCCGCCGGAATCGACGAGGCCACATGGGCCATTAGCGCGTATCTCGTCTCGAACGCCATAGTCATTCCGATGGCCGGTTGGCTGAGCAGGCTGATGGGCAGGCGGCGGTATCTGATTACGTCCATCTCGGTGTTCACCGTAAGCTCGTTTCTCTGCGGCTCGGCGTGGAGCTTGCAAAGCCTGATATTTTTCCGCATTTTGCAGGGAATCGGCGGCGGCGGGCTTGTGCCGGTCAGCCAGTCTATTCTGCTTGAGGCGTTTCCGCGCGAGGAGCACGGCACTGCCATGGCTATTTTCGGCATAGGCGCGATGTTCGGCCCCATCGCCGGGCCTATGCTCGGCGGCTGGATAACCGACAACTGGTCGTGGCGCTGGATTTTCTACATCAATATACCGATTGGCATCATCTCGATCATCCTGAACATGATCGTGATCCGCGATCCGTCGTACATGAAAAAGACGGAGATGAAGATCGACTATTGGGGGCTTGCGCTGCTTGCGCTGGGGCTTGGCTCGCTTCAGTTCGTGCTGGACAAGGGGCAGAGGGAAGACTGGCTGGCCTCGCCGCTGATTGTTACGTTCTCGCTTGTGGCGCTGATTTCGCTAATTCTTCTTGTTATCAACGAGTTATATTCCGATCATCCTGTCATTAACCTCCGGCTGTTCAAGGACAAAACCTTCGCAAGCGGCACAATGGTTATGTTTTTCGTGTTCTTCAACCTGTTTTCTAGCATCGTTCTGCTGCCCATATACGTGCAATCTCTGATGGGCTATACGGCATATCACGCCGGAATGGTGCTTGGGCCGGGCGGTTTGGCCACGCTTGTGGCGATGCCGGTGATCGGCAAGCTGGCCGGGCGCGTTAATCCGAAGCGGATTTTGACCGCCGGCGTTCTGGTATGCGCGCTCACCACATACATGATGTCGCGGTTTAACCTGCAAGCCGATTTCTGGACGTTCGTCTGGCCGCGCGTCACGCTTGGGCTTGGCATGGGACTGTCGTTCATCCCGCTAACGATGCTCACGCTGTCGCACATCCCGCGCGAGCGGATGACTGAGGCAACGTCGATGTATAACCTGCTTCGAAACATGGGCGGAAGCGTCGGAATAGCGTTTGCAACAACGATGGTTGCGCGAAGGGCGCAGTTTCACCAGTCGCGTCTGGTGGAGCATCTGACGCCGTTCGATCCGGCGTATGTGATCGCCAAACACAAGGCGGAGGCGATTTACACGGCAAAGGGCGTAAGCGCGTCGGCGGTGGATGGCGGCATTTACCGTGAGCTTGTGCGGCAGGCCAACATGCTGGCTTTTGTGGATACGTTCCTGATCGTCTCGATGATGATGCTCTCGATTCTGCCGGTGGTGCTGATGATGAAGAGGGCGAAGAGGTAAGGGCAACCAGATTTATTGCCCTCCCCTCAATTCATCGCCTCATGAACCTTGCCCACAATCTTCGCTGAAGGCGTTATCGTTTTAGCACCCTGCGTCCACCTTGCCGGACAGACCTCAGCGCCGTGTTTTGCAAGGTAAACGTTGGCCTGAAGCTTGCGCAATAGCTCTTCCGAATTGCGGCCCACGTTGTAGTAGTTCACCTCCGAGGCGCGCAGAATGCCCTCCGGGCTGATGATGAATGTTCCGCGAAGCGCCAGGCCGGTGTTTTCGTCATACACGCCAAACAGTTTGGACACCTTGCCGGTTGTGTCGGCAGCCATCGGGAATTTCACGTTTTCAAGCGATGTTTCCTCGCGCTGCCATGCAAGATGAACATATTTCGAGTCTGTGCTTACGCTGATGACCTCGGCGCTCAATTCCTTGAAATTATGGTATTGATCGGCAAGGTCTGCCATCTCGGTAGCGCAGACGAACGTGAAATCTCCCGGATAGAAGAAAAGGATCGTCCATATGCCGTCATTCATCAGCCTTGCAAGGCTGATTCTGCCGAAATCGCCCTTAGATGTTTCAAAGGAATCGAGTTCAAAATCCGGAACGATCTGGCCGACTTTCAGGCCGCAACATACATCACCCATCCCTCGAACCCTCCTTTCCCTTCATCAGGCACGGATTCCTCGAAATCGTCCTCCGGAAATTGATCGGAGATTTCATCACCAACAAACGGATCGGCTGCAACGCTGTTCACGACAACTTCCTTCATGGACTCCCATTGCCCGTGAATGTTGCAACTGTGAATAGCCCTGAGGGTGAATGCCTCGTTTTTGGCTGTCTGCGCCATGGTGAACACGACCTCAGGACGTGTTATCTCAGGCGCAAGATCTATTCGCGAGCAGAAATCGTCGCCGCAATAAACATCGATCCATTGAACATGATGATCGTGATCCATTGGATGATGGATTTCTCCTATCCGGACGCGAACCTGAAAAGGCTCGCCGGAGATGACGATATCGGGGCATTCGATCACAGGCATATGCCGTCTTTCGAGATCCCACCGTTTTACGATGGTCTCCGATTGATCGAAACCGGAGAAAAGATGTTTCCCTGCCATGCTGCCTACCTCCTGACGGTTTGTTCTCCGCTCCCACCCTGTAGGCAATCTATTTATTTGATTCAACAGAACGACAAGCCACAATATCGCAAATAACTTGATATGTCAATGAATTTCGCGAAAAAGTGATCCGGCGACGAACAGGCCGCGATTGTTGCCGCGCAAGTCGCGACAACCGCCGCGCCGTTGCGCTATACTTCCGGCATGATTACTCAATTCAGTACAACAGGAATCGGCAGCCTGCCGCACTCCGATCCGCGCGCCGCGTGCCGCGTTGTTCTCGACCACGCCGAGATTCCGTTCTGGCCGCAGCTTCCAGCGCTCGGTTTCCGCGAGTTGATGATCCCGATGTATTCCGAAGGTTTCCCGTTCGTTGCGTTTGAAGGCGGCGACGCGGTGGCTGTCGATCCGCCGGAAGAGGATGCGTTTGCCTTCTATACGGCACTGGAATCTGGCGATGGTTTCCCGGTCAGCCGCGAATCGTCAGCCGGGCTTTACGCGTTTCTGGATGAGATCGCAAGCCGCCCGCGTTTTGCAACGCTTAAAGGCCACATAACCGGCCCGCTCACATACACGCTCGGCATCTCAGACCGGATCAAGCGCCCGCTCTATTACGATGACGAGAAGCGCGAGCTTGCGCTTTCGCTGTTGAAGGGAAAGGCGCTCTGGCAGGTCAACCTGCTGAAAAAATACGCCAGCGAGGTGATAATCTTCATCGACGAGCCGATTCTTTCGGCGCTCGGCACTTCGGCGTATCTGGGCGTGTCGGACGAAGAGGCCGGGCGCATGTTGCGCGAGACTGTTGACGCCGTTCGCGAGGCTGGCGGCATATCCGGAATTCACTGCTGCGGCAAGGCGCACTGGCCGCTGGTGCTGGCGTCGGGCGTTGACATCCTGAACTTCGACGCATACGACTACGGCGATTCGATCCGGCTCTACCCGGAAGAGGTCAGGCGGTTCATCAACGGCGGCGGACGCATCGCCTGGGGCGTTGTGCCCACAACCGACGAGGCCGCGACCGCAACCCTTGAAAACATTGGCGAAAAGCTTCGTTCCGTGCTGGACGCGCTTCTTGCAATGGGCATTTCAGGCGAAACCATAGCGAACCAGAGCCTGATTACGCCGTCGTGCGGAACCGGCTCCTTGAGCGTTAAAGATGCCGAACGTGTCTTTTCGCTTCTTAAAACGCTAAAGGCGGAACTTGCGCGGTTTCTGCCTGATGCCGTGCGCGGGGCGCTGAAGCCGTGAATCCCGAAAGGGGTTGTTTCATCGTGCTTGAGGGCGTGGAGGGCGCGGGAAAGACAACCCAGATTCCGCGTCTTGCCGCATGGATTTCGTCGCTCGGCAGAACCGTGATAACCACCGTCGAGCCGGGCGGAACAGCAATCGGGCGGCAGATTCGCGCCGTCTTGCTCGATCCGGCGAACACCGCCATGTCCGCTACTACAGAGCTTCTTCTTTATAACGCCGCGCGCGCCCAGCATGTTTCCGAGGTTATCCTGCCCGCGCTTGAGTCGGGCGTTTTCGTTGTGTGCGACAGGTATTCGGATTCAACAATGGCCTATCAGGGATACGCGCGCGGACTTGACCGCGACATGATCGGCGCGCTGGACGGAATATCCACCGGCGGACTCAAGCCAGATCTCACTATCATTCTGGATCTGCCGGTAGAGGCCGGACGCGAGCGAAACGTGAGCGCCGGAAAGTCCGATCGCCTGGAACTGGAATCAGCCGCTTTTCATGAGCGCGTGCGAGCCGGTTTTCACGAACTTGCGGCGCAGAGCGAACATGCGGTCATGGTGTCGGCGGACGGAACTCCGGACGAGGTTCACGAGCGGATTAAACACGCGGTTTCGGAGCGGTTATGCCTTTAGCCTCGATAATCGGGCAGGACAGGACAATCGCGCTTCTTCGCGGCATCCTGCGACGAAACATAGCGGCGCACTGCTACCTTTTTTCGGGCGAGGGCGGCATAGGCAAAACACAGGCTGCGCACGAGTTCGCCAAGGCGCTGCTATGCCGCGAGATTCCCGACGACGCATGCGGCGTCTGCGCCAACTGTGAACGGATAGACGCCGGAATTCATCCGGATGTGCGGACTATCGGCGGCGAGGAACGCCAGATCAAGATCGACGAGATTCGTGCCATCGACGAGTCGCTTGGCAAAAAGGCGTTCGAGGGCGGGCGGAAGGTTGTTGTCGTGCGGCAGGCCGACACGATGAATTCGGCGGCTGCGAACGCATTCCTGAAAACGCTTGAGGAGCCGCCGCCCGAAAGCGTGATAATTCTGGTCAGTTCGCGTCCGGAGCTTCTGCCCGACACCATACGCTCGCGCGCCCAGAATGTTCGATTCTACCCTGTTCCGCGCGGCGAAATAGTCAGAATGCTTGAGCCGGAATTTCGCGGCGAGGCCGATATTCGCTCGCGTCTGGCGTCCGGCAGGGCAAGCCTTGCTGTCGATCCGGAGCTTCTGAAGCGTCGGGACGAATTTCTTGACGGCCTGCGCCGGGCGGTTCGCGGCGAGGCGGAGGCCGATCAAATATGGGGCGGGCGGGAAGAGATTGATTTATGGATGGATCAGGCGATTGCATGGCTGCGCGACATCGTTGCGTGGCAGGCGTCCGGATCGTCGGCGCTGCTTGTGAACGCAGACCGCGAGCGCGAGATTCAGGCTGCGGCGTCACGCTCGAACATCAAGGCTGTGTCGTCACTGCTTTCCGAAATATACCGTGTCAAAGAGCTTTTGAGGTTTAATCTGAACAAGCAGATAACATTTCAGTACATTCTCATGCGCCTCGCGCCGGTTCTGAGGTAAAATACTCATTGAATAATGATGGACTCGAAGAAAAGCAGAAATTAACCGCAGAGGGCGCGGAGACACCCTCCATCTTCTCAGCCTTTTCTCTGCGTCTCTGCGGTGGAATTTTCTTCTATTCCGGTTGCCTTATCCGGCTGCCGCATTCACGAACGGACAGTAAAAAATGCCGATAATTGTTAGCGCGCGCCTGAAGTCAGGGTGCAAACATACGCAGTACCTCACGGATGACGCGGGCATCAGGCGGGGCGACCATGTGATCGTTGACGCCGAGATCGGGCAGGAGGTGGCGGTGGTGCTTTCGGTGAAGCCCGATGCGCCCGATCCCGAACAGCCGATCAAGAAAGTGCTTCGCAAGCTTACGCGCGAGGACAAGGCCAAACTCGACGACAACGCGCGAATGGAGACCGAGGGACGGCTGTTCTGCCACGAACGCATTGAGGCTCGCGGCCTGCCGATGAGGCTCTCCGGCACGTCTGTTTCATTCGACCGCAAGAAATTCATCTTTTACTTCACGGCAGAGAAACGTGTGGATTTCCGCGAGCTTGTGAAAGACCTTGCATCGAAATTCAAGACACGGATAGAGCTTCGACAGATCGGCATCCGCGATGAATCGAAGCTGATCGGCGGGCTTGGAAGCTGCGGACGCGAGGTCTGCTGCAAGCTGTTTCTCTCGCACTTCGAGCCTGTATCAATCCGCATGGCCAAGGGGCAGGACTTGGCGCTAAACCCGAACAAGATATCCGGCCTCTGCGGACGCCTGATGTGCTGCCTGAGCTACGAGTTCGAGGGCAAGCGCAAGCCGGGAAAGGCGTTGCGAGCGCCGGGAACCCGTTCGGCCTGCATCGACGAACAGCAGGACGAGACGATGCCGGAGGAAGCGGCAGCCGCCATCGACGCGCATTCAGCCGAGAGAAAGCCGTCCGCCGAGAGCAAACCGGTTGCCGAGGCGATGGCCCCTGTTTTGCCGGAACCACCGCAAACGCCTGAAATGCCGGAATCCCAGGCGGCACAGGAATCCGGCGCTTCGCCTGACAGCGCGAAAAAGGACAAGCGCCGCTATTTCATACGGCGCGGCAAGTTCGGAAAACGCAAACCCAAGGACAGTCCGCCTCAATGAGCAAGTATTACGTAACAACACCGATTTATTATGTCAACGACATTCCGCACATCGGCCACGCGTACACAACGATAGCTGCCGACATACTGGCGCGGTATCACAGGATTTGCGGGCATGACGTGTTTTTTCTCACCGGAACCGACGAGCATGGCCAGAAGGTGGAGGAGGCGGCAGCCAAACGCGGGCTAACGCCCAAGGCGCATGCCGACGGCATGGTAGAAAACTTCCGCTCGCTCTGGAAAAAGCTTGGGATAAGCAACGACGCCTTCATCCGCACCACCGACGAGCCGCACATTAAAACCGTGCAGGCGCTTCTGCAGTCGCTTTGGGAAAAGGGCGAGATCGAAAAACGCACGTGGCGCGGCTGGTACTGCACGCCGGATGAGCGTTTCTGGACTGAGAAGGATCTGGTCGAGGGCAACTGCCCGGACTGCGGACGTCCTGTTCATGAGGTCGAGGAGGAGAACTATTTCTTTCTCATGTCGAAGTATCACGAACGCCTTGTCGCGCATATCGAAAGCCATCCGGGCTTCATCCTGCCGGAATCGCGCCGCAACGAGGTGCTTGGGTTTCTGCGCAGCCAGACGCTCGGAGACCTCTGCATCACGCGCCCCAAGAGTAGGCTTTCGTGGGGCATTACCGTGCCGTTCGACGAGGCGTTTGTGACATATGTCTGGTTCGACGCGCTGGTGAACTATTTTTCGGCAACTGGGTATCTGGCTCCATCCTTGGTGTCAACAGAGGGCTTTAGCCCTCTGCTGACTATGCGTACACCTTTTCACGAAACCGGGTGTGGTTCTGGGCGATTCTGGCCCGCCGATCATCATCTTGTTGGCAAGGACATCCTCACCACCCACGCTGTTTACTGGTCTACGATGCTGATGGCGCTCGACATGCCGCTTCCCAAAACGCTTTTCGCCCACGGCTGGTGGACGGTTGACGGCAAAAAGATGTCGAAAAGCCTCGGCAATGTTGTCGATCCCGGAGCTGTCGCGGAAAAATTCGGCGTTGACGCGTTCCGCTATTTCCTCTTCCGCGAGGTTCCGTTCGGGCTTGACGGCGATTTCTCGATCGCGGCGATGATCGGGCGCGTAAACAGCGACCTTGCCAACGATCTGGGCAATCTGGCAAGCAGGGCGCTGAACATGATAGTTCGTTACCGGGGCGGCGCTGTTCCCGCGCCCGTCGTGGAAACGGAACGCGAGGAGCATATCAGACAGGTTGCCGAAGCTCTTCCGGCAAGGCTTGCGGAGTCGCTTGCGGCTCCCCGCTTCCAGCGGGCGCTTGAAGATGTGTGGGAGCTTGTGTCGCTTGGCAACAAGTATATTGAAGACACCGCGCCGTGGGCGCTTGCGAAAAATCCGGCTGACGCCGGACGGCTCGATACCGTGCTTTACACGACAGCCGAAACATTGCGCGTGTTGGCCATTACGCTCTGGCCGTTCATGCCGGGCAGTATGCAGACATTGTGGGAACGCCTTGGACTGGCCGGAAAGGCCGGAAATATTTCCGCCATGAAAAATTTCGATGAGGAGGTAAAGTGGGGACGGCTTGCGCCCGGAACAAAGGTTTTCAAGGGCGACGCGCTGTTTCCGCGAATAGATATGGAGAACTTGAACGAACAGGCGGCGCCGAAGGAGAATGCGCCGGTTACCACTTCGGAGCCGCCACCGGAAAAGACTCCAGCCACTCCGCCGGAGAACGTGATAACAATCGACGAATTCGCGCGTGTGCAGCTCAAAACCGGCAAGATAATCGAGGCCGAGCGCGTGCCGAAGTCGAACAAGCTGCTGCGGCTTCAGGTGGACACCGGCGAGATGCGTCAGGTGGTTGCCGGAATCGCCAAGTGGTACACGCCGGAGGAGATCGTCGGCAAAACCGTTGTCATCGTCTGCAACCTTGCGCCCGCGAAGCTGATGGGCGTAGAGTCGCAAGGCATGATACTTGCCGCGTCGGACGCGGAGGGCAATCTGGCGGTTATCTCGCCTGAGAAGCCGATAGGGGCCGGAAACCGGGTAAAGTAGCCGTTTAATGAGATTTCACGTACTCATGCTTTCGGAGTAGTGCATAGCGGTCTGAATGTCTTTCGAGGATTTCGCGTGAAAATTCTGCTTGTCGAGGATGAAAAAAGCATAGCCGATTTCATCAAAAAGGGGCTGTCCGAAGAATACTATACGGTGGATTCGGCCTCGAACGGTGATGACGGTCTGAGCCTCGCCCTTGTAAACCGCTATGATCTGGTCATCCTCGACGTGATGCTTCCGGGAATTAGCGGAATCGAGCTCTGCCGCCGGATACGAAAAGAGGGAATAGCCACGCCGGTCATGATGCTTACGGCGAGGGATACGGTGAGGGACAAGGTTGCCGGACTCGACAGCGGAGCGGACGACTATATAACAAAACCTTTTTCCTTCGAGGAATTTCTGGCCAGGGTACGCGCCCTCACCAGGCGAACCCGCGATGTGGTTGTTGAACTTCGGTGCGGAAGCCTGCTGATAGATCCGCTGGCGCGAAGGGTCACCGTTGGAAACCGCGAGATCAGCTTGAGGCCGAAGGAATATTCCATACTGCACTTCCTGGTCGTGAACAAGGGCAGGGTTCTTTCACGCACCCGTATCATGGAGAATGTCTGGGGTTACGATTTCGATCCCGGAACAAACGTGGTGGATGTTCACATGAAGGCGCTGAGGGACAAGCTGGGCGAGGCTTCGGCTGCCGGTTTCATAAGAAGCGTGCGCGGCGCGGGCTATGTAATCGATGAGCCACCGGAACTGCCTGGATCATGATAAGGCCACCAACACGGGATTGCAGCCCGTGATAAGGCCAACCGAGCGCAGGCTCGCCCTCATCTTTACGGCCGTCGTGACAGCCTTCACGCTCCTCATCCTGTCGGTAAACTATCTCATTTTAAACAGGGCGCTGATGGAAGGAATGCGCCGGCATGTAAGGGCGGAGATCGAGAAGGACTTCATTCCGCATTACCTTGAGGGCAGCATCAGCGCAGTTGCGTCGCCCATGGAAGACGAGCACTATCAGGTGCTCGACCGTCAGGGCGCGGTAGCTGCCTTGTCCCGCGACGCAAGGCATTTCGGCCTTCAGCCGAACATGGAGCTTCTGGCTAAATCCTTCGCCGGACGCACGGAATATGAGGTCGGCGAATATCAGGATGACCGTTATCTCATCGCGTACTTCCCCCTTGACGATCAATACTCCGGCAGGATAGCCATTGCCATGGATCTGCTCGGCAAGTACATGGATGATTTCATGGAGGGCCAGCTTGTTGCGTTTCCGGGAATCATGCTGGCCGTCTATCTGGTAAGCAGGGCCCTTCTGCGTTTTGCCATGAAGCCGATTGCCGACGCATTCACATTTCAGGAAACGTTCTCCTCGAACGTCAGCCACGAGCTGCGTTCGCCGCTCACATCATTGCAGGGCAATTTCGAGGTCGCGCTTCGACGCCCGCGCCAGGCGGATGAATACCGCGAGGCGTTGGCGGTTGGCCTGAAGGAAACCGGCAGGATCATCACGGTGCTGAACAACCTGACGCTCCTTGCCTCGTCAAAGTTCAGACCGCTTGAGCTGATGAAAAGACCTGTGGACATAAAGCCCGTGATCGATGCCGCGGCAGCCGCCTTGCGGCAGGATGCGGAAGCGGCGGACATATCGGTTGCCTTCGAGGTTGAAGGCTCGGAACTTGTCTGCGCTTGCGACGAAAGCCTTGTTCGAAGGGTGATCGAAAACCTCGTTTCGAACGCCGTGAAATACACGGCGCGACATGGCCATGTCCGGATGAAAGCGGCGCGCGGGCATGGTAAGGTTGTTTTCGGAATAACCAATACCTGCGTTGGCCTGACTGCGGATGACCTGCCACATGTTTTCGCCCCCTTCTTCAGGGGAAGGAACGCGGCGGCATCCGGCGCTCAGGGGCATGGAATCGGTCTCTACGTCTCCCGATACATAATCGCTTCGCACGGCGGAGAGATGAAGGCGGAGATGGGCGAAGACGGCAGTTTCAGCGTATGGTTCTCGATTCCGGCCTGATTCCGGCCTGATTTCAGAAAATTAAGCAAATTTAATCTCCCGTTCATTCCCGCTTAATCGGCCTCACTGATAATGAATGCATCAAGGAGGTGTACTTTATGACTAATTCAAAGCTGTACAATGGAACTGGATTATTGTTGTTATTGGCTTTTCTCTGCATTTTCAACATTTCATGCGCCGTCGAGACGCCCGGAGGCACGAAAACGGAAACCGACTCATCCGGCAACGATACAGAATCCTCAGACTCATCATCAGACTCATCCTCAGACTCATCCTCAGGTGAATCGGATTCGGATGATTCTTCACCTTCCACCACCGGCACTCCGCCGTCGATCTCGAATTCCGGGTATGTTGTTTTCGCCTGGAACGATCTTGGAATGCACTGTCTGAACCCCAGGTACGATCAGGCTGTAATCCTCCCGCCATACAACACGCTGGTTGCACAGGTTGTGCGAAAGGGCAATCCGCCGGAGATAGTCACGTCCGGCCTTTCAGTTGAGTACCGGATAATCGGCAACACCTGGTCATACGGCAAGACCGATTCGTTCGGCGCTGCATTCGGCCAGTTCTGGGACAATGCCCTCTCGCTGTTCGGAATAACCCTTGAAAAGGACAAAGGACTGAACCTTGCCGACTCAGGCATTCATAACGGGCTTTCGGGGCAGATGCTTTCCAGGGGAGATTACTTCACCGTTAACGGAATACCCGTTACGCCGGTGAGCGACTCCGGAGTCTGGAACCCGTACCAGACAGCCGAAATTACGGTGAAGAACGCGACAGGCTCCATTGTGGCGCAGACTCGGACGACAGTTCCGGTGTCTGATGAGATAAACTGCGCCAAATGCCACGGCGCGGACGCGTTCGCTGACATTCTGCAAAAGCACGACCAGATGCATGGCACGGCGCTTGTTAACAGCAAGCCGGTGCTCTGCGCAAACTGCCATGGAAGTCCGGCGCTAGGCCAGAGCGGAGCCGGGCCAACCGGGAAATATCTTTCTTACGCCATCCACAACTCCCATGCCGGAAGGGGCGCAGGATGTTACGACTGCCATCCCGGAACCAATACCAGGTGCAACAGAAGTTCAGCCCATGCCGCATCCGACGGAAACTGCGTCGCCTGTCATGGCACCATGGCTGAACTGGCCGGTTCCATCGCGTCCGGCACGCGAATTCCGTGGGCCGGAGAGCCGAAATGCTTCACATGCCATAACGTAAGCGGCGTCGATACCGGAAGCACGCTTTACAAGGATGCACGGGGTCACGGGAACCTCTTCTGCGCCGGATGCCACGGAAGCCCGCACGCCATGGTTCCCACAACACAGGCTTCGGACAACTATCAGGCGATCCAGTATCAGGGCAAGGCGAAGACCATCGGAAGCTGCGGAGCCTGCCATTCGGGATCGAGGGGCGTTGACAATATTTCCGAATTCGCCGAAGAACATGGCGGCGCGAATCCGGAGCACACCAATGCATGTCACATCTGCCATACATCGGTATCGACGGATACCGCCAGATGGCCGCACGCCTTTGGCTGGAAAAACCGGTAAGGCTGATTTGACCCCATAATTGTATGGCAACACGCTTTTAATGTATATTTGCTCTCGTGAAACGATGGGGGATTACGCTTCTGACAATAGCCATGCTGCTTGCTGCTTCATCGGCGCATGGCGCTCAGATCGATCCCTCATTTCGTTTTTCGACCATCGACACCCCGCATTTTCATATCCACTATCATCAGGGGCTTGATCAGACCGCAAGCCGCGCTGCTGAGATAGCCGAAGAGGCTTTCGCCCGTCTTACACCGGCGCTCGGATGGACTCCGACGGAGCGGACGCATATCGTTTTGGTGGATAACACCGACTTCGCAAACGGATTCGCCACGCCGCTTCCTTACAATATTATATATATCTTCCCGGTTCAGCCGATGGCCGACATGCCGGTTGGAGTATACGACGACTGGTTGCGGCTCGTTATCACGCACGAATACGCGCATATTCTTACGACGGACACCACCAGAGGCTATTCGTCGTTCATGCGGCGCGTCTTCGGCAGAACCATGCCCGGAGCCGACTGGCTGTCGTTCACGATGTTTCTTGCAACCGCGCCGCCGAATCTTTTCCTTCCGCCGTGGTGGCTTGAAGGCGCGGCAACGTGGGCGGAAACGGAATTTGCCGAAGGAGGCAGGGGCGGCGGCGCGTATTTCGACATGGTTTACAGGATGGCGGTGCTTGAAAGCAATCTGCCGTCGGTGGACAGGATAAACGGCGAAATGCCGGACATGCCAGGCCGGGAGATCCCGTATCTGTACGGCTACGCCATGCAGCGGTATCTTTCGGGCAGATACGGCAAGGATGCCGTTTCCAGGCTGAACATCGCCCACGCCGGACGCCCGCCCTACTTCATCAGCGGCGCGGCTGACAACCTTTTCAATAAAGACTACGAGGAATTGTTCCGGGAGATGCTCGACGATCTGAAGAAGTCGCAGAACGCGAAATTTGCGGCGCTCAGGAAGATGCCGTTCACCAAAACCGGGCCGCTGGCTGTTGCCGGTGAAAAACTCGGCCCGCCACGGTTTTCTCCGGACGGTAGGCTGCTTGCCATGGTTCGGCGCGATCCGCACAGCCACGGCGGCATTGCGGTCATCGACACAACCACGATGTCAGAGCGAGCGTTCATCCGCAAGCTGCCGTCAGACGGCAGCATCTCGTGGTCGCCGGACGGAACGCGCATCTACTTCACGCAGGGCGAGCTTGCCGGATGGAATCTGTATCAGGACTTGTACGCCGCCGATATTAACTCCGGACATATAACACGCCTGACCGAAAACATGCGCGTGAAGGATGCCGAACTATCGCGCGACGGCTCGATGTTCGTCTTCGTGAAGGTGCAGGCCGAAACGCAATCGCTGATGACCATGAAGGCGGGCGGCTCCGGCGCGGGCGGGGTCGGCGCTAAAGAGCTTGCGGCCTTTCCCGGCTCCCGCGTTTCGAATCCGCGATGGTCGCCGGACGGCAGACGAATTGTTTACGCGCTCAAGACCGGCAAGGGAAGCGCGCTCAAGGTTATAGACATTACAGCCGGAAGCGTAGAAACACTGATCGATGACGGCAATGAAAACAATCATCCGGCGTGGTCGCCGGACGGCGCTTTCGTGCTCTTCACCTCCGACAAGACAGGCGTTTTCAACCTTTTCGCGAAATCGCTTGCGGACGGTTCGATCCGGCAGATGACGCATATCGCGGGCGGCGCGTTTCATCCGGCTGTATCGCCGGACGGCAAGCGGATTTTCTTCTCGTCATATCACTCGAAAGCGATTCGGATTGAACAGATGGCGTTCGATCCGGCCACTTGGCTGGCCGGAAACAGCCCGTCGATAAAAAACAGCGCCAAGGTTGTGCCATTGCCGGACGGCCCGAAACAGGAGAAGGCTCCGGCATCTACCCCAAGGGAATATTCGTCGCTGGAAAGCGTGATGCCGCGCTTCTGGCTGCCGACCGCGAAACTCGATCACGCCGGGCCGGTTTACGGCGCGTTCACGGCAGGCCAGGATCTGCTCGGCTATCACACCTACACGCTCGAAGCCGGAAGAGGGCTGGACGGCGACACCTATTATCTTGCCGATTACGTTTTCGACAGGTATTACCCCACGGTGCATATTTCCGCTTTCGCCCAGCCGGTGGTCTACACCGACTTCGACGCGAAAAACCGGCGTTCTCTTTATGAAAAGCAGACCGAATTCGGGGCCACTGTCACGCTTCCGCTTGCAAAACTCGAAACCTCATGGGCGTTCATCTTCGGATGGCATTTCAGGCATCAGGAGAGGCTGGCCGGAACTGTTGACGTTTTCGAGGGAAATCGCGGGCATCTGACAGCCGGAATTCTGTTTGACAACTCGCTCCAGTATCCTTACTCGATAAGCAGGGAGGAAGGGCGGACAAGTTCGCTTACGCTCAGGCATTACACCGCGGCGTTCGGCAGCGATGTCGATTCCGGTGAGCTTGTCGCGTCTGACGAGGAGCATTTCCGCCTGATCGGACACGGCGTTTTATATGGCCGCGTGAAGGCCGCCACATCGTGGGGCGATGTGATTCCGCAGCAGGCGTTTCGCATGGGCGGCGATCCGGCGCAAAATCTTGCCTTCCCGCTTCGCGGTTTTCCCGCCGGATACCGGACTGGGCGTCAAGCAGGGATCGTAACCGCCGAAGCGAGGTATCCGCTTGCGTGGTTGTTCGAAGGATTCGGCACGAAACCGTTTTTCCTGAACAACATTCATGTCGTCCCGTTCGTTGACGCAGGAAATGTCTGGAACGACGGAGGCGTTTCCACAAACAACGCCGACTTTGGCGTGGGCGTTGAGATGCGCCTGAACGCGGTTATCGGATACCACCTGGAGATCACACCGGCGTTCGGCATCGCGCGGGGCGTCACAAAAGGCGGCGAGACACAGGCATACATCACGATATACGCACCGCTGTAGTATAATTTTTGCAAGGTTTTCAACAAGGAGATCAACACCATGAATGCAACTTATACCGCCGTAATCAAACAAGATGCCGATTGGTGGATTGGCTGGATTGAAGAAGTATCGGGCGTTAATTGTCAGGAGTCTTCGCGTGAAAAACTTATTAAGTCGCTTCAGGAAACCTTGGCTGAGGCAATCGCTTTAAACCGGGCGGATGCGCTGGAATCTGTCGGTGACAATTTTGAAGAGCTATCCATCGCCGTATGAAGCGGCGAGACTTACTGGCACATCTCACCGCAAATGGCTGTGCATTACTCCGCGAAGGTGGCAACCACTCATGGTGGCGTCATATAAGCACAAACAGACGAAGCTCTGTCCCAAGGCACAATGAAGTCAATAATTACTTGGCTGTTAAAATCTGTCGCGACCTTGGCATCCCGGAGCCAAAGAAATTCTAGCCCTCTGTAGTATAATTTACAGCTTGTTCATCTTTACTTCAGGAGTATTTCGTTGAAAATAGGACTCGCTTACGATCTGCGGAGCCAGTACCGCGACATAGGTTATTCCGAGGACGAGATCGCGGGTTTCGACATAGACGAAACCGTGGAAGCGGTCGAATCCGCCGTCAGCAGCCTCGGCCACGATGCCGCCCGAATAGGCAATGTGTTCGATCTTGTCGGCAAGCTTGCTTCCGGCGAGAGGTGGGACATGGTCTTCAACATGGCCATCGGGCTTCACGGCAGAAACCGTGAACAACAGGTTCCGGCGATTCTTGAATCCCATAACATTGCTTACACTTTCAGCGATCCGCGTTCGCTTGCGCTTGCAACGGACAAGGCAATCGCCAAGGCGCTGGTCAGGAACGCCGGGGTAGCAACGTCGGACTTTATTGTCGTTCGGTCGCCGGACGAGCTTGACGACGCCGCATGGCAGGAACGGTTCGAGGCCGCTTTCCCGAAAAATCCGTTCATTCTGTTCAAGCGCAAGGGCGGAAATGACGAGATTGAGCATCCGTACCCCCTGTTCGTGAAGCCGCTTGCGGAAAGGCGCGGCAAAGGTGTTTCGGCCCGTTCAATTGTCAGGAACGATATCGATCTGAAGCGGCAGATAACGAACGTCTGCTTCACCTGCAATCAGCCGGTTATCGTCGAGCGTTATCTGCCCGGACGGGAATTCGCCGTCGGCATGTTCGGCACAGGCGAGAGCGCAAGGGTGGCGGGAATGGTTGAAACTGTTTACGAGAGTTCATCGGCCGGCAAGGTTGAATTTGCGAAGGTCAAAGACAGGGAAATCATTTCACGGGCATCTTCGGCGGCGCTGGAGGCATGGAAAACCCTGGAGTGCCGCGACGCCGGGGTGGTTGAACTTCGGGAGGATGCCTCCGGGCGGCTTCAGTTCATCGAGATAAACGCCATTCCGTGCTTCCATCCGGCAAACGGCGCGCTTCCCAATATATGCCTGATGAACAAGGCCGGATATGCAGGATTTATTTCCGCGGTCATCGAAGCTGCCATCGAACGAACTGTGGTGAAAAAGGCGGTCAGTCCGTTCAGTTTCAAAAGCGGCCCGGCTGAAACCGGTAAAGTGAAACGCACGGGCTGGCGTTCATTCACCTGATACCGGATACGGCACCTGATACCGGATACGGGGCCCCTGATACCGGATACGGACGATCTAGCCAGTGATCCGCCTGGTGGACGGAACGAACGTTCGTGCTCCCGTGCTCCATGGAATAGCGCTTTCGGCGTCGGTTCACCCTACCCTATCGCAGCCTCAAGCCGTTTCCTCACAGCCTCCATTCGCGCACCGAATGCGTCGCTTATGCGGTCGCGTGGTTTCGGCTCGGCTATCTCCAGCGATTCAATGATTCTTCCCGGCCATGCAGAAACGATGTATATCCGGTCGGCAAGCCATACAGCCTCGTCTATCGAATGGGTGACGAACAGCACAGTGACATTTGTAGCGGCTGCGGTTTCGAGCAGGAGCTTCTGAAGCTGATGCCGGGTGCGTTCATCGAGCGATGAAAATGGCTCGTCAAGAAGCCAGCACGATGACTCAGACGCCATCAGCCTGCCAATTGCCGCCCTCTGCCGCATTCCTCCGGAAAGTTCATACGGGTAGAGCGAGCCGAAACCTGCCAGCCCAAGCGCCTCCATTATCTCGTTGACACGCGCTTTTCGCGCCGCATCATTCATACCCTTGACCTTGAGCGGCAGGCCAATGTTGTCCGTAGTAGTCATCCATGGAAGAAGCGTATGCTGCTGTGTCAGATAGCCGATCTCGCCGGAAGGCGACACAATCGTTCCGCTGTCGGGCGTTTCGAGTCCGGCGGCCAAGCGCAATATTGTTGTCTTGCCGCATCCGGTCATGCCTACCAGACATGCCACAGTGCCGCGCGGAACGTCGAATGTAACATTCTCCACCGCGCGAACGATTTCGCCATCGCGGCTGACAAACGATTTCGATACGCCGGAAAATGAGAGGCAAGGGGTGTTGGATGTCATGCTAACAGGGCGAATACTAATGATGATCGGGCGAACACAAGGTTCGCCCCTACCGTTGAACTGCGCGCCAATGGCCCGTCCGTTCCTCGAACCGCCGAAGCAGGCTGTTTGTGACAAGCCCTATCGCGCCGATTACTATGATGGCCGAAAACGTGTATTCGTATTCCGACGTTTTGCAGGCGGTGCATAGCATGTAGCCAAGCCCGCTTCTGGTTCCGGGGAAAATCTCGGCGGCAATAACCACCAGCCAGACCGTGCCGAGCGCTATGCGCATTCCGTTTGCGATGAAGGGAAGCGTGTGCGGAAGGATTACGTGCCTGATCGTCTGCGCGTTGTCCGCGCCCATAAGCCGCATGGTCTCAAGCCATGCGGTGCCGACGCTTCTCACGCCCTGAATTGTGGCCGTGTAGATCGGGAAAAACGCGCCGTACCACAAAATTAATATCATGGCGGTCTGCACCTGATCCGGAACATCGTGCCGCCACGCTTCCGTCTGCCCGTAAACAACTGTGGCGATTGACGATACGCCGAGCAGCACCGTGATTATCGGCAGCAGCACAATCGGATTTATCGGCCTTGCAAGCTCCACGATCGGACTGAAGACATACTCCACAACGTGGTTGCGCGCCGCCAGAATTCCAAGCGGCACAGCCGTTGCGATTGCGAGCGCGAAGCCCAGAAAGAGGCGTATCAGCGTCATCATCACAGAGAATGCGAGCGAGCGCGAATTCAGATCGGGCGGCTCGTCGAATGGGTGTGTCAGAACGTTGAATACCTCGCCGAAGCTTGGAACCACTGCGCTTCCGCTTCTTGCGCCAAGCCACCACGCCAGAATCACGAGGCCGGGAATGATAGAGCCGAGCGCGTATTTTACCGGCGCGCTATCTTGCCATTTGGCGTCTGAACTCATTGCGGCTGGCGGCTACTTGCCCGATTGCAGCTTCATCCCCGACAGCGCCTTGTTGACCGGCCCAAGGTCGAGCAGCTTTGCGCGTATCCCGGATGCCTTCATGTCCTTGAAATTCTTGTCGAAGCGGTTCATCGAGAGCATCAGATCAAGCCATGTGTCAACCGCTTTCTGCCACTGAATGTCCGGCCTGATAACATAGTTCACCGATGCGATGCTCTTCTGTCCAACCTCAGGAGGAGTTTTCGTCCAGCGCGATTCGGCGGCGAGCGCGGCCTGCTGGTTCATCGCCATAACATCAGCCCCGGCAATTATCGCGCGAAGAAGCGATTTCACGGCGTCGGGCTTCTCCTTTAAAACTTTTTCGGTTGAGGCAACAACGCAGCACGGATGCCCTTCCCATTTGCCGTGTGGCGGCAGGCTAGAAAGATCGGCGGCCCGCTTCGCAAGCCCTTTATGCACAATCAATGTGCCTTCCGGCTCGTTAAGCACAACGGCATCGACAATCCCGGCCTCAACCGACGCGCCGATGTTTTCCGCGCCCTGAAGATTCACGGTTATTACCTGAACAGGTTTGCCATCCTTACCAATCGGCTCGTTGCCGAATGTCACCTTCTCCTCGGCCAAAGCCTTCGTGAGAATCATGTAGGCAACCGCCATCGGCGCCTTGTAGCCCACTCGCACCGGCTTCTCCGACTTTCTGACGGCAGCCATGAACGATTCCCAACTGTCAGCCGGGAAGTCGTTTCTAAGGATCAGCGAATCGCCGTCGTTGTTTAGCGGCGCGAGGATTTTTAGCGGCGCGCCCTTGTCAACGAACTTGGCAACCGGCCCAAGCCCTCCAAGGCCCATCTCAATATCGCCGCGCTCCATTGCGGCAGGCATTCCGGCTCCGCCCTCGACCTTTATCATGTGAACGCGGGCAACAACCTTTCCGGCGTCAACAAGCTCGTAAACCTCACGATCCTTCAGCGGATTGAGATACACGCCATACGGCCCTTCCAGCGCGCGGCCCTGATCCGCAGCCACATAAAGGGCGATCTGGTGATCGTGCCCAACATGGCCGAGGGTGAGCATGGGGACTTCAGGTTCGGCGGCATGGGCATGTGAAGATGCGGCAAAAACTGAAAAGACGAAAAACAAGATTAGATTGCCGATTGTTTTCAATGACTAGCTCCTTCAGAACGAATAAAAATATCAGGCTTCCACCGCTCAAAACGGTAAACGCCCCATTTTTTCAGGTATTGTTCACTATAGCCAAATACAAGCGTATCCCGGTCGAGCGCGAACGCCATTTCCCTTTTATACCAGAACAGGTTGCAGAATAGTAGCAGCAAACCGGCGCAGACAATCGTCAGCCCGGCCTTCACCATGCCCAGTCCGGCGTCGCGCACAGCCTGAACGCGAACCCAGACGCCGGTTTTGCCGATGGTGGGTTCCATGCCGCGCCCTTCAATCTTGAATGCCGGCGTATTTAGCCCTGCCGCCAAACGAAGCGTCGGCGCGGCAAGATTGTAAACCTCGCCGGAAAGCAGGCCTTTTCTGATCACGCGCTCCGGCGCAAGCGCAATCTTCACACTTGCGCCGTTAATGTCGATGGAATCCTCGCGTCCCGGCGGCAAAAGTTCAAGCCTGTATGGGCGCATTCCGCCTTCGGCGTTGAAGGCTATTTCCGGTGCGAATCCCAATCCGTTAATTTTCCAGTAAATCCCGCTGTTGCCAACCGGCCAGCCGGAACCGGCAATGAATTCGCCGACGCCAAACTTTATACGCGCCGAGGCATTTTCTATCGCAAAGCTACGCTCCTTGCCGATTTGCAGATGAGAAGCAGGCATTCCGCTTTCGATGGAAACAAGCTGAATGCCATTGCCGAGCAGCGCAGCCGATTCTCCCGGCGAAAGCATTGCGTTTTCCACAAGGCGGGAGTGGTGGCTTACCGCAATGCCGATGAGAAGCGTTATCAAGCCAAACCGAAGCAGGACGCCCGGCAGCGAAGACCACCGACCCTTGATGCCGGTTATCGAAAACTCGCTTTCGGCGCGGATCGAAAAGCCGTGCGTTGTCAGCCACTTGCCTGCCTGCTCGCGCCAGATGATTCCGGCAACGTCGATTTCGGCATATGCGTCCATGTTGCGGATCAATTCGGCGCTTGGCTGCGCGATATGCAGCGAACCGCGCAAGGCGGCGGCGATTCCGGCGGCGAGGTTGAGAATTACCGCCGCGTAAATCGCAATGCCAGCCGGATTCGACAGCATGAACGCGGCCCATGCGTCATACGGATTTGCGTTGCCGAATGTCGCATGCACATATGCACCGGCGGCGGCAATAATCAGCGCGATGGTTGTGCGTCCGGATGCGGCAAGTGCAATCGCGTTCACAGGTGCGTTCCGGCCTTCTCGATCTTCTGCGCCGCTTTCCACGCATCGATCAGGTTTTTAAGCGGAACGTAGATATATTCGGCGTCGAACTTAGCTTCAAACGGAATGGGATTGCATCCGCCGGGCTGGCCGACAGACGTTACGGAAATGGGCGATACACAGTATTTGCAGACAAGATTCTCGCCGCGCTGCGCGTAGCCGATAGCCTTGGTGTTCCATGCCGCCGGACGGCAGATCTCGCACTCGTCGAGCGCCACGGCAGGCGTGCCGTCGGGCTTGACTATCGCAAGGAAAATGATTTTCCTGTCGCCGTAGAGATAGAGATATTTACGGATTTTCTTGTCGCTCAGGTTTCCAGTCTTGTCTGTCATCGGAAGCCGGAGAAAATCCTCGTTGTCGCCCGGCGCAACAACCACCGGCGCGGGATCAAAGAGCGGATTGAGCGACAGATTCGCCGCGTGAACCAGAAAGAATATCATCAGGAACGCCGCCATCATCGGCGCACCGGCAAGCGTGAGGTCTCTCCGGAACCCGGCGATCTTCATGCGCCGCTCGGCTCCAACCTTTATGCCGCTTACAGCCGGATCGGGCGCGGCCACCAGCCGGGCCAGCAGCCGGAGCGGCGGGAAGAAAATAACGGCAACCGTGGCCGACATCGCCATGCGGTCGCCGCCCATGTATTCAAGGAAACCGGACTCTGGCGCTGAAAGATAGAGATGATCGGGAATCAGCAGTATTTCCCGGAGGTTCCTGACAGCGCCTGAAACAAACACTTCCATGCCCCTCTGCATGGCGATCATCAGGTTCTGCTCCTCGAACTCGGCCATGCCGCCAGAAATAAGCCGGAACGCGCCTGCAACAAGAAGCAGCGTGGCCGGGCTGAGAACGCCGCGAATATCGAGTTTGCGAACCAGCTTGAGCGGCGCAAGCATGATTGCGGCTCCGGCGGCAAGGCTTAAAGGCGCGCCAAATACGGGAGCCGAACCGCCGGATTCCAGCGATGCGCCCTTTGCAACCGAGGCAAGCGCGCCGAATTCGAAGAACGCGATGGCAAATCCGAAGGCTGCGGCAAGGATGGATGAGACGTTACGTGCCGCCGGAAGCTGCGTGTCCCACAGGAACGCGGACGAGAAAAAAATCGCGCCGTGGATAGTGATTCCCCAGAAAACCCAGAGATTGCGATAACCGCCGGTTGGATCGAGCAACGCATATCCGGCATACGCGCCAAATGCCACGGCAAGCGCAATGCCGGTGAATAACGGCTTAAGAAGGTTGTCACGCTGCTCGGCCTTTAGAAACGATACGGCAAGAAGAATCAGGAAGCCGATTTCCGCGCCTTCGCGGAAGGCGGACGAGGCTATGGAGAACATGATTTCAGTACAGTCTGGCTTTCCAGTAATCCGGGTCTCTATGCAGATTCATTACCGCAACGATGAATAAGGCATCGCTTTCTTCCGAATAAAGAATCCCGTATGGAAACCGTCTAATCAACGCCCTTCTAATATCTGCCTCAATGAAAGGCCATGTTTTCGGGAAAGCTGCCGCTCTTTCAATAGCAGCGTACACTTCAACCGCAAAGTCATGTCCAAGTCCAGAATTGCATTCCTCATAATATTCAATGGCTTTAACGAGTTCTAACTCGGCCTCATGATGGAAAGAATATTTCACTCAGGCAAATCGGCTCCATATTTTGGCAAATACTTCATCGCCAGGAATGGCCCTGACCTCACCCGAACGTAGCTCAGCCAATCGCCGTTTAGCAACGTCTGCCCATTTTCTGTCGATTTCGGCTTCCGGAGGGTTCAGGCTTTTCAATAAAGAGTCCACAACCATAACCCTGTCCTCGATCGGCAACGAGTTTGCCTCCAGAATCAAGTCCTTGGTTTTCATCTTGCCTCCAGTTCCATGAAGTCCTACTTCCCGACAATCTTCTGAAGCGCCTCGTCGAGGCCAGCCGTGGTGAAACCCTTCGGAACGCGGGTGCGAACCATGCCGGTTCTGTCAACGAACACTATGCCGCCGCCATATGTCATGCCGTACTTGCGAGACATCGTGTCATCCTTGTCGAAACCGAAATCGGCCTTGATGCCGTTTTTTTCGGCAAACGCCTTGAGCTTCGGAATCTTGTCCTGATGCCCGATCCAGAGGACTTTCAGCCCCTCTTTCTCGTATTTCTGTTCTGCCCTCCGCACGAGAGGGATCTCTTCGCTGCAGCGTATTCACCAGCTTGTGAGCCAGTAGATGATCACCGGCCTTCCCTTGTAATCGGCGAATTTCACCGGCTGGCCGCCCATGATGTCGGGCAGCGTGAAATCGGCTGCCGGAAACTCGTTCGGGAAACCGCCGCAGGCCGCAACGAAAAACAGCAAAACCGCAGCGAGAACCGATCGCCTTGCAGATCCGTTATGCAGGCCGGTATTCATCAGGCAGCCTTGACCTTGTTCTGAAGCGCGACTATCCAGGCTATCAGAATGCCCAGAAGCGAGCCCGACACATCATGAACGTAGGCCATCGGAGTTGTAAGCTGGCCCGCGCCGAAATAGAGAACGTCGAAGATGATGCCGCCCACAAGCCCAAGCACCGCGCCTATTATTAATGTTCTTCCCATAGTTTATCGCTCTCCGGATTGCGTGATTAAAGGCCCTGAGCGGCCCTGATTCGTTTAACTTCCTTGTTCAGCCTTATCCACATATGCCCGCCTGTTCCCACTATCAGAAACATCAGTATGTGTTTGACTATGATTGCCGGAATCTGGCCCTTTCCCGCGGCGTGCGCCCATTCCAGGTCCATGTAAAACCAGATGCGCGGCACTCCGGCCAGAAGCACCCACCAGAGCGCGAACCTGGCAAGTTTCGTAGTGGCGGCATACACGGAGAGAAAATACTTCGTTGTTGCCTGATCTGTAATCCCCTTGAATTTCGTGTGAAGTATCCAGACGCAGACGCTCGTGGCAAGCAGCAACGCCGTGGCAACGTCGTGAAAGTAGTTGTTCATGAGGATGAATACGCCGAGGGTGGGATCGATCATTTTGACACCGTTTCTGAAAAGCTTATGTTGCGCGGACTGAATTTCATGGCTGACAACGTTGATAATTCTATCACAATTCAAAATGCAGATGTTGTTTGACACTGCGTTATTCCCTTTTGTATATTACGCTATGCCGCGCATGAAAAATCGTGAACCGAAACAAGGAGAGTCTGTCAGCCGCCTTCGCGGGCGTGTCTGGATCGATGGAGATGAGGGAACCTACTTGGGTTACGGCAGGATTGTGCTGTTGGAGCGCATTCGCGAGCTTGGCTCGCTTACAAAGGCGGCGCAATCCATGGAGATGTCGTATCGCCACGCATGGCAGCTCGTGGATTCCATGAACAGGCAGGCGGGGGAACCGCTGGTGGAGACCTCAACCGGCGGTCGCGGCGGCGGGGGAGCAAGGCTTACCGAAGCCGGAGAGCGGGCGATTAGCTTATTCTGGCGTTTTTACAACGACTTGCAGGCGTTTCTTGAACAGGAGTCTAAAATATTGTTTCCGGAGGAGGATAACCATGATTAGTTTATTCAAAAAAATTGCATCCTTTGTTGCCATTGCCGCATTGTTTGTTCCGGCTATCGCGGGCGCTGAAGGCGAAATCATCTGCGCCTCAACCACCAGCACCGAGAATTCCGGTCTGTTTGGCCACATTCTGCCGATCTTCGAGAAGCAGACCGGCATAAAGGTGAAGGTTGTGGCTCGCGGAACCGGCGCGGCCATCGAGATGGGCAAGCGCGGCGACGCCGATGTTGCCTTTGTTCATGCGAAAGAGCAGGAACTGAAGGCTGTGGAAGAAGGCTTTTTCGTCAACCGGCACGATGTGATGTATAACGACTTCGTGATAATCGGCCCGCCGGATGATCCTGCCGGAATTCGCGGGATGAAAAACGCCGCAGACGCCTTCCGCAAATTAGCTAAAAACGCGCCATTCGTTTCGCGCGGCGACAATTCAGGCACACACACCAAAGAACTGTCGATCTGGAAGAAAGCCGGAATTGATCCGAAGTCCGGCAAGGCATACATGGAAGTTGGGCAGGGCATGGAGAAAACGATGCGCATAGCAAACGAAAAACGCGCATACACGCTTGCCGACCGTGGCACATGGCTTGCCGTGAAGGATAAAGACAGGCTTGAGATAGCGGTTCTGTTGGAAGGCGACACGGCGCTGTTCAACCAATACGGCGTTATGGCGGTGAACCCGGAAAAGCACAGGCACGTCCGCCACAAAGAGGCGATGGCCTTCATAAACTGGCTGATTGCGGATGAAGGGCAGAAAGCTATCGGCGCATTCAAGGACGCAAACGGCAACCAGTTGTTTATTCCGAATGCGAAGTAATCAGTGAACGCCCTGAGCCGCGCCTTCTCCCTCATCACCGGCCTCGACAGCGAGCTTGCCGAAATAATCGCGCTTTCGCTCAGGGTTTCGCTTTCCGCGCTGTTAATCGCAACTGCCGCCGGACTGCCGCTTGCCGCGCTTATCGGCTTCCGGCGGTTCCAGGGCAGGAGCATCGTTATCAGCATTCTGAACAGCTTCATGGGCTTGCCGCCGGTGGTGGTCGGGCTTGTTGTCTATCTGCTTCTTTCCCGAAGCGGGCCGCTTGGGTTCATGGCGCTACTCTATACATCATCGGCGATGATCATCGCGCAGAGCATTTTGGCGTTTCCTATTGTGGCGTCGCTTTCGCACGCAGCAATTTCCGAGGTCGATCCGGTGATCGCCCAGGCCGCAAGAACGCTTGGGGCAACTCCGGCCCAGACCGCCATGGCCGTTATCCGCGAGGCGCGCTACGGAATAATGGTCGCGGTTATCGCTGCGTTCGGGCGCGTGATGGCCGAGGTGGGCGCAATATTGATGGTTGGAGGCAACATCGCCGGTTTCACGCGGGTGATGACCACAACCATCGTGATGGAAACCGACAAGGGCAATTTCGAGCTTGCGCTTGCCTTGGGAATAATCCTGATAGCGCTGTCCCTTTTAATTAACCTTGCGCTTCACGCCGTGCAGAAGCGCGGGCTGGCCGGGGCGAAGTGATGCTGCGTTTCAGAATTTCTGGCATACGGAAATCATACGACGGCATCGAGGTGCTGAGCGGCTGCACAGTCGATTTTGCCGGGCCGGGCGTTTACGCGCTCACAGGCCCGAACGGCTGCGGAAAATCCACGTTCCTGCGTATATGCGCCATGCTTGAGCCGCCGGACGCGGGCGAAGTTGTTTACTCCGACGACAGAGGCGCGCTGCCGCCATCTATTCGGCTCATGCGCCGCGTGACGCTTGTGCTGCCGAAAGTTGGGCTGTTTAACGCATCTGTGCTTCGAAATGCCGCTTACGGGCTTCATCTGCGCGGAATCAAGGGCCGCGAGGCCGATGATCGTGCAGGCCATGCGCTTGAACTGGCCGGGCTGGCACGCAAGCGCAACCAGAACGCGCTCACGCTCTCAAGCGGCGAGGCGCAGCGTCTGGGCATCGCCCGCGCGCTGGTGATCGAGCCTGAAGTGTTGTTTCTGGATGAGCCGACCGCGTCGGTTGACGAGAGGAATACGGCCTTGATCGAGGAAATCATTCAGTCGCTTCGGCGCGAGGGGAAAACTATTATTGTCATTACCACCCACGACCGCCATCAAGCCGAGCGGCTTGCCGACATCTCAATAGTAATGAAGGTAGGGGAAATAACCGCTCAGGGTTAGAAATTACCTGGCCGCCGCAAAATCCAGGATGTAACTCAGAGCCGGGATCATCACGCAAAAAACCAGAATCCATTTTATAACCTTTGCCGGAACACGCTTTTGAAACCTCGCGCCGCAGTATATTCCCGCGAAACCGCCTACTCCAAACAGAATGCCGAGCATCCAGTCCGGAGCAATTGCGGTTCCCTGAAAATAGCCCCCAATCAACTGATAGATAAAAACTGCGGCAAGCGACGTGGTGAACGTTCCCATCAAGGCCGCGCCAGCCACGGTGTAGACCGGAAGCCCGAAGATGCTTACAAAAAACGGCGCTATTATTGCGCCGCCGCCGATTCCGTACACTCCGCCTATAATGCCGACGACAAGGCTCAATGCCATTATCCCGATGGAGTTTACCTTGTAAGTTCTGCCCTGAAATTCGTACCCCACTTTTCTGAATCCGTAATGCGTGATGGTGACGGCGGTCATTTCGGCCTGTGGCTTCGGTATTTTTGATCCGCCGAGAATGTCCTTAAGCAGCCTGATGCCGATATAAAAAAGCACCAGTCCGACAAAAAGCTTGAAATCCTTCGGATCGGGCAGGTATTTGACGCGGATGAGCGTGCCGACCAGTACGCCGGGCAGAGTTCCGGCGACTACCACGATGGCAAGCGGCCAGACCATTCTACCTTCGCGCATGTAACGGTACACGCCTCCGGGAATAGCCACCACATTGAAAAGATGGTTCGTTGCGCTCACGGCTGGCGCATTAAAACCAAGCACGCTCACTTGAAACGGCAGCAGCAGAAAAGCGCCCGACAGCCCGCCCATCGAGGTGAAAAACGATATTACGAACGATACAAGCGGCAGTACCAGCGGATTAACATCTACACCGGAAACCGGAAAGTGCATGTATGGGGCAGTCCTTTCAGTTGAATTTGTCCGGATAATCTAACACGCCGGATATACCATGTCTAAAGCCACGAGAAAACCTCCGGACGGTTAACCTCCGGCCGGTCGTCATGCCTTCGCAGGATTGTCAATCCGACAGAACGGTTTGCCTTCGCAGGATTGTCAATCCGACGACAGGTTTGCATTCGCCGGATTGACAATCCGGCGACAGGTTTGATTTAATACCCCTGCCTTTAAATCAGCGCCCTGAGAGGCCGGAAAGGTTGAATGCTCCATATGACACTCATGCGTACACTTGCGCTCGCGCCTTCTTTCCTGCACAGGGGAGGAGGTTTTTTTATGCCTTTTCCCGGTAAATATAGCCGTCAGCCATTATTGAACATATTGAAATCAAACACGAAGGTGATCGAATGTCTATAAAAGCTATGCTTGCGCTGTCTGACGGAACGGTTTTCGAGGGCCGGAGCTTCGGCGCGGAAGGCGAAACAATCGGCGAGGTTGTCTTCAACACGTCGATGACCGGCTATCAGGAAATTCTGACCGATCCCTCATACAAGGGGCAGATTGTCAACATGACATACACACAGATGGGCAACTACGGCATCTGCGAAGACGACATCGAGTCGGCGGGCGGCCCGAAGGTTGAAGGCTTCATCGTGAAGGAATCCTTCGATTATTACAGCAACTGGCGAGCCGGAAACTCGCTGCCCACTTACCTGCGAAACCACGGCATAGTCGGCATCGAGGGGCTGGATACCCGGATGCTCACCCGCCATCTCCGCAATCACGGCGCGCAACCCGGCATTATCTCCACGGTCGATCACGACATCGAGAGCCTGCTTTACAAGGTGAGGTCTGCCCCGGCAATTTCAGAACTCGACCTGATAACCGACGTAACCGCCAAAGCCCCGTACAACTGGCGGGAGCGCGTATGGAGATGGCCGGAAGGGCAAACAAATATGCCTGCCGGAGAAGCGGGACAATACAAGGTTGTCGCCTACGATTTCGGAATAAAGCTCAACATACTGCGCCTTCTTGCGGATGCAGGCTGCGACGTGACTGTGGTTCCGGCCAGAACCCCAGCCGAAGACGCGCTTGCGATGAAACCCGACGGCATTTTCCTTAGCAACGGCCCCGGCGATCCGGAGGCGCTTCCGTATGCCGCCGAAACCGCGCGAAAACTGATCGGCAAAAAACCGGTATTCGGCATCTGCCTTGGCCATCAGATACTCGGCCTCGCGCTTGGCGGCAAGGCGTACAAGCTCAAGTTCGGCCATCACGGCGGCAACCATCCGGTGAAGGATCTGGAAACCGGCGAGATCATGATTACGTCGCAGAACCATAACTACTGCGTTTCGCTCGATTCCATCGGCGGCAGCGTAGTTCTAACGCATACCAACCTCTACGACGGAACCGAGGAAGGGATGCGCCATCGCGATCTGCCCATGTTCTCGGTGCAGTTCCATCCGGAGGCCGGGCCGGGGCCGAACGACGCCCGCCCGCTCTTCAGGCGTTTCACGGAGTTGATGGACAGTTGCCGTTGAGTGACGGAAAGGACAAATTTATTCTCCGTTCCAAGGTTGACAGCGGAGCCGTAAGCGCGCTTAACCAGCTTGTTTACAACCGCGATCTGGGATCGATATTGTTTGCAGGCGCGGGAGCAGGCATCGGCTACGCGCTGGTTTTCGGAGCGCGAAAACCGGATTTTTATGCGGCCATGCTGCCGGTTATTGTTTTTATTCCGCTCTGGCTTCTGTTCCGGTTCAGGATACTTCGCGAACGCGTGACAGAGACCGTGATCGACATGGCGGAAGGCACTATAACGATAACCGAAACAAAGGCTTTCGGAACGCGGACTGTGAGCGCGTCAGCCGGAAGTGTGCGCATGATCGACGTGGAGGAGATGCCCGCGCCGGATGAAAGCGACATTCAGGACATCGTGCGCTGGCACAACATCGCCGAGCCGGGCGTTCATGCCAGGCCGCTTCCGGTTTACCGCCTGGTGGTTGCGCTGAACGACGGAACGCGGCACTCGGTGATGAGCGGAATATCGGTTGAATCCTTGCTTGCCGAGCGCGAGCGCATGGGAAGATTTATCGGACTGGTTTGATTTTAAAGTTAATTCATTCGCGGAGAGTGTGAAAATTGCCAAAGCGTAACGATATTAAAAAGATTCTGCTTATCGGCTCAGGGCCGATCGTCATAGGGCAGGCGTGCGAGTTCGACTATTCCGGAGCTCAGGCCTGCAAGGCTCTTCGCGAGGAGGGCTACACCGTTGTGCTGGTGAACTCCAATCCTGCCACGATCATGACCGACCCCGAAATGGCCGACGCCACTTACATCGAGCCGCTTACGCCGGAAATCCTCGAAATGATTATCGAAAAGGAGCGTCCCGACGCGATTCTGCCCACTATGGGCGGCCAGACCGCGCTGAACCTGACCGTGAAGCTTGCCGAGGCGGGCATTCTGGAGCGGTTCAAGGTGGAACTGATCGGCGCGAACATCGCTGCCATCAAGAAGGCCGAAGACCGCGAGCTTTTCAAGCAGGCGATGGTGCGCATCGGCGTTGAAGTGCCGAAAAGCGCGGCGGTCAGCACCGTTGACGAAGGAATGCAGGCGATGAGTTCCATCGGCTTTCCGGCGATCTTCCGTCCGGCGTTCACGCTCGGCGGAACCGGCGGAGGCATAGCATACAACGCCGAGGAGTATGAGGCGCTGCTAAAAAAGGGCCTGGATTTAAGCCCGGTTTCGCAGGTGCTTGTCGAGGAGTCGGTAATCGGCTGGAAGGAATACGAGCTTGAGGTGATGCGCGACAGAAACGACAATGTGGTCATCATCTGCTCGATAGAAAACATCGACGCGATGGGCGTGCATACCGGCGACTCGATCACCGTGGCTCCGGCCCAGACGCTCACCGACAAGGAATACCAGAGAATGCGCGACGCCTCCATCGCGGTTATTCGCGAAATAGGCGTTGACACCGGCGGATCGAACATCCAGTTCGGGCTCGACCCCAAAACCGGGCGCATGGTGGTTATCGAGATGAACCCGCGCGTTTCGCGCAGTTCCGCGCTTGCCAGCAAGGCCACCGGTTTTCCAATTGCCAAGATCGCGGCCAAGCTTGCCGTGGGACTCACGCTCGACGAGGTGCGAAACGACATAACCCGTTCAACACCCGCGTCGTTCGAGCCGACAATCGATTACGTCGTCACCAAAATTCCGCGCTTTGCGTTTGAAAAGTTTCAGGACGCCGACGCAACGCTTACCACGCAGATGAAGTCGGTTGGCGAAGCCATGTCGATCGGGCGGACATTCAAGGAATCGCTCCAGAAAGGTCTTCGCAGCCTCGAAACCGGCTCGTTCGGATTTGAGGAAAAGACGCTGGACGACATAAAGTCGAAGCTCACCATCCCGAACGCAGATAGAATTTGGTACGTCGGCGAAGCCTTCCGCCGCGGCATGACGGTTGAAGAGTTGCACGATCTGACATTCATAGACCCGTGGTTTCTGATGAACATCGAGCAGATAATCGCGATGGAAGGCGGAATTAAAAAGGAAGCCGGATGCGAGTGCGGCATAAGCGAGGAGACGCTTCGCCGGGCCAAGGAATATGGTTTTTCGGATCGACGTTTGGCGTCTCTGGCAGGCAAACACGAAGATGACATTAGAAAACTGCGCGCCGAGCACGGAGTTCTGCCGGTTTTCAAGCGCGTGGACACATGCGCCGCCGAGTTCGAGGCGCACACGCCGTATCTCTATTCCACATACGAGCGCGAGTGCGAGGCAGAACCGACCGGGCGCAAGAAGGTGATGATACTTGGCTCCGGCCCGAACAGGATCGGTCAGGGAATAGAGTTCGACTACTGCTGCGTTCATGCGGTGTTCGCGTTTCGGGAGCTTGGGTACGAGACAATAATGGTCAACTGCAACCCGGAAACGGTGAGCACCGACTACGACACGGCTGACCGCCTCTACTTCGAGCCGCTAACGCTTGAGGATGTGCTGGCGATTGTGGATAAAGAAAAGCCGGAAGGCGTTGTCGTGCAGTTCGGCGGACAGACTCCGCTGAAGCTGTCGGTTCCGCTTGAGCGAAACGGCGTGAAGATTCTGGGCACTTCGTCGGATTCCATCGACATCGCTGAAGACCGCAGGCGTTTCAAGGAGATGCTCGACAAGCTTGGCCTGCGGCAGACCGAAAACGGAACCGCAACGAAGGCGGACGAGGCGCTTGCGATTGCGGAGGGCATCGGCTATCCGGTGATGGTGCGGCCATCGTATGTGCTCGGCGGGCGGGCGATGGAGATAGTTTACGACGCGGAAAGCCTCGCCGACTACATGGAGCGCGCGGTTCGCGTGTCGCCGGAGCATCCGGTGCTGGTTGACAGCTATCTTGAGGACGCAATCGAGGTTGACGTTGACGCAGTGGGCGACGGAACCGACGTGATCATAGGTGGAGTGATGGAGCATATCGAGGAGGCCGGGGTTCATTCCGGCGATTCGGCTTGTTCGATTCCGCCGTTTTCGCTCAGGCCGGAAATCGTCGAGCAGATCAAGGTTCAGACCATCGCAATGGCGAAAGAACTTGATGTGATCGGGCTGATGAACGTTCAGTTCGCCGTGAAAGGCGACGAGATATACATTCTTGAGGTTAACCCGCGCGCATCGCGCACCGTGCCGTTTGTGAGCAAGGCAACCGGCGTGCCGCTTGCGAAGGTTGCCGCTCGCGTATCGGCAGGCGTAACCCTTAAGGATCAGGGGCTGCTGGAAATGCGCGGCATTTCGCATTATGCGGTGAAGGAGGCGGTGTTCCCGTTCGACCGATTCTCAGGAGTGGACGCGCTTCTTGGCCCGGAGATGAAATCGACGGGCGAGGTCATGGGAATAGACGACGATTTCGGCAGGGCTTATTCGAAGGCTCAGGCGGCCAGTTTCAACCAGATTCCGCTTCGCGGCAAGGTTCTTGTGAGTGTGAAGGACAAGGATAAGGACGCGGTTTATCCGATTGTGCGAAAACTGTATGAGCTCGGCTTCGGGATAATCGCAACCAGCGGAACCGCCGCGTATCTGCGCGACAGGAATATTCCGGCTGCCACAGTGAACAAGATGACAGAGGGACGGCCCAATATCGTCGATCTGGTGAAAAACGGCGAGATCAACTACATCATCAACACCGTGGCGGGTTCAAAGGCGCACAAGGATTCCATGTACATCCGCCGGAGCGCGCTTCAGTACAAGATTCCGTACACGACAACAATAGCCGGAAGCCGCGCCGCAGTGGAGGCGCTGGATGTGATGCTGAGGAAGGGCGTGAATGTGAGATCAATGCAGGAGTATCACTCCTGCATTGGTTGAATCGCCGCAGGAGTATCACTCCTGCATTGGTTGAATCGCCGCAGGAGTATCACTCCTGCATTGGCGCATAGATTCTGGAGAACAAAAAACCAACGCGAAGCAGGAACCTAAGTGTCCTGCTTCGCGCTATTTATAGATCAGCTATTTGTAACTGAGGCGCAGATTTATCTGCCGTAACGCGGGCCACGGTCACCGCGTCCGCCGCGATCGCGACGCTCGCCGCCGCCCTCGCCACGACCGCCACCGCCGCCGCCACCTTCGCGCTCCTTGGCCTCGTTCACACGCAGTGTGCGTCCGCCGAAATCGTACCCGTTGAGGGCGGCAACGGCGGTCTCTGCGTCGCGGGAATCCATTTCAACGAAACCGAATCCGCGGGGCTTACCGGTCTCCCTGTCTGTTATAAGTTTGACTGACTGCACCTTGCCGTGCTGCGCGAACAGGTCCTGGATTTCGGTTTCGGTCGCTTTGAAAGGCAGATTTCCCACATAAATAGTCTTCAACATCTTTTTCGTCGTACTCCATTGGATTTTATTGGACACCCAACCGCATTAAACAGAACAGCATGTTCTGTCCGGTCTGCTAGATTATACATGAATTTTAATAAAGTGATAGTTTTTTATTGAAGAAATTTTCGGGATCAAAAACGGTGCGCGTATGTTTTATAGAAACCGCAGTTACGGCAGTGAAGAATTTTCCGTTCCTGCGTGGCCATCGCCATGATGCCCTTGTCGCATCTCGTGCCGGTAACCTTCCAGCAGTCGAGGCCCTTTTGAGGATACGCCGGGCATTTCCTCATCGTATCGAAATCGCATTTCATAAAATCCCAGCAATTCATAGCTTCTGGAATATTGCAATAATTGTGCTAGCGATTGATTCGATATATATCCGGAGATTTGACACCAAACTGCGTTAATTAACACAATTTTGCGCGATTTCCTGCAATTTAGCGGTACTGCTATAATACCGATCATTTCTGAAAGGAACATTTAAATGTACGTTTACCTCAACGACAAGGTAGTGCCGAAACAAGATGCTGTTGTTTCGGTTTATGATCATGGCTTTCTTTACGGAGACGGAATATACGAAACCATGCGTGTTTACGGCGGCGTTGTGTTCATGCTGGATGAGCACATGAAGCGGCTCTGCCGCTCGGCGGAGAGGATTTCACTCTGCCTTCCAATGCCTGTGGACGGAATAAAGGCTGCCGTTAACGAGACTCTGAAGGCAAACAAACTTTCCGATGCCTCGATCCGCGTCAGCGTTACACGCGGATACGGCGAGCTTGGCCTCGACCCCGATCTCTGCGAAAAGCCCACGTTCGTAATATATGCGCATCCGTTCAAGAGCTATCCGGAGGAATACTTCGAAAACGGTGTGAAGGTGATGATTTCCAGGGTTCGCCGCAATCATCCCGAAACCCTCGATCCGGCAATCAAGTCGCATAATTTCCTGAACAACATCCTTGCCAAAATAGAGGCAAAACGCGGCGATTACTTCGAGGCGATCATGCGGAATCTGGAGGGCCAGATCGCCGAAGGAACCATATCGAACCTGTTTTTCATCAAGCACGACACGCTCTGCACACCTCACCTGAAAACCGGCATTCTGGACGGCATTACACGGGACATCATCATCCGGCTGGCCATGTCGCTTGGCATGAATGTGAGGGAGGATAAATTCCGGCCCGGCGACCTGAAAACCGCCGACGAAGCGTTCATCTCGAATTCACTGATGGAGATCATGCCAATCACGCATGTGGGCGATGAAATAATCGCGGGCGGACATGTCGGCCACCGGACAAGGGAGCTTCTTTCCGCATATCGAAACGTCGTTGCCGAATATGTGGCGGAGCGCGCAGGCAAAGGAGAAAACTGAGATGACAGCGTTCACAATCGCGTTTGCCGGAAAGGGCGGAACCGGAAAGACCAGCATTGCCGGAATGACGGTGCGTTACATTACAGAGAAGCGTAACAAGCCGGTACTGGCGGTTGACGCCGATTCGAACAACTGCCTGAACGATGCGCTTGGCGTGGACATTCACGCCACAATCGGCGGCCTGCGCGAGGATACGCTCAACACAATCCGCAGCGGTTCCGAGCGCCCCGGCGGCATGAGCATGGAAGAGCTGTTCGACTACCGCGTCCAGCAGTCGCTCGTGGAGGCGCGCGGATTCGACCTCATGGTGATGGGGCGGCCCGAAGGCCCCGGCTGCTACTGCGCGGCCAACAACATCATCAGGAAATACACAGACATACTTTCCGAGAAATATCAATACGTTGTGATCGACAACGAAGCCGGCATGGAGCATCTTTCCCGCCGCACAACCCACGCCGTCGATCTGCTTTTGATTGTGAGCGATCCAACAGTGCGCGGCGTAAAGACCGCAGACCGCATCAATCAACTAGTTGATGAACTCAATCTGGACGTAAGGAGAAGAGTGCTGATTATCAACCGGATTACCGGTTCAGAGGGCGCGGAACTGCGCGCGCTTGCCGAGGGTTACGGGCTAACCGTAGCAGGGCTTGTGGCGCAGGATGATGCGGTGTTCCGGAACGACCTCGCGGGCGGCAATGTGTTCAAGCTGGCGGAATCGGAATCGTCAGCCATTCGCGACGTGTTCGGAATACTGGACGGGCTGGGAATTCCGTAACCGGGGTTGCTTGCCGGTAGAGAGAGAGCATTATGGCTGCCGCTTTCGCTTGCGCCAAGCCCTCTAGCTCCCTACCGTTTGAAAAGCGCTTCCAGCGCCTTTCTGGCCGCATCCTGCTCATTACTGGCCACGGTCTTCGCACCGCCGCCGCGCGTCTGTCTTTCCTGAAACCAGCCGCAGAAGTTGGCCCTTGTCTTGTCACGCACTATTTCGGCTCTTGGTTCGGAGCATTCACGGGCTGTGTTTGTGGAGCGAAAACGGCAGTTTTCGCACACGTATAGGTCGTAGCCGCATTTCTGGCAGGAATCGAGACGTGAGACTTTTCTTTCGACTTCGAAACCGCAGTGATGACATGAAAGCATGGCGTCCTCCCTGATCAGCGAATTTCCGGCTATGTTTCCTTTTCCCTGGCCTTTTCCTTGGCCTCATCCCAAAGCGCGTCCATTTCGGCAAGCGTCATTTCGGTCAGTCTTCGGCCCGATTCCGCCGCCGACATCTCTATGTGCCTGAAACGATGGATAAACTTGCCGATGGTGCGGCGAAGGGCGTTTTCGGGGTTTGCCCCGGCGAAACGCGCGATATTCACCATCATGAAAAGCACGTCGCCAAGCTCGTCCTCGATGGCGTCTTCGTCTTTTTCAACAAGCGCGCACTTGAACTCAGAAACCTCTTCGTCGAGCTTTTTCACAACATCGTCGATCTTTTCCCAGTCGAACCCGACACGCGCCGCCCTTTCCTGAAGCCGCTGGGCGCGAAGCAGGCCCGGAAGCGTGGCCGGAATGCCTGAAAGCAGCGATTCACGCTGTTTTCCCTCTTCCTTTTTTCTGTCTTCCCACTGAGCCAGCACTTCAGCCGGAGTGTCGTAACTGGCGTCGCCGAAAACGTGCGGATGGCGCGAGACCATCTTGTCGCGGATACCGCTAATAACGTCGTCGATGCTGAATTCTCCGGCCTCGTCAGCAACCTGCGAGTGGAATACTATCTGAAACAGAAGATCGCCAAGCTCTTCCCTTATTTCGTCGGGTTTGCCGCTTTCGATCGCGTCGAGCACCTCATATGTTTCCTCAACCAGAAACGGCGTGAGGCTCTTGCGCGTCTGCTGCCTGTCCCACGGGCATCCGCCTTCGGGGCTGCGAAGCTTCCGCATTATGTCCACAAGTTCTTCAAACGGCATGTGTGAGTATATAAAACGCGTCGTGAAAGTGGCAAGGCGCTCGCGCAACTGCTATTATGACAGGGGCTGGATACACACAAGACTGGTTGCGGAATTACAAGGGGTATTAATTCGGAGTGCCGGGCGAATCTGTTCTTATAATTGAAGACGACACCACGGCGATGCGCGAGCTTACAGGCGCGCTTCGCTCAGCCGGATATTTAGTGGCTGTCACGGCGTCCGGTGCCGAAGGACTTCGCAAGGCGGAAGCGCTGGCCCCGTCAATTGTTTTTGTGAGCGTGGCCCTTCCCGGCGAATATTTCACAGAGATCTGCACATCGCTCAGGGAGTTCTTTTCCCCCATTGACATCCCGGTGATCGCGGTCGTGCCAGAAGGCAGGGCTTTCGACGTCAGCGGCGAGAGTCTGGCCAAGTACGGAATCGTTGACCACGTCAAGCGTCCGGTTGATCCGGCGGATGTTCAGGAAAAGGCAAGACTGCATCTTGGCGCGAAGATCACCGAGGAGCTACAACCGGCTGCTGCGCCATTACCCGAAAACATAGCCTCGGAGGTGGCCAAACCGTCAGCCGAAACCACTGTTGCGGACGCACCCGGTCAGTCTTTCGAGCCGCGTTTCGAGATCGAGGAGGTTTCAATTCCGGACACCGGTGTTTCCGGTGAACAGACGCCGGAAACCGCAGCGCCTGCAACGCCGCCGGAGATGCACCCTGCCGAGCGGCTGGATTTCGACATTCGGTTCTCCATCGAACTTATCCGGCGAAACAAAAAACTGTCGCTTGCGCTTGCCGTTGCGGGCGTTGTTCTGATTGTTCTGCTGGCGCTGCTGTTTGGTTCGCGCAAGCCCGATTCGTTAAAAAACGGCGGCAGCATTACTGCCGCGTTGAATCAGCCAATTGCGTCGAATCCGTTTGAAGAGATGATCGGCCCGGATGAGCTTCGATCAGCCGCGCCGCCTGTAGAAGCAGACACAGGCGAAACCGGCACGGCTTCGAGTGCCAAGCGCTATACGGTTCAGCTTGGCGCGTTTGTTTCAAGAGAAAATGCGGAACGGGCGGCGCAGGAGCTTGCCCGCCGGGGATGGGAGTCGCATGTGCTTCCGCAGCAGTTCGATAACGGCAGGGTTATTTACCGGCTTCTGATTGGCCAGTTTTTAGACCAGGGCACCGCATCCGTCGAGCTTGAGCGCCTTAAGGCCGCCGAGGGCATGGAGGGGATAGTCACAACCTTGTGATCCCCCCTGCCCTTCCGGCTCAAATAACCTAGAAAGTCACCGCCTCCGCCTCGCCCTCGCGCATGTTGCTCTCCATGCTCCAGTAACTGGCGCTGCCGTGAGGCACGCGCAGCAGCACGAACCTCGGATCGTCCGCGTTCGAGTTGAACGCCTTCAGATATTCGCGCTCATCGAGAAGTTTCTGTTTCTTCGCCCTGTCATCCACTATCTCGATATTCCCGGTAATTCGCAGCGTCTGGCTGTAATCCGGCTTCCAGAAGCATAGTTCGATCTTCTTGTTGGCGACAATCTGGGCATGAACCTTCTTCATGCTGCCGGTGGAGAAATAGATGCGGTCATCGCCGTCAAACAGCACGGCAAGGAAAAGCCGCGCGCGCGGCTGGTCGCCCTCGGTTGTGGCTATGGCGCAGACCGGATTTTCACGCACAAACGAGATAACTTCCTGATAATTCATTGCTGCCTCCTGAAAATGTATTATTGGCGAGTTGATAGCTTCGCCGCACTGAACAATATCAATGTTTTTTCCCGCCGCTGCCGATACCGTATACCCCGGATATTATAAGCGCCATACCGGCCACGGACAAAGGCGGAAACGTTTCGCCGAGAAAGATGGCAGATAAAATCACGCCGAACAGCGGGCTTAGAAATCCGTATGCCGACACCACGCCCAGCGGATGAAACCTGATCAGCCTGAACCAGACAAGCGATGTGATGGACGTTGCCACAATGCTCAGATAAACAGTTAGCGCTATGAAATCCGGCGTCCATCTGGTTGCCGTGACATCTTCGGTGGCAAGAGCCAGCCCAAGAAGAATCGCGCCGCCGAAAACGAGCTGCCATGCGGTAACCCAGTAGAGATCGAGCCTGCGGTAGAGCGGCTTTATCAGCACCAGCCCCACAGAAAACAGCACCGACGCCGCAAGCAGAATAAGCATTCCGAAGCGGCTTTCGCCATGCGCGCCGTTCATGCCGTTCATGCCCGGACGCATCACCAGCAAAACGCCGAAAAACCCGATGCAGATAAACAGATATTTTCTCCAGCCGAACTCCTCGCCCAGAATGAACCTGGCGAGAATGGCGATGAAAAACGGCTGGGTGTTTATCAGCACCGCTGCAAGCCCGGCTCCGGTGAGCGGCGTGGCGGTGAACATCGCCCAGAAAAAGAATGCCGTGCAGAACATGCTGAACAGGAAAACATACAGCCAGTCTAGCGGTTTCGGCTTCGGATGGCAGATGGCGTCCGTCCGCATTCGGTTCAGCAGAAGAATAAAAAGGCCAGCCGACAGCGCGCGAACAGCCGCGAAATAGACCGGAGTTGTGTTTGCAAGCCCGGTCTTGATCGCAACGTAACCGCTTCCCCATATCGCCATGACCGGAATGATCCAGAGGATGCTCATGATCCGGATTATGGGGCCGACTGAGGTCTATTCAGCAGTTGACACTCCGGCGTCGGCGAATGTGGCCATCTCGCGGTATATGCGTATGCCCGATTCGATAATCATCATGGCAATGGCCGCGCCTGTTCCCTCGCCAAGGCGAAGATCGAGGTTCAGAATATGCCGAAGCCCCATCCTGTCGAGCATCGCGCCGTGGCCGATTTCGACCGAACGGTGCGCCGCAAAAAGATATTCGGCGGTAAGCGGAGCCATTTCACAGGCAATCAGCGCTCCGGCGGTCGAGATGAATCCGTCGATAACCACCGGAACACGGCGCGCAGCCGCGCCAAGGCAGAGCCCGGCGATGCCCGCAATCTCGGCTCCGCCTATCTTGGAGAGAACATCCATTGCGTCGGACGGATCGGGCTGGTTAATGCGTATTGCATCCACTATCACCCCAATTTTGCTGTTAAATGCCTCGTCGCCGATGCCTGTTCCGCGCCCGGTCACATCGGCAACGCTTCTGCCGGTGAGCACCGCCGCTATTGCCGCCGACGGCGTGGTGTTGGCAATGCCCATTTCTCCGGTTCCAAACAGGCCGTAGCCCTTGTCGGCGTACTCATTGGCAAGGGCGATTCCGGCCTCGACGCACTTTTCGGCTTCTTCGCGCGTCATGGCCGGGCCTTTGCGCATGTTGCGCGTGCCGCGAATGACTTTCATATGCCGAAGCCCGTCAACGCCGCCGAAGTCGTAATCAACGCCGATGTCCACAACCACCACATCGGCTCCGGCCTGACGCGCCAGAACGTTGATTCCCGCCCCGCCCCGCAGGAAATTAAGCACCATCTGCGGAGTGACCTCTTTCGGAAAAAGCGACACGCCCTCCTCTGCCACGCCGTGGTCACCGGCAAACGTGAACACCGCCTTGCGGGGAATCTCCGGCATGGTGTTGCCGGTTATCGCCACGATGCGCCGGGCGAATTCCTCAAGACGCCCAAGGCTGCCCTGCGGCTTGGTAAGGATGTCGAGCCGCGCCTGAGCGCTTTCGTGAAGCGCTGGATCAAGAGGTTTGATGGCGGCGATTGTGTTGCTGATGGAACTCATATTAACTCCTTATTATTTAATATCATTAAGTTAACTCTTAATAGTTAAAGCAATACCTGAAATAACCAGCACCGCTTCATCGGCTGCCTGCGCCGTCATTCGGTTAAGCTTTCCGGCCATGTCACGGAAGCGGCGCGAAAGCGCGTTGTCGGGAACTATTCCCATGCCGATCTCGTTTGAGACGATATAGAGCGTTCCAGCGCGTTCCCGCTTCATCTCGCAAATAAAAGAGTCGAACATCGGCTCCGGCGCTATTTCCCGGCAGAGCATGTTCGACACCCAGAGTGTAAGGCAGTCAACGATCACAACATCTTCGTTTGCAGTATCGGCAAGGGCGTCAGCAAGGTTTACCTGCTCCTCAATAGCCTTCCAGCCGCTTGAGCGCTGCAACTTGTGCGCGTTTATGCGCTCGGCCATCTCGGTGTCGGCGGGTTCGGCTGTGGCGATGAAAACCTTCGATCCGGCAGCCAGGTCAGCCTGTTCCAACGCGTAATCGCTTTTTCCGCTTCGCGCCCCACCAGTCACAAAAATAATACGGCCCATATATCTCCAGATTCAATTAGAGGCTCCAGAATTGAAAAACCGGCGATTCCGGATTAACGGAAGCCGGAAGCTTTTCAGAGCGGATTTCGCTCCGCCAACAGCGGCTAGATTAGCACTCCAGGCCAAGATGAGGCAATTCGTCTGTTTGACAAACAGCACCCACGCCGATAAACTTCAAGCAATTCCGTCATGAGCGCAATAATGAAAAGCAAATTCCCTGTTTTCCCCCGTGCAGGCGTCTGGTTGCCCGTTTTTTTCTTCATCGTGGCATCTGTCTTTTGCCGAATGGCGCTTGCGGCAGATTCCCTGAACGGCATATATTCGGCTGGAGGCCTGGTGCTTCAGTTGCGCGAGGAGCGTCCCGGCGGTGACGCAAGAGGCGCGCTATACATAAAAGACGCGGCATACCGTTTCAGGTTGAAGCGCAAGGGCGATACGCTTCAGTCGCTTGCGCTTTTCGCCAGATCCGACAAGCTGTCGCCGTTTCGCAAAATCAACGGATCGGTCGGCATTGAGACGGGGGATGGGGACGGAAGGCTTACGATCGAAATCGTGACCGGCGGCCAGCCGATGATCGCGGTTCTTCGCCGGGGCATTCCCGCAAGGTCATACAATTCGCTGGCCTCTCATGGCGACAGTTTCTGCGACAATGAACGCGCCGTGCTGGTGCTTTCCGACAGGCTGAAGGGCAGATCATCCGATCAACCTGAAACCGAACCATCATGGCTTCCAGCCATCGGAATGTACTTGACCGGAACAGCCGTTTACGGTTTCGAGGCATCCGGCTCCCTTGAAAGCGGCATGCAGAGCTCAACGGTATTCACCGGAGAAGCTCCCGATTACAGGCAGACCGCAACATCCATCAAGGTTGTTATCGATAACGGCAAGCTGGTTCTTACCGTAAGGGACGATTCCATCCCTCACGGGTATGAGCTTCAGCATGGGGCACAGCAAAAGTCGTGCGCCCGCGTTATTGCGGCACTCACAAGCAGAAGGCCGGTTGAGCGCAGGAGGCCGGTTCAAACGGCAACTCAGCCTCCTGCAATTAAAGAGCCGCCCGCGCCCGTGCCAAAACCGGCGATTGCGAAACCATCGCCTCAGCCGGTCGTCAAGGAACCGGTTACAAAAGAGACTGCGCCGTTATCCGGGCCCATCGCGCCAAAACAAGTCGTCGAGAATCCTCCGGCGGCAAAACCCGTTGCTCCCGTCAATAACGAGCCCGTAGCGGAGAGAAGATCGCGGCTGCCACAGGATTTTCCTGCCTATGACAGCGCGGAGCCGCAGGAAAGCATCGAATACGAAGAGCCGCCGATGGAGGAAGAGATGGAGCAGCCGGAAGAAGAGCAGGAAATGTATCAGTAGGAAATGGTCGGGGCGAGAGGATTTGAACCTCCGACCTTACGGTCCCGAACCGTACGCGCTACCAAACTGCGCTACGCCCCGACATCGGCAATAATAAACCGTTGCATCGTTCCAAGTCAACCCGCATACTGTTTGAGCAGATGCAATTATGGAATATAAGCAATAAACCGCAAGGAGTATTTAAACATGATCATAGAACTCGAAAAGAACGAAAAGCATCTTAAGGACATCGAGCAGTTGGTGCGCCGCGCCGGTTGCAGGCCGGAAGTGATTCACGGCGAGATTTACAATGTGGTTGCTGTTGACGGCAACACCGCCGGACTGGACGAGGAGCATATCCGTTCTTTCCCCGGCGTTGTTAAGGTCTGGCGCGTTTCCAGCCGCTACAAAACCATAAACCGCATCGCTAAGGGGCCGGACGGCCTCGTGCTGGAAAAACCCCGCAAGATCATCAAGGTGAAGGGGCCGGACGGGCATACGCGCAAGATCGGCGACGGCAACTACATTTTCATTGCCGGGCCGTGCGCGGTGGAATCGAAGGAATATCTGGCGAAGTTGTGCGACGACCTGAAGCGCATGGGCGACAAGCTTGGAATAACCGACAGGCTGATCATAAGGGGCGGCGCATTCAAGCCCCGCACAAGGCCGACCGATTTCAGGGGGCTTGGCATGAAGGCCATCGATTTTCTTGACAAGGCCCGCGAAAGAACCGGCATTCCGTACATCACGGAGGTCATGGGCGTTGACATGGTGGAAGAGGTGTCGAAACACGCCGACATGCTTCAGCTCGGAACTCGCAACTACCAGAACTTCAATCTGCTTGAGGAAGTCGGCAAGCAGAAGAAACCAGTGCTCTACAAGCGCGGCGTCGCAGCGCCGCTTGAGGAGTGGCTCGACGCCGCCGAATACATCGCCAACCAGGGAAATAAAAAAATCATACTCTGCGAGCGCGGCGTGAAATCCACAACTCACGGCGATTACAACCGCTCGCATATAGACTTCGACGTGATTCCGGCCATCAAGGAGCGCACGATTCTGCCGGTTGTGATAGATCCGTCGCACTCAAGCGGCATAGAAAAGATGGTTCCCTACCAGTTCCGTGGCGCGACAGCTTACGGCGCGAACGGAACTATAACCGAGGTGATGCCGGACGACTACGAACGCAGGCAGCTTCGCTGCGACGCTGCACAGGCGCTACGCCTCTCGAAATATGAGGAGCTTATCCGGTTTCAACTGAGGTTCGAGGAGACATTTCCGGAAGTTTCGGCTTGAATCTGCTGCCCGACCTGCGGGGGCTGACGCCCGTCGGAATGGCCGAACTTTGCGTATCGCTTGGCGGCACGCCTCATCAGGCGCGGGCTGTATCGAGGGCAGTATTCCGTGACGGCGTGGAATCTTTAAGCGAACTTCCGGTTGCGGCGCGCTTGAGGGCTTTGCTTGCCGGGCGATGCCGGATTTCGACGTTGGGCATCGATACCCGCCTGAAGTCCGATGACGGCACGGAGAAGTTTCTATATCGCCTGCAAGACGGCGAAACCGTGGAAGGCGTGCTCATTCCGGAACGCGCGCGGCGAACGCTCTGCGTCTCAACGCAGGTCGGCTGCCGCTCTGCGTGCCGGTTCTGCGTGACCGGCATGTCGGGCTTCGTCCGGAGCCTGAGCGCAGCCGAGATGGCCGGGCAGGTTATAGCCGCGCAAAAGGTGGCTGGCTGTCGAGTCACAAACATCGTGCTCATGGGCTGCGGCGAGCCGCTCGACAATTTCGATGCGGTGAGCCGTTTCGCCTGCATCGCGGTCGATCCTCTTGCCTTCGGCATTCCGCCGGGCAGAATCACGCTTTCCACTTCCGGCATAACGCCGGAGATTGCGCGTATGCCGCGCGAGCTGGATGTCAGGCTGGCGGTGTCCTTGAACGCGGCGGACGATGAAACTCGCAGCCGCATAATGCCGATCAACAGGAAATATCCGTTGGCCAAATTGATGCAGGCGCTCAGGGCATACGGCGAAACCGGGCGGCGCGTGCTGATAGAATATGTGCTTCTGGCCGGAGTGAACGATTCCGCTTCAGACGCCGAAAAGCTTGCCGCGCTTCTTCAGGAGCTGAACTGCATGGTCAATCTGCTTCTTTTTAATCCGCAGACCGATCTGCCATACCGTCGTCCGGATGAGCTGAGCGCGCGCCGCTTTCAGAGGGTGCTTCTGGACGCAGGTTTCGTTAGCGTTGTCCGCGACAGCCGGGGCATCGACATAGCCGCCGCCTGCGGGCAACTGAGGGCAGCGACGGCATGATGCCCGGATACGATATAAATAAACTTATCGCCGATCTGCTTCAGCCTGAGCGCTACCCGCATCGGCCAAAATCCGTAACTCTGGCGCAGACACATGCCTCGTGCGTGTTTCTGGCGGGCGAATACGTTTACAAGATGAAAAAGCCGGTGAATTTCGGTTTTCTGGACTTCAGCACGCCGGAGAAACGACGCCACTTCTGCGAGGAGGAGGTTCGCCTGAACCGCCGCGCCGCGCCCGGTGTTTATCTTGGCGTGGTGGATATTTCGGAGGTAAACGGCGAGTATTCACCTGAGGATTCATCCAATCCGGTTGAGGCGGCGGTCAAGATGCGCCGCCTGCCTGATGAGGCGTCCATGTATCATCTGGCAACTGAAAATATGCTGACCGACGACACAATTTGCAGAATCTCCCGCGCCATTGCCGATTTTCACGCCGCCGCGGATTCCGGGGCGCAAATCGATCCGGGCGGCTCGCCCGGCATGACCGCGCATCACGCGCTCGAAAACCTGTCGCAGACATCGCCGTTTATCGGCAAAACCATAAGCCCGGAAATTCACGCTCTGGTTCACCGATACACAGATGACTTCATCGTTGCCAATCTCGACCGTTTTCTGCAAAGGATTGCCGATGGCCGCATACGCGACTGCCATGGCGACCTTCGCCCGAAACACGTTTTCGTGTTCGCCGATCATATCGACATCATAGACTGCATAGAGTTCAATCCGGCGTACAGGCGGCACGATACAGCGTCAGACCTTGCGTTCATGCTGATGGAGCTGGACTTCATGGGCAGGCGCGAAGTATCCGCCGCAATGCTGAACCATTATCTCGATTTCACAGCCGACTACGGAATGATTCCTCTTTTTGCCTTCTACAAGGCCTATCGCGCCATGGTGCGCGGCAAAGTATCCTCATTCACGGCAAACGACACGTCCATAAGCGATTCGCAGCGTGAAAGCGCGTCAGCCTCCGCGCGGAAGTTTTTCGATCTGGCAGCGGGCTACGTCTCCGGAAGCTCGTTGCCGCCAGTTCTCACGATCACATGCGGCCCAAGCGGAAGCGGCAAATCAACAGCCGCCCGCGCTCATGCCGCAAAGACCGGCGCAGCCGTCATTCGTTCCGATTCGCTGCGGAAATCGCTTGCCGGCATTCACCCCAGCGAAAGCGCACGCGCGGCATTCGGCGGCGGAATCTATGCTCCCGCGCATACCGAACGCACATACCGCAAGATGTTCGAGTGCGCGGCTGACGCGCTTGGCTCCGGATGCTCCGTTATTCTGGACGCCACTTTCAGCAAAAGAAGGCTGCGCGACGAGGCCCGCTTGGTGGCCGAAACTCACGACTCGCCGTTTCGCATGATCTGGTGCGATGCGCCACGCGAACTGTTGGAGGCGCGAATTGCATCACGCTCGGTTCATGGCGGCGATCCTTCGGACGCCAATTCAGGAGTTCTCGACGCCCAGCTTCGCGAATTCGAGGCTCTCCAAAACGACGAGATGACATATGTTATTAGCGCCACGCCTTAAGGAACTGCTGGACAGCCTTTACGACAGCTACGATTTCGCGGCGCGAATAGACCACGACCCTATTGGGCTGGTTCATCGATATTCGTCGCCCGCCGACATCGAGGTTGCCGGACTGATCGCCGCGTCGATGGCATACGGCAAGGTAACGCTTTTCAAGCCCGTGATCGAGCGCATTCTGGCGGTCATGGGCTGCTCACCGGCGGATTACGCCGCCTCGTTCGAGATTGACCGCGATAAAAAACGCTTTGACGGCATCAAGTACAGATTCACAAAGCCGGACGACATCGTTTCGTTACTGGCTGCCGTCAACTCGGTGATGTCCGAATACGGATCGCTGAAAAATCTGTTCATGGCCGGACTGTCGGAAAACGACGCGGACATCGGCAAATCGCTCGCATTCGCCATCAACCGGCTTCGGCGCGTTGAAAAAACCGGCTCCGGGGCTCCGCCATCTCACGGACTGCTGCATCTTCTGCCCACTCCGGCTTCCGGCGGCGCGGCAAAGCGCATTGCCCTCTATCTGCGCTGGATGGTGAGAGACAAGGACATCGATTTCGGCGTCTGGCGCGAAATCGGCTCGCACCGGCTGGTTATTCCGCTAGACACGCACATAGCGAGAATCTCTCGGTGCATCGGACTTACCGGAAGAACCTCGCGCGACTGGAAGACGGCTGCGGAAATCACCGGCGCGTTGAAGGCGTTCTCGCCGGATGATCCGCTCAGATACGATTTCGCGCTCTGCCATCAGGGCATCTCCGGGCAATGCCCGGCGCGCAAGGATATGGAATTATGCCGGAACTGCCTGTTTACGGAATAGCCTGCCTGTTCCGGTAAAACCGCATCAGCGAGCCGAGCATCGCAAAACTGATAATGTCGTTCACCACCTGGGACGCAAGAAACGCCGGGAGCATTAAAAACGGCCCGATCGCCGGAACCAGCTCGAAAGCGGCAGCAAGCATAATTACGACAATCGCGGCCAGAAAAGCGCTCAGGCCTGCTCCGAGCGCAACAAGTATGGAGTCCGGGGAACGCCGCAGGAACGCCGCCGCCTCGCTGAATATCGCGGACGCTCCCATTTCGGCAACGCCGAGTATGGCAATTGCGTAGTTGGAAACTGTCCACAGCAAAATACATGCGCCTATCGCTACAGAGCCGCCGGCCAAAGACAAGAACGTGGCCAAGAAATGCGACGCCGCCGATTTTGCCGCGAATAGCGGCGCAAGAATGGAAGACAGCACAGCCCCGCCGATAATCAGCGCAACGACAAGCCCCATAAGCAGCAGGCCAAGCAGAAGCGTGAGCCACATCGAGCGCATGAAAAGGCGCGCGCCCTCGTGCATGAAGCTCGAAAACGAGAACTCGTAGCCTTCACCGGCAAGCACCGACCGGCCCATCACGCCGACGGTTCCGGCGAAAACGAACAGGGCCATCGTTCCGGCGATGAGCAGGTAGAGAAAAAACGCGAAAAGCACAACCCCAAGCCCGAACAGGTTCTGGAAAAATAGCGCCGCCAGATCGGTTGCGAAACCGAAAGGATTGTCGAGAAAATGCCTTGCCGCCGATTTCGATGACGCTCCAAACAGAAACACAATAGGCGCTGCAACCATCAGCGCGAAGCCGATCAGGTAAACGGCCGTGAACATAAGTTTGTATGCCGCGAGCTTCCAGTTTCGAAGCGCGGCCTCCATGCCGTTTTTCAGTAGATCAATAAACATATCGTTCCTCGACCGCGCACCTTTCGTAAACATTGCCCGGCAGTTCCAGAATGAACCGCGACGGGCCAAGCAGCATTGTTCCGCCAGCGCCGGGAGCCGAACGCGGATAGAGCAGATACAGCTCTTCCCTGGCGCGCGTGGTTGCAACGTAGAAAAGCCTGCGCTCTTCCTCTTCGTCCTGCTCGCTCACGGCCCGCGCCGACGGAAATCTGCCCTCGCATAGCCAGATCAGAAAAACCACCGCCCATTCCAGCCCCTTTGCCTGATGAATGGATGATAGCACCACTTTCTCGTTTTCGCCTTCGTCATCCGCCGCATTGTCGCCCATTGTGCTCACAAGCGCAAGCGAGCTTAGAAGCTCGGCGGTTCCGGCGTATGCTGTCGAATATTCCGCAAGCTGCTCGATGTCCTCCACACGCGCCGAGGCGTTCGGGTATTCGGCGAAAAGATATTCCTCGTAGCCGCCGGCCATCACCATGCGGATCATTTCAGCCGGATTTGCCTGAATGTCCGGCGCGCGAAGGCGCGCCATCAGTTCGATCATGCGGTCGAAGTCCTTGCGCGACGCTTTCCGCACAAGCTTGTCCGCCGCGCCTTCGATAAGTCCGCCTAGCGGATCGTCCATCGGTATGAGCGCCGCGCCGATCTTCTTGGCCGACACCTTGCCGACGCCGGGAATCAGCCGCAGCACGCGAAACCACGCTATCTCGTCCTTCGGATTAACCGCGATGCGAAGATAGGCGGTCACATCCTTTATGTGCGCCTGCTCGAAAAACCGCAGTCCGGAACGTATCTCAAACGGAATTCCGTGGCGCGTTAGCTCCATCTGGATCTCCATCGACTGATAATGCGAGCGGTAGAGCACCGCCATTTTGCCGAAGTCCATGCCGTCGCCATGCAGATCCATCATCCGCTGGGCCACGAAACCGGCCTGCTGATAGACATCGCGCACGGCAAGAAGCGCCGGAGACTGCCCTTCCGGACGCACGGCGTGAAGCTCTTTCTTGAACTGCCGACGGTTCTGCCTGATGCTGGCGTTGGCAAGCGATAAAATCTCCGGCGTCGAGCGGTAGTTCGTGGTCAGGCGGAAAACACGCGCATCGGCATAGCGCTTTGGAAAGCTGATGATGTTCTCGAAATCAGCGCCCCGGAACGAATAGATAGACTGCGCGTCGTCGCCGACAACGAAAAGGTTCTTGTGCGACGACGCCATGAGGTCGATAATCGCCGCCTGAATGTAGTTGGTGTCCTGATACTCGTCAACCAGAATCTGCCGGAACTGGCTGCCGTATTGCTCCAGCACAGCCGGCTGCTCGCGCATAAGGCGAAGCCAGTTGCTAAGCAGATCGTCGAAGTCCATCACGTTCAGTTCCTGCTTGCGCAGTTCGTAGCGCACGGCAACCTTTTCGATCTCCTCGGCCATCGGTATGAAATGGGGCATTCTGGTTGAGACAACCCGCGCAATCGAATCGCCTGTGTTCACCGTGAGGCTTATGATGCTCTGCACGATGTCGGCCTTCGGAAACCGCCACCGCTGCTTGTCGATTCCGGCGTCAGCCACGCATGTGTCAACCAGATCGACGGCGTCCTCGCGATCCAGAATCGAGTAGTTGCTTTCGTAGCCCAGAAGCTTCGCGTGTCGGCGCAGCAGGATGTTGCCAATATGGTGAAACGTGCCGCCCCAGAGGCCGCGAAGATTCAGCCCAAGCACAGACTCCACGCGCTGTAGCATCTCGCGCGCGGCCTTGTTCGTGAACGTGACCAGCATCAGGGAATCGGGCTTCATGCCGCTCTCTATCAGCCGCGCAACGCGGTATGTGACCGTTCGCGTCTTGCCGGTTCCGGCTCCGGCAAGCACCAGCGCCGGGCCTTCGGGGCAGACAACCGCCTCAAGTTGTTCCGGATTCAGCTCTTTTTCGTAGTCGATGCGGAATGCGCCGGGCGCTCCGGAACGGATGGTGAATGTTCTCATTCAATCTATAACTGGCGCGTTTTCCGGCTTCGGCTCCGGCTCTCTGTCCTCAATTGTGTAATCGACCGTCACCTTCATGTCTTTGCGAAGCGAATGGTAGACCGAGCAGTATTTCTCCTGAGAAAGCGCGATCACCTTGTCCATTTTGGCTGGCGTTATGTTCTTGCCGGCGATACTGATTTTCATATGCATGGCTGTGTAGAACTGCGGCGGCGTGGGGTTTCTTGTGCCGGTGATGTCGAGCTTGAACGAGGCAACCCGCGCCCGCATTTTCTTTAAAAAGTGCATGGCATCGATTCCCATGCATCCGGCAAGACTCAGCATCAGCGATTCCGTGGGCATGCAGCCCCATTCCACGCGCGCGTCGAAGTCTATCTCGTAGCCGCGCTGCGTGCGCCCAACGAAGATCAAGTCCTTGTCCCATGTAAGCGTTGCCTTGTTCTCCGGGGAAATCTTCTGCTTGTAGTCCTTCAGCCCATCTTTCAGTTCCTGCTCTTCGGCGGCATGTTCGTGGCTCATCTATAAACTCCTTGCAGATTCATAATATGCGGGTAATTACCGGATTACTATGTTAAAACTGTACGGCGCGAAATGCCAGTGCGGGGGCGAAGCGGGCAGGTTGCGTTTGCCCTGCCTCGCTTTTAAGGTTATTATACGCAAGCCAAAATACCCGATAAGGATGAACTCAATACGATGAACGATCTCGAAGCCGTAAAAAAGGCGGCTGAAGTCCGCGAGGCGATAGTTTCCGAAATCGGCAAGGTGATAGTGGGTCAGCGGGCTGTGATCGACCTGCTACTTGCAGCGCTCTTTTCGCGCGGCCATGGCCTGTTCATCGGCGTGCCGGGCCTGGCCAAGACGCTGCTTATTCACACGCTTGCCGAAACTCTCGATCTCGACTTCAAGCGCATCCAGTTCACGCCCGATCTCATGCCGTCCGACATAACCGGCTCCGAAATACTTGAAGACGACCACACGACCGGACGGCGGTTTTTCCGGTTCGTGAAAGGCCCGGTGTTCACGAACATCCTTCTTGCCGACGAAATCAACCGCACGCCCCCCAAAACACAGGCCGCGCTTCTTCAGGCGATGCAGGAATACCGCGTGAGCGTAGGCGGCGTGGATCATCCCATTTCGCTTCCGTTTCAGGTTTTCGCCACGCAGAACCCCATTGAGCAGGAAGGCACGTATCCGCTTCCGGAGGCGCAGCTCGACCGTTTCATGTTCTCGATAGAGGTGACATACCCTTCAGCCGAGGACGAGGTTGCGATTGTGAAGCGCACAACCGCCGGAACCCGTCAGGACGTGCGAAAGGTGCTTGATCCCGAACAATTGCTTATGTTTCAGGAACTTGCGCCGCGCGTGCCCGTGGCCGACGCGGCAGTTGATTACGCCGTGCGTCTGGTTCGCGCAACGCGGCCCGGCGCTGAATCTTCCGCGACGGTTCGCGAACTGATCTCATGGGGCGCAGGCCCGCGCGCGGCGCAGCATCTGGTTTCGGCGGCGAAGGCGTCGGCCATGCTGGAAGGCCGCCCGGCTGCCGGAGTTGACGACATCCGCAAAATGGCCGCGCCGGTGCTCAAACACCGGATGATTCCGAACTTCCGGGCCGAGGCCAAGGGCGTGAGCGTGGGCGAGATTCTGGACGATATTATTAAGGGTGTTTCGGCGTTTTGAGGTTCTTTAAGCGCTTTGCAATCCGGCGTCGGTCATTGCAATTTTTTGCTATTCACGGAAATAGTCTTGACAGAGGAAATTTTATGGCTCATTGAAAATCATGGCACTGCGTACCATAATATAAAACATGAAAAAGTTAATGACCAGATCTTTCTCAAAATGGGCGGCAAAACAGAATATCCCCATGGAAGAACTGGCTGAAGCTATCCAGGAAATCGAGAACGGGAATTTCGAAGCGAATCTGGGAGGGCATATTCTCAAAAAACGCATTCGCTTTCCGGGAAAAGGTAAAAGCAGAAGCGGAAGGACAATTGTTTGTTTCAAGAAAGAAGATCGAGTTATCTTTGTTCACGGATTTGCAAAAAACGAGAAATCCGATTTGACCATTAAAGACTACTCGGCTTAAAGGAATTGGCTAAAATCCTGATTGGCCTGTCCGCCGAAAAACTGGACGTCGCTATTGAGAACGGTGATTTTATAGAGGTGGCAAAATGAGACAATCTATCGCGGAATCCATTACCGGCACAGTGAAGGATTTGAACAAAAGTGGTCTGGTTGATGAAATCACAATGAGGAACATTGAAAATCTCTGCCTGCCGGAAGTGAAGGAATATACTCCTGAGAAAATTATCACACTGAGGAAGAAATTCAGATTAAGCCAGGCTGCCCTTGCGAGCATTTTCAATATCAGCCCTTCCACCGTGCAAAAATGGGAGAGGGGGAACAAAAAGCCAACTGGTGCATCAAAAAAGTTATTCGACATTATCGAAAGAAAAGGAATTGAAGCCCTGATATAAGTCAGGCGTAACAACCGCTCATAGTCAAGCTGCCTTCGGCAAGTCCGAAAAAGAGACGAGGCGCTTTTGCTGGTTCTGCGTGAAAATATATTTAAGAATCATTAGGTTATGAAAATAAGATTGGCAATTTAGGCCGAATGCGCCCGATTCAGATAAGCACGCCGTCTTCAAGGAAGACGTTCTACATATGGGCCAACGCGCTTGCGCTCATCACCATCTTTTACAACATAGCGGAGGGCGTTGTTTCGGTATGGTTCGGGATGCGGGATGAAACAATCGCGCTTTTCGGCTTCGGAATCGATTCGTTCGTCGAGGTGATTTCCGGAATCGGCATCTGGCATATGGTGCGGCGAATGCGCCAAAACGCCGGCGAAGACCACGACCGATTCGAAAAGACCGCGCTCAAGGTTACCGGCGCATCGTTTTACATGCTGACCGCCGGGCTTTCAGCAACTGCAATAATAAGCATCTACGAGGGCGGCAGGCCCGAAACCACCTCGTGGGGAATCGTGGTGTCGTGCGTTTCCATCGCCTCCATGTGGGCGCTGATTCATTACAAGATGAAGATCGGAAAGCGGTACAACTCGCAGGCGATGCTCTCGGACGCAGCCTGCACCCGCGCCTGCATGTATCTTTCTGTGGTGCTGTTTGCGTCGAGCATCGGTTACGAACTCACCGGCATCGGAATGCTGGATTCCCTCGGCGCTACCGGCATCGCTGCGCTCTCATTCCGCGAGGGGCGCGAGGCTTTTGCCAAAGCGGAGGGAAAGCCGTGCGGATGCGTGTGACGGAACAGCAAGAGCCCTTCTGTCCTTCCCGTCCTGTAAAAGGGTACTATACGCAAGCCGGATTGCCCAAAACCCCAACAAGGATGAACCGATAATTGCTTGAACGCGCCGACATGCTCGACCCCGAACTGACCGCCCGGCTTGCCGGAGCTGCGTTTTCCGGGCCGCCCACGCCGGCGCCGCATCACGGGGTTCAGCCAAGCCCGCGCAGGGGCATCGGCATGGAGTTCGCCGAGCATGTGGAATATAGCCCCGGCCATGAAATCAGCAGCATAGACTGGAAGGTTTTCGCGCGAAGCGACCGCTATTACGTGAAGCAGCGCGAAGACGAGCGCTTGCGTCGCGTTGTTTTCGTGATGGACACCAGCGCGTCGATGACTTACGGCGCGGCGTCGGCGCTCGATATGCGCGGTTCCAAGCACCAGTTTGCCGCGAAAATTGTCACATCGATAGCGCGCTGCCTTGTCAGCGAGGGCGACGCCGTTGGGCTGATGCTTACTGGAGATGGCGAACCTGTTTACCTGCCGCCATCTGGAGGAATGAAGCAGTTTGAGGCGTTGTTTGAGATCGTATCCGGCGGCATAGCCGCCGGGAATTGCAGGCTTTCATCAGCCTGCGCCGAGTCTGCCGAGCGCCTGAAGCGCAATGCGACGATGTTCATAGTGTCGGATTTTCTGGACGAAGACCCCGGTTTCGAGGAAATCCTTCGCGGAATGCTGCCGCGTGGAATATCTCCCCGCCTGATTCATGTCATGCATTCCGACGAGGTGGAGCTTCCGCAGGAGGGAACGACGCGGTTCATCGACATCGAGGGCGATGAGAGCCTTGTTCTCGATCCCGATCTGATCCGGAAGGCGTACAACGAAGAGGTACGCGGATTTCTGCGGCAGATGTCGGAATCGGCGGCCAAGTCTGGCATCCCGTATGCCTTTTGCGAAACCGGGCGCGATCCGGCAGAGGCATTGACCGCGCTAATCCGGTCAGATGGCCGCTCCGGCGGCTGGCGGTAGCGGATGGAGGCGCTCGCGCTGCTTCGCCCATGGTTTCTGGCCGCGCTTCTTGCCGGAGCGATTCCGGTAATAATTCACCTGCTCGACAGGAAACGCGCCCGTCCGGCGCATATCGCCACGCTGCGTTTTCTAAAGCTGGCCCATGCGCGGAAACGCGGCGGCCTGCGCCTACGCAACATTCTGCTGTTGCTGAGCCGGATCGCGCTTCTTTCGTGTCTTGCGATTCTGTTTGCCGGGCCGGGTTGCCGTCAGGACGCCGGCATCACCAAAAGCGCCGCGTCGTGGATTTTCGTGGTGGATACCTCGCCGTCTATGTCTAGTGCAAGAGGCGGACGTTCCGCCATCGATGCCGCGAGGGATGCCGTTTCGTCCATTGTGGCCGAATCGGCCCCGCAGAGCAGGTTCATGCTGCTTGCGACATCGGAGCAATCAGGAGGCGGTTCGCGGCCTGAATTCACCAGCAATGCGGCGGAATTTACGCGGGCGTTAAAAAATATCGCAATCGAATACGGGCGGCACAGCCTGCCGTCAGCCGTCGAAAGAGCCGTCAGACTTGCCGAAGGCGTTCCGGATGCCCGAATAGTTGTCCTGTCCGATCTCCAGAAATCGGCTTGGGAGCATGGGACGCTTGCCAATGTAGAGGGCGGGCGGGCGCTGATTATCGACACCGGATTAGAAAAACCCGAAAACGTCTGGATAGATTCGGTGAAGGAAACCGCCAGCGAGATAGCCGTGGGCGTGAAGAGATCGGGCGGCGATAAATCCTTGAAACCGGCGGTTAAAGTGCGTCTGGATGACGGGCGCGTTATGACCACATACGCGGCTGACGGTCTGGCGCGGATTCCGCTCAAGCGGCCCGCAAAGCCGTACACAGGCGCGATTTCGGTGTCGCCGGGCGGCGATGTTCCGATTGACGACGAAACAACGTTCACCGGCGGCGAAGCGCGCAAGATTTCGGCTGTTTTCGTAAACGGCGACCCCAGAACGCCCGAAATGAGGGACGAGCTTTTCTTTGCGCGGCGCGCGTTTTCTCCGGACGGCCTTCTTGCCGCTGAGATCGGTTTCAGCGAGGCGCGGCCCGCCGATCTTGGCTCAATGACGCTGGACGGCGTAGATCTGCTGGTTCTTGCCAACGTGTCAACGCTGCCGCCGGGCGCGTCCGGACGCATTCTGAAATCTGTGAGGGGCGGCATGGCGGTTTTGATGACCGCCGGAGACAACTGGAACAGCCTGATGCGGCCATCCGCGCCAGTTTTGTCAGTTTCGTCGGAAACATCGATTGCCCCGCTTCTGGCCGCGCCGCTTCGCGATGTTGCAAATGCAGGCGTGGGAGAAGCCCGATCCGTGGACACCGCCGCCTTGTCCGGCCCGATGGAGATGTTCCGCCTGCCGGATTCGGGCGATCTGAAGCTTGCGCGGATCAAGTCATACTGGCTTTTAAACGCATCATCAAAAGCCGGGCTGGACGTTTCGATGCGCCTCGATAACGGCGCGCCATTGGTTGTGGAACGGCGGGAGGGGAAAGGTCGGCTGATGCTTTTCACCACCACGATTGACGCCGACGGGGCGGACTTTTGCCTTCAACCAGCGTTTATCCCGTGGCTTGGCCGCCTGATTCATCATGCCTCCGGGCTCACGCGCTTCGAGGGAGTCCGCGCGGTGTCTGGCAACGCGCTTGAGCTGCCGTTTGACGAACTGGTTTGGGTGCGCCAGCCGGACGGCTCAAGGGTTTCCGTGCCGCCACGAGCAAAGAAATTCACGCCGGTTCAGCCGGGGCTTTACACGATAGAGCGATACGGCAACGAAAAGCTGGCTACTTTCGTGACGGTGATGGATTCAGCCGAATCCGACACCACGCGAATTGGCGCCGAGGCGCTTGATTCATTATTCGGCAAAAACGGCTATCGCTTGATCCGCGCCGATGCGGGAGGCCGAATTCCGGGCATCGGCGGACGGCGCGACACATCCGGATATTTCGCCGGAGTGCTGATAGCCGCTTTGTTGCTGGAAGCGGCGTTGATCAGGCCGTTTGGGAGGAGGAGGAAGGTCTGAACCGCTGATTGACGCGGATTATTGGGATTGCGCAGATGAAATCAGCGCTATCGGTTGTCAAATTCAATATCATCCGGCGGCAGCACCAGTCCAAATGCTGAACCGAGGCTTCTGACGAGGCTCAAAAAATGCTTTGGCAGCGGCACGTCACGCTCAATCATAAGTATGCCGATAGCCTGAGCCCGCTCCAGCGTTGCCTCGTTGGTTGATCCTTCGCAACTGTCGCAGAGAAACTGAACCCGAAGCGCATCGGTAAGCGGTATGCGCATCTCTTTAAACCGTTCCGCTATCCCGTCCAGTTCCAGCCGGATGCGGTCTTCGTTTTCCCTCGCAAACTGGACAAACGCCGGATCGGTGTTCGGCGTGCCGAAAAGCTCGTTTATGATCGCGCCGGAGAGCCTGCTTGCGTACACGGCGTCGCAGCCGGAATGCTTGCGCGCCAGATGGTCGCGCAGCTTTCTGAAGAAAATCATTTTAATGACCGCAACCCCGTCGCGAAGAATGGGGATTAACCTGTTTTCAAGTTCCATGGCCTTCTTTCCTTAGCCGCCTCATTTCGCCTCATGCGCATTTCCGGTGAACACCGGCGCGCTATTTTATCATGGCGGCAGAGCCGGCATGTCGGCAAAGCGGGCAGCCGACAGATTATCACATCGCCCCGCCGTTTCATGGTAATGTTTTGTCTGCATATGCCCGTTACACGCCGACAATTACTTGTTCGTGCCGCCATTGCAGCGATGGCGGCAATTCTGCCCGGACGCGCTGTTTTGGCCGCTTCCGGCCCAACGCGCTTTGCCTGGGCGCAGCTAAAGTATGCCGGATCGTGGAATCCGAACACGCGCGCTGCGGCGCGGTTTGTGGAGATGATCGAACGGCGCACGAGCATAGAGCCGATGCCCGAAATCGCAACGATAGTTCCCGGTAGCGAGGCGTTGTTCGAATATCCGTTCCTCTGCATCAGCGGCAGGGCGGTATTTCCGCGTCTCGATTCCGCTGCTGCGGACATGATTCGCCGATATGTAGAGCGCGGCGGGTTCGTCTTCGTTGACGACTCAACCGGCATCCCCGATTCCGGCTTTTTCGAGGGCGCTGCGGCGTTCTTCGGCAGCCTGTTTCCGGGCAGAAAGATCAGTCCTCTTCAGTCCGATCACACGCTTTACCAGAGTTTCTACCTGATTCGCGAGATACCGGGCAGAAAAGTTGTTCGGCCCTTCATGTTCGGGATGGACATGGACGACACAACGCCGTTAATCATCTGCCAGAACGATCTGCTTGGCGCGTTCGACGGCGACGCATCGGGCTATACGCATCAGTGCGAGCCGGGCGGCGAGCGCCAGCGCGAGATGAGCTTCCGGATGGGAATAAATATCGTGATGTACGCGCTGACCGGCAACTATAAAAAGGAGCAGGCGCATATTCCTTTTATACTGAAACGCCGCAAAGGCATTCAGGGCGCTCCGTGATTCCTCTGCGCGAACTTGTATTTTTAAACGCCGATCCGGCCTGGATGCTGGCTGCCGGATTGGTTGCGATTATTTCGCTGGCCTCCGGTTTTCTGGCCTCGCGCGGGATCGATCCGCGAAAACGTTTCGCGCTGTTCCTGTTGCGGTTTGCCGCGCTTGCGTTTGTGCTGGCTGTTGTGCTTCGTCCGGCTGAAAAGGAAGACATCTCGCGCGCCAAAAGGCCGCCGCTTGCGGTGATCGTGGACACGTCAAAAAGCATGGCGGCCAATTCGCCGTCGCTTGCCGAGGCGGCGCGAAGTTCGCCGTCGCTTGCCGACACGGCGCGAAGTTCGCCGTCGCTTGCCGACGCGGCGCGAGGGTGGCTGGAATCGCACAAGCCGGAATTCGAACGCCTGAGCCGCTACTACCGCCCTGTGTTCCTGCGGGTTGACGAATCTCCGCGCGAAATATCCGGGCCGGAACTATCCCAAATCGATGCGTTTTCCGGCAGTTCAACGCCGCTATCGCGCTCGCTGGAAGCTGTTGGGAAATCTTATCCGGGGCTTGCCGCAGCGATACTTGTTTCCGACGGGCGCGACACGGTCAACCCCGGCAGCCAGCCGCCGTCAATGGCGTTTCCGGTTTATCCGGTGGCATTTTCGGAGCGGAAACAGCCCAATGACGTATGGATCGAGACTGTGGATACCCCTCCGGTTGCGTTCATCAGAACGCCGGTGGATATTCAGGTGCGTGTTGGCGCATCCGGTTTCGGCGGCAGAAACGTAACCGCTCGCGTGTGCGACGCCGACGGAAATGTTCTGAAGTCGGCAGCCGCGCGGCTTGAGGCAACTGGCGAGACGGCGATAACGCTCTCTTTCACGCCGAACAGGACTGGCAGAAAAGCCTATTCGGTTGATGTAACAACTTTTCCCGGAGAGGCGTCAGCCGCGAACAACAGCGCTCAGTTTGGGCTGAATGTGGTGCGCGACAAGACGCGCGTGCTTCTTGTGGCCGGATCACCGACATGGGACGTGAAATTCCTGCGGCGGCGGCTGGCGCAAGACCCCGGCATCGATCTCATCACGTTTCTCATTCTCCGCACGCCCATGGACATGACACTTGTTCCGCAGAACGAGATGTCGCTGATTCCGTTTCCCACCAAGGAACTTTTCAGCGAGGAACTGCCGACCTTCGACGTGGTGATATTCGACGATTTCAACTTCGGGCCGTATGTTCCCGTGCAGTATCTGGAAAACGTTGCCGCTTTCGTGAAAAACTCCGGCGGCGGATTCGCGATGATCGGCGGCGAGCGTTCGTTCGCGGGCGGCGGATACGGAAACACGCCGATTGCCGGAATTCTGCCGCTGTCGATAGGCCCATCCGCTCCGGGCGCGAAATCGTTCGAACCGGCTGACGTTCATGCCGCGCTCACATCGTCTGGAGCCGCGCATCCGATATTCCAGTGGATTCCGGACAAGCTCGAAAACCGGATGTTCTTCGAGTCGCTTCCGGGAATGACAGGCATGAACAGGTTCCTGACAGCGCGTCCGGAGGCGGTTGTGCTTGCCGAAGACACGAAAAACGGCGCGCCGCTTGCCGCCGTCATGGAGACCGGATCGGGCAGGTCGATGGCTGTCACCACCGACAGCCTGTGGCGGTGGACTCTGCCGTATGGCGGCCCGGTTGGCGGCCAGGGCGGCGAAGGCGTTTACCGCGATTTCTGGACTCGCGCGATACGATGGCTTGTGCATGATCCGGAAATGGAGCAGGTAAAGTGCTCAATCCCGGAGGAAAATGTGCGGGCTGGCGCGAGGGCGCGGATGGAGTGCAGGGTTCTGGATCGTTCGTATCAGCCGGTTGGCGGCGCAAAGCTGAGGGGCGTTTTGTCTGGCAGCGGCAAACCTGTCGAGCTTCGCTGGATAGAGAAGGAAGCCGGGCTATACGAGGCCAAGATGCCCATGTTTTCGTCGCCCGGAATCGGGCGGGTGATGGTTGACGTTGAAAGCGGCGGCATGTCTGTTGGACACGACGAGATGGAGTTTACCGTCGCGCCTGAGAGCGACGAGCTTATGCGGCTTGGCGTTGACCGGAAGTACCTCGATGCGCTGGCTGCGGCATCCGGCGGCAGGGTGTTCGAGGCGGAAGACGCGTCGGTTTTGAAGGCACTTGAGGAGACGGGAAAGGCGGATACCGAGATCATCGGAAGCCGGACAGACGAGATATGGCCGTTCTGGCGCTATCTCATCCCGGCGATAGCTCTGTTTTCAGCCGACTGGTGGCTGAGGCGGAGGTGGCGGTAAGGGGGATGTTTGAGCACGGATCGATAAGGCATAAATTCCTGAATCAATGAGCGGCTATTTTCCGTGCGCCGGATTTTCTTGTCAGGCGCTGTGTGGTTTTTGTCAAATCAAGCAATGACCGAAGCGCATCGTTTACCGATGCCGAATCGATAAATGCCTTGGCCACATCCGGTTCAAGTATGGCAACATTGGAGTTTTCATTGATAAGCTGATTGCAATACTTACCACGAACAGCTTTCGAGTAATCGAAATCATATTCAGGGCGCAATTCGTCATCGTTAACCTTTTTGGGTTTAGTTTTCATGTTTGTTCCTTTCATACGCGGTTGCAGGGCGCGCACTCACAATTCGTATCGTTTTGCCTCGCTCGGCATGGGAGACCACAAGCAGCCTGCCGCAGGATGAGTGACCGATGGTGACGAGTCTGTGTTCGCCAAATGAGTGATCCGGATCATCAAAAGTCGCAGATAACGGGTCGTAGAATACTGTGACTGCCTCGTCAAATGAAACATTGTGTTTCTTCCGGTTCGTCTTTGCCTTATCCCTGTCCCATCCGAATTGCATACGTTATTTTATCATATTGCCGACTGATGGCTGCGGAATATTCGGTCACCTAAGACAGCGAACATTACGGATTGGGATTCACCATCCGGCTACGGCCCGATGATTTCCGCGAACCGCGCATATTCCGAAAATTGGGCGGAGCCGCATGACGGGTGGTGTGGGGAAGGACGGCTGAAAACCGTCCTTTTACCCTATTCGGCATTTTTGCCGCCTGTTAATATGGGCAGGCAGAAACATCCATGCTCCCTGCCTTGAACTGACTACTTTTTCCTTTTCCTGTGTGCTACTACCAGACCAACTATGCCTGTGCCGAAGAGCAGCATGGTGGCAGGTTCGGGGACGGGGGCGGCGATGGGCGCGGATCGGAAAGCGGCTTCGCCAAAAACGATGAGCGCACCGCCATAGTTGCTGTTGATTTTCATGATGACATGCTGCGTGAGCGTCGAAGAAAAGCTGAAAACCTGGGCTGGTATTGTATTAGGATCAGGGCCTGGGCCTTTGAGCGCCGTGAAGCTTCCGAGCAACGTATTGCTGTCATCGAACAATTCAAAATCCTTTATTGAATTGGTATTGGACACGTGCGCATTCCATAATCCAAAGGCATCAATATCGACCGCCGCTCCCAAGTCAAAAGTGACTGTACCCGTCTTGACATTAAGCGCGGAACCCCATGAAGCCATGCCATTGCTGATTCCGACATGTGTGGCAATTGACGTAAACGTATCGAAGTCCGTCACGCCGCTCGTATAAGTTTGGGACAAACCACTCTGATCAATAACGTTGCCAATTGGCAAGAAGCTGGCATACTGCCCCATGTTGCTGGTGACGCCGACGACACCGGTAATGGGCGTGGCTTGGGCGCTGAACGGTGTCGATAGCGCAAGTAGTGCCACCGCGAGGATGATTTTGGTTGTAGACCTTATAGCTGGACACACAACAGAGACCTCCTTCATAAATTTGTTGTAGTGGCATTCAGCGAGACCATCCCGCCGAACGTTTAGTGATAAGTTGCCGCATCGAACATCGTTTATATGTATCCGGACATCCTGCTTGCCCCCTATTCCTGTTCGTATATCCTGCCTGTGCGAATCAGTCGCAAGCAGTATGAAAACGCATTGCATCCAATAGGTTATGGATTCCAACTAGTTCAGCGGCCTAGCGACATGGAGAAGTTGAAGGAAATCCGCCACTATACCCTCCTGGTATTTTGCTACCGAATAAGAGATTAGATGTTTGACCTGTTCCACGGAAGCAATAATTACGCCACACATATCCCAACTACTGCCATTTACCTGTAATACATTGGAAACAATATGGAATATGGCTGCGGATGTCTGGATGCGCCGATAAGTGATAGTGCAACAGTAAAATTTCTCGACACTTGCTCAATGGCTTTCCTTGTTATATAAATAAATACAATTTGAGCAGCTAAATTACGGGCATGTTGTCCTGAAATATATCTATTTTTCTGTAAAATATTTCGACACTGTCGTTCCTGATATAAAAGCTAACAACGATCGGTTTTCAAGGCGCTTGAGGAGAAGGGAAAAGCTGATACCGAGATCATCGGAAGCCGAACCGACGAGATATGGCCGTTCTGGCGCTATCTCATCCCTGCGATAGCTCTGTTTTCAGCCGATTGGTGGCTGAGGAGAAGGTGGCGGTAGGAGATGAGCAATGAAAAGGGCTAGCCCATAAGAGCTAACCCCTTGATATTACTGGTGAGCCATGAAGGATTCGAACCTTCGACCCGCTGATTAAGAGTCAGCTGCTCTACCAACTGAGCTAATGGCCCATTACTCCAAAAAGCCCTGCATATTACCTTAAGCCGACCTCTTTCGTCAATGCAGACCTTGCGGCTTTTGATATACATGGCGCGCCCGGCGGGAGTCGAACCCACGACCCTCGGCTTCGGAGACCGATACTCTATCCATCTGAGCTACAGGCGCAATCAACATCAATCGTTCAAAAATAAAAACAGACCATATAATTTATGGTCTGCAATCAATTCAATGGGGTGAGTGAGGGGATTTGAACCCCCGACAACTGGATCCACAATCCAGTGCTCTAACCGCTGAACTACACTCACCACGCTATCGACAGTTATGGATTCTAATAAAATCACACGATTTTTTCAAGCCCCCTTCAAGAAACGCAAAAACATTTTGATTGACAATTAGTCCGGAAAATAAATAAAATTGAATAGCGAAAAAAATAAATACCCGATCGCGACACAAGCACATTTCAGATTCGCGTTAACAGGGGTTTAAATTCTATATGTATGCTATCAAATTGACTGGAGGCGCCATATGGGAAGCAACGGGGGAAGCTGTATTACAAAAAACGGCGGCAGCAGAGTATCGAAAAACGGGGGGAATCACGGCATTACCAGGACGACGGCAATGAATCATGCCTCGCGGAGCAGTAAAAACACCAAGACTGCGTTGGTTATCGATGATTCCCCAACCGTCAGGAAGCTGGCGGAAATAGTGCTGGGTCAGAACAATTACACTGTTTATACCGCCGAGGATGGTGATGAGGGACTCAGAATCACCAGAGAGATAAAACCGTCTGTGGTGCTGGTAGATTTCATCATGCCGAAGATGAACGGCTACATGTTCTGCAAGCGTCTTCGTTCCGACGAGGCATTGAAACATATTCCCCTCGTGCTCATCACATCCAAGGGCGAGGATGTCGGGCAGAAATTCGAAGAGCAGTTCGGCGTACTTCATTATTTTCACAAACCGTTCGAACCTGATGAGCTAGTCCAGAAACTTGATGATGTTCTTGCGGACGCGTCGCTTTCAACAGCCGGAGAATCACTTGAACAGGCGGTTGCCACTCGTCCTTACGCATCCATGCCGCCGGATTTCCTTGGTGCCGTTCAGGAACGTTTTGACCGTGTTGTGCGTCACTACTTTCAGCAGAATTTTCCGCTGCTTCTAAAGCGTATGCTCGCCGATACCCTGCGCGAAACCGGCGTCGTTCGTGATGACGCACTTATTCTGTCAGGCCGCATCCGGAATGTATCATTGCCTGACGTGCTTCAATTTGCACATGTGTCGAGGCTGTCCGGCAAATTATCAGTTATTTCAAAGAACGTCTTTGGCGAGATATACCTTGAATACGGAACTTTTGTATTCGCCACTGTAAGCAAAAAGGATTCCAACTGGTTCCTGACCGACCTTTTGCTCAAGGATGGGAGGATCGACTCTCAAACGCTCCGGGGGCTGGTAGACGAAGCCCGTGAAAGTAATCGCCCAATTGGACGCATACTGGTTGAACGCAACATAATCACCCAGAACGAACTTACAGAATATCTGAAACGGCAGGCTCAGGAGGCTTTTAATTGCATCATCGATGTCAACGATGGCCATTTTTATCTGGAGGACGCGCCGCTTCCGATCAACCTTAGGGATATAACCTTGCGTGTTGCCCTTCCAAATGTTCTGGTTGAAGGATTGCGGCGACTGGACGAGAAACAGGTAGCGGCAGCCGAACTCCGTGACGACACACTTGTGTTCATGCGCCTGATAACAAGTGAGGATGCGCTGGCCTCTGTAACGCTTGATGACCGCGAGCTCAAGATTTTCGCATTGGTAGACGGCAAGAAAACCTTGGGCACGATTGTCGAGGAGAGCAGGATGGAATCTCTCGAAGCTAAGCGCATATGCTACTCCCTGCAAAAAATTGGACTGCTAAGAGTCAGGGACTGAATTTAAATTAACGACCCAACTGAGAGGATATTTAACTGATGGCACGCATTCTTCTTGCTGATGACAGCATAACCGATCTTAAATTCGTTCACTTTGTCCTTCAAAACACAGGGCATGAGCTGGTTACAGCCATGGACGGCGAGGATGCTGAACAGAAGGCGAGAGCAGGAAAAATAAATCTGATTATTCTGGACGTGGTTATGCCGAAGAAGAACGGTTTCCAGGTATGCAGGTCGCTTAAGCGCGACCCGGGTTGCAAGGACATTCCGATTATTCTGCTCACTTCCAAGAATCAGGAAAGTGACAAATACTGGGGCGAAAAGCAGGGAGCTGATTTCTACCTTACAAAACCGTGCCAGCCGGAAGACTTGCTTAACGCGGTTAACAGGTTCCTGAAATGAGCACTTACGATAGCGCAGAGACGGGGTACAACACTGGGGCAAGCAGCGCCGATTCCAGTTACACTCAGCACACAGGCGACAATGTCTCTCAGTCTGTCACCGGTCAGGAAGCCCACCAGTTCGATCTGACATGCTGTTGCTTCAGTATCGCCGACATTGAATACCACCTGCGCATCGAATACATGGTTGAAATTGCCGATTTTACAAAAGTGACCGTTCTCCCTCTGGCTCCGGAGTATGTTCTTGGCCTGGCTAATCTTCGCGGCGAAGTTATGCCGGTAATAGACCTCGCAAGCATGAAATCGATCAAACGTCCTCCACGAAATCCCGTAGCCTATCGTCTGATTGTTGCAGATGCTGGAGGTGAAAGAGTTGCCTTCCTGGCGGAAGGCATGCCCAGACTCTCCTCCGAGTCATGCGGAGAAGAGATCGACGTGATTTCATTTGTGAAAAATTACAAAGTGAGGATCGGTTGATGGGGAACATAAGAAAGCAATTGCTCGGCTATTTCCTTCAGGAAGCGTCTGAACATTTGGCAACGCTTGAAGACGGTTTATTGCGACTGGAAAAAGATCCGTCCGACCGTTCCATGCTTGAAGAACTGTTTCGTTCGGCACATACCATAAAAGGTTCCGCCGCCTTGGTCAAATTGAACACAACCAGTGCTTTGGCTCATCGCCTTGAGGACACCTTCGAAGCCATTCGCGACGGCCTCATATCTCCAACGCGAGAGCTTGTTGATGCCATGATATTCGCCATGGACAATATTAAGGATCAAGTTCAACGCGTTTCAAATGGCGAGGAAGAAAGTGATGCCGTTCTTGCATCTGTCGAACACTCGCTTAAGCTTGCCGAGGAAGGCTATGCGGTACAACATGCCATAGCCGCGGCGATTACAGAAACTCCGTCAAATGAGCCCGCAAGCACTGAGGCTGAAGCTACTACTACTACTACTACTACTACTACTACTACTACTACACCTGCCGTAACATCGGAGGAAGCCACTCATGATACCGGCGATACTTTGCATGTTTCTTCGTCGGATTCGGATCGGCAAATCACAATAGTTGAAAAGCCAAAACCGGCATTCCATGCGGAAAGACCTGCAACGCCTACTCTACGTCCCGACACAATGCATCATCTTGCATCGGGAGGCGTGATAAAAATATCCTCGGACAAGCTTGATGGCATGATGAATGTGCTTGGCGAAATTACCATCACAAAAAATCACCTCATGGATCAGCTCACGGTTGTTGAGCGTCTGCGAAGTGAAATCGACTTTGCCGGTCAGCGCCTTCTGCGCGAAGTCAATAATTTCTCGGAACGGTATTCATATTCTGTTCCAGAGTCGGTTAAATACAAGGATCCTCTTCTATCCGAGTTCATGGAGCTAGAGTTCGACCGTTACGATGAGGTAAATCTTTTTGCCAAAAAACTTCAGGAAATCACGAATGACGTAAATGAGGCATTGCGTTCTCTTGGCAATTTCTTCACGCGTTTCACGGGCGATGTGGGAACTCTTGACGGAATGATTGCGGAAATGAAGGAACGCATCTCTGAAGCAAGAATGATCCAGGCCGGCAATCTCTTCCAGCGCTTTACAAGGACGGTGAGGGATCTTTCACGGCAGGCAGGCAAGCCTGTCCGTCTTCTTGTTGCCGGTGGGGATACGCCTCTTGATCGGGTGGTGTATGACGGCCTTTTTGAACCGATACTGCATATTATTCGAAACGCAGTTGCTCATGGCCTGGAATCTGAGGATGACCGCAGAAAACTGGGGAAGCCGCCCGTAGGGACAATCCGCATGTCAGCGCGCAGGGAAGGCAATACCGCAGTTATTGATATACGCGACGACGGAAAAGGAATTCAGTTCAACCGAATCCGCAAGAGGGCTATTGATCAGGGGCTGCTCGATCCACATGAAGAGGTGAGGCCGAAAGACCTGCTCAAATTCATCTTTATGCACGGCTTCAGCACGGCAGATGCAACGGATCACACATCCGGACGTGGAATCGGCCTTGATGTCGTCAAGGATCGACTTGCTGCTTTGAACGGAACCCTCAGTATTCTTACTAAAAAGGAACGTGGCACTATCTTCAGAATGAGATTGCCGCTTTCTCTGGTCATCATAAATGTTGTCCAGTTCAGGGTCGGCAAGCAATTTTTTGTTGTGCCGTCGAATCTGGTAGTTGAAATTGCAGAGATTGCCAATACCGAACAGCGGCTTGACGGCACGGTTCATATCCGTGACGTTGCAATGCCTTCCGTGGATTTGTCAACCGTGTTCAGGATGCAGAGTGACTCAACACAGCCTTCAAAATTCGCCATTGTAACACGCGTATCCGGTACAAAAGTTGCTTTACGTGTTGATGAAATCCTCAGCCAGGAAGATACAATCATTAAGCCATTCGGATCATTCCTGCGCGAATTACACTACTATTCCGGGACTAGCATATCCGGAAGTGGCATGCTCAGACTTGTTATCAATCCATCATGGATTGTTGAGGGCGGTGAGAAGCACGACGAGGAAATGCTTTCAGGAGCAATGGATGAATCGCGCAAGCCGTCCGTGCTTGTTGTTGACGATTCTTTGAGTGTGCGCAAATTTGCCTCCACGCTTCTTGAAGCTCATGACTATGAAGTGAGAACGGCATCTAATGGTTTACAAGCCCTTGATGTTCTTGATGAGCACGGGGCCGACCTGATCCTGACCGACCTCGAAATGCCGGTTATGCATGGGTATGAACTGCTCGGAGAATTAAAGCGCAGGGGCTTGCTGGACACAATTCCCGTTGTAGTCCTGACCTCCAGAGGCAGTGAGCAACATAGAATCAAGGCGTTCGATTTGGGAGCGACAGACTACCTGATAAAACCATTTGAGGAAGAGTCTCTTATCACAACTGTTCAGAGACATATCAAGGATCACCAAACAGTATAAGTTCTTTTTATAAAGATAAAGCCAAAGCCCCAAGGTAGATGGATAATCTACCTTGGGGCTTTGGCTTTATGTGCTTATAATGCTAATATTGTCAGGCAGCGTAGAACATGCACGCCCATCCCTTTATTGCCTCCTCGGCGTCAGGGATGGAAATCCCTGAAACAGCAAGACCATAGTTTGAATGAATGATCTTGCCTGTTGATGTTGAGCGGCATGAGACGGTAATCGAATGCACAAAATGGGCACCCTTAGGTATGCGAGCGCTTAGCTGGTCACGAAAAGTTTGATGCAGAATGCAGAGAGGATGGAGAATTGCCTCATTACCAAATCGTTTGAGGAACTCAGCAGTAACGCTAGTCCAAAACTCCGGAAACTCACCGTTCTTCTTGAAAATAGAAAAAACAGGAACCATCGGACAGGACTTGAGAATGAACATTTCACCCTTCCTGAAGCCTGGGCCTTCAATCTGATCCAACGGCGTACCACCACGGTCATAGTGAGCCTTAAAATCTTCGAGATCACGATAGCTCATTCTATGTGAGATATTCGCTTCGGCAAACTTCCTTGCCATCCGCCTCAGACTTGAAGCCTTCTCAACAATTGTTAAATCATTACTTGAAAGTATGCGCTCGATCTCATCCTTGTTTTCACGGACAAAAATCGTTATATACGCTTCAGCCGTATATGCTTGCTCTTCAACCATTTTGTATCCCTCGCGAATGATCTGAATCTATTTGGTAACCAACAGGAACCTGAAACATCTGTCCTTTGTCTGTCGACAGTACTTTACCATTAACCGTATGTTTAATGCATCAGTCGAATCCAAAATCAAAATCCTTGGAGCGGGAGAAGGTATCTCTCCCGCTCCTCAAATGTAATATAACCCTTAAGTCAAGATCTCTTCTGCGTGCTCACCCTTCTCGAATGAAGAATCGGTGAGCTCCGGCAGACGGAACTTGGAGACCGAACCCAGCAGCGATTCCGACATTTTGTTAAGTCCATGCGAAATGGTTGCCGAATTTTTCACAAGCGCCAGTGCCTGCAAAGAAACCCTCTGCACTTCCTCCATCGAAAGCACCATCGTATTGGTTAACTCACGCTGCCTCTGAGCCATTCCGAATATTTCCGAAACTACCGACTTGGAATCGCCGACAGCCTTTTCGATGTCGGTAAATGCCTCACCAGTATCATGCGCAAGACGTGTTTGAGTTTCCACCGTCTTCGTCTCCTCGTCAAGAGCAGACGTCACTTCACTTGCCTCCGCCTGAATCGCCTTGATTACTCCGTTAATCTGCTTGGTGGCTTCCGATGATTTATCCGCAAGAGTTTTGATTTCGTCGGCGATTACAAGAAAGCCACGTCCCTGAGCTCCAGCTCGCGCTGCCTCGATAGACGCGTTCATGGCAAGTATTGTTGTGCGGGATGCAACTTCCGAGATAAGTTGTGAGATTGTGCCGATCTCCAGCAGACGCTCCGAAAGAGATTTCATCTTCTTGTTAATAGTCTGCACGGCAATACGGATCATCTGCATGCCTTCGATATTCTGAACCACAAGACCATGACCTTGCGAAGTCACGGTATCCACCTTCAATGATGCGTCCTGTGCAACCTTTGCCTTCTGTGCAATCTCCTGAGTAGTGGCGGACGTTTCGTCCACGGCCTCAGTTGTCTGTTTCACCTGAGTCATCTGGGATTCAGCGCCCATTTCCATTGTTTTGAAAATGTCGAGCAGCCTGCGAGCCTCCGAACCAACTTCGTTGGCGCTACGTCTGACGCCCAGCATAAGATCAGCCAAGCTGCTCATCATCAGGTTGTAAGCGTCTGCAATGTTACCAAAAACATCGGCGGTAACGGGTGCGCTCACAGTAAGATCGCCATCGGCAGCCTGGCTCACAACATCAAGGAATTCGATAACGTTCTGCTGTGTCTTCTTCTGCTCTTCTTCCGTGCGGATGTAAGCCTTAAGGCGTCCTACAGTTTCGTTAAACGACATCGCTATTTCATCCAGCTCATCACCCGAATGGATGTGTACTTCTTCCACATCTCCAGCAGTAACAGCACGCATCCCATGCAAAAGCTTGTCAAAGCCGGATGTAAACTTGTTAAGCAGAATCATGGCACCAGCCACGCCTGCAATAATTACAAACACGCATGCGGCAACCAATGTCTTTGTGAGAAGCAACTTCAAGGCAGCAGCATCGTCTTGTGCCGATTTAACCTTCTTATGCACCGCATCCTTGAGTTGGCCAACAGCCTCCTCCATGTCATGCGCATTTTTTTGATAGGCTCGATACTCAAATCCGACCTCGGAAAAGGATCGCCCTTCAAAAACCTTGGAAGCAAGCGGGGCCAGAGACTTGAGTGTTTCGCCATGAGCAGCTCTCAACTGAGAGATGACAGGCGACAGATCTTCACCGCCGCTATCGCGCAAGGATGTAATCGCACTGCCAGCCTTGTCGTAATGATCGAGAACATTGTTATGGTAAACCATCTGCTTCTCGGTTATTTCCTGATCGCGTCTGCCGAGACTGGAAATCAGAAGGAACTCCTTCTCATAGCGTCTTGCGCTTGAGATGTTGCTCTCTATTGCATTTGCCAGTGTCAATTGGGGAATGCTCTTGCCTGCCATGTCCCCGATAAAAGAGCTGGAGCGGGTGAATCCTGTCAGTGCAATCACACCGATAATGACAGCGACACCAAGCAAGAGCGCTGCTCCGCTTAAAAGCTTTGCGCGAATGTTCATGCCTTTACTTTCCGGACTTGTCATGACTTAAATAGCCTCCCCAGTGAAATTCAGTGCGTCCATCTAAATTACCGCCTTCCGCCGATAATTAATAAATCTATTTCCAGTGACCGCCGCAAACGGCAATCCGTCGAACGCAAATTGTGTAATTTAAACCTGGCGTATTTCTATTTTAACAACAAACTGCCGCTTTAACGGATATATTATACATGAAACAGAAAACTGCAACCATATTAAATGTAATTTTAGATCATTTATTTGCCACCGCCAATACTTGATTTATCGTAATGTACGGTATCGAGGAAAAGCCCGCAGCCAGGCGCGGACGTACCGGCAAAACTGCGATCCCGGCATTCCAGAATTTGCCGTATCCCTTCCGGCTTGATCCTCCCCTGCCCTGCACTCACGGTAACACCTGCAATGCTTCTTACCATATGTCTCAGGAATCCGTCGCCATCAACTTCGATTCTGATTAGCCCATCGCCAAGCAAAAAACCAA
>JACRHH010000024.1 GCA_016212095.1 Nitrospirota bacterium
GGGTTTGGTGGAGCAGACGCTCAGGAATTGGGTGAAGGCGTCGGAAAGCGGCAAGCTCACCGGGGTGGGAACCAAGCATGTAACGCCTGAGCAGATGGAGCTTTCACGGCTGCTGGCCGAGAACAAGCGTTTAAAGCTTCAGGCATCGGAATGATCGATGACTTTATTCCGGCACAAGATCTTTGGAAAGAGGCGCTTGGAGAAGGAATCAAGAACAATCACCCAATATACGATATGTACTATTCTGTTTTGGCAAGAAGAAACGATGCGATATTGATAACCAACGATGGAAAGTTATCTGAAGTTGCGGAAATAATGGGTGTCGTCCTTTGTAAGTGAAGAAAGACATCGAAACGCAAAGCTCGCGCCAATGAACGCCACCGCCTCAGTCCTCCCCCGCTCCGGGCCGTTTTCGAAGCTGTTTTATGCCGCCCTTGTGGCGCTTGGCCTCAAGTTTTCGCTCTTTCGACGCCTTGGTCGGCTTCGTCTTCACCCTGCTTACCGGCTTGACGCTCGCCTTTTCGATCAACCGCTCCAGCCTGTCGAGCGCGTCTTGCCTGTTTCGCTCCTGACTCCTGAACCGCTTCGCCTCGATCAGAAGTTCTCCGTCGTCCGTGATCTTGCTTCCGGCAAGCCTGATCAGGCGTTCCTTGACCTCCGGCGCGATCGAGCGCGTGTCTTTCAGGTTGAACCGAAGCTGCACGGCTGTGGAAACCTTGTTCACGTTCTGGCCGCCCGGCCCCGACGACCGGACGAACTCCATGCTTATATCCGCCGGATCAATCCTCATTGTTTATATTCTCCAGTTGCAGCAGACGCCGCTTGATCTCTATGCCGCATGAAAAGCCGCCAAGCTTGCCGTCGGACATGATTACGCGGTGGCACGGATAAACGAGAGGGAACGGGTTTTTTCGAAGCGCCGAACCGACCGCTCTGGCGCTGGCCGCTCTGGCACTGGCTGCCCTTGCTCCGCCTCCTGCCGGAAGCCCAAGATGTCCGGCAAGCCTGCCGTAGCTCCACGTTTCGCCGCGAGGAATCGCGGTAAGCGCCTGCCAGACACGCCGCTCGAACGTGGTTCCGCAATAAAGCGGCGGCTCCAGCGCGACGTTCCGGGTTGACCCGTTGAAATACTGTTCAAACGCTGTTTTCATGGCTTGCGGCATTTCGACAAGGGGAATGGCTGAAAGATCGGCTGAAATGTCGCCGCCAAGGTGAATCCGCCGAAGCGCGCCGCCTCCAAACAGGCAGCAGACGCGAATTCCTGCGAACGCCTCTACAGCGCGGGATTCAATCGTGGCGCTGTCAGTGGCTCTGCGCCTGTCCGCCTTCCTCGTCGTCATACTCGTCCTCGAACTCGTCAAACATGTCCGTCTCGACTATCTTGTCGAACGTATCCTCGCATTCAAGGCACTGCCAATGATAGATGATCCATACGGTATCATCCAGTTCAAGCTCCGAGGGTTCAAGCTCCTGCAAGAGGCTTCCTGCGCAGAATGGACAGAGTGCGGGGTCTTTCATTACGTCTCTTTCTATTGCGGGTATCGTGGCAAGGCGCGTTCATGACGAATTATAACGCGTTACCCGCCGCCGGAATTGTAAAGACCGGCGGAAGCGCATGTCAAGAACCGGATATTGTGGTTAAATAATCGACCTTGTTCGATGCCATGACAAAAACGGAGCGCATATGAAGGTTGCCCTGATAGCCGCTGTCTCAGCCGACGGATACATCGCGCAGACGCCGGGTCAGCGTTCGATGGACTGGACTTCGCGCGAGGATGCTGCGTTCTTCATCGAAAAGACCCGCGAATTTGGCGTGGTGGTGATGGGGCGAAAAACGTTCGAAACTATCGGCAGGCCGCTTGCCGGGCGGCTTACCGTGGTAATGACATCGCGGCCAGATCATGGGCGAAACATTCACGGACTGCTCGAATACACGTCCGACGCGCCCGGAGCGATAGTGGAAAATCTCGCGTCGCGCGGATTTGGCGGCATCGCGCTTGCCGGAGGCGCGAAGATATATGGCGAATTCCTGCGGGCAGGGCTTGTCGATGAGGTTTATCTCACGGTGGAGCCGGTGTTGTTTGGCGAAGGCGTGCGGCTTGCGGACGGGATTGGACGGATGGACATGGCACTTATCGAAACCCGGATGCTTGGGGCGTCAACCGTGCTTTTGCATTACAGGCTGTAATTGTCTGCCGAAAAAAAGGCGGCTCCCGATGGGAGCCGCCTTGAACGTCGTGTAAGCCAGAACTTTTTCTAAAGCTTGTGAACCGTGGATACGCCCGCTGTTCTTCCAGCGCCGTGGCATATCAGGCACTGCTCCACAGTCGCAATGGTATTGGATCGTATATCGCCGATCACTCCGCCGTTTGCCTCCATGTGGGCCATCGCGGCGTTTGTGGTGTGACACGAGACACAGGCCCCGGTGATTGGTGAAATAGTTGCGTCGCTGCTGTTTGGCAGGCTGGCCCTGTCGGCCGTAACCGTGGTTCCGGCATTGCCGTCAGTTGTAACAGTGGTTGACACAAGCACGCCTTCGGGAAGGTTTGCCTCATGGGTATTGTTGATGTGGCATGTCTCGCAGTTAGAGAGAATGCCGGGGAAAGTCACCTCGCTCCAGTCGTAGTAAAACACTCCGCTTGTGCCGCGGTCGCGCACAAACTGGTATGGCGCGCTCCGCTTGTCCGAGGAATGGATGCCGTGGATCATGTTCTTGAAGTTGTTGGACGCCTCCGGGAAAGTCGAAGGATCGGCTGGATTGTAGCCGTCTTCTGTCATGGCTGCCTGATCGGCTGCGGACATCCGGGCAAGCACGGTTGCCGCGCTGGCTCCGCGCCCGCTGCTGGTGAGGTTCGGGTTGTGGCAGACCACGCAGATCTGTATCTCATCAACGCGGCTGCCTCCATGCAATTCAAGCCATTCATGGCAGTTTGCGCACTTGTCGTTGTCAACTACCGCGCGACGCACCGGATCGCCGGTTACGGCCTTGATGACCGATTTGGCATGACGGGCCACTGCCGGGCTGACCTGTGTGAAATAACCCTGCAGACCGACCGCGCGAAGCGTGGAGCCGACCGGGAACGCTGCAGCCGCGACTGTCAGCGTTGCCGTGTAGTAGCCGCTTGCGTCAGGGCCGGACATGGTTCCATCGGTGCCCTTGCAGACATTTGCGATTGTAACGCTTGCCGGCTGTCCGGCGGATTTGCCCTTCTGGTTATAGTCGATCGGGGCTGTTATGCCGTCCTGCGCCGCGGCATAGGCGACGATGAATCCGGGGCTGCCGGAGAAACCGGTCAGCAGGGTGCTGGCTGTCGTCGAAGACGAGGCGTTGCATATGAGGGTTGCCGCAGCTCCGTCCTTCATGATGCGGAATTTGACGACAGGCTGATTGCTGGCGTTGACCGTGACCTCGCTGATCTCGTAGGCAAAGCTTGCTGCGCCCGCCGGAACATTTGGATTGTTCGGTGTTTCGTTGTCGGTTGTGTGCTTGTCTTCAATATAGGTGGCATCATGACAGAGAGCGCATTGGGAATCGTCGGCCCTCGCGCCGCCGGTGTGGCCCGTCATCCCGGTGGGAACAGTGGAATCGAAGCTGATTGCGTCGTGGCAGCCGCCGCATGAAAGACGACTGGGCTTGTTTTTCCAGTTGTCGCCCTGCGGCGTGTCGGTTGTCTGCTGATGGCACTTCCGGCAGTTGGCCTGAGACTGCGGGTAACCGATCTCATTGAACATGACGTCGGCGTAGTCGTAGCCGGTCAGTGCCAGCTTGTTGCCCATATGAATCTTGTGGATCAGGTTGACGAAGTTGCCGAGCGCCTGATTGTTAACGATATATGTGTCGCCGGTCAGAACACCACCAGCCGCAGCCGTTGTTGCCGTGCGGCCGATGCGCCGCTGGTCTGTGTGGCAGACCACGCAGTAATGAACATCCTGACGCGATCCGCCGTGGAACACGAACTTGCCATGGCAGCTTACGCATGAGGCTGACACAACCATATCGTGCCTTGTGGAGACTGCGCCGCCTGCTGGCACGAAATCGTAAGTTACGTTAACTGGCGGGAACGGATTGCTGGAAGCCGAAATCTGGATTGCCATGCGGTGTGTGAGGGTTGCGTCATACGTTACGCCGCCTGTTTTCGTAACGTCTGTTACGTCCTTGGCGAATGTGTAGGAATAAGTCCCGTCGCCATTATCAGTGATCGTTCCCGTGTTTTCGGTTGTTGGCCGCGCGGTGTTGGTCACCATGTAGCTTTCCCATTTGTCGGGGCTGCCGCTTGAGCCTGGAACAAGCTTTACCAGCGCGAAGCGCAGGTAGCTGAGCGTTGTGGAGGGCTTGAGGCCCAGCCCGACTATTCCGCGCCCGAATTCGTCGGTTACGGTGAAGCTGACAACCGGCGCTGACGCTATGGTTACGCCGGTGATCGCGCCGGTCATGTTTAGCGCGGCCAGATCCTCTTCGTTAAGCGTTGCCAGGTTCACTGTAACGTTTGCGTCTTCACCGGCAGGCCCCTGCGGCCCCTGAGTTCCCTGAGTGCCTTGGGTTCCCTGCGGGCCTTGCGCGCCGGTTTCTCCGGTCGGGCCGGTCAATGGGTCGCCCGTGCAACCGGCGAATGCAAAAACTGTTAATATCATCAGCAACATGTTGAATGGACGAAATCGATGCGGTGTTATGAAAGACGATCTCATTGACAATCTCCTGTTTCCCAAAACGTTGATACGGCACAAAGTCCGCATTCTTTTCGGAAGTTGGCAGCTAACTCTTTAATTATTCGGAGAAATGGTTATCCCTTGATACAACACGATTTTTTTGCCTCATGCCCGCGCGGCGTCGAGTCGCTTCTGGCGAACGAGCTTAACGCCTTGGGCGCTGACGGCGTGAAGGAGACGCGCGCCGGCGTCTATTTCTCAGGCGGCATCGAAACGCTGTACCGCATCTGCCTCTGGTCGCGCATCGCAAGCCGGGTGCTGATGCCGATCGCCTCGTTCCGGGCCGAATCGCCGGATGAGCTATACTCCGGCGCGCGCGAAATCGCGTGGGAGGAACACCTCGATCCGTCAGGCACGCTGGCGGTTGACTGCAATGTTTCGGATTCGACGATCACGCATTCACACTATGCCGCGCTCAGGATCAAAGACGCGGTTGCAGACCGTTTCGTGGACAAATTCGGCGCGCGCCCATCGGTGAATCTTGCCGAGCCGGACATACGCATAAACGCGCATATCAGCAAAAACCGTGTGTTGATAAGCCTCGATCTCTCCGGCGGAAGCCTGCACAGGCGCGGCTACCGCGAGGAGGGCTCGCGGGCTCCGCTGAAGGAAAATCTTGCCGCCGCAATACTCATGCTTTCGGGCTGGTCGAAGATGGCGGCAAGGGGCGGGACATTTCTCGATCCGATGTGCGGCTCCGGCACGCTTGTTATCGAAGCGGCAATGATCGCCGCCGACATCGCGCCGGGCCTGATGAGGCGGCATTTTGGTTTTATTGGCTGGAAAGGCCATGACCACGCGGCATGGCAGACGATGCTCGAAAAAGCGCATTCGCGACGGAAGGCCGGATTGAAGAAGGCGCCGGTTGTTTTCGGCTTTGACATCGATCCGGCGGCGCTTCGCGCCGCAAAGGGCAACGTGATGCGGGCCGGGCTCGAAAATGCCGTGCGGCTGGAGCGCCGTGATATTGCGGATGTTGCGACTTCGTTCGGGGCTGCGCCGCTGGCGTTCGGGGCTGCGCCGCTGGCCGAATTCGGACTGCTTGCAGTCAACCCGCCCTACGGCGAGCGGCTTGGCGAGGCCGCAAGGCTCAGGCCGCTATACGCCGAACTTGGTCTGGCGCTGAAAAAGTTTACCGGCTGGAAGGCGGCAGTGATTACGGCAAGCAGCGAACTTGCCGGATGCATCGGAGTTGAGCCGCAACTGCGGCATAAGCTCTATAACGGCGCAATTCCATGCGAGCTGCTGCGGTTTGATTTTTCTCGGCGAGCCGCTGCCGCCTCGACCGTGGAGCGGACGTCCCCTGAGACCGCCCCCACGCCTGAGGGCATCGAAATGATCGCCAACCGGCTACGCAAAAACCTGAAATCAATAGGCAAATGGGCGCAAAAGAGCGGCGTCACCTGCTACCGCCTCTACGACGCCGACATCCCGGAATATGCGGCGGCGGTTGATGTTTACGAGAAATGGGCGCATGTTCAGGAGTATCAGGCTCCAAAGACAGTCGATCCGGCAAACGCCGAGCGGCGGCTTTCGGAGCTTGCCGAGGCGGTGAAAACCGTTCTTGGGCTTGCGGATGGCGATCTTTTCGTGAAGGTGCGGCGGCGGCAGTCTGGCGGCTTCCGGTACGAAAGGCTTGCGGACGCCGGTGTTTTTTACGAGATCGGCGAAGGCGGCCTGAGGTTTCTTGTGAATTTTACAGACCACCTCGACACCGGCATTTTCCTCGACCACCGGATTACAAGGGGCATGATCCGCGACATGGCCAAAGGCGCGCGGTTCCTGAACCTGTTTGCATACACAGGCACGGCGTCGGTCTATGCGGCGGCGGGCGGCGCTGAATCCACAACCACGGTGGACATGTCGGCAACATATCTGGACTGGGCGGAGCGCAACTTCGCGGCAAACGGCATCAGCGGCTCGCGCCATGAATTCATCAGGGCCAACTGTCTTGAATGGCTTGAATGGCCAGAGCGCGGGCGGTTCGACCTGATATTTCTCGATCCGCCCACGTTTTCGAACTCGAAGGGCATGGACGACGAGTTTGACATACAGCGCGATCATGTGAAGCTGATCGGCATGGCGGCGCGTCTGCTTGCCCCCGGCGGAACGCTGATATTCTCGACCAACAGCCGAAGGTTTGCGCTGGAGACCGCATCGATGCCGGGGCTTTCGTTCGAGGACATGACCCGCAGCACCATTCCGAAGGATTTCGAGCGCAATCCGCGCATCCACAAGTGCTGGCGAATTACATCTGCCCGGTAGTTCCGTTAACGCCCCTTCACAGCGGGAATGAACGCGGATAGAATAGACAAGCAAGGACTGCATCATCAGGAAATGAGGACATGGGCAGACAGGACAAGCTTCTTACTAAAATATTGAGCGGCTCTTCGGATGCGAACATCCGGTTTGATGAGTTGTGCGGTCTGTTGAGCAACCTTGGTTTCGATATGCGTGTCAGGGGCAGCCACCATATTTTCAGAAAAGCGGTGGTGATCGAAAAGCTGAATCTTCAGCGTGATGGCGACATGGCTAAGCCCTATCAGGTTCGTCAGGCAAGAAACGTGATTGTAAAATACAAGCTTGGAGGACAATAGCGATGTATAGATACGAGGTCATCATATATTGGAGTAATGAGGATTCGGCGTTTGTCGCTGATGTTCCCGAACTTCCCGGTTGCATGGCGCATGGCGATACCTATGAGAATGCGTTGAAAAGCGCAAAGGAAGCAATATGCCTCTGGATCGATACGGCAATGGAGCATGGCGATTCCGTTCCGGAGCCCAAGGGTGAGCGGCTGATGTATGCGTGAGGTTAGCCGGATACACGGTATCAAATCCGTTGCACGGGAAACGTATGGCCGGGCGATTTGACCAAACCGGCTGCAAGCAGCCGGAAGTTGACCAAACCGGCTGCAAGCAACCGGAAGTTGACCAAACCGGCTGCAAGCAACCGGAAGTTGACCAAACCGGCGGCCAGCCGCCGTTGCCTGTTGACGAAAGCGACAGCACCGGCGAGATGATTCGCCGCATCATCGCCGTGTTCGCCGTGGCGGTTCTTGCCGGCGGATGCCTGATGGTGCTTGCGCCGTTTGCGGTGACGCTTCTGTGGGGCGCGATTCTGGGTTACTGCACGTGGACGCCTTACGTCAGGCTTTCGGCGCTGCTTGGCGGCAGGCGCGGGCTTGCGGCGGGATTGCTGGTGCTTCTGTTCATGCTTGTCCTGATCGCGCCGTTTCTGTACGCGGGCGCAAATCTGGTGTCGCACGCCGACGCCATATCCGGGACGATAAGGAACTGGATCGATAACGGACTGCCGCAGCCGCCGGACTGGATAACCGGCATTCCGCTTGCCGGGCCCGCGATACGCAACTACTGGGATGCGGCCAGCCTGGCCAATCCCGAAACAATCTCCGAACTTCGCAAGCTGGCCGCGCCCACAGCCGAATGGCTGCTCTCAAGCGGAGCCTCGGTTGCAAGCGGCATTCTACAGATGATATTCAGCGTGCTGATAACATTCTTCTTCTACACCGGCGGAGAGGAAATCGCCGCCATGCTCTCGGCTGGAACAAGGCGCATAGCCGGGACAAAATCGGCTCATCTGCTGGAGCTTGCGGGGCGGACGATAAAGGGCGTGGTTTACGGCATTCTGGGAACCGCGCTGGCGCAGGGGGTGCTTGCCGGTTTCGGCTTCTGGATTTCCGGCGTTCCGGCGGCCGGCGTGCTTGGGCTGGTAACGTTTTTCCTGTCTGTCGTGCCGATGGGGCCGGTGCTCATCTGGGGGCCGGCGGCGCTCTGGCTCTATCACGAGGGCAGCGCGGGCTGGGCCATATTCATCGTGGTCTGGGGCATCGCGGTCGTGAGCATGGCCGACAACATCATCAAGCCGCTTCTTATAAGCAAGGGAAGCGCGATGCCGTTTATCCTGGTGATGATCGGGGTGATGGGAGGAGCGTTCGCCTTCGGATTCCTTGGCGTGTTCACCGGCCCAACGCTGCTTGCCGTGGGTTACGCCATGCTTCGCGACTGGACGTCCGATGTTTCTGGCGATGACTCCGGTGTCGAGGCATGAAAAGGGATCACCATTCAGGCGGGCGGCGCGAGGGCGTTGGCGAGGTTTTGGCCCGCCTGAACGATCTGCGTTTCGGCCCGCTCGATCTGATGCCCCGCGCCACGCTTGCCGAGAAACTGATCGAGCTTGCGCTTGCCGGCCCCCCGCCTGGAGCCAACGAGGCGATCGAACGCCTGCGCGAGCTTCAGGGCGGTCTTGCCGGTGTTGACACCCGCGACGCAAAGGTGGTGGTGCTTGGCGGCGGATCCGGTCTGTCGAACATCGTCGGCGGCGATTCCCGAAGCGATATGTGGCCCGCCTCCCCGTTCATGGGGCTGAAAGAGATTTTTCCGCACACAACGTCCATCGTGAGCATCGCCGACGACGGCGGTTCCACGGGCGAGCTCATCAGGCAGTTTCCGCTGATAGCGCTTGGCGACATTCGTCATGTGCTGCTTTCATCCGTCCAGATGCGTGAACTACGGAACCGGTACGGCATCCGCGACGGCGCGGCCCGCAGGATTGCGGGCGTTCTGCACCGTCTGATCAACCACCGCTTCGAGGCAAGGCCCGCCTCTCCGGAATCGCTTCTTGATGCCGCCGGCGTAAACCTGGCCGGAACGCCGCTTGCCATGGCGCATGGAATTCTCGAACTGCTCGAACTTCTATTCACACACAAGGAGCTTTCGAAGTCGCTTGATACGCCCCACTGCCTCGGCAACCTGCTTGTCGCATCGGCCATATTCAGGGCGGCGGCATCGCAGTCGGCGCGCGAAATCATGGGCGAGCATATTGTTGCGGGCGTCCGGGCTCTGGCGTCCCTGATCGGCGCGCGCGCCGGAGCGGTTCTTCCGTGCTCTGTCACTCCGGCGCAACTCAAGGTGCTCTACAACAACGGCGTGCTTGTCACCGGCGAATACAAGTCGAGCGTCGCAAGACGCGGCTATCCGGTAGACCGGGTTTTTCTTGAGTTCGCGAGCGAGCCGGAGATTCCGGCGGAGGTCATGCGCAGGATAGACGAGGCCGACATAATCGTGCTTGCCCCCGGAAGCACATACACCAGCATCGTGCCGGTGCTTCAGGCTCCCGGCATTGCCGACGCCATCCGCCGCAACAAAGGCGCGCTCAAGATACTGGTTGCCAACCTCTGGGTTCAGCGCGGCGAGACCGATCTGGTGTACGACGATCCGGCCCGCCGCTATCATGTGTCCGATCTTATCAGCGCCTACAACCGGAACATACCCGGCGGCGTCGGCGGACTGTTCCGGCAGGTGATGGTTCTTGGGCTTCAGCGCATTCCGGGCGACGTGATCCAGAACTACGCGGTGGAGAAGAAGACGCCGATATATCTGGACAGGGCCAATGTCTCGGCGATGGGTTTCGAGCCTGTCGAGGCGATGATATTTTCGCAGGAGGCGCTCCACGCAAGGAACGTCATCCAGCACGATCCGGCGTCGATGGCCCTGACGGTCAAAACCCTCTGGGCGATAAAGGACTATTGCAACCGCGACGACTGCGCCGAATGGCGCGATCTTCCCCTGACGTATTCCGACAAAAAACCGATTGTGCGCAGGGACGGAGCCACGCCGTATGCCCGCATGAGGGAGGCGGGGGCCAGACTGGGCGGGCTTGACATGAACGAGGCGATGAGGGATGCCTTTACCCGGCTGCTATGGAACCACCGCGACATTCCGCTCGATCATCTGGATCTGATTAACGGCGCGGTCTTTATCGACAAGGCCGACTGGCGAAGAAGCCAGGACTGGGATAACGTGCTCTCCTTTTACGATCCGCAGGACGGCATTGTGAAGCTCAGAAGCGATATCGAGGCCAATCCGCTGCGGTTTGAGGTGGGCCTGCTGGTTGCGATAGGCGAATCGCTGCTTGGAAACTACGCTGCGAAAAAATGGGTTGCCCCTCTTAACGGCGGCGGCGACTGCTTCGGCAAGGTCTACAACCTGCAACTCTGCCCTCCGGATGAGCGGCGCTGTTATCTTTCGGAGGTTGAGCTGCACGACTACCTTACGCTTGTGCGCATGTGCCGTTCCGATTCCGACGATTTTCTCTACCGCCGCGTGATCGGCGGATCGCGCGCGTTCACTCCGCCCGGCCTGATGTTCGGGCTTACATACGCATGGTATATCGACAACCGGTTCGCGTCGCATATCGAATACAAGATGTCTATCATGAAGATGGAGATAACCGACCTGATCCCGGAGCAGTTGAGCCTGCTTTTCTTCAGGAGGGCGCTTGTGGAATTCTTCAGGCGATGCGTGTTCCGGTGCGAGCTTTCGACGTACACCGGCATCAGGCGCGAGCATGGGCGTGGCGGCGCGGTCATAAATGGATAGCACAGCTGATGCCCTCAGGCGGCGATTGACCGAAGCGGCTGTTGACGGCAGAATCTCCTGCGCGCGCGCCAGAAGGATCGCGGAGGAGCTCGGAGTATCGTACAGGGATGTCGGCGCGGCTGCCAACGGGCTTGGCCTGAAGATTTCGGCCTGCGAACTCGGCTGCTTCTGAAACGGCAATGCTGCTAACGTCAGCCGAAGTACTGATATTGAAGGTGAGGGATGACGCCGTTGAGGAGGTGATCGACACCGTTGCCGCCGAACGATCGATTCTTCTGAAGATAAACGGCGAGCCGGTTGTTTCCCTGCTCTGCACGCCGTCCGACATCGACGCGCTTGCCGTGGGCTTTCTGATCTCCGAGGGGTTCCTGTCCGCTGCTTCGCAGCCGCGTTCGGTTGCGTTCGATGAAAAAAAACTGGAGGTTGCGGTCGAGGCGGAACTTCCAGCCGGCTGGCGCGACATGACCGAAAGCCGCGCGATTACGCCCGGATGCGGACGCGGCGTCACATTCACCGCATCATCCGGCGCGGCGCGCCTGAAAGCCGTGAAATCGCGCGTGAAGTCAAATCTGCCTGAAATTCGGGCAATCGTGGAAACGTTTCGCCGCCAATCCCTGCTTTATGCGTCAACCGGAGGCGTTCACAGCGCCGCCATATTCGGTGGTAAAATCATGCTGTTTTTCGCCGAGGACATAGGCCGCCACAATGCGGTTGACAAGGTGATCGGCATGGCCGCGCTTTCGGGCGCTTTGCTTGACGACAAGATTCTGGTTTCGAGCGGACGCGTGTCGGGCGAGATAATGACAAAGGTTGTGCGAAGCGGCATTCCGGTGATAGTTAGCCGTGGCGCGCCCACATGCGTGTCGGTCTCGCGGGCCGAGGATTCCGGCGTCACGCTTGTCGGTTTCGCGCGCGGAAACCGGATGAACATCTACAGCCATCCGTGGAGGATCATTCAATGACCCCTGAATCCATCGACATGCTGGGGCGCGCGCCGCTTGTAATCCTTGCGGAGGCTGTTTCGATGATGCTTTCCCGCATACCGGCCTGCCGCCTCGATTTCGAGGATATTCCGCTTGAAGATGCCTTGGGCAGAATCACGGCCCGCGACATTGTGTCGCCGGAAGACATGCCGCCGCATCCGCGCGCCACGATGGACGGCTACGCGGTGCGCGCCCGCGACACCTTCGGCGCGATGGAATCGCTGCCGTCGTATTTCGAGATCGCGGGCGAGGTGGCCATGGGCGAAAAGCCGGACAGGCCGGTGGTTGTTGGAGCTTGCCACCGGATAGCGACCGGCGGCTTCATGCCGCCCGGAGCCGACGCGGTTGTGATGCTTGAGCATACGGTTGAGGCGGACAGGCGGATGATCGAGGTGGTGCAGCCCGTGGCGTCCGGCGGAAACGTGATTCAGGCGGGCGAGGACATGCGGCGCGGCGATGTTCTTGTTCCGGCGGGACACAGGCTTCGCCCCGCCGACATCGGCCTGCTTGCGGGCGCTGGCATGGTTTCGGCTCCTGTGCGTCGGCGCGCGCGCGTCGGAATAATTTCAACCGGCGACGAGATTGTGCCGCACGCCGAAACGCCGCCCCCCGGCAAAATGCGCGACATAAACGGCGTGAATATCGCCGCGCTTTCGAAATCATGCGGCGCGGAGCCGCGATTCTACGGCATCGCGCCGGACGATGAATTGGCGCTGCGGGAGATGCTCGAACGCGCGATTTCCGAAAACGACCTGGTGGCGCTGTCGGGCGGAAGCTCGGTCGGAAGCCGCGACACAGCCGCCCGCGTGATGAATTTGTTTGGCCGAAACGATCGAAGCGGCGGCATAATCGTTCACGGCATTGCGATGAAGCCGGGCAAGCCGGTGATAATCGCCTTTGCCGGAGACAAGCCGGTGTTTGGGCTTCCGGGCCATCCGGCTGCGGTATCTGTTGCGTTCCACGCGGTTGTGCGTCCGGCAATCGAGAGAATTTCCGGGCTTGCGGACGCCTGTGTGCCGCGAATTCTGCCCGCGCGGCTTGCCCGCAGCCTGAACTCAGCGGCAGGCCGCCGCGATTTCATCCGCGTGAAGGTTGAGCGCATCAATGAGCCGCCCGGATTTTCGGCCATCCCGCTGCTCGGCAAATCAGGCGCGATCTCCACCATCGCCCGCGCCGACGGCTATGTTGTAATCACGGAAGAACGGCAGGGAATCGCGGAGGGCGAGGCGGTGAATGTGGAGATTTTTGATTGATGAGGTATTTCCCGTGAAACCGGCGCTGAAACTGGAGCGGCATAAATGCATCACATGACAGGCAACAGCGCTTCACCACTGGAAACCAGAATCACCGGTTCGCTTGTCACGCGTTTCTGGCTTGAACTTTTCGGCAACTCGGCCCACTTCCCCATCGCAAATATCATGCTGGAGCTGCTTTCGGAGAAACCGCTCGATTATCTGGGCGCGCCCGACCTTTACACCATCGTTTCCGCAAGCCTGGTTCAGGCCTATTTGCTGGCGCGATGGAGGATCGGGCCAACACCGCGCCGTTTCTGGGGCAATCTTGTAGGCCCCGCCTTGTACACGCTGGTTGAAAGCCTGGTGGAAGGGCCGCGATTTTTTCTTGCCACGCATCATCTGGCCTATTGGGGTTTCGCCGTTGCCGTCGGCGCCATGCAGGCGCAGCGGCTCCGCCTGCCGCCCGGCTTCAGCGCGCCGCTTATCGTGATCGAAAACATAACGCGCACATCCATTCTTTTCTTCATGTATGTTGTTTTCGAAACACTGGTCAATCCGGCGCAAACCGCTTCCCTGAGCGATTTTATCGGCGATACGAGCCATCAGTTCATCGGATTGGCCGTGCTTTTTCTTGGGCTCAGCGTCGGTCTTGCCAATCTGACGACAGAACGTTATCTTGCCCTGTTGAAGATGACCTCGACGCAGCTCAGGACATACTCCGAGTGGCTGCTTGGCCGCGACCTGCTGGGCCAGACATTCGTCAATCCGTCTGCCCTGAGCCTGACCAGGCGCGAACGGACGGTGATGTTCATGGACATCCGCAGCTTCACGCGCTGGAGCGAGGCGCAATCTCCCGAAGCGGTCGTGGATCTGCTGGACAGGTATTATCAGGTTGCGGAGTCCGTTATTTCCGGTCATGGGGTCATAAAATTCAAGCTTTCGGCAGATGAGGTGATGGCCGTTTTCCCAACCGCCGAACAGTCCGTCCGCGCCGCGCTTGAACTCCGCGCCGAAGCAAGCCGGTTATTGTCGGGCTATAATCTTGGCGTCGGCATCGGGCTAAATAGCGGCCCGCTGGTTGAAGGGCTTCTGGGAAGCGCGGAAGTGAAATTCTACGATGTTATCGGCGATACGGTGAACACGGCCAAGCGCATGGAAAGCGCGGCCCAAACCGCCGAAGTGCTGATTTCCGAAAGCATCCGGAACGCGGTGGGCCAGACGTTTCGAACCGGCCCAAGGCGCGAGATTGTTGCCAAGGGAAAGGAAAATCCATTGGCCGTGTATCCTCTGGAAAATTAGACGGTCGAGATGAACCGCAACATCTACATATCAAACACCCCGCTTGAAGACGCGCTCAAGCTCTGGAGCGCCGCGCTTGAGGCGCGCGGATGCCTTGCGCCGCTGCCGCCGGAAGCAATTCCGGTTGACGATTCCCTTGGCCGCGTGACCGCCGAGGCTGTGTTCGCGCCGCGCTCGTCGCCGTTTTATAACGCCGCCGCCATGGACGGAATCGCCGTCTCGTTTGCAAGCGCCGCGGGCGCGAGCGAGGCCGCGCCGGTGCGCCTGCGCGAAGGCGATGAGTATGTTTGCGTAAACACGGGCAGGCCGATTCCCGATGGTTTCGACGCCGTGATAATGATCGAGGATGTTCACCGGGCCGGGCCGGGCGTGGTGGAGATAATCGAGCCGGTCACGCCGTGGAAGCATATCCGCCCGATAGGCGAAGACATCGTTGCCACCGAGCTTATCCTGCCGGAAGGACATTTAATCAGGCCGATCGACGTGGGCGCGATGCTGGCCACGGGCCTTACCCGCGTGAGCGTGCGGAGGATTCCGAAGGCGCTCGTCATTCCGACCGGCGACGAGCTTGTGCAGCCGGGCGAGCCTGTTTCGCCCGGCAACATCGTGGAGTTCAACGGGCGCGTGCTTGCCGGATATTTGCGCGAATGGGGCGTTGAGGCCGCGCGAAGCGAGATCGTGCGCGACGACACGCAACTGCTTGAGGCCGCCATATCGCGCGCGGTTTCCGGGTTCGACATCGTGATAACAAACGCCGGCGCGTCCGCCGGAACAAAGGACAACACAGCCTCCGTGATCGCCGCGCTGGGCGAGGTGATAGTGCATGGCGTGAACATCAAGCCGGGCAAGCCGGTTGTGCTTGGCATCGTCGGCGGCAGGCCGGTGATCGGGCTTCCGGGTTATCCTGTGTCGGCGGTGCTGACGATGCGGCTTTTCGCGCGCGGGCTTGCTTACGCGATGCGCGGCCTGCCGGAGCCCAGGCAGGAGACGGCCTCGGCCATGCTTGCGCGGCCTGTTTCGTCGAAGATGGGCGTGAACGAGTTCATCCGCGTGAAGCTTGGGTGCGTGGGCGAAAACCTGATGGCCACGCCGTCGGGCAGGGGAGCAGGCGCGGTGATGTCGCTTGTTCAGGCCGACGGAATTCTGGTTGTGCCTGCCGGAAGCGAGGGAATTGGCGCGGGCGAGAAGGTGACGGTTGAGCTTCTGCGCGGCATCGACGAGATAGAAAATACCATTGTTGCAATCGGAAGCCACGACAACGCTCTGGACGCGCTGGCCAATTTTCTGCATGTTTGGCGCGATGTCCCGCGAGGCTTGCCGAGAGGCGGAAGCACCACGCGACTTTCCTCCGCGCACGTCGGAAGCATGGGCGGCATACTGGCGATAAAGCGTGGCGAGGCGCACATGGCCGGAACGCATCTGCTGGATGAGGAAACCGGCGAGTATAACATTGCGTTTATAAAGCGTTTTCTGCCGGACACGCCGCTTTTGCTCGTGAATCTGGTTTACCGCACCCAAGGCCTGCTCGTGCCGAAGGGCAATCCGAAAGGCATCCGCGGGTTTGAAGACCTTGCGCGCCCGGACGTGACCTTCATCAACAGGCAGAGGGGCGCGGGAACAAGGCTGCTAACCGACATGTACCTGAAAAAACTGGGCATTGCGCCGGAAAGCGTGCGCGGCTACGACCGCGAGGAATACACCCACATGACAGTGGCGTCAGCCGTGGCGTCGGGCTCGGCTGATTGCGGGCTTGCGATTCTTGCCGCCGCCCGCGCGCTTGGTCTGGATTTCATTCCGGTTGCTGGCGAGCGGTACGATCTGATCATTCCCAAGGCATATGCCGACGATGCTAAAATCCGCGCCCTTCTTTCGGTAATCCGCGAAAACCGCGAGTTCCGCGAAACGGTGGAACGCATGGGCGGCTACGACATGCGCGACTGCGGACGGGTGATGTACGAACAGTAGAGACGCATCGCAATGCGTCTCTACCCGCCCGCGCCCTCGTCATATCCGCTTGAAATCGTTTCATCCCCCTTGCAGTTGCATACACTGCCGCGTTCCTGATAACTTATCCGTTACTATCTGGGCATGTCTGTTCAGGTATTTCATCCTGACTTAAAGGCAGGGCATACGGTTTCCCACGCAGCTTGACAATGCGAAGCCGTCGCCGGTTGGAGCATGCAAACTATGAACGATAACGACACATCAAAGCTCGAAGCCGTTTTCGAGCGGTATTCAACATCCGGCGGAAACATCATCTCCGCCCTTCAGGACATGCAGGAGGAATTCGGCTATATCCCCGAAGACGCCGTTTACATGTTCGCGGACAAGTCCGGAATTCCGGCAAGCAAATTCTTCGGGGTGGCCACGTTCTATGCCCAGTTCTACCTTCACCCACGCGGCAGGAACATCGTGACAGCATGCTGCGGCACAGCCTGCCACGTGAAGGGCTCCGACCGCATAATCTCGCGGCTTACCGACGAGCTTGGCCTGGCCCACGGCGAGCACACTACCAAGGACGGCATGTTCACGCTCGAAAAGGTGGCCTGCGTGGGCGCGTGCAGCATAGCGCCGGTGGTGATCGTCAACAAGAAGGTGTATGGCAAGATGACGCCGGACAAGACGGTGAAGGAACTCAATACATACAGGGAAGAAAAAAGTGAGTAAGGAAATTCTTGTAAACGTCTGCATGGGAACAGGCGGCATCGCCGCCGGTGGTGTCGAGGTCATGGAAGCGTTCAAGGCCGGGTTCGCGGACGCCGGAATGGATGCGTCGGTTGAAAAGCACTGCGCGGTTCACCAGGTTGGCTGCCGGGGCTTTTGCGCCCGCGACGTGCTTGTCGATGTGGCGATCGACGGCAACCGCGCCACATATCAGTACATAAAGCCCGACATGGTTCCGCGCATCATCGAGGAGCATGTGAAGGGTGGCGCGCCGATAGCCGAATGGATGGTCGGCGACGACTATCACAGCTTCCACGACCGTCAGGTGAAGGTGGTGCTTTCCGACTGTGGCCGGATCAATCCGGAGGATATAGACGAATATATCTCGGTTGACGGCTACAAGGCGGCGGCCAGGGTTCTGAATGAGATGTCTCCAGCCGATACCGTTGAGGCGGTAAAGAAATCCGGGCTTCGAGGCCGCGGAGGCGCCGGATTTCCTACCGGCGTGAAGTGGGGCTTCTGCGCGGCGAACAAGTCTGACCGGAAGTACATCATCTGCAACGCCGACGAGGGCGACCCCGGCGCGTTCATGGACAGGTCTGTAATCGAGGGCAACCCCCATGCCGTGATCGAGGGCATGACGATAGGAGCCTACGCAATAGGCGCGGACACCGGATACGTCTACATCAGGGCCGAATATCCGCTTGCCGTGGAGCGCCTGAAAAAAGCGCTCGCCGATGCGCGGGCGCACGGGTTTCTCGGTCAAGACATACACGGATCGGGCTTCAACTTCGACATAAAGATAAAACTTGGCGCGGGCGCTTTCGTCTGCGGCGAGGAGACGGCGCTTATCGCATCCATCGAGGGCGAGCGCGGAATGCCGCGCGCGAAGCCGCCGTTTCCGGCCAACAAGGGGCTTTGGGGCAAGCCGACGGTTATCAACAACGTCGAGACGCTGGCCAACCTGCCGTACATCTTCCGCAGGGGGCCGGAGTGGTTTGCCTCCCTCGGATCGGAAAAGAGCAAGGGCACTAAGGTGTTCGCCCTCACCGGCAAGATAAAGAACACCGGCCTTATCGAAGTGCCGATGGGTATTCCGCTGAAGGAGATCATCTACGACATCGGCGGCGGAATCGAGGGCGACAGGCTGTTCAAGGCCGTTCAGACCGGAGGCCCGTCTGGCGGATGCATCACAGCCGAGCATATCGATCTTCCGGTCGATTACGAGAATCTGGTGAAAATCGGCTCGATGATGGGATCGGGCGGCATGGTTGTTCTCGACGAGACCGACTGCATGGTGAACATCGCCAAATTCTTCCTGGAATTCACGCAGGCCGAATCCTGCGGCAAATGCGTGCCGTGCCGGATCGGAACCAAACGCCTTCTGGAAATCCTTACGCGCATAACCGAGGGCAACGGACGGCCCGGCGACATCGAGCTTCTTTTGAGCCTCGCCAACGATGTGAAGGATGCAAGCCTCTGCGGCCTTGGAATGTCGGCCCCCAACCCGGTGCTTTCGACCATCCGCTATTTCCGTCATGAGTACGAGGCGCATATCCACGACAAGCGCTGTCCGGCTGCGGTCTGCCGCGCGCTTATCACCTTCATGATCCTCGACGACAAGTGCAAGGGCTGCGGCGTCTGTCTGCGGGCCTGCCCTGCCGGCGCCATTACCGGCGAGAAGAAGAAGCCGCACTCAATCGACCGCGCCAAATGCGTGAAATGCGGGGCATGTTTCGACGTATGCAAATTCAAGGCTGTGCTGAAGGAGTAGGCTTGTAATGATAAACCTTACGATAGATGGAAAAACGATTAGCGTTTCCGATGGCGCTACAGTGCTGGAAGCGGCCCGCGCGGCAGGGATAGAAATTCCGACCCTCTGCCACGACCCACGGCTCAAGCCATACGGCGGATGCCGCCTCTGCATTGTCGAGATTGCCGGGGTTCCGAGACCGGTAACCTCATGCACGACGCCGGCAACCGACGGCATGACCGTTACAACAAGCAGCGAACGGCTTTTCAACCTGCGGCGCACTGTCGTTGAGCTTCTGCTTTCGGATCATCCCAACGACTGCATGGTCTGCGAGCGGGCGGGCGACTGCTCGTTGCAGGAACTGGCCTATTTCTACGGCCTGCGCGAAAACCGGTTTTGGGGCGAGCGGCGGCGCTACCCGAAGCAGGACATGAACCCTGTCATCAAGCGCGACATGGAAAAATGCGTTCTCTGCGGCAAGTGCGTTCGCGTCTGCGACGAGGTGCAGGGCGTGGGCGCGATCGATCTGGCCTATCGCGGCTTCGGCGCGAAGGTCTGCCCGCCGTTTGAAAAGGATCTGGACTGCGAGTTCTGCGGGCAGTGCGTATCGATCTGCCCTACCGGCGCTCTCTCCGGACGGATGTGGGCCGGAAAGGGCCGCCAGAAAGACGTGAAGGAGACCGAAACGGTCTGCCCGTACTGCGGCTGCGGCTGCGTGCTCACGCTGCATACGGCCGGAAACCGGGTGATCCGTGTTTCCTCGAAGGTCGATACCCCCAACGAAGGCTGGCTCTGCCCCAAGGGACGGTTCGGCTACGAATTCATCAACCGCCCCGACCGCCTCACAACGCCGCTTGTCCGGCGGGAAAAGGGCGGGGCGCTGGAACCGGCGTCGTGGGACGAGGCGCTCGATCTGGTTGCCGCCAGGCTTGGGGCTATAAAAGATGCCCACGGGCCAGATGCGCTTGGCGGCCTTGCCTCGGCGCGCTGCACCAACGAGGAAAATTACGCCTTCCAGAAATTCTTCCGCGCGGGGATCGGCACAAACAACGTCGATCACTGCGCGCGGTATTGACACAGCGCCACTGTGGCCGGTCTGGCCACCGTATTTGGTTCGGGCGCAATGACCAACTCCATCGCCGAAATCGAGAACAACGACGCGCTTTTCGTGATCGGCTCGAACACCACCGAGTGCCATCCCATTGTTGCGCTCCGGATGAAGAAGGCGGCGCGCAAGGGCGCGAAGCTGATAATCGCCGATCCGCGCAGGATTCCGCTTGTGAAATTCGCCACGCTCTGGCTGCGGCACAGGCCGGGAACCGACGTTGCGCTCATGAACTCGATCATGCATGTGATCCTTGCCGAAGGGCTGGAAGATAAAAATTTCATCGATTCCCGCACCGAGGGATTCGAAGAATTCCGCAAGGCAATCGCGCAATTCACGCCGGAATACGGCGAAAAGATCACCGGCGTTCCGGCTGCCGACATAGTGAAGGCGGCGCGCACCTACGCGGGCGCAAAAAACGCCGGAATCTACTACACGATGGGCATAACCCAGCATTCGATGGGCACGAATAACGTGTGGTCGGTGGCGAACATGGCGCTTCTTACCGGCAATCTGGGCAAGGAGTCGGCGGGCGTGAACCCGCTTCGCGGCCAGAACAACGTGCAGGGCGCATCCGACATGGCCTGCGCTCCGGCGGTGCTTCCAGGCTACCAGAAGGTTGCGGACGAGGCGGTAAGGAAAAAATTCGAGGCGGTCTGGGGCGGCGCGCTTCCCGCCGAACCGGGGCTTACCGCAACCGAGATGACCGACGCGATCATCGGCGGCAGGATTAAGGGGCTTTACATCATGGGCGAAAACCCGGTGATCTCCGACCCGCACATGGCGCATACCCTGAAGGCATTGAAAAAACTTGATTTCCTTGTCGTCCAGGATATTTTCATGACCGAAACCGCCGAGCTTGCCGACGTGGTGCTGCCTGCCTCCTCGTTTGCCGAGAAGGATGGCACGTTCACAAATACTGAGCGGCGCGTTCAGAGGGTTCGCAAGGCTGTCGATTCGCCGGGCGATGCGAAGGACGATCTTTCGATAATCCGCGCGGTTGCGGCCCGTGCCGGCTACGATTTGGGCCCGGCGTCGGCTGCCGATGTTTTCCGCGAAATTTCAGCGCTCTGGCCCGCGATGGCCGGAATGACTTACCGGCGACTGGATTCGGGCGGCCTTCAGTGGCCTTGCCCCACGGACGATCATCCGGGCACGCCGTATCTGTTCAAGGATGTTTTCCCGCGCGGAAAGGGCGCGTTTTCGCCGATTCCGTACATCGAGTCGAAAGAGCTTCCGGATGAGGCATACCCGTTTGTCCTTACAACCGGAAGGATTCTGTTCCAGTACCACACCGGAACGATGACGCGGCGTTCAGATGCGCTTGAGGCGGTGGCGCCGGAGCCGTTTATCGAGATCAGCCGCGAGGACGCGCGGAGGCTCGGCATTGCCGATGCCGGGATGCTCTCCGTCTCGTCACGCAGGGGGAGCTTGCAGGTCAAGGCAATGGTGACCGACCGCGTGGCTCCGGGCGTGGTGTTCATGCCGTTTCATTACCACGAGGCGGCGGCGAATGTGTTGACAAATGACGCGCTCGATCCGGTGTGCAAGATACCGGAGGCGAAGGTTTGCGCTGTAAGAATCGAGAAGACGGCGGAGGTTGCGGCCGGCGTCTGACCGGATATTCGAAATAATTTCGAAATCAATCATATCCGTAAGGAGGAGAGTCTGTACCATGCCATTGGATCCGACAAAACATCAGGACTGGGAAATTGCCGAGGCAGCCGAGAAGCACATGAAGACGGTCTATCAGCTTGCCGAGGAGCTTGGGCTGGAGAAGGAGGAGCTTCTGCCGCACGGCCACTATGTTGCGAAGCTCGACTTCAAGAAGATTTTAAAGAGGCTTGAAAACAAGCCGGACGGCAAATATGTTGACGTGACGGCGATCACGCCAACGCCGCTTGGCGAGGGAAAGTCCACCACAACCATGGGCCTCACGCAGGGTCTTGGCAAGCGCGGCAAGAGCGTTATCGCCGCCATTCGCCAGCCTTCCGGCGGGCCCACGATGAACATCAAGGGCTCGGCGGCGGGAGGCGGACTTTCGCAGTGCGTGCCGCTCACGCCGTTTTCGCTTGGTCTCACCGGCGACATCAACGCCATCATGAACGCGCACAACCTGGCGATGGTTGCAGTGACCAGCCGTATGCAGCACGAGTTCAACTATAACGACGCGCAGCTTGAAAAGCGCGGCCTCAAAAGGCTCGACATCGACCCGCGCAACGTTGAGATGAAGTGGATCATCGACTTCTGCGCGCAGGCGCTTCGCGACATCATCATCGGACAGGGCGGAAAGAGCGACGGCTTCATGATGCGCTCCGGTTTCGCCATCGCGGTGTCGTCCGAGGTCATGGCCATTCTTGCCGTTGCCAAGGATCTCAAGGACATGCGCGAGCGCATGGGCCGCATCGTTGTTGCGTACAGCAAGTCGGGCGCTCCGGTGACAACCGAAGACCTCGGCGTTGCCGGCGCGATGACGGCATGGATGGTCGAGGCGCTTAACCCGAACCTCATGCAGACGATCGAGGGCCAGCCCGTGCTGGTACACGCAGGGCCTTTCGCGAACATCGCCATCGGCCAGTCTTCGATCATCGCGGATCGTGTGGGATTAAAACTTGCCGACTACAACGTGACCGAGTCGGGCTTCGCCGCCGACATCGGTTTCGAAAAATTCTGGAACCTCAAATGCCGCTTTTCGGGCCTCAAGCCGAACGCGGCTGTTCTTGTCGCCACAATCCGGGCGCTCAAGTGCCACGGCGGCGCGCCGATTCCGGTTCCGGGCAAGCCGCTTCCGGAAGAGTACAGGGGCGAGAACGTGGGATGGGTAGAGAAGGGCTGCGACAACCTGATTCACCTCGTAAACGTGGTGAAAAAGGCGGGCATCAACCCGGTGGTCTGCATCAACGCCTTCTACACCGATACCGACAACGAGATCAAGGCAGTGCGCCGCATAGCCGAGGCCGCTGGAGCGCGCGTTGCGCTTTCGAAGCACTGGCAGTACGGTGGCGACGGCGCGCTTGAGCTTGCCGACGCCGTGGTTGACGCATGCAACGAGCCGAACAATTTCAAATTCCTTTACGAACTCGACACGCCGCTCCGGAAGCGCATCGAGCTTATCGCAACCGAGGTTTACGGCGCGGACGGCGTGGACTACTCCGCCGAAGCCCTTAAAAAGGCCGAACGCATGGAGGCCGATCCGGAGACCGCGAAGCTTGGAACCTGCATGGTGAAGACCCATCTTTCGCTCTCCGACAACCCGACCAAAAAGGGCGTGCCGAAGGGCTGGAGGCTGCACATCCGCGACATCCTCACCTTCAAGGGCGCGGGATTCGTTGTTCCGGTCGCGGGCTCGATCACGCTCATGCCCGGCACGGCGTCCGATCCGGCCTACCGCCGCGTTGACGTTGACGTTGAAACCGGCAAGGTGAAGGGCGTGTTTTAAGCCCAAGCCATAAGCTGCTGGATTATTGCACGAAAACGGCGGCCTGAAAAGGCCGCCGTTTTATGTGGGGGAGAGAGATTTTTCGCGTATTGCCAATCTGTACGGATGTGCATACAATAACCAAATGAACTATGAATGGGATCCCGCCAAGGCGAGAGCCAATCTCCGTAAGCATGGCATGGATTTCGCCGCCGCCGCCACGGTTTTTTGGATGATAACGCACTCACGATTCCGGATGACCATGCCGGGGAGGAACGTTTCATAACGATTGGAGCTGATGCAACGGGAAGAATCCTCGTGGTCGTATTCACCTTGCGAGGTCAAAATATTCGCATTATTTCGGCGCGTAGGGCCGAAAGTCATGAAAGATTGCAGTATGAGGGTTAAGCCATGAAAGCAAATTACGATTTCAGCCAAGGGCGACGCGGGGCGCTTGATCCGATGCCGAGCGGTAAAACGCGGATCACGATTCGGATCGATGACGATTTATTGGACTGGTTTCGTGGTGAAGTTCATGCGGCTGGCGGCGGCAGCTACCAGACGCTCATAAATAATGCCTTACGCGAATACGTTCAAAGCCGCAAGCAGCCATTGGAAGATATTCTGCGCCGCATAGTTCGGGAAGAATTGACGGCGTCGAAAGGCGAAAACGAAGACAAAATGGCTGTTGCCGGATAATTTCATTTCCAGATCAAACGTTCAACAACCCCTCCCAAACCAAGGGCAGGGGAAATTCCTGCGTGGCAGGATTACGGGGCGGAATGGAATTCCGTCAACATCGACGCCCCAAGCGTCCGGTCGAGATATTCCTTCCTGCAATCAAGGCGCGAGGCGTCGCCGAATTCGGCAAGCGCCGAGTATCGGCAGCCGCCAAAGCAGAGCGGCAGGTAGGCGCAGCCGAGGCATTCGTCGTTCTTCCACACTCCGGGCGCGTATGCAGAGCCGTTGTCTGAGATGCCGCCCCGCACATCCCCAAGCCGGAAGCGCTCCATGCCTATAAGCGCCGGACAGCGGTAGATGCCGCCGTCGTGGTTTATCACGAACATATGATCGCGCTCCACCTGACAGACCGACGGGCCAGGTGAAGCCTTCTTGTAACCGCGCCTGAAAACCGCCGCATTTAACGCAAGATCGGCCTCGGCCATCCACTGCTCGGATGACGAAACACAGCCGTCGCAAGCCAACGACGACATTTTGTCGTCGCGGTAACTGCCGGGAACCTCAGAACCAGCAACCTTCATCACCGGAAAAAACCGCAGTTGGGCTATCTGCTCCGGCCCAAGCCCCCTCTCCTCCAGAATGTCGATAAGCTCCGGAAACCGCCTCCAGTTGCTTCGCCCGTAGTTGCCTCCGATGCCCACACGGGCGATGTCCCATATTTCGCTTATGTTTCCGGTGATTGCATCGAAACTTCCGCCGCCGTTCTTAAACGGTCGCGTCTGGTTGTGCATATCGGGCGGGCCGTCCAGGGTGATCTTTGCCCCGGCGAATCCGAGCGGGTTTAGTTCCTCCACGACGCGGCGCGTGAGAAGCGAGCCGTTGGTTACGAGCGTGAAGCTGAATTCCGCGCCATTTCCCTCGGCAAATGCCTTCGTTTTTCCGGCGATGCGCTTTATCGTCTGGCGGGCAAGAAGCGGCTCGCCGCCGTAGAAGTCGATGTTGATCTTGTTGATTTCGTTTGTAAATTTAGCCTTGATGAACTCGACGACTTGATCCGCCGTCTCGTCCGTCATGTAGTGGCGGCCCTTGATGTCGCGCTCGTAACAGTAGACGCAGGCGAAGTTGCAGTCCAGGTTCACGATCACGGAGATGTTCATGGTGGTTGAAAGCCGGTTCAATTCATCAACGAAACCGAGCATTTCGCGCCGTTCGGCGTCGAGGTCGTCAACGATCATTCCAAGCCGTGCAAGCGTTGCGTGTTCTTTCTCGCCGAGCGCGCCGTTTTCGGCGGCCTCAAGCGTGTTTTTGTGAACCACCGCCTTCGAGGCGCGTTTTGTGGAAAAAAGTATGACGTGATCGGGCTTGCTTGGGTGGGGGAAGGATTTTAAGTAGCAGGAAAGGGGCATTGGGGGGAATCTCCTTTTTTGATAGTGAACTTATAATTCCATCGATGTCTGAACCACAGATTAACGCAGATCAAATAGATGTCACAGATTAAATCAGCGCAATCAGCGCAATCATTGCAATCCATTCAATCTGCGGTTCAGGCGACAAGGTTTTCCCCGCATTTTAGCAAGCATTTTCCCGCTTTTGCTCATGCGGTAATGATACTGCATGTGACATTACACGGCAAGCGTTACGGCCCCGCCTTTCCATCACTTGTGTATTTCAACTTGCCCTTTGTTCGCAATTGGGCTAACTTAATGACATGCGAAAAATAGTCTTCTATCGCTTCGAGAATGGCGAATGCCCGGTTCAGGAGACCTGTATGAGTGACTTGCAGAAGTATAAGAACAAGCGATTTAAGGAAGATCCTGAATTCTGGCGGAATTACAACGAGCGCTTTGAAACCTTCAAGCTTGGGGTGCTCTTGAAACAGGCTCGCGTGGAAGCCGGGATGACACAGGAGCAGATTGCCCATGAACTCCAAACCACAAAATCCGTCATTTCCCGAATGGAGAACCATGCCATCGATATCCGTTTATCCACCCTTGAGAAGTTTGCCAAAGCGGTTGGCCGACATATCCATGTTGCCTTGGTTTAAAACCGCACGCCTTCCCCGCCTCTTCCGGGAGCGTCCCTCCACGCTCCCGTGCCTTTTGGCTGGTGTTTGCCTACCTTAACGCCGCCGACGACTGTTTGCAGCACTCCGTAGTCTCGGCGATTTCCTCCATCGACACGCCTTCGTCCAGCACAACGATCACTTCCTTCTGCTCCTCGATCTCTTCCATGCGAAAACCTCCTTGAAGCGATGAGATAAGAACCGGCAATGCCGGTAAATGAAACGCTAGAAAAGAAGTTTCACGCCGCCCTCGATCCATCGGCGCGGGTTTTTATAGTCAGTGTGCCAGTAGCTCGATCCGTTGAAAAGGTTATGCACGACCATGAAGAACTCCGGCTTTGCCCGTGGCGAAAGAAGAACCGTCTTGCTTGCGCCTGCGTCCACAATCACGGCGTTGTATTCCGCGCCGTCGCCTGCCGGTGCATCGTGCCAAACGTATTGGCCGGTGACGTTGGCCTTAATGGTGTCCATGTCATCATAGTGAAGACCGGCAGTGTATCGGTATTTCTTTTTCGACGCATCATCGCCGTTCGGATCGATGTCAACGAACGCCCCCCCGGCCTTGAACGAAAAGCCTTTTACCGGGCTCGTTTCAGCGTCAATTTCCAAGCCGCGCCTGTGTTCGCTCCCGGCGTTCACAAAAATATCGTTGCAAGCCGAACCGACGCATCCCGATGGGCCTCCGGCGTAATATGCCTTTTTCTGCACATCGCTTATCCGGTGGTTGAAAAACAGAGCCTTAAGACGCACGCTATTAGCCAGCAGCGTTTCCACGCCGGCCTGATACGAGACAGTCTCCTCCGGTTTGATGTTCGGATTAGGATCGAGAAACAGTCCGCCGGCCAGAAGCTCCGCATAGGCCGGCGAGGTAAAACCTTTTGATACAGTAGCTCTTAAAATCGTATTCTCACCGGCTCGCCATGTGGCTCCGAGGCTAGGGCTGGTGAAGTCTCCGGCGATTTCGTGATGGTCGTACCGCACTCCGGGGATAATCGTGAACTGCCCCGCAAGTATGTTGTCGTTTGCAAATACCGCCCAACGCTCGGCGTCAACGATTTTCCGCATCGCCGCAGGCGCTCCCCATCCCTGAATCGTCGGGCCATATGTTTGCAGGTTGTCAAGCTTGCCTTTTTCATAGTCGGCGCCCACGGTGATTGTCTGGAAATCGCCGCGATACGTTACATTTGACCTTACTCCGTTTGTTGTGTCATCGCTTTGCGAACGATTGTACAGCACGCCGCCCAACTCGTTATTGGTACTATCGTATTTCAGCTTCCGTTGGAATGTCATCAGATATGCGCTGAGAGTATCGCTGATTTCGGAATCGACGACGGCAGATGCGAAGAAATTCCTGTCATTTGTTGAGACTTCAAGTCCGGTGAAGTCAAGCACGTAGCCATGGCGCGGCTCGCTGTAGCTGGAGGCGATTTTCAATGTGGTGGATTCGCCCAGCTTGAACGACAGCTTGCCGGTAACATTTGCCGCATCGTAAGACCTTCCGGCCACCAGACCGTCTGATGCCTGATGTTCGGCGTGAATGTAGAAGCCAATCGGCCCCGACCGGCCCCGCGCCTCGGCGCGAAGATCGCGCGAGTTGCCGCCGCCATACGACGCAAAGAGCGAAACCGGCGGCTGGCCGATCTTCTTCGTGTCTTTGGTGATGATGTTGATAACGCCGCCAAGGGCCGATCCCCATGTGGACGACGCCGGGCCTTTCACTATCTCGATCCGCTCGATTATGCCCACCGGTATGTCCTGCGGCGTCGCGCTTCCCTCAACCAGCATGTTCCACGGAATGCCGTCAACCAGCAATAGCACATGACGGCTGTTCGATCCCTGAATGCTCAGCGATGCGTCGCTACCGAAATCCTGCCCGAAAAAGCCAACGAACACCCCCGTCGCCCGGTTCAAAACCTCGGCCACCGTATGCGCGCGCATCTCCTCTATCTCGCGCGAGTTGATTATCGTCATGTTCTCGGCCACCTGCGACAGCGGCTTGGGCGAGCGCGTGGCCGTTATCACAAGCTCGTCCGGATCGAAAAACATCGACAGCATGGCCAGTTCCTTCTCCGCGGCCTCGTTCATGTCGGCGGCGGACGACGGCGGCGGAGCGGAGAACAGCGCAATTGCGGCGGCAAGACAGAAAAGCGGCAACAGGCGAGACAGGCGGGGCATGGCAACTCCTTGAAAATATGTGCTGAGCCTCCGGGGCATGGAGGCGTTTATAGCATTTCGGCTGAATTACCGGATAGTTTAGCGGTTTTTTCAGGAGAATGGGGCAACAAATTGCGAGCGCGGCAATGGCGGGGGCGATTGATTCAGAATTGGAAAAACGGACAGCGCGGGATCAACCCGCCAAGAAAGCCTTCATCACAAGGGCAATCACGCCGCCGATGAGCACGCCGAGCATCCACCTGATTACAGCGAGTTCCGCCCTTATTTTATCGAATATCGTCGGAGTAGCCATGCGGTTAATATATCACAAAAAAGGGCTTCGCCTTGGCGAAGCCCCTGTGGTGTTTCTGGTGGACGATAAGGGGATCGAACCCTCGACCCCCACGTTGCGAACGTGGTGCTCTCCCAGCTGATCTAATCGCCCAAAAACGACGGTGTTAAAAACCGTCGAACATTATAGCATATCAAAAAGCCTTGCGGCATCAATGCGCCCCCGGATACACGTTCTTGCCGTAGAATATGTCGGTCATCTCGCGGTTCAGCATCGTCTCCACCGCGTCGCGCTCGCTTTCGGTCATGGCCACGCTTTTCACGCCGAAGAGGTAGTTGTCCAGATCCACGTCGTCGAGCACCATCTTTGTGTGGAAAAGATTCTCCTGGTGGATGTTGAAGTCTATCGTGCGGTAGCGCCGCAGAACGGTTTTGCTTATAAACTCCTGAATGGACAATATCTTGTGGTCGATGAAAAGCTTCCTGCCGCGCGTGTCGCGGGTGAATCCGCGCACCTTGTAGTCGATCAGAACCACGTCGGACTCGAAGCTCGAAATCAGGTAATTGAGCGCCTTCAGCGGCGAAACCTTGCCGCAGGTGCTCACGTCTATGTCCACGCGGAACGTGGATATGCCTGTGCGCTTGTTGGTTTCGGGGTATGTGTGGGAGCAGATGTGGCTCTTGTCCAGATGCGCCAGCACGATGTCCGGCGTGGCGGGCGGATTTATCGGGGCCTCGGATATGAGCATGGTCACGCTTGCGCCCATCGGATCGTAGTCTTGCGTGGAGATGTTCAGGATGTTGGCCCCGATGATGTCGGCCACGTCCTTCATGATCTTTTCGAGGCGGCTGGAGTTGTACTCCTCGTCGATGTACTCCAGATACTCCTTGCGCGCCCTTGCGGTTGTCGCGTAGCAAATATCGTAGATATTGAATGTGAGCGTCTTTGTGAGATTGTTGAACCCGGCCAGCCGGAGCTTTTTCTTTCTCGGCTTAGCTTTTCGCTTTGTCTTCCCCATCAAACGACCTTCCTACAACGCTGATACTCCAGGCAGTCTAACGGCCGGAACTTTCAATTATTTAAAATATCGGCGGGAAAGTCAAACGGCGCTGTAAGTTGCTCAGAGAGAGAACCGTTCCGATTGCTTAATTACGACTCCCCCCTTTGCGGCGGGTGCGAAAGCCGACTCCCCCCTTTGTGGCGGGTGCGAAAGCCGACTCCCCCCTTGCCCCCCTCATTGAGGGGGGTGGCGAAGAGCCGGGGGGAGGTAATAACTGAGGGTTGCCCGATTGACCGCCGCCAGCTACTTCACTTCCTGCTTCGGCTGATCCTTATGCTCCTGATGCTGTCCGCCTCCCATGTAGGCAGACTCCTCGGCGGCCCGGAACGCGGAGGCTTCCTGCGCGCTTATCAGCTTGTCCTGCGAGCGGTCAACCGCCTTCAACGCGGCCAGCACTTCGCCGTCGCCGCCCTTGCCGTCCTCGAACAGCTTCAGCTTCTCGGCAAACGCCGTGTCGCGAAGCGCCCTGTAGCGAAGACCGGCCTTGTAGTCGGTGAATGCTTCGGATGAGATGTCGTAAATAATATCGCCGCTGAAGAACACCACCTTGATGCCCTTGCCGCGCATCTTCTCGGTTTCGAGTATCTTGCTCATCTCGGCCTCGCGCGAGTCGCAACGGGCCTTCTGGTCGGCCATCTGCCCCTTGATGTCGGACATTCCCTTGTCGCAATCGGCCTTCTGGGTTGTAACGCTTCTCTCGCAATCGGCCTTCTGCGACGCAAGCTGTTCCTCGCTCTGCCTTCTAAGCTGCGATTCCTTGTTCGCGCAGTCAACCTTCTGGTCGGCCAAGAGCTTTTCCATCTGGGCCACGCTCTGCTCAAGCTCGGTAATGCGCTTCTTGCCGGTCACGTCATCCATGGACGCGCATCCTGCAAGCCCGACAAAAGCCGCGGAAACGGCAATTACCAAAAAGCGGGACAATGATTTGTTGCTATGCATCGATACTCCCTCCTTGCACGGGATTAATGAAATTACTGTTCCGCGTTGCGCGGATACAGGCTCTTTTCGGAAGAAACCGGCGAAACTCAATATAGCAGGGCAACGAACGGCTGTCAAACATGCCGCCGCTTTTCCGGCTTCTTTGCGTTGGCTGCCCGCTTTCACTATACTAGGCAGACACATGAAGCATCTTCAGTTAAAAAAGCCGCTCGTATTTCTCGACCTGGAAACAACCGGAACCAACACAGCATCCGACCGCATTGTCGAAATAGCCCTTGTCAAGATACTGCCGGGCGGCGCGCGCGAGGTGTTCGAAACCCGCATTAACCCCGAACGCTCCATACCGGCGGTTGTCAGCCGCATTCACGGCATCACCGACGCCGATGTTGCCGACAAGCCGACATTCAGGGAAACCGCAGGCCGCGTGGCCGGTTTCATCGAGGGATGCGATCTTGCCGGATTCAATATCATACGGTTCGACATTCCGCTTCTGATAGAGGAATGCAGGCGGGCCGGAATAGAGCTGTCACTGGAAGACAGGTCTCTGGTTGACGCGCAGGTCATCTTCCACAAGAAGGAGCCGCGCTCGCTTGAGGCGGCGGTTCAGTACTACTGCGAGCGAGAGCATGTGAACGCGCATTCGGCCTTGGGCGACGTCGAGGCCACCATCGACATACTTGACGCGCAGCTTGCACGATACAAGGATGTTCCTGCCGACGCCGAGGCCCTGCACAATTTTTGCGACCAGAAGAACCCTAATTTCGTTGACAGATTCGGCAAGATGGTCTGGAAAGACGGCGAGGTCTGCATGAATTTCGGCCCGCACCGGGGCAAGCTGCTTCGCGACATCATCGAAAAGGACGCCACGTTTCTGGACTGGATGCTGCGTAAGGATTTCTCTGTCGAGGTGAAACGGATAATCTCCGATGCTATGATGGGGAATTACCCTTCGCCGCCCGGCGATACGGAAGAACCGGCAGCACCCTTGAAACCGGTTCAGGCCGTAAAACCGGTGGCGGAGAATGGCGCGAATCCTGAGGAAGCTAAAGTGGCAGACAAACCCGCAGATTCAAAGCATCCGCGTTTCTGGTAATTCCATGTCGATTTGGTTGTATAGCGATGTAGACAGCGGGCTTAAGCCCGCTGTTGAGCAAGAGCATCCCCTCTACGGCAATAGTTGAAATAAAAGGGCGCAGCAAGCCGGTCACCTGCCCAGCAGCATGTTAATCTTGCCGGTGAATTCGTCGATATTGTAAGGTTTCTGTATGAAGTCGTCAGCGCCCATTTTCAGGATCTCGGCAGCCGGCCCCTCCTGATCGTAGCCGCTTGAAACAAGCACCTTCATGTCGGGACGCAGTTTCTTGATCTCCGGATACGTTTCCCTTCCGCTCATGCGCTTCATTATGATGTCGAGCACCACGAGCGACACGTCAGGATTGCGCTTCAGCTCATTGATTGCGCTGTCTCCGTCGTCCACCGCGATCACCCTGAATCCTGCCGATTCCAGTATGTCCGTTGCCACTTCGCGCACAATGTCCTCGTCATCCACCACCATGACGGTTCCCGATCCCCTCAGATCGGGAATTACTTCATGCTTGCGTAAAGCGGCTCGCGGTTCCGGCGGAGCCTGTCTGCCGATGTATTTCGCCGCCGGCCAGTAAAGCTCTATTGTCGCGCCGGCTCCTGGGATGCTTTTTGCCGTGATGAGCGCCTTGTTCGTGCGCGTGATGCCATATATGGCGGCCATGCCAAGACCTCGGCCCATTCCCTTCGTGGAGTAGAACGGCTCGAACAGCTTGGCCAGCACCTCGTCGGTCATGCCGCAGCCGTTGTCGGTGACGGTGATGCGGACATACGCCCTGTTGGCGTCGAACTCGGTGAAATCCGGAACATCCTCCGCGAGACACGTGGATATTTTTATGACGCCGCGCCCCGATATGGCCTCCGAGGCGTTGATGATGATGTTTATCAGCGTCTGGTGAAGCTGGCCCTTGTCGGCCACCAGCGGCGGCAGATCGGGCGCGAGATCGGTGATGACGCTTATCTGGCGGTCGATCACGCGGTTTGTGAACTCCAGGACATTGCCCAGGAAATGGTTGATGTCAACCTTCTCCGGGATGAACTTGCCGCCCTGCGCGTAGGCAAGAAGGCTGCGGGTGAGCTCTGCCATCTTGATGGCGGAATCGCGGATTATCGTGAGCAGCTTGTAGCGGTTGTCCTTGTTGTCCACGTGTTTGAGCAGAAGCTCGGAGCTGCCCAGCACTCCAACCAGCAGGTTGTTGTAGTCGTGGGCCACGCCTCCGGCAAGGGTTCCGATGGACTCCATCTTCTGCGCCTGGAAAAGCTGTTCCTGCAGGCGCTCCTTCTCCTGAACCGCCCTGATCTCGTCGGTCACGTCGATATGCTGGATGACCGCGTTTTTGAGCCTGCCGGTTGAATCGAGAACCGGAAACATGGAAAAACGTATTATGCGTCGACCCTTTCCGGCAATTTCGTAGTCCGTCTGGAATTCAACCTGTTCGTTTTCGGCGAACACCCTGTTGACAAGATCGAGATGACCGCCCCGCTCCAGTTCGCTGTCGTCGAAAACCGAGTAGTTGCCGATTATGCCGCCGCCTTTTGTGTTGAACATGCGGTTGTAGCGCTCGTTGTGCAGCACGCATACGCCGTCGGCGTCCGTGATCAGCGTGCTGATGGGGCTCTGCATGATGATGCCCTCAAGGAAATGGCGGGCGTAGGCATGTTCCTCAAGCGATAGGGCGAGATCGCGGCTGTACTCCTTCAGGAAATGGGCCTTCTTGTCCAGCGGCAGATGGTCTCGCCGCCCGTTGATGTACGACTCCAGCACCGAAAGAAAGCCGTCAACATCTATCGGCTTGGCGATGTAACCGTCGCAGCCTGCCACGAGGCAGCGCTCCCGCGCGCCGGGATAGGCGTTCGAGGTGATGGCAACTATCGGAATGTCATTAAGATTCTTGCTGTTTTTAAGAATCGTGGCAGCCTCGTTGCCGTCCAGGCCCGGAAGGTTTATGTCCATCAGGATCAGGTCTGGATTGGTGTCGCCTGCCGCCTTTATGCCGCTCAGGCCGTCGGATGCCTCCACAACCGTATGTCCCGCGGATTCAAGCAGCTTACGCACCAGCAAAAGATTGTTGAAATCGTCCTCGATGTGAAGAATGCGCGCCATGTTGCTCACTTTATTTCGTAGTTCAGTCGTAAACCGTTCAATGATTCAACGACAAGCCGTTATAGCACAACGTGTAATGATAACACAGGATCGCCCGCTGTTAATGCAACGATTTCGATCAGCGCAACGTCGCGCCGGACGCGTTGCAACGTCGCACCCGACCGAACCGGCAAGGCATCCCACCACTTCCGCATGTTTCAACGTGCGGATATGACGCACTTTTTTGCGTCATTGCGTTTCGCCGGGCGGTTGGCACGCCATCTGCTTATTAGAAAGCGTCAACGCAATGCGCGTTGGATGAAATACAGATCGGAAGGAGGATGAGGAACATGTTACTTCAGGTACAGGAACGGGCATGGAACCCGTGGCATGAGCTCGAACGCATGGAGGCCGAGATCAGCCGGATTTTCGGTGATATGGGCTTAAGCGGCGCGCCCGCTTTTCCGGCGCTGAACGCATGGACAGGCGAGGAAGATGTGGTGGTGACCGCCGAACTGCCGGGCATCGAGCCAAAAGACATCGAGATTTCGGTGATCGACAAGACGCTCGCCATCAAGGGCGAGCGTACCGAGGTGAAGGAGACGGATGGAAGGACGTATCACAGGCGTGAACGGAGTTTTGGCCGGTTTGTCCGCAAGCTCGATCTGCCGTACAGGATCGAGACAGGCAGTGTTTCGGCGAAGTTCGCCAACGGCGTGCTGAAGGTTACGCTGCCGAGGGCGGAAGAGGACAGGCCGAGAAAGATCGCCATCGAGGCGACTGCGAATTGAGCGAGGAGGTGAGGGATATGACCAGCGAGAAGACCAACGTTGAATGTTGCGCGACGACTGCTCCGGAGAAGGTGTTCCGTCCGCATACCGACATATACGAAGACGGCGATAACTTCTATATAGAGGTTGACATGCCGGGCGTGGATGAGCATGGCCTCGATCTTGCGATCGAGAGAAACATGCTCACCATATGCGGCACGGTGAAGGCGGAAGAGTTTCCGGGCCACCATCAGGTTTTCAGGGAGCATGAGGCGGGAGGCTACCGCCGGACATTCACGCTGCCCGATGAAACCGACCGCGACCATATTCAGGCAACGATCAAAAACGGCGTTCTTTACATGCTCGTGCCGAAGGCGGCTCCGGCAACGGCAAGAAAGATCGAGGTGACGGCGGGTTGATAACAGCGTAACATTGCATATCACAGTACGGGCGAACGGCTGTTCGCCGTGTAGAGACGCATGATTATGTAGAGACGCATGATTATGCGTCTCTACAAATAAGAGGAAACCAATGGACTTCAACAAACTCACACAGAAATCGCAGGAGGCGTTTCAGGCGGCGCAGTCGGCGGCGGTTCGCATGGGCCATCAGGAGGTGGACGGCGAGCATATCCTGCTTGCGCTTCTTGAGCAGTCCGACGGACTTCTTCCGGGGCTGCTATCCAAAATGGACATATCCGCGACGGCGTTCAAGGCCGACGTGGAAGGCGAGCTGAAAAAACGCCCCAGCGTATCGGGCGGCGGTTTCGAAAGCGGCAAGATATTTATCACCGCCCGCGTTCAGGCCATCGTGGACAGGGCGGAAAAAGAGGCGCAGCGCCTCAAGGACGAATACGTTTCGGTGGAGCACCTCGCGCTTGCGCTGATCGAAGAGGGCGGCTCCATGCCGGCGGGCAAAATCTTCGCCCGCTTCGCAATTACGCGAGACAAGTTTCTTTCGGCGCTCACGAAGGTTCGCGGGCATCAGCGCGTGACAAGCGCCACGCCAGAAACCGCCTACGAGGCGCTTCAAAAATACGGCGTCGATCTTGTGGATCAGGCGCGGCGCGGCAGGATCGATCCAGTTATCGGGCGCGACGCCGAAATCCGGCGCGTCATCCGCATCCTTTCGCGCAAAACCAAGAACAATCCGGTGCTTATCGGCGAGCCGGGCGTGGGGAAAACCGCCATTGTTGAAGGGCTTGCCCGGCGAATCGTAAACGGCGACGTGCCGGAATGGCTGAAAGAGCGCTCGGTCTTCTCGCTCGACATGGGCGCGCTGATGGCGGGCGCGAAATACCGGGGCGAGTTCGAGGAACGCCTCAAGGCTGTGCTTAACGAGATAAAGCAGAGCGAGGGTAAAATACTTTTATTTATTGACGAGTTGCACACGATTGTGGGCGCGGGCAAAACCGAGGGCTCAACCGACGCCGGTAACATGCTGAAACCGATGCTCGCGCGTGGGGAACTTCACTGCATCGGCGCGACCACGCTCGATGAATACCGCAAGCATATCGAAAAGGACGCCGCGCTTGAGCGCCGCTTCCAGCCGGTGGTGGTTGACGCGCCCACGGTTGAAGACACAATCTCGATACTTCGCGGCCTGAAAGAACGCTTCGAGGTTTTCCACGGCGTGAAGATTCAGGACAACGCCATTGTAGGCGCGGCGGTTCTTTCGCACCGCTACATAACAGACCGATTCCTGCCGGACAAGGCGATCGATCTGGTTGACGAGGCCTGCGCCATGATCCGCACCGAGATCGACTCGATGCCTGCCGAACTTGATGAAACCACGCGGCGCGTGATGCAGCTTGAGATCGAGGAGGCGGCGCTGAAGAAGGAGACGGACAGGGCGAGCGTCGAGCGGCTTGAGGCGCTTCGCCGCGAACTTGCCGACCTTAAGAGTGAATCGGCCTCGATGAAGGCCAGGTGGGACGCCGAAAAACAGGCAATAGGCAAAGTGCGCGCGCTTCGGGAAGAGATCGAGCGGGTGCGCGGCGAGGTGGAGCAGGCCGAACGCGCCTACGACCTGAACCGCGCCGCCGAGCTGAAACACGGCAGGCTGCCCGATCTTGAGAAGCGGCTCAAGGCCGAGGAGACAACCCTTGCGGAACGGCAGGGCGAATGCCGATTGCTGCGCGAGGAAGTTACCGAGGACGAAATCGCCGAGATCGTTTCGCGCTGGACAGGCATTCCGGTGACAAGGCTGGTTGAGGGCGAGCGCGAAAAGCTTCTGCGCCTCGATGAAATCCTTCACAAGCGAGTGATTGGGCAGAACGAGGCGGTTAATCTTGTTGCCGACGCCGTTATCCGCGCGCGGGCCGGAATTAAAGACCCGCGCCGCCCGATCGGCTCGTTCATATTCCTTGGGCCAACCGGCGTCGGGAAGACCGAGCTTGCCAAAACCCTTGCCGAGGCGCTCTTCGACACCGAGGAAAACATCGTCCGCATCGACATGAGCGAGTACATGGAACGGCATACAGTTTCGCGCCTGATCGGCGCGCCTCCGGGCTATATCGGCTACGAGGAAGGCGGCCAGCTTACAGAAGCCGTGCGGCGCAAGCCGTATTCGGTTGTGCTCTTTGACGAGATAGAAAAGGCGCACAACGATGTGTTTAACGTGCTTTTACAGATACTTGACGACGGCAGGCTTACCGATTCGCAGGGCCGCACGGTGAATTTCAAGAACACCGTGATAATCATGACCAGCAATATCGGCTCGCAGTATCTGCTTGAAGGCGTCACCTCCGGCGGCGAGATAGCCGAACGCGCCCGCGCAGAGGTGATGCGCGAGATGCGGCATCAGTTCAGGCCCGAATTTCTAAACCGCGTGGACGACATCGTGCTTTTCAAGCCGCTGATGCTGGAGGAAATCAAGCGGATTGTCGATTTGCTCACAGCCGATCTGCGAAAAAGGCTTGCCGACCGGAACATCGGCATAGAGCTAACCGACGCCGCGCGCGAATTCGCGGCGCGTCAGGGCTTCGATCCGGTTTACGGCGCAAGGCCGCTAAAGCGATTCTTGCAGCACGAACTTGAAACGCGCATAGGGCGGCGGCTTATAGCGGGCGATGTGGCGGAGGGATCGGTTATCACGGTGGACGCGGGTGAAGAGGGTTTGAAGATCGGGGTGAAAACAACGTAGCAGGCTTGGCCTTGCCGCCCGGTTATCTGGTCGGGATGCGCGGCAAGGCGCGTCCGGAAATATTCGCCGTGAAAACAACGTGGCAGGCTTGGCCTTGCCGCCCGGCCCTGGCCTCCGGCAAGCAACGCCGCAACATCTGATATAATTCCTGACGCGAATTTTGGCGCGGTCAGATGATGAATTGATGAATATCGGAGGTTAGGCAGCTATGAGGACGAAGATTACGGTGGTCGGGGCCGGAAACGTTGGAGCGACGACAGCGGAGCTTGCGGCGCGAAAGGGGCTTGGCGACGTCGTCCTTGTGGATATCATGGACGGCGTGCCGCAGGGCAAGGCGCTGGACATGACGCAGGCCTGCCCCATATGGGATTCATCCGCGCGCGTGACAGGAACAAACGGATACGAGGCGACAGCCGATTCCTCTGTGGTGATAGTGACCGCCGGACTTGCCAGAAAGCCGGGCATGAGCCGCGACGATCTGCTGAAGGCTAACGCCGCCATAGTGGGCGGAGTGGCCCGCGAGATAGCCAAATGGTCGCCCGACGCGGTTGTCATCGTGGTAAGCAACCCGATGGATGTGATGGCGCAGCTCACGAGGCGCGAAACCGGATTTCAGGCCGAGCGGGTTATCGGCATGGGCGGCGTGCTCGATTCCGCCCGATTCCGCGCCTTCGTGGCTATGGAGCTTGGGGTTTCGATGCGCGACGTTACCGCGCTTGTGATGGGCGGCCACGGCGATTCGATGGTTCCGCTTCCGCGATACACGTCGGTTGCCGGAATTCCGATAACCGAACTGATGCCGCCGGAACGCGTGAACGCGCTCATCGAGCGGACGCGAACCGGCGGGGCCGAGATCGTGGGGCTGCTTAAAACCGGAAGCGCCTACTACGCGCCAGCCGCCGCAGCCATCGAGATGGCCGAGGCCGTATTGCTCGATGAAAAGCGCGTGCTTCCATGCTCCGCCTATCTTGACGGCGAATACGGCGTCTCAGGCGTCTATTCCGGCGTGCCGACGAAGCTCGGAGCCGCGGGTGTTGAGGGCATAATCGAGCTCAAGCTCACCGACAGCGAGATTGATGCGTTCAAGGCGTCCGCCGAAACCGTGCGCGCCATGTTCGCAACGCTTTAGCCAAAGGTTATTAGTGCGCGATGAAAAAAATCCTCGTTGCAACGCGCAATGAAAACAAGGTTCGGGAAATCCGCGCGATTCTGGGCGACGGATTTGAGCTAGTTCCGCTTCCGCCCGAAGCCCCCGACGTGGTTGAGGACGGCGCGACGTTTCTTGATAATGCGCTTAAAAAAGCACGCGAGTATTCGCGGTATTCGCATCTTCCCGCCATCGCCGAGGATTCCGGCCTTGAGGTTGAGGCGCTGGGCGGCGCGCCCGGAGTTTATTCCGCCCGCTACGCCGGAGAAAACGCCGGAACGGCAGAAAACAACCGCCTCCTGCTCGACCGCCTCTCCGGCGTTCCAGCAGAGCGGCGCGGCGCAAGGTTCGTCTGCACGCTTGTTTATATCAATGGCGGCGAGGAGCATGTTTTCGAGGGCGAGGTCAAGGGCCACATCGCCAATGCCGGAGCCGGACGAACCGGCTTCGGCTACGATCCGCTTTTCATTCCCGACGGTTACGACAAACCGTTTGCCGAAATGACGATTGAAGTCAAAAACTCCATAAGTCATCGATATAACGCGCTTAAAAAACTTGCCGCATATCTTGCGACGCTCCCAGGCCGTGCCTGATTTCTAATCCTGCCCATCCTGTTAATCCATGAAATCGTGTTCAGATCCGCTCTTGGCCGCCGTATCGGGCGCGATGCGCGGTTTCGCGGCGGCTGACTGCGGCGTGCTTGCCGCATTTTCCGGCGGCCCGGATTCCACAGCGCTGCTTTCGGCCCTTTCGGAGCTTTCCGGCGTTTTGAACCTGCGCCTTCACGCAACTTATGTTGACCACGGACTGCGGAGCAGTGAAGAGATAGCGCGGGAGCGGAAATTCTGCGCCGATGCAGCCGCCGCGCTCGGCGCCGGTTTCTCGGCTGTTTCCATTGATGTGCGCGGAAGCGGCAAAGGCGAAAACATTCACGCCACGGCCCGGCGGCTGCGGTACGACGCGCTTTTTTCCGAGGCCGACCGTCTCGGCATCGAGTTCGTCGCAACCGCGCATAATGCCGACGATCAGGCCGAAACCGTGCTGATGCGCCTGATTCGGGGCGCGGGGCTTCAGGGCCTCTCCGGCATTCCGGCGCGGCGCGGCCATGGCCAATACGGACAAATCATCAGGCCGCTTCTTGCGGTTTCGCGCGCCGAAATCGAGGCGTATCTAGGCAGGCGCTCGCTTGGGCATGTCATCGACAGCTCGAACCTCAAAACCGATTATTTCAGAAACCGCCTCCGCCTTGAGATTATGCCGCTTCTGGAATCGTGCAATCCGTCGCTGAAGCGCGGCCTTGCCAGAACTGCCGAACTGCTTGCGGACGAGAACAGGTTCATCGAGCGCATGGCCGATGTTGCGTTCACAAGAAACCCGCCCGCTGTAAAAGGCGGCTCAGTTGCATGGCGAGCCGACGTGTTTAACTCTGAAGACCGGGCCGTCAGGCGGCGGCTTCTGCGGCGTTTTGCTTCGATGAGTGCCGGAAACGGTTATGGAATCGAGTACCGGCATGTCGAAGACGCGCTTGACGCAATGGAAGCCGGAAAGTCGCCGGAACTTCCGGGCGGATTACGAGTGAGGCTGGAGCATGGCGGTTATCGTATATTCCGGCCTGAGCCGGTGAGCGGCATTCCGGAAACCGCGCTCGACGTGCCGGGAATTGCAATGCTTCCGGACGGCGGGAAGATCGAGACTTTTCCATGCGACGGCCCGGAAGCCGGACAGGGTGACGTAACGACTGAAATATTCGTGCCGCTCAGCCTTCTCCAGCCGCCGCTTACGGTGCGTTCCCGGAAGGCCGGCGACCGTTTTCAGCCCGCCGGAATGGGAGGCAGATCGAAGAAATTGCAGGATTTTCTGCTGGATTCGAAGATACCGGCTTCCTTGCGGGACGGCATTCCGATAGTTGCAAGCGGCGGGCGGATTGTTTGGGTGGCGGGCTTCAGGATGGACGAGCGGTTTACGGCAAAAACCGGCAACGGGCCGGGCCGGACAATGGTAAAAATTCTATATCAATCTCACGGAGATTAATGCATGACGGTTTGCGAGCGATTCAATTCCATGAACAACAGCCATCTTCTTGCCGACGCGATAACAACGCTACAGGTCAACGTGGGCTACAAGTGCAACATGTCCTGCTCGCATTGCCATCTGGCTTGCGGGCCGGGCCGCACGGAGTCGATGAGCGTGGATGTGGCGGAGGCGGTGCTGCGGGTTCTGGCGGAGAACGAGGCGATTGATACCCTCGACATAACCGGCGGCGCGCCTGAGCTGAACCCGAACTTCCGCCTGCTTGTGGAGGGAGCGTGTGAAGCAGGAAAGCATGTTATAGCCAGAACGAACCTGACCGTGTTTTTCGAGGACGGCATGAATTTTTCGCCGGATTCTCTGGCCGATTTTCTGGCCGCGCACGGCGTCGAGATTACCGCATCGCTTCCCTGCTATCTTGAAGCGAACGTGGACGCCGCACGCGGACACGGGGCATACGGGAAAAGCATCCGCGCCCTGCAGATGCTGAACGAGCGCGGCTACGGCAGCGGCTCTTCAGGCCTCGTGCTGAACCTTGTCTACAATCCGGCAGGGCCGTTTCTGTCTCCGCCCGAACGTGCGCTTGAGGGCGATTACAAAAGGGAGCTGAACGCGCGGTTCGGCATTGTTTTTGACCGGTTGTATTCGTTTTCGAACATGCCGGTTGGAAGGTTCCGCAACCGCCTTGCGTTGAACGGCGAGCTTGAGCGGTACATCGAGCTTCTCCGGAAAGCGTTTAATCCGGCCACTCTCGGCGGGCTTATGTGCAGACGCATGATCAGCGTTGGCTGGAACGGAACCCTTTACGACTGCGATTTCAATCAGGCTCTGGGAATAGGGCTGGTGGAAGATGTTTCCTGCGGCATTGAAGCGTTCGACAGAGAGCGTTTACAGACTCGGCGAATCGCCCTGGGCGATCATTGCCACGCATGTACCGCCGGGCAGGGGCTAACCTGCACCGGCGCGATAACGATTACATGAAACATGCAGAGACGCATTGCAATGCGTCTCTACTGCAATCCGTCTCTGCTTAAAAAGCCATGGAACGGACGATATGCTTTTCGAGAAAGAGATTCAATGCGGCGGATTGATCCTGGCTCAGTTCCCCGAATTGAAGCCCGCAACGCCGCGTATGAACTCCCTGAACAAACATGCTCTGCCCGTATGGAATTGTGGCGTCATACACGACCTGGCATGGAATCTGTGACAGGTAAAACGCCTCAGGCGTCATAATTATGTCGATTTTTAACTGTTCATGACCGTTAAGCTTGTCGGTAAAACCGTCGAATTCCAGATATTCGAAGGCAAGTCCGGTATGGCTGATGTCTTTTATCTGCCCAAGCTTGTCGCAATAAGGTTTTAAGAGCGCAAATGCCAGATCCTTTGCGGGATACCGTGTACTGCGCCGTTGTTCAGATGTAGTAACCATATCGACCCTCCTTGCAACCATTGCCGAGGTGCGGGACAAGATAGCCAGTCCTCTCAACAATATGATGACGACTAAAAGTTTCCCTCAGTGCTAAAGTCACAATTACCAGAATTAAATGTTATTTATTTAGCAAATGACATGCCAGTGCAATGTCAAGCTGTTAAAACAAGTAGTTATGCAGCAGCCTGCGGATTGTATCAGACTGTAATGTAAATTATTCCGACACGTTAATCATGTCGGGCATTGCCATTCAAATCGATGACGTTTGTCGCTAACTGTTGACCAATCCATCAGAATTTACCATTATTGCCCTCCGGGCTGAATAAACTACTGGAAACACCAGCTCAGGCAATACTTGTGATCTGAAACGACGTGGCATTGCATGAGGAGCATGTAAGATATTCCGACACAAGCATTCTGATCGTATGATCCAAACGCCGCTTCCCGCCAATGAAAGGCGGGAAGCGGCGTTTGGATTGGGCGGTTTGCGAACCTCCCCTACTTGTTTTCGACCATCTCCCAGATGCCGCACGGACAGATGCCAGCGCAAAATCCGCAGCCGATGCACTTGTCGGCGTCAACCACATACTCGAACGCGCCGTCCTTGCCCTCCACGCGGCTTATCGCGCCCCAATAGCAAGTTACCTCGCACATGTGACAGTCGCGGCACGAGCCGCACGACATGCACTTGTTCGCCTCGGTAACCGCCGAGAACTCGCCTATGCGGCAGACGTCGTAGTAGGCTGTCCTGATCTTCTCATACGAAATGACGTCCTTCACCTCGGAGAGATAATCGAAGTTCATCAGCATCGAATGGATCTTGTCCGCCGAGATGCGCCCCGCGCCGATTGCGTGCGTCACGAGGCCGGGCCTCGTCACGTCGCCTATCGCGAAGACCTTCGGATCGGACGTCTGGCCGGTTTCGTCAACTGTAACGTAGCCGCGCCCGGTCTGGATGTCGGCGGGCAGGAAATCGATCACCGGTGTTTCGCCGATCGAGATGATCACGTTGTCAGCCGGAAGCGACGAGCCGTCCTTGAAGATGATTTTCTTCTTCTTTTTGTCGAACCTCTCGGTGAACTTCGGATAGAGAATCTGCGTTCCCTTGGCGGTGGCCGACTCCATCTCCTTGCCGAATGCCGCCGGAGCCTGAATATCCACAGCCGTAACGGACTTCGCGCCAAGGCTCCAGGCTTCGCAGGCTATGTCCATGCCCACGTTGCCGGCGCCGATCACAACCACGTTCTGGCCCTTGAGCTTCATCGGGCTTCCGGCGTTGATCTCCTTCAGGAAATCTATTCCGGCAATCACGTCCTCGTGGCCGTCAAACGGAATGACGCGCGGCCTGTGAGCGCCCACGGCAACCACAACCACGTCGTGATCCTTGTAGATTTTGTCGAATTTCTTTTTATCCACAGGATGATTGGCGTACACTTTCACGCCCATCTCTGCGAAACGCGATATCTCCTTGTCGAGCACCTCAGCGGGCAGACGCTCGCGCGGAATGCACATCTCTATTTTTCCGCCGATTTTCTTGCCGGCCTCGTAGAGGTCGATTTCATGGCCTTTCAACGCCAGTTGCCACGCCGCCGAAAGTCCGCCCGGCCCGCCGCCGATAACCGCGATCTTCCTGCCGGTGGCTTTTGCCTTCTTCGGAGCCGGAATTTCGAGGCTCAGGTTGCCGAGGCTTTTTATGTCGAGCGGCTTGTCGAACCTGCCGCGCGTGCATGCGTCCATGCAGATGTTCGGGCATATCTGGCCGCAGACGGTTGCCGGAAACGGGCTGTACTGAAGCACGAGCGCAAGCGCGTCTTCCATGCGGTTCTGGCGGATGAGGCTCAGACGCTTGTGAGAAGGAATATGCGAAGGACATGTTCCGGCGCACGGCGGCTGATACTTCTCGTTGTTCCAGACAGGCCGGTTTCTGCGGTCGCCGCCGGTGGTGATGTACGGCAGCACCGAGCGCGGATGGTCGAGATACTCGCCGAATATGCCGCCCTTGCCGACATCGGCCTCCCACGTTTTCATGCGGAAGGTTTCAATCGACGGCTTGCCGCCCCCCTTCTTCGCCGCCTTCTCGGCAGGCGTGTAGGCCACCAGTTTTTTCCATTCGCTCCTGTCGCGTGTGAGCTCCGCCTCGTAAGAGTCGCGCTGAATCGCCTTCAGGTATGGCTTCATGTTTTCGGTGAGCCACTCCCAGTCGGCGTCGGAAAGCTCCGAAAGCTTCACGTCGCCCGCGCTGTAGCCCTGAATCGGCCCGCGAAAATATATCGTGCCGCCCACCATGCCCACGCATGGCCTGTATCCAAGGATATTGTCCGGATTGCGCGGGTGTACGCCGCATACAACCGCTATTCCGCCCGCCTTGAATTCGGCGAACGAGTCGCCAACGTCGCGGAAATACCACGACTGAAGCGGCTCGAAACGGGGGTTGCGCTTGGTCATCGTCTCGCAGCGCGCGCCGCCTCCGCCCTGAACGTACAGGATTCCCTGAGCGCCCGCGTTATGCGCGCCGTTGGTCACGTCGCCAAGCACCGTGATCTTCGCGCCGCAGTTTATCCACCCCACGTCGTCGGAGGCGTTTCCATGCACCACAATCTCGGTTCCGTCCATGCCCATGCAGCCAAGGCGCTGTCCGGCAGGGCCGTTTACCGTGATGCGAACCGCCTCGCCGCGCGGCCAGATTCGTCCGCCAATTCCGTGCTGCCCCTGCGCGATTACAGAAAGCTCGCGCGCACCGGCGGCAACAGCCGCCTGAATGCGCTCTTCCAGTACACGCGATTGAACGCGCTCGCCGCCGATATTCCCCTCTATAATCAAGGCGTTGCCGGATTTTACCGTTGATCTGCCCGACTTTTTCACTGTTTTCTTTGAAGCCGCCATATTCTTGCTCCTAACAGGCATAGCTTATCCCCAGACGCTCGGCTATGGCCCTGTCGGCCACCGAGAGGCCGTCGGACATGCCGATTGGAAGTTCGGTGGAACGCCCCATCGGAGCGAATATTTTTTTCAACTCAACGTCGGCAACGCGGAATACGTCCACCACGCGCTGGGCCACCATGTCGGGGTCGAGCCTGCGATAGAGGCGCGGATCCTGCGTTGTGATTCCGCGCGGGCAGCGCCCGGTGTTGCAGAGGTTGCAGCGGTTATACTCGTCGCCCAGGCAATTGCCGGCCGACTGCATGATGTACTTGCCGATGTCAACGGCTGACGCGCCGAGCATTATCATCGCCGCAGCGTTTGCGGCCAGATGGCCGCCCTTGCCCATGCCGCCCGCCGCGATAAGCGGAAGCTCGTTCTGCTTGCCCTGGCTAACCAGATCGAGGTAGCACTCGCGGATGTTCGAGGCGATGGGGTGTCCCATCTTGTCCATCGAAACGTTGTATGCCGCGCCTGTTCCGCCGTCCTCGCCGTCGATGCAGAGAGCGGCGGCGTATGGATTGCGGGCCAGATTGTTCAAAACCGCGCGCGCCGTCTTTGAGCCGGATATTTTCGGATAGACCGGCACGCGGAAGCCCCAAGCCATCGACATCGCCTGAATCATCTTGGCGACAGCCTCTTCAATCGAGTATTTGGTCTGATGAGTTGGCGGAGAGGCCAGATCGATAAACTCCGGAACTCCGCGAATCTTCGCGATAAGTTTCAGAACTTTGTACGCCATCAGAAGTCCGCCGTCGCCCGGCTTCGCGCCCTGGCCATACTTGATTTCGATTGCCGCCGGGTCTTCCTTCATGTCGGGAATCGCATGAACGATCTCGTCCCAGCCGAAGTAACCGGAGGCAATCTGAAGAATGAAATACTTCGCAAAACGCGATTTCAGCAGCCGCGGCGGCAGTCCGCCCTCGCCGCTGCACATCACAACCGGCATGCCCTCAACCTCGTTCAGGTAGGCAACGCCCATCGCAAGCCCTTCCCACATTGTCGGGGAAAGCGCGCCCACAGACATGCTGCCTATGCGGATCGGGAAAATTTCGCGCACCGGCGGGATGAACTTCTCGTTCATCTTCACAAGCTTGCCGTCTTTCACCGCAAGCGGAAGCTCCTCAGGCGGCAGGATGCGGCCCAGAAGCGAACGAACGCGGAACTCGTGGCGTCCGGCGTCGAGCGCCGGATCGGTGAGCATCGAGATGCGGGTGAACTTCAGCTTGTCAACAGTCGAGATGGACGGATCGTTCCTGCGTCCGCCGCGCTTGAAGGCGTCGCCCTTCTTGTTCTTGTAGATCAGGAAACGGTTGTGCGAATTGTAGACCGGCTTGATCGCCTCCGCCGGGCATACCAGACTGCATGTGCCGCAGCCGGTGCAGTAGCGGTCTATGTCGCGCGATTGAACAACAACATGGCGCGTGACCTTTTTGCTTGTCGGCATGGGCGATGCGCCTTCCGATTCCACCAGTCGCTGGGCCGCAACCGACGGCGTGATAGCCTTCACCGGGCAGACGGCGGTGCATTTGCCGCAGCGCGTACAGCGGTCTTCCCGCCACTCGATGATATACGGGAAATCCTGTATCGACAGATCGTAGTTGCTGTCTAGTTGCGAAGCTGGTTCCAAACCGTCACCTCCTCGGCGTTGGGCGAAATGATGACCATGTCGTACTTCATCGGGTAGATGTCGGTTGACTGATCGCGCTCCGGAATCGCCCGCGTGATGCCGCATTCCTCCGACATGAGCGCATACTTGCCCTTCACGCCGCCGACCGCGCCGGGCCGGAGTTTCTTTGAATCCTGAACCATGAAGACAGTGCCGTCGGGCGTGAAGCCGATCACGCAGTTCGGGCCGTCGATGCATAGCGGACGGAGCGATTTTTTCATCAGCCCAAGCGCCTCGCGGTCGCTTCGCCCCTCGATCTCGCTGTCCTTGAGCGGCGTGATCACATCTTTATAGTAATTAAGCGGAAAACCGAGCGTCCGGCAGGTGTAGTGCAGGATGTGGGTGAAAACCTCGCTGTCCGAGTTGTAGCCTATATAGCCGGGGTTGCCCCGGCTCATCAGGAATTCGCGGATCGGCACGAAGGCGGTGTTCTCGCCGTTGGTCATCGATGCGTAGCCCTGAATGAAAAACGGGTGACAGGCGTACAGGTAAATTGCGTAGTTGGTGTTCTGGCGGCCTTGCGCCAGCGCGATTTTGGCCTTCAGGGAATCGGACTTGTCGAGGCCGAAAAACTGGGCAACCTCAAGCGGATCGCCAACTTCCTTAAGCGTAAGCACGTCGGGGTAGAACGAAAACGCGAATATCGACTGATCCGGTTCGCCGATTGCGCGAAGCTCAAGGCGGGTGCGCATGAGCAGGTCTTCCTTCTCGGACATCGGCCTGTCGCGCCACTCTTCCGGATATTCGTATGCCTTGGCGATGTAGAAATCGCGTTTCTGTATGCCGGGCATCGGCTTGATCCTGGGCGTCCACATATGCTTAACGCGGAAGCCCTTCGACTTCATGAAGTCGTCCAGAAGGGTCATGCCCTTCTGGGAGCATATGCCCGAAAGGATCGGATACTCCTTCAATCCCTCGAAATCCCCGCCAAGGTTCTTGAGCATCAGCCCAAGCCCGGAGCCGTCGTGGCCTTCCTTCATGGTTTCGAGGGCCATGATGGTTTCCATGGGCGAGAAATAGTCACTGGCTGTAATAGCGCTCAAACGGCACATAATTTCACCTCGTCGTGTTTGGGAGAACACCGGAATGCCGCAAAATCGCGTAGTGCCGGAACATCTCCAGACAGCTAGATAATTTATTACAAAGGTGGAAGTTCAGTCAAATTCAGGGCAGAAGCGGAATTAGCCGCATGTTGATACGTTTTTCTTGACTTCCAGCAAAACCGGCGGCTATTTTACGGCATCCGTGCGGTATGCCAAGGGGGGGGAGCAGTGCAGGATAGTCTCTGGCGGCAGCGAAAAATTCAACGAGAAACCGCCTGTCTATTCTGAAATAAGCCTTCTCTGGCCGGCTGGTGGCGGGAGATTATTGTGGCGATCGGATAAGCCCGGCTGCAATCAGGCCCATACAAGCTCACATCCCCTCGCTCATCGCCTTTTTCGACACCTTCCACGGATTCCATGGGTCTTCGTAGGAACGCTTGTAGAAGAACTCAAGCGTGTAGGCCACCGTCCGCACAACCCGCAGGTAAAGTCCGGCGTAGAGCGGCGCGAGCGGGAGGTAGATGAAGAGCTTCACATCGTTGCGCCATCTTTCCGAGAGCGAGAGCATCACGATGAACTGAAGCAGGTTGAACGAGAGGTAGATGAGATAGTTCATCGGGATGATGAACTTCAGCATCGAGTGGTAGTTGTAGGCCATGTCGGCCATGTAGACGAACCACTTTATGTCGAGCACCACGTTGAAGAAGATGTTTTCAACAAACGAGAAAAAGTTTGAGAAAGAGAAGTTCTCGGTAGGCAGATACACATCCTTGTGCTTGCGAATGCGGAACCGCACCAGCGATTTATACCACCGAAGGCGCTGTTTCGTAAGCCCTGTGTACGTGGCCGGAGCGGTGGTGAAGCAGATGGCGGTCTTTTCGAAATGAATCTTGTAGCCGATCTTTCGAATCTTCACCGTAATGTCGCCGTCCAAACCGGGGCCGATGTCCCAGCCTCCCACGCGGTCGAGAATCTCGCGCCGGAACGCGCCGAATGCTCCGGGTATCACCCGGTAGATCCCCAGAAACGAGGCCACAGCCCGGCCAACAGAGATCGATTTCAGATACTCGACAGCCTGCATGCTGGTGCAGACGCTCTCGTCGGCGTTTCTCACCTTGATATTGCCGCCTATTGCGCCGATCTCGTCGTCCATGTAGAACGGAACGAGGATGTTTTCAACCGCGTCGCGGTCGAACGACGAGTCGGCGTCAAGCAGAAGCACCAGCCCGCCTTTCGAGTACCGCAGGCCCAAGTTCGACGCCGACGCCTTTCCGCCCCTGATCTCGCTTCGCAGGTAGACGTCCAGAAAGCCGTTTTCCTTCAGATCGTCGCAGATGGTCTTGGTGTCGTCGTCCGAGCCGTCGTCAACCACGATGATTTCGAGGTTCTTGTACGTCTGCTCCCTGAGCGAGCGCACGAGCTTGTAGATGTTCTCGCCCTCGTTCTTTCCGGGAACTATCAGCGAAACCAGCGGAAGTTCGTCGAACAGCGCCTTTCTGGCCAGCCGCTCCCTGTTTCTGCTTGCAAAGCGCTTGACATGATACGCGCCCAGGAATACGAAATCGAAAACCACGTATCGCGGGAATTCCAGTATGAACGCGAACCAGAAGAACCGGACGAGCTTGTGCGGATCGACGGTCTGCCAGAAGTTGAAGAACTCCAGAATGGGGTCTATGAAATCGTCCATGCAATTATGGCGGGGCGATTTTGCCCACGAAGGCGTCGAGGCTGAATTCCCCGGAAATTGGTACTATTTCGGTTTCGATCTTCGGTTCGAAGCCTGTGAAGTTGTCGTGGATCAGTTTGAGCAGATTAGCCTTCAGCCGTTCCACCGGAATGCTTGCGGCCTCCAGAGGCGTGTCCGTGAAGAAGAACAGCAGCGTTGCCTCGTCGAGGTAGGAGATCATGTCGCTTGGCCGGATGCTGCCCTTTATGATCTCGATGATCTCCGGGAATATCTTTTCCCTGGTAACGCCCCGCACATAAAGATCGTAGAAGTTCACGAAATGCAGATGGGCGACGCAGCCGTTTCTGGCCACGCGCTTGAAGCGCTCCACCTCGTATTCGATGTATTTGTTGAAGATGCCCATGTCCACAAGGCCTGGAATGCGTATCACGTCCTTCATCGAGATGGTCACGCCGTATATGGCGGCGTGCTCGCCCTTCGATGTGAGCCGGTAGCTTTTCACGTCTTTTTCGATGAGGTTTTCTACCAGAGTGTCGTTCTTGCAGTTGAAACAGAAGGCGCGCACCTTCGGATCCTGAAATTTTTCATTGCAGGTATTGCAGAAGTTGAGCGTGGCCGGCTTGTCGTAATCCACGCCGATGTGGCGCACCAGCCTGCCGCACTTGGGGCATATCATGTCGGCGCCCTCCTGCTTCCGGAAGTCGCTTTCCGGGCCGACGTAGGCGCAGGTGAAGTGATGCACGAGGTCTTCGGTCTTCAGGTTCGGGCCGCCGCACTTGGGGCAGGCCTCCCTGAAATTCAGGAATCCGCTGAAGCACTTGTCGCAAAGATGAATCCTGTCAACGAAAGTCCCCTCGATAAGGGTTTCGTGCTCGGCCATGTCGATGATGCTGAAGACGCGATGCTGATCCTCGCGGTCGAAGTTCACCGAAACAAGCGGAAAGCTGTACCCGACGCGCGAACACGAATCGAGAACCGGCTCCATAACCATCTCCCTTGTGTAGAGAAACCGCAGCATCTTCATCATGACGTACATCTCGAACGATTCGGTCTTGATGAGCTCCAGCCTGCTGATCCTGTCCTGAAGGTTTTTCATCCTGTAACCGATTTTCGACATTACAGCCGGATCGATCTCTCCGTCGGAGAGCGCAAGAAGCGAGGCGTCCTTCACGCCCTCGTGAGATATGAGAAAAACCGGCTTCAGATATATGTTGTTCAGATCGAAGGTTCTCAGGCGCTTCAGGATGACGCGGGCGGCGTCGGTGTCGGTTGCGTCAAGCACCACGCCGTTATACTTGATGAACGTCTGCGCGTTAATCTCGTCCGGCTCGGAGAACGAAACCAGTTCAACCTCCTCGTTGCTGTTGTTGAACGAGGAGCCTTCCCGTATTATCTTGCTGATGCTCATTGGCTAATAATGTCTCCGCTATATCGATTTCCGTAGAAAAACCTTCACGCTCAGTTTATAGTACTGCTTCCACTCAAGCCCTGCCTCCCTGTTTGGCGGCTCGATGTCCACGACAACCGTCCGCTTCACCGGCTCGTAACGCTTCTGGAACTCAGGCGGCAGGGGCTGGGTGGCGAAATAGTATCGTCTTATCACCCCGGTTGCCCGCGTGCCGTCAGGAAACCGAATTGAAACCTGCGCGCCGTTTCGCAGGTGCTTAATGTCCTCCTGCTCGAAAAACGCCTTTATTGCAATCTCTTCGGGCTTGTATATCTCCATGATGGTGTCGCCCTTGAGCACAACCTCGTGGTCGTTGGGGTAGATGCGCGTCACCACGCCGTCTTCCAGCGCCAGGAATGTCTTTGCTCCGGCGGCAGACTGGGCGGACTGCGCGGCCTGCCAGGCTTGCAGGTTTCTTGCCGATGCCGTTGCATTGATCCCGCGTATCCGGCCCAGATACTCCTTCATGATTCTTATCTCTTCGCCCGCCTTCGCGACAAGCGATTCGGTGTTTCTGATGCTCTCGGCCATTTCGCCAAGCCTGCCCGGATAATGCGCGTCGAGCAGCGCCTGGTTTTTAATCGTATCGTAGCCTGACTTGAGCTTTGCAAGCGATTCCTCGTAGCCTTTCCTGTCCAGCTCCCTGAGTTGGATGGCCTGAATCGTGCGGGAAATTTCCCGCTCGATGTCGGGCGAATAGAACGAGCTGTCCGATGCCTGCCGGAGGGCTGCATCGCCGCGCGATTCCTCCGCGTATGTGAAAAGCCTGTCGTTTCGCTTTACGGACGCGCCCTCCTTCACGAATATCTTCAACACCCGGATGTCGCTTGTATGCTGGATGTAGAGCTTGTCGAATATCACCTGCCCGTCGCCTTCGGCATGGATCGAGCTGTCGATGAAGTAAAAGATGACGCTGATGACAATCAGGCCCAGCACCAGGAAATAGATATACTTGCCCCAGTTGCGCTTTCGCTCAGGCGGCTTTTCGTCGGTCGATCTGAAATAGCTGAACCGCTTGTTGAGTCTCATCCTGTTACTGCCGCCTTTGTAGTGGAAGCGCCTCGTTCATGCTCTTCTCGTCAAGCTCGATCAAGCCCTGCATGTCATGCACAGCCACTCGCGAAACGCCGGTTGCGTCGATCACCTTGCCGATGAATTCCTCCATCTCAAGCCGGTTTGCGAAATCCTTCGTCCGTATCGCGATGACTGTTTTTGGGCCGAAGGCGTCAATCTCCTCGCGCACCTTCCGCTTCAGCTTTTCGATGTCGGTTATCTCGTAGGCCATCACATATATCCTGTCGGCAAGCGAAGCGATCTGCCGCAATGTTTCCTCCGGGAAAAAGACAGGAATCGATACGCCCAGTTCCAGCTTCGCCGCGGAAGTTGCCTCCCGCGCCGCCTTGAGCATCGCAATGAAGGCCGCAAGCAATTCATCTTTCTTCTCCCTCCACTCCGGAAGCGTATGCGGCTCAACGTCGAGATGAACGCCGTCGAAGCCGAGCGAATGGGCCTGTTCGGCTATTTGGGCAAGCTTGGCGTGGTTTGCGGGACGTACAAGCTCGTTCGATCCGGCAAGCGCGTCTGTTTTCATGCCGCTCTCTCGCGCCTTTGCAAGTAACGCGGAAAGCCTGCCGGTGTCGGTTTTTTCGCCGATGGACAGCATTACGCCGCGCATCTCCTGATGCGCAAGATACATGGCAAGGAAACCGGTATCGATGCCGTTTACAGCCGCCGACCAAACGTATATTGATCGCTCGCCGCGATAACGCTCCGGCTCGCCGGGATTTTTCACGACGGCAACATGATCGAACACCGCCTCGCCGCCGGAAATCCGCTGAATTTCCAGCAGTTTCAGATATAGCATCTGCTTGACCTCTACGCTCTCGAACTCCACGGCGAACTGTTCGTCCAGATACTGCATCATGTTCAGCGGGCTGTAGAGCGGATCGTCATACCCGCGTCTGACATCCTCCCTGCGTATGCGTTCCCCGATCAGCCGCTTCTTGTGCGCGAGCTTCAGGTAATCGCTCATCTTGTACTGATATTCGTAATACGCGTCGCGCAGACGGTTCAGGTCGGCTTCGCGCCGTTTTTCCGCGTTCAGTTCGGCAAGCCTCTCCTCGATGTCGCCTATCTTCGAGTAATCGCGCCCGGACGCCGGAATCGGAACGCGGATGCTGACTCCGGCGGCCACGCTGTCGCGCATTCCACCGGCGAAAAGGTTGTCCATGTTGTAGCGGGCGAATACGCGCAGATTTGTTTCGGCAAGCAGATAATTGTCAGGACGCTTCAGCCGCTGCTTCTCGGCGTCGATCACATCGCCGTAGAACGGGTCTTTTTCCGCATCGCCAAGCAACGCGCCGATGTCGATGTCAAGCACAGGCAGGTCTTTAGCGGCATCCGGCAGTTCCATTTCAGGTGTCGGCGCAAAAGTTCTGTTGAAGTTCAGGTAGTTGCGAAGCATTGTCTGGACGGAGGCCTTTTCCTGCTCAAGCCGGATGACATCCTCCCACTGAAACAGCCTGTAATGGCCCAGCTTGCGGGTGATTTCGATGTATCTGCCAAGCTCGTCCAGCCGTTCCTGAAGCATCCGCATCTTTGCAAGATTGAACAGGTAGATCGCGCGGTAGTAACTTCGCCCGAACGATTCGTCAACAGCCGCCCGCCGCGCCAGAACCTCTGCAAGCCTGATCTCGCCGCGCAGTCGTTCCTTCTCCGTGCCGCCGCCGAAATAGCCGTCTTTAAGCAGCTCCCATTCAAGCCCCAGATACGACGAACTGTCCAGCGTATCCCGCGCCTCATCGATCACCCCGTTTTTCAGGTTTGTGGCATACGATCCGGTGAGTTTCAGGCCAAAATCTTTTTCGATGGATGCGAGCCGTTCGATTCCGATCCTGCGCCTTAGTTCCTCCCCGGTCTCGCCGGCTGATGTCCCGGCCAGGAATCTTCTTGCGTTTTCAAGCTCGTTGCCGACTGGCGGCTCGCCGATGGTCAGCCTGGAATCGATGATGCGCTCGATTTCCTGAAAAAGACCTGCCGCGCTGCCGGTATTGGCCGAATTGGCGGCTTCGGCAGTATCCGCCGCTTCCACCTGAACTGCCTGAACTGGAACAACGCAGGCCAGAAACGCCAGCGCGGCCACAATAATTGCCTTCCATCCATGGAACATGATCTGTCCGAATAACCTCTTAACTTCATTATCGTTTTTTTGCTGGATTTCTTGAGCGGAGAAGGTGAACTCTTGTTCCGGCGTCATGCTAAGATTAAATCCATGAGACTCTCTTGTTTCGGGAATGGAGGAGTACTTGCATGGTAATGATTGAAGCAACCGTGGTTGACCCAACCCATTTGGAACTCGCGCAGCCCATCGCGGCGCTTCGAGGCCAGACTATTTTGGTTTCTGTCGCAGATATGCTTGGAGAGGATTCTGAGCGGCGAGATTGGCTGGATGTTTCAACCATATCGTTGCAGGCTGCGTATGGCGATTCCGAACCCGACTACTCGCCTTCCATGGTCAAAGAGAACAATCCGGATTACGTTGCATGAAGGAAGCCGATATCATTCTCATGCCTTTGCCTCAGGCTGACGGGATAGTTAAAAACCGTCCGGCGCTTCTGCTTCGCGAGCTTCCGCCGTTTGGCGACTTCCTTGCCTGCGGCATCAGTACCCGGTTGCATCAAGCCGTTCCCGGATTTGACGAGATAATATCCGAAAACGATGCGGATTTTGCGGACTCCGGCCTTCTTACAGACTCTGTTGTGCGCCTTGGATTCCTGGCTGTTCTGCCACGAGAACGAATCCGTGGCACCATAGGCCAAATAGCTCCCGCGCGCCACTCCCGTCTGCTGGTGAAGCTCAGCAAGTATTTGGTGGCCAAGCTCTGAGCCTTCCGTTGACCTTCCCGCCGCCCGCATTGTAGGCTTTGCGATGAAATTTGATAAATCAATGCGCGTAAAAACAGGCATCGACCGGATTAATCAGCGCTTTCCCGCGCAGCTTCGCGCCTGCCGCGTTGGCTTGCCGCGCGCCTGCCGCGTTGGTCTAATCGCCCATCAGGCGTCTGTCGATTGCCGTCTGCGCCATGCCGCAGACATCTGCCTCGCCTCGAAGAATTTCCGCCTGGCCACCCTGTTCGGCCCGCAGCACGGGTTCACCGGACACACTCAGGACAACATGATCGAGTGGCATGGATTCCGCGATCCGCGCACCGGGCTTCCGGTTTACAGCCTCTACGGCGAAACGCGCAAGCCGTCGCCCGACATGCTGGACGGCATCGACGCTCTTGTCATCGACATGCAAGACGTTGGCGCGAAATATTACACATTTATATGGACGATGGCGCTCTGCATGGAGGCCGCCGCCGAGGCGGGCAAGGCGGTGGTTGTGCTCGACCGCCCGAATCCGCTTGGCGGCGCGATGGAAGGCCCGGCAACCAGGCCTGAATGGGCGTCGTTCGTGGGCCTGAAACCGCTTCCGGTTCGCCACGGCATGACGATTGGCGAGATAGCGCTTTATCTCAAGGGCGAGTTCTATCCTTCTGTCGATCTCACGGTCATTCCCATGCGTGGCTGGCGGCGCGGGATGTATTTCGATGAAACCGGCCTGCCGTGGGTGATGCCGTCGCCCAACATGCCCACGCTCGACACAGCGATTGTCTATCCGGGCATGTGCCTGCTCGAAGGAACCAACATCAGCGAGGGGCGCGGCACCACGAGGCCGTTCGAGCTGTTCGGCGCGCCGTTTATTGATTCCGCCCGGCTTATCGCCCGGCTGAACGATTTCCGGCTTCCGGGTGTTTTCTTCCGCCCAGCCTCGTTTCTGCCCACGTTTCAGAAACATGCCGGAGAACTCTGCGGCGGGGCGCAGATTCATGTAACCTCGCGTCGGGCGTTCAAACCGTTCAAAACCGCAGTGGCGATCCTGAAAGCAGTTCGCGAGCTCTGGCCGGATGAACTTAAATGGAAAGAGCCGCCGTACGAGTACGAGTCTGAAAAGCTGCCGATAGACATACTGGCCGGAAGCGACCGGCTGAGAATGGGGATAGATTCGGGCGAGGGGCTTGACGCGATGGAGAGATGGTGGGCCGCGGAATGCCGCAGCTTCGCGCGGCGATATGCGGAGAGGTATCGATTATATGAATAGATCGGGCGGTTTTACCGCCTTCATTCCGGCAGCCGGTTTCGGCACGCGGTTGCGGCCCATAACCAATCACATGCCCAAGGCTCTTTTGCCTGTAATCGGCCAGCCGCTTGTCGGGCTTGTTGCGGCGCGTGTGGTTGAGGCGGGTGCATCTGCCATTGGCATAAATGCGCGTCACCTGCCGGATATGATTGCGGCATGGGCGGCGGAGTTGGAGTATGCAAAACTCATAACGCTGTTTCGTGAGCATGAGGTTCTTGGCACAGGCGGAGCCATATGGAACGCGCGCGATTTCCTGCGCGGCGACTACTTTCTGCTTCACAACTGCGACATCCTCTCTGACATCGATCTGCGGCGGCTGATCGCGCATCACGAGGCGTCCGGCAACCTGATAACGCTTGCGGTGCATGACAGGCCGGGGCTGAATAATCTGCGATTGAACCCGGACGGCTTGCTGGTGGGTGTGGAGAGAAGCAACTCCCCCCTTGCCCCCCTCAATGAGGGGGGTGGCGAAGCCGGGGAGTTTGCCACTACAACTCCCCCCTTTACAACTCCCCCCTTGCCCCCCTCATTGAGGGGGGTGGCGAAGCCGGGGGGAGTTTCTTCTTCCGCCTACACCGGCATCGCCGTCTATTCCCGCCGGTTCATCGATTACCTGCCCGTCGGCCCGTCCGATGTGGTGGCCGGATGGCTTCGAGCGGCTGCCATCGGTGAGAGAATCGGCGCGCTCGATTTCACCGGATGCTTCTGGGAAGACCTCGGCACGCCAGCCGCCTACGCCTCCGTTGTCTGGCGGATGCTCCGCGCCGAAGGCGAACGCGCGTTTTTCAATCCCGCAGCCAGGGGCTGCAACATGGCGGCGCTCATGGGCATGGCGTCGGTTGAGGCGGGCGCGCGAATAACCGGCCCGGTTACGTTCGATCATGCAATCGTGCTTCCTGGCGCGAATATCGGCGGCGGCGAGGCAGTGATGGAGGTAATTGCCAACTCAATCGCCGGGCCGGATTATCGAATAGCCATACCGCCGCCCGATGACGCCGGCAATGTTAGCGGCGGCGGTTCAGACCGGGTTTACCGGCGCGTCCGGCGTGATGGCGGCACGGTTATTTCGATGTCAACTAGCTCAACCGATCCGGATTACGAGCGCCAGATTGCGTATTCAAGATATTTCGCCGCGCGAGGTATTCCGGTTCCGAGGCTGATCGACGCCGACGCCGATGCGCGAACAGCCGTTTTCGCCGATCTTGGCGACCGCTCGCTCTACACATTCGGCAAATGCGCCGAAGCGCGCGGGCTTGTCGAGCCGGTTTATCTGGCGCTGATGAAAACAATGGCGCAACTCCACGCGCCGTTCGATGCAGAAGCCGCTCCGGCGTTCCGGATGTTCGACTACGAGCATCTTCGATGGGAAACCTATTATTTTTTAAACGAATTTGTGCGCGGGCTTTGTGGCATGGAACCTGCTGATCCGAAGCGTCTGGACGCCGAATTCCATGCGCTTGCCGTGAAGGTGGACGGCTTCGGCAAGCGGATTGTGCATAGAGACTGCCAATCGCAGAACATCATGCTTGCGCCCGATGGCTCCCCGTATCTCATTGACTATCAGGGCGCGAGGCTCGGCCCGCCCGCCTACGACATGGCGTCGCTTCTGTGGGATCCGTATGTGCCGATGCCGGATGATATGCGCGAAAGGCTGGTTTCGGCGTATGAAGCCGCGCGGAAAGAGAACGAGGGCGCGGCGTTCGACATGGCCGAGTTTCGTGCGTCGCTTCTGCCATGCCGCCTCCAGCGCCACATGCAGGCGCTTGGGGCCTACGCGTTTCTGTCCGGAAAGAAGGGGAAGACGTATTTCAGGAAGCACATCCCGGCGGCGGTTGAGATGCTTCGCGCCGAGGCGGCTCTGGTTGCGGATGAGATGCCGGAGTTGGCGGGGGTTGTGAGGGGGCTGAAGTAACGCGGCGGGGGGCTACATATATGCCGGTATCAGGCTGTAGTCAGCTCGGCTTCAAGCGGGTTTCCCTTCCGAAAGCGGCTTACGTTGAATATGCTGAAGCCGATGATATGTCCCTCGGTGTCTATCCGCTCCATGACATCATCGTGAGATGTTTCCTTCTCATATCCGGCTGCATCCGAGAAGCGCACCTCAAGAAAATCCGCTTCAGCATCGAACCATACTTTCAGCTTGTCGGCCATAGTGTTTCTCCTGTTTTCGGTCTGTCGGTCAGATATGATGTGACCGCAAACGCGTCGCTCTCACTGTATTTCACCACAACACATAGCCATTTGTCCCCAACCAATGTCCGGGTGTAATACTCGTAAAAAAGCCTCGTCGTTTCGTCGGAGCGCGAACGGCGCACGAATTGAGGAAGTTTCAGCACATGTCCGATCTCCGATGCCAGGTCAATCATTTCCGGATGTTCCAGAATGTGGGCAAGTCTTTCGTCCGTAAGCCTCACCATGTTGCCGAAGCAGTCTTCGAAAATCTTCATCGTAGAGTAACGGCCTCCATGTTATCCCATCCCCCGCAGCCGTTCAACCAATTCCGCCATGTCGGCGGGCGGGGCAACCGAGCGGAAGATTTCCTCGCCGGTTGCCGGATGGATTATGCCAAGCGTTTCGGCATGTAGCATCTGGCGCGGGATTTCAAGCCCGCCGACGCGTGTCTTTTTCCCGTAAACCGCGTCGCCAAGCACCGGATGGCCGGTTGCCGCGAAATGCACGCGAATCTGGTGCGTTCTGCCGGTTTTAAGCCGCGCCTCCACCAGCGACGCGCCCCTGAACAGTTCGATTACGCGCCAGTGCGTGACAGCCTGCTTTTTCTCGTGGCGCGTTCTGGTGGTCATGCGCTTGCGGTCGCTGTCCGATCTGCCTATCGCCGCGTCGATGACGCCCGATTCCACGCTCATCCGGCCATGCACAAGCGCCAGATAGCGCCGCGTGATCGTCCGGTCATCGAACTGCTTCCGCAGATGATGATACGCCTCGTCGGTCTTGGCCACCACCATCACGCCCGATGTGTCTTTGTCTAGCCGGTGAACCACGCCGGGGCGAAGCGGGCCGCCAACCGACGCCAGATGATCGCAGTGGTGGCGAAGCGCGTTCATGAGCGTGCCGCGCGGATGCCCGGCAGCCGGATAGACCACCAGCCCGGCGGGCTTGTTCACCATTATCAGATGATCGTCCTCGAACAGGATTTCAAGCCGAATCGGCTCAGGCACAAGTTCATCGCCGGAATTATTTGTCGGCGGAATGTCGATGGAAACAACATCGCCAAGCCGCAGGGTTCTGTTTGTTTTGAGCGCCGGATGGCCGTTTACCGAAACGCGCCCGGCTTCGATCAGCTTCTGAATGCCTGAGCGGCTTGTTTCTGCCATTTTGGCGCATAATGAGTCCAGCCGTCCGCCGGTGTCATCGGCGGAAACCGTGAATTGCAGATTCATGTGGCTGTAACAAAAAAGCCGGAGCCTCGCGGCTCCGGCTTGAACGGGCGCTTCAATTACTTTGTTTCCATGACCGCGCGCTTGTTTACAGGCTGAACCGGACGGGCGTTAATGCCCATCGCCTTGGAGAGCTTCGTTATCTGATCCTTCGAAGCCTCGATCGGCGTCTTCATCACGCTCCAGTTCACGCCCTCGCTGCACGGCGGAGTGGTGAGCGAGCCGCTGTAATGGAAGTAGGCCGGGCTTGCGGGCATCATCTCGGTGGCGTTGATGTTCACGCTTGCGACTGTCTTCTCCTTGTTCTTTTCCTTCGGCATGTTCTTTATGATCGAGGCCAGCATTTTGTTCTCCTTGCCTTCCTTGAACATCACGCCGACCACCGCAAGCTCGCCCTTGTCGTTCTTGTGTACGAGGTGAACCTCTATCAGGGCGGGTTTGCCGTCGATCAGGTGCTCGCTTGGGCCGTGAAAATGGAACTGAACGAGTTCGAAGGTCTTGCCGTCAACCGTGAACGTGCTTCCGGGCGCGTAGTTGACCTGAATGGTGTGGCCGTTGTTCAACAGTTTGAGGGGTGCTGCCTTGTAGTCGGTTTTCAGGTTTTCAAGCGCTGCCGCGGTTGTATTCTTCAGATCGATCGGCGACTGCGACATGCCGGTTTTACATGCTGCAAACTTCTCCTCCAGATCGCCCCAGTGCGCCGGGCCTGTCGGGCCTTCATAGCTCCAGTGCGGGGCATGTGCGGCGTGCGAGTCATGCTTTTTGGCGTCATGTTTTGCCGGCGCCGGATGTTTTGCGTCGCCATGATCTGCCGCGAATCCGCCCGACACTAGAACAAGCGACAGCGCAAACGCCGCCGGAACGGCCCAAAATGCTTTCTTCATAAACATCTCCTCCTGAATTTTCGGTTTCCCGCGATTAATAAAAAGCCGCGAAAGGCTGATGCCCCCGCGAAACATCATCAGATCATGCCGCCGGATTGAAGCTTCCGCCACGTTTCGCGTATCGTCTCAACGGAAATGCGGTATTCGCCGCCCTCCTGGCCGCCATGCAGAATAACCGGCGAGCAGCTTCCCAGACCCTCTTTCAGCTCCTTAAGGGGATAGTGAACCCCGCAATATACGCATTCGAGAGCCGTGCCGTCAATCCGGTAACCTTTTCTGTACGGATAGCATTTCCGGCAGGCGTCAAGGTACGATTCGATCTTGCCGTCTATTCTTACGATGAAGAAATTGATTTTCTCGCCGCCAATATCTATGGAGTAAAAAACCGGCTTGCCCTCGGCAATCTCCGATGTCTTTACCGTCACGACGCCGTCGCGCACGGGAGGCGCGGAATACGTGGAACGCGAACTGCACGAAGCAAGCGTCAATAGCGCCAACGCCAACGCAAATGCCAACGCAAGCGCAAGCGCAGACGCAGACGCAGGCATGGCGATGCGTAACGGTGCATCTTTGGCATATCGGCTATGAGCGGTCATCGGAACTGAAAAAGAATACAGCAAAATCGCGGGAGATTCCAGCATGTAACGTTTATTGCAAGCCGGATGAATTCTTGCCGTCCGTCCGCCGCGCGTGATAACTTACCCACGATATGGGGAGCGCGCGTTGACCGGCATACTGGGAGGAACCTTCAATCCCGTCCACTTCGGCCATCTACGGGCAGCGGAGGAGGTGAGAACTGCGCTGGGGCTCGATTCCGTCATCTTCATTCCTGCCTCGCGCCCGCCGCACAAGACGGAAGAAATAGCCGACGCATCGCATCGCATGAACATGGTTCGCGCCGCCATAAGCGGGCATCCGGCGTTTTCGGCGTCCGACATCGAAATCAAACGGCCTGACATATCCTATTCCGTCAATACGCTGGAAGAGCTTCGCCGCCTGCGTCCCGGCCACGAATTCTGTTTCATCCTTGGAATGGACGCGTTTCTTGATCTTGCGTCGTGGAAAAGCCCTGAGCGGGTCGTTTCGCTTGCCGACATCGCGGTTATAACCCGTCCGCCGTATCGTTTCGCCGAGCTGGCCGCTTCGCCGTTTCTTCAGGGTTTTCAATCGGACACGCTGGCGGCGATGGATTCCGGCGGCGCAAGGGCTGAAAGCGTGAAAATGCTGTCCGGAAGATCGGCGCATATTGTTCCCGTCACCGCAATGGACATCTCATCGACGGCGATACGACGGATTGTAAAAAGCGGGGGAAGCATTCGTTACCTCTTGCCAGAGGCGGTTGAGTCCTATATACTTTTCAACAAGTTGTACCAGTAAAACCGGAGGTTTGCACCAGTCCTGGATACCCTCAGAAAAACGCTTGTGGCAGCGCAGGCAGCCGCCGATAAAAAGGCCAGCGATATAGCGATACTTGAAATGGGCGGCGTTTCCGATTTCACCGACTACTTCATCATTTGCGACGGCGACAACTATACGCAGGTTCAGGCGATAACGGACAGCATCGACGAAACCATGCGCAGGCGCGGCGTCAGGCCGCTTCATGTGGAGGGATACGAGCCGGGCGCAAGCTGGATTCTTATGGACTACGATGATTTCATCGTGCATGTCTTCACGCGCGAAGTCCGTGAGCATTATGGCATTGAAAAGCTCTGGATGGACGCGCCACGGATAAAATTTGAGGAAGATACGTCTCGTCTGGGTAGGAAAAACGAAGGATAGCTTCATCGGCGAGGCTATCGAAAAATACCTCAAGCTGATTTCGCCGTACATGAAGGTTGAGGTTGTTGAACTTCGCGAGGCAGCCGACGCCGATCCGGCTGCGGCTCGCAAGCGGGAGGCCGCGAGGATACTGGAGAAGACCTCGTCGTTTGTGCTGCTTGACGAGGGCGGTGATGAAATGACATCGCCGGAATTCTCCGGATTCATCAGAACACTGGCGGAGTCGTCGGCATCCATGGATCTGGTGATCGGCGGCGCGTTCGGGACTTCGGACGAGGTGAAGGGCGCGGCGGCGCGGAAGATCGCGCTTTCGCGCATGACGTTCACGCACCAGATGACACGGATCATCCTGCTTGAACAACTGTACAGGGCGTTTACAATAATCAGGGGGAAGACGTACCATTACTGAATGTTGAGTCTCATGGCATATACTAAAAATTTCTTTCGCATGGTGCGCAAATGAACCTTTTCATGCTTCTCATCCTTATAGTGTTTCTGGCCGTGACGGCGGTGCTCACGTTCCTGAACATCGATCCGACAACCGTATCCCTCTGGCCAGGCTATACCTATCAAGCCCCGAAGTTTGGTCTGATGCTCATTCCGTTTGTGTTTGGCGGCGTGCTTGTGTTCATCGCCTATGTCATTCGCGACACGAAGCGGTACATAGACGGCTGGAAAGACCTCAAGATGAAGCGCCGGGAAACGCGCATACACGATCTCTACTCAAAGGGCGCAAACGCCGTGCTGGGCGAAAAGCCGGACGATGCGCGGGATTTCTTCCGGAAGATACTTGAGGAGCGCCCGGATCACCTCGACACGCTCATGCGCCTTGGCGATCTTGCGATGAAATCCGGCAGTCTCAAGGAGGCCGCCGATTATTACAAGAAAGCGCGCGAGGGCGAGCCAAGGAATCTGGAAACGCTCTTTTCACTTGCCCGTTGCCTTGACGCTGCCGGCAAGCAGGAAGAGGCGATGGGCATCTACGACGAGATACTGCGCATAGACGAGGACAGCCTTGCCGCGCTTATGGCAAAGCGCTCCCTCTACGAGCGGATAGAGCGGTGGGACGAGGTTAACGAACTTGAGCGGCGGGTGATAAAGCTTCAGGCGAATCCGGCGCTTCGGGCGGCTGAGCAGAAATACCTGATCGGCTTCAAGTACGAGCTTGGCAGGTACAACCTCGAAGGCGGAAATCTTGAAAAGGCGGTGCGCGCATTCAAGACAATCCTGCGCATCGACAAGAATTTCGTGCCGGGCTATCTTGGGCTTGCCGAGGTGTTTCTGCGCGAGGAGAAGTCCGACAGCGCTGTCGAGCTTCTCGAAAACGGCTACGGGGCCACCGGCTCGCTCACACTTCTGATGCGCCTTGAAGACCTTCTGCTGAACCTCGGCGACCCGAACCGGATCATCGGCGTGTATCAAAAGACGCTTGCATCCGATCCTGGCAATGCCAAGCTTCAGTTCTTTCTTGCCAAGCTTTATCACAGGCTTGAGATGCTGGACGATTCGTTCGACATCCTTTCGAAGCTGGACACCGGCGAGGTTTCCTATCCCGACAAGCACAAGCTTCTGGGCGACATCTACATGCGCCGCGGCAACCACGAGCTGGCCGCGCAGGAGTTTCGCAAGGCCCTCGGCATGAAGCGGATGATGGTGATTCCGTACAAGTGTTCGTCTTGCGGCCACACGCGGCAGGGATGGTCGGGGCGTTGCCGCGGCTGCGGGCAATGGGATACGCTGACGCTGGAACCGGCGGCGGAAAAGAGAAGCTGAAAGCGCAAGCTGACCGGTTTAGCCGGAAACAATAAGGCGGCGGAAGGGTTAACCTCCGCCGCCTTTGTTGTCTAAAGTCCATCGATGAAGATGGTGCCGAAGGCGAGACTCGAACTCGCACGGCCTTGCGACCACCAGACCCTGAACCTGGCGCGTCTACCAATTCCGCCACTTCGGCGCACCGTCAGATTGAAAGTATAAATTCGGCGATGGCGTTGTGTCAAATTCAATGCGGTTTTGTGTCAAGAGTTCATAATCTGTCCGGTTCCATCTATGTCCGGCGAATGAGAAAAAGGTGATGAGCCGGGAGATGTGGCAGGGTCTTGCAAGTATCCCTTCCGGCTTGACAACCAGCCGGTGTACCTGTTTCAATGTATTAGCACTCTCACCAAGGGAGTGCTAATTTGTATTGATCGGCTAACACCGGGACAGGCAGCGCAATACATGGATGAAAGAACCATCAGGATACTGACAGCCGTTGTGGAGAACTATATCGAGACGGCCGAGCCGGTGGGGTCGCGCACCCTGACCAAACGGTTCGATTTCGGGCTTTCACCCGCAACAATCCGCAACATAATGGCAGACCTCGAAGACATCGGCCTTCTCATGCAGCCGCACACATCCGCCGGGCGGATGCCCACCGGCAAGGGCTATCGCTACTACGTAAACAACTGCATGGGCGAAAGCGTGAAGGACGAGCGGCTGATGGCGTTCCGCTCTGAGGTTCAGACCCGGCTGGATTCAATAAAAAAGGACGTTTCCTCGCTTCTGGAAGATGTGGCCCACGAACTGTCGCGTTCGTCCCATCATATAGGAATAACCGTGGCTCCGCGCATGTCTAAAAGCAGGCTTTCGCGCGTTGAACTGATTCAGGTGAAGGGGCCGCGAGTTCTGGCCGTGGTGATAACCGAGGAGGGAATTGTTAAAAATTTCCTTATCGAGCTTGAGGAGAGCATCGCCCAGAAGCATCTGAACAAGATAAGCGCATGGATAAACAGGACGCTCTGCGGCCTTACCTACGACGAGGCCCGGCGCACGCTTGTGCGTCAGGTTTACGAGGACAAGGCAGTTTACGACATTCTGGTTTCGCGCGCGATGCACATAAGCCGCGAGATAGTCGATCGCCAGACCGACGAGAACATATACGTTGGCGGATATTCGGAGGTTCTGGCCCAGCCGGACTTCGTGAACATCGACGCCATAAAGGACATCTTTCGCGCCATCGAGGACAAGCACATGATGCTTCGCCTGCTGGGTATCGTCGAGCAGATGGACGATCACGGCGTCACGGTTCTGATCGGCTCCGAAAATCCTATCGGCGAGATGCATGATTGCAGCATGGTATTCTCTCCATACCTGCGGGGCGGCAAGGTGATCGGAACCGTCGGTGTTATCGGCCCAATAAGGATGCATTACCCGGAAGTGATCTCGATGGTTGACAACACCGCCCAGTATTTAACCAATGTATTTTCAGACAAGCAGGAGGGTTCAGAGTAAACAATGCCGACACCTGACGAACAGGACGAGATGAACGCAAAGCCGGAAGTTTCTCCGGAATCTCAGCCGAAAACCGTTGCCGAGGTTTCGGAACTGGAGAAGCTTAAAGACGAGGCGAAGGCCGCAAACGATAAATATCTGCGTCTTTACGCCGAGTTCGACAATTTCAAGCGCCGCGCCGCAAGGGACAGGGAGGAACTTCAGAAGTTCGCGGTCGAGGGACTGGTCTGCGATCTTCTTTCGGTTGCCGATCATCTGGAGATGGCGATAAAGCATTCGAAGCAGGGCGAGGGCGACGCGCTCGACAGCTTGGTGAAGGGCGTGGAGCTGACGCTGAAGGAGCTTGAGCGCGTGCTCGAAAAGCACGGAGTATCGGCGATAACCGCGATAGGCGAGCCGTTCGATCCGGAAGTGCATCACGCCATGACCCGCATGGCCACAACCGCGGTTGCCGAAAACTGCGTGGCCGAGGAATTTCGCAGGGGTTACAGGCTGAGGGAGAAGGTTATCCGCCCGACAATGGTGGCGGTGGCCATGGCTCCGCAGAAGGAAGGCGCGAATCAACAGGAACCGCCGCAGGGCGAAGGCGCGTAAGGCGCATACATATCTTTACACCGCATGGCAAGCCACGCGGGACATTAACGCAATTTATCGTTATATAACGAGGAGGAATAGATTATGGGCAAGGTAATAGGAATTGATCTCGGAACCACGAATTCGTGCGTGTCCGTTATGCAGGGCGGCGATCCGGTAGTGATCCCCAATCAGGAGGGAAGCAGAACCACGCCGTCTGTTGTGGCGTTTACCGACAAGGGCGAGCGCCTCGTTGGGCAGGTTGCCAAGCGGCAGGCGATCACCAACCCCGAAAACACGATATTTTCGATCAAGCGCCTGATGGGACGGAAGTTCTCGGCTCCTGAGGTGAAAAACGCCATCGGCAAGCTTCCATACAAGATCGTGGCCGCCGACAACGGCGACGCGCATGTCGAAATTAAGGGCAAGCGCTACTCGCCGCCCGAAATCTCCGCAATGATTCTGCAGAAACTCAAAAAAGCGGCTGAAGACTTTCTTGGCGAGGAAGTGACCGAGGCTGTCATCACGGTTCCGGCCTACTTCGACGACAGCCAGAGGCAGGCAACCAAGGATTCGGGCCGCATCGCCGGACTGAACGTGCTTCGCATCATCAACGAGCCGACAGCCGCCGCGCTTGCATACGGACTCGACAAGAAGCGCGAGGAGAAGATAGCGGTTTACGACCTGGGCGGCGGAACGTTCGACATATCGATACTCGAAATCGGCGAGGGCGTGGTTGAGGTGAAGTCCACAAACGGCGACACCTTCCTTGGCGGCGACGATTTCGACATCGCTGTGATGGACTGGATGCTTGCCGAGTTCAGGCTCGACAGCGGCATCGATCTGCGTAACGACAAGATGTCGCTTCAGCGTTTGAAGGAGGCGGCTGAAAAGGCCAAGATCGAACTCAGTTCCGCAACCGAAACCGAGATCAACCTGCCGTTCATCACGGCGGACGCCTCCGGCCCGAAGCACCTGATGATGAAGCTTTCGCGCGCCAAGTTCGAGCAGCTTACGGAAAATCTGGTTCAGCGCTCGATGGAGCCGTGCCGCAAGGCGCTCTCCGACGCCGGGCTGAAGGGCTCCGAAATCGACGAGGTTGTGCTTGTTGGCGGACAGATACGCTCGCCCAAGGTTCAGCAGTCTGTGCAGACATTCTTTGGCAAGGAGCCGCACAAGGGCGTGAACCCCGACGAGGTTGTGGCGGTTGGCGCGGCGATTCAGGGTGGAGTTCTGAAGGGCGACGTCAAGGAGGTTCTGCTTCTCGATGTAACGCCGCTTTCGCTTGGAATAGAGACGCTTGGCGGAATCTTTACCAAGCTTATCGACCGCAACACCACCATTCCCACGCGCAAAAGCCAGGTTTTCTCCACAGCGTCCGACAATCAGCCCGCCGTGAGCATCAAGATATGCCAGGGAGAGCGCGAGATGGCGGCGGACAACAAGATGCTTGGCAACTTCGAGCTTATCGGCCTTCCGCCCGCGCCGCGCGGCGTGCCGCAGATAGAGGTGACGTTCGACATAGACGCTAACGGCATTCTGCATGTTTCGGCCAAGGATCTGGGCACCGGCAAGGAGCAGTCGATCCGGATAACGGCATCAAGCGGACTGTCGGAGCAGGAGATAAAGAACATGACCTCCGAGGCGCAGGCGCATTCCGACGAGGACAAGCGCAAGAGGGCGCTTGCCGAGGCCAGAAACGAGGCAGACACTCTTGCCTATCAGGTCGAAAAATCGCTTTCGGAGGTTGGCGACAAGATTCCTCTTACCGAGAAGAACGACATCGAAAAGGCGATCGAGGAGGTCAGGAACCTGGTCAAGACCAGCCAGAACGCCGATGAGATAAAGGCGGCGACAGAGAAGTTGAAGAGCGTGTCGTACAAGATGGCCGAGGAGCTTTACCGCAAGCATGATGCCTCTGGCGGCGATGCAGCCGGTGGGGCGGACGGAGCTTCCGGCGGCCATGCTTCCGGTGCCGACGACGTTGTTGACGCCGAGTTCGAGGACGTTGACAAGGGCCGCAAGCACTGATTTCAGATAGATAAATGGCCGCCAACGACTACTACGCTTCACTCGGCGTCGAGAAGAACGCAAGCGACGCCGAGATTAAAAAGGCATACCGGAAGCTTGCGCTCAAGTATCACCCCGACCGCAACCCCGGCGACAAGGCGGCGGAAGAGAAGTTCAAGCAGATAAACGAGGCTTACTCCTGCCTGAGCGACGCCCAGAAGCGGGCCAATTACGACCGCTACGGCTCCGCCGAGGGGCCGGGCGCTGGCTTTGGAGGATTTGGAGCGGGGGCAGGCGCGGCTGGATTCGGCGGATTCGGCGATGTGTTCGAGGATCTTTTCGGAGCAGCGTTCGGCGGCGCGGGCGGACGCACGAGGGCCGCGCGCGGAACAGACCTTCGCTACGACCTGAACATAACGCTTGAAGAGGCGGTATTCGGCGCGGAAAAGGAGATTACTGTTCCGCGCTGGATGCGCTGCGACACATGCGACGGCTCCGGCGCGAAGCCCGGCACATCGCCAACAACCTGCGCCACATGCAAGGGGCATGGCGAAGTCCGCACCCAGCAGGGTTTCTTCAGCATGGTTCGCACCTGTCCGCGCTGCGGCGGCGCGGGCCGTATCATCAGCGATCCTTGCGGCACGTGCAAGGGCGGCGGAAAGGTTCGGCGCGAGCGGACGATTTCGGTGAAAGTGCCTGCCGGAGTGGATAACGGCATCCGGTTGAAGATGACCGGCGAGGGCGAGCTTGGCGCAAGCGGCGGGCCTCCGGGCGATCTCTATATCGTGATGAACGTTGCGGAGCACCAGGTGTTTCACCGCGACGGCGACGACCTTGGCTGCGATTTCCATATCTCATTCGCCCAGGCAGCGCTTGGCGCCGAGTTCGTCGTGCCGACGCTCGACGGCAAGGGCGCGGCCCTGCGCGTTCCGCCCGGAACCGCGTCGCACGAGGTTTTCCGCCTGCGCGGCAAGGGCGCGAAAAGCCTTCGCGGCGCTTTTCACGGCGACCAGCTTGTGCGCGTGGTTATTGACGTGCCAAAGAAGCTGACCGACAGACAGAAGGAACTGCTGCGGGAGCTCGAAATGATCGGTTTAAGCGCAAAGCAGCCGCACGGCAAAGGTTCGAGCACCCACGACAAAGGCTCGCCCCACGACAAAGGCGTGGTTGAGAAGCTTGGCGACACGGTGCGGGATTTGTTCAGGTAAGACGCAGGGAGATACCGAATATGCCAACAATCAGCATGTTTTATGGAATAGTCATATACCTTTATTTCCTCGACAACCAGAAACACAATATTCCCCTCAACATCGAGCCATTGCGATAGGCGCTTGCCATGGAATCGGTCATAAGGGTGACACCTCGCGAGAATTACCTCCTTGAACTGGAGTTTGGCACGGGTGAGGTGCGGCTTTTCGACGTGCGCCCATACCTGGAAACGGGCGTCTTCCGACAGTTGAAGGTACTATCACTGTTTGCAAAGGCATACGTCGCCTTCGATACTGTTTGCTGGCCCGGCGAAATCGATATTGCTCCGGAAACGCTATATCGCCTTTCAGTGCCGGTGGCAAGATAAATCCGCGTGTTAATCGCGCGCCGATAGCAACAGCCGCGTTGAGTTGATGCCCCCCTCAATCCTCCTCCCAGCCTCCTCCCTCGCCGGCGGCATATCGGTTGAAGGCGATCAGGCGCATTATCTGGGCCGGGTGCTGCGGCTTGCGCCGGGCGATGCCGTTTATCTGCTCGACGGACGCGGAAGCCGCTGCCGGGCGGTAATCGTTTCGATAGACCGCAGGCGGGTTCTGCTTGAGCCGGGCGAGATCGAAACGCTCGACACCGAATCAGCGCTTCGCATTACGCTGGTTCAGGGGCTGCCCAAGGGCGAAAAGATGGACTGGATCGTTCAGAAGGCAACCGAGCTTGGCGTTGCCGCAATCGCGCCGGTTATTACAGAACGCTCGCAGGTTCGCCACACCGGAGGTGCTGACAGATGGCGGCGGATAGCGGTATCGGCGGCGGCTCAGAGCGGGCGCGGGGTTGTGCCGGAAATATTTGAACCGCAGACACTTGCCGGGTTCTATCGGGCGCATGATGCGTCCGAACGTGGAATCATCTTCTGGGAGGGCGCAATCGTGCCGCTTGCCGATGCGATAAACGGATGGCGGCGCGGCGGCGGTTTATGCGCGCTGGTTGGGCCGGAGGGCGGTTTTTCCGCGGATGAGGCGGGCGAGGCTGTGAAGCATGGATTTGTTCCGGCATCGCTTGGCAGGCGGATTCTGCGCGCCGAGACAGCGGCTGTTGCGGCTGTCGCAATTCTGCAATACGCGATGGGAGATGTGTAACCTGTTGGGATAATTCATGAATCCTGCCGCCATCGTATTTCCACCCGGCGTATGTTAAGATAACGCGAAACTATCCTTTTTATATGTCGAAAACCGTTGTAATTGCAAATCAGAAGGGCGGCGTGGGTAAAACCACCACCGCCGTAAATATAGCCGCGTCCTTGGCCGTGGCCGAAAAGCGGGTGTTGCTTGTCGATACGGACAGCCAGGGCAATACCACAAGCGGCCTTGGTTTCGACAGAAACGATCTCGGTCATTCGCTCTACGATTTCTATACCGGCGCCTCATCGATGCGGGAAATCATCCGTGGCACGATGCTTCCATTTCTAAAAATTGTGCCGTCGTCCGTTGACCTGATCGGCGCCGAAATAGAGCTTGTGGGCAGCGATGGCAAGGAAACGCTGCTTCGCGAAGGAATTCGCTCCGTAAGCGACATGTTCGATTACGTCATCATCGACTGCCCTCCATCGCTTGGAATCCTCACTCTGAACGCGCTTGTGGCCGCCCAAACCGTGCTCGTGCCGGTTCAGTGCGAGTATTACGCGCTTGAAGGGCTTGGCCAGCTCATGCGGACGGTGGAGCTTGTGCGCGGATCGTTCAATCCGGAACTCGAAATAGAGGGCATTCTGCTTACGATGGTGGATATGCGGAACACTCTGGCCCGTCAGGTTGCCGACGAGGTGAAGAAACATTTCGGCGACAAGGTTTACCGCACGGTTATCCCGCGCAACGTAACCCTTAGCGAGGCTCCAAGCCACGGCAAGCCGGTGATGCTCTACGATGTCCGCTCCAGCGGAGCCCAGAGCTATCTGGCGCTTGCGCGTGAGGTGTTGGGCGGGCAGGAAATGGCGGGATTGAATGGGTAAGAAAGAAGCTCTCGGACGCGGACTTGGAGCGCTTATACCGCAGAGGAAGCCCGACGTTCCACCGCCGGTTAATGCACGGCTTGAGCAGGGAACGCTGGAAGTTGATATAGACAGGATTATCCCAAGCAGTCTTCAGCCGCGCAAGCGGTTCGACGAGGATTCGCTTCGCGAGCTTGCCGATTCCATAAGGGAAAACGGCATCATTCAGCCGCCGGTCGTCCGCAGAACCGGCGACGGCACGTTCGAGCTTATCGCCGGAGAGCGCCGCTGGCGCGCGTCGCACCTTGCCGGGCTGAAGAAAATTCCGGTAATCGTAAAAGACACGGCGCCTGCCGAAACCCTTGCGATGGCGCTGATAGAAAATATCCAGCGCGAGGATCTTAATCCGCTCGAAACCGCCGAGGCGTTCGACCATCTGATGAAGGATTTCGGGCTGACGCAGGAGGAAATGAGCAAAAAGGTAGGAAAAGACCGCGCGTCGGTTGCAAACTATCTTCGTCTGCTCAAGCTTGCGTCCGAGGTCAAGATGTGGGTGACCGACGGACTGATCTCGTTTGGCCATGCAAAGGCGATTCTCGCCTCCGAGGACGAAAACGCGCAGGTCGAGCTGGCGCGGGAGGTTATCAAGCGGGGCTTGAGCGTTCGTGAAACCGAGGCGCTTGCCAAAAAGAAAAAGACCGGCGAGGTGAAAAAGCCTGAGTCGAAGGCCAAAAACCCGCAGATCGCCTCGATTGAGGAAAAGCTCATTCGCCGTCTCGGCACAAAGGTCATGCTCGACGACCGCGGCAAGAAAGGCGGCAGGATAAGCATCGATTACTACTCGCTGGACGAATTCGACCGTCTGCTTGAAATTCTTCTTTCGTAGGGATTGCCGTCAATTAAATCAAATTCGTCTTCCTGCCGATAAGCTTTCGACAATGCGACATTATATTATCATTGCCGTCCCGACCGCCCAAATTGACTAATAAGCTTTTCCGCATGTATCTTTATTAGCCGGAAAGCAATCAATCTTTCGAGGAATTTAATACCGATGAGCGAAAAGAAACCAGCCTCCGTAACAGACAAAATCTGGTCAGTGCTATCTTCGGTTACGCTTGCGGTGGTGCTTATCGCGATTCTCGCGGTCACCTCCATCGTGGGAACCGTCATTGAGCAGAGCACGGATTACGACAAGAACATCAAGGTTATCTCCACATTTGTGGGAAGCGGCGCTGCTCCCGCCGCGTACAAGGCGCTGAACGCGCTTGGCTTCATGGACATGTACCGCTCCTGGTGGTTCATGTCGCTTCTGATCCTTTTCTCCGTAAATCTTGTCGTCTGCTCGATCGAGCGGTTGCCGCGCATATGGAAGATCGTCACCGATCCGATGATTCCGCTGAAGGACAACGTGCTGCGGAATCTGGGCATCAGGCACGAAATCACTGTTGCGTCGAAGCCGGAAGATGCCAGAAGCGTGGTTGAAAGCGTCCTGAAGGCAGGCGGTATGTCGCCGCAGGCCGCAACGTCATCTGAGGACGGCTCTGTTCAGGTGTTCGGCCAGAAGGGCGGCTGGGCGCGTTTTGGCGTGTACGTTGTTCACGGAAGCATTCTTGTTATTTTCATTGGCGCGATAGTCGGAGCGATATGGGGCTTCAAGGGAGGCCTGAACCTGCCGGAAGGTACCGACTCGGATGCCGCGTATCAGTATGGAAGCGGTCAGGAAATTCCGCTTGGCTTCACGGTGCGGTGCAACTGGTACGAGACGGAATTCTACGGCAATTCAGACATGCCGAAGCTTTTTAAAAGCGAGCTTACCGTTCTGGAAAACGGGCGCGAGGTGATGAAGAAGTGGATACGCGTGAACGATCCGCTGACCTACAAGGGCGTGACGTTCTACCAGTCGAGTTACGGCCCCATTCCGACGCCGCAGAACGGGCTTTTTGTGTTCAAGGTGAAAAGCGGCAGCGGCGGGGAACAGATGGTCTGGGCGAAAATGAACCAGCCGTTCAAGATTCCCGGAACCGACATGGAGGCGACTGTTGTGAACTTCTCGCCCGCGCTCACAACCGACCGCAACACCGGACAGCTTTACACCTACACAAGCTCCATGAACAATCCGGCAGTCGAGGTTCGCTTTACGCGAGGCGGTCAGGAAGTGCTTCGCACGGGCTGGATCTGGAAGCGCTGGCCCGACACCGGCAAGCTTCAGGGCGGCGCGGCGCTTGAATTCGATCACTACTGGGGCGCTCAGTACACCGGCTTGCAGGTTCGAAAAGACCCCGGCGTCTGGCTCGTATATCTTGGCTGCATACTGATGTCCATCGCGTTGTATGTGGCGTTCTTCATCAGCCACCGCAAGGTATGGGTGAAGATAGCCGGCGATGGCCGCAAGACAAGAATATTGATAGGCGCAAGCGCGCACAAGAACAAGCATGCGTTCGAAAAAGACGTAGAGAAAATGGTTTCCGGCATCACCGCCGGGCTTGAAGGAGGCGTTTAATGGATAGTTCGGCGCTGTTTAACATTTCCACATTCGCTTACATAATCGCGATGATAGCCTATATCGCCTATCTGGCGTTCAAGCAGAAGGGGATAGGCCTTGCCGCAACCGGCATAACCGCTGCGGGTTTTATCGCGCAGACGGCAGCCATCTTCGCGCGATGGAGCGAATCCTACGCCCAGTGGATGAAATTCTCGCCGGAAAGCTCTGTGCTTCTCGGCATTTCACGCTCCGCGCCGCTTAGAAACCTTTACGAATCGCTCGTGTTCTTCATCTGGTCGATGATTCTTCTTTACCTGATAATCGAATATGTTTACAAGAACCGCTCGATGGGCGCGTTTGTAACTCCCATTGCCGGTCTTGCGCTTGCGTTCATAGAGATGGCCGGCATCGGCAAGGAGATACAGCCGCTTGTTCCGGCGCTCCAGTCGAACTGGCTGATCGCGCATGTGCTGATCAGCTTCTTCGGGTACGGCGCGTTTGCCATTTCATATGCAACGTCAAACATGCACCTCATTCTGGCATCGTCGGACAGGAAAGCCCAATCGTACATCTTCTGGGCGTTCGCCTTCAGCCTGTTTATCTGGGTGCTGATCGTGGCCACCGCAGGCACGATTTCCGGCCCTCCGCCGGAAGGCATGGACGGCAGAAGCGCGGGGCGCGGCATGTCTTTCTGGCTGCCGCTTGCAGGCCTCTATCCGGTGCTGTTTTTCGTGGTATGGCGTTTCGGGCTGTCCATGAAAAAACTGCTTTCCTCGTTCGATCTCTCAACCGACATACTTGACGAAATAACCTACAAGGGAATCGCGGTAGGATTTCCGCTTCTGACGCTCGGCATCATAACCGGCGCCATCTGGGCCGACAGCGCATGGGGAACCTACTGGAGCTGGGATCCGAAGGAGACATGGTCGCTGATCACATGGTTTGCTTACGCACTCTATCTGCACAGCCGCCTGATGCGCGGATGGCGCGGAGTAAAGACCGCAATACTTTCGCTGATAGGATTCATCTCCGTTGTGTTTACCTATCTCGGCGTGAACCTGCTTCTCTCCGGCCTGCACTCCTACGGCGGCGGTTGAGAATATTTCCGGGAAATACATCCGTGGCGGATGCGCGTGAAAACCGGCATCCGCCGCTTTTTCCCTGAATGCCTCTCAAGCTAAAACTATCCATAATCTCAGGCCTCGCCGCAGGCGTTGCAATCGCCCTTCTGGCGTGGATGAATCTGCGTATTCAGTCGGAGCATTACACAAGCGATGTGGAGCGTCGGGGCGCTCTTGCCGCCCGCATGGTTAAGGCCAGTCTTGTGGGGCACATGCTCAACGACCGCGCCGTGGATTTCCAGGGATTTCTCGAAACCCTTGTAACCGACGATATCGAGGAGATCCGGATATTTGCCACCGACGGCCGCATCCTGGCGTCATCCTTCCGGAGTGAAATCGGCAAGCACATCTATCCGCTCGACATGGAGATGTTTCAAAAAGCGGGAAAGCCGAAGGCCTTTTCTCACGAGAAATACGGACGCAGGTTCGTATCGATGGTGTTGCCTATTTACAACGAAAAGAAATGCTTCGGCTGCCACAACCCCGAAATTAAGGTTATCGGGGTGCTGGATGTGGAGGTGTCGGCGGTGGAGGAGATGGAGCGGCGCCTGAGCGAGCTTAAACGCAACTCCATCGTTGCGCTTCTGGTTGCCGGAGCGGCGCTTGCCGCCATTGTCTTCATGCTGGCCGGGAAACTTGTCAACAGGCCGCTTCATGAGATTTTGCGCGTATTGAGGCGGGCGCAGAGCGGCGATGCCGTTGCGCGGTGTGATGTCGGAGACAGCGGCGAGATGGGACGGCTTGCGGATGAATTTAACCGGTTGCTCGACAGTCAGGCGGCAGCCGCTTCTGATACGGCCAGACAATGCGATGAGAAGAAACGCCGCGCCATGCGCATGGCAACGGTTGGGGAGCTTTCCACCTCGGTCATTCATCAGATAAAAAATCCTCTTGCCGGAATGACGGGCGCGCTTCAGGTGCTTGCCGACGGTCTGCCTGAGGGCGACATGGGCGGCGAGATCATCAACGAGGTGAACAATCAGATCAGGCGCATCGACAGAACGCTTCGCGAACTTCAGACATTCGCGCGTCCGCCCGAACCGAATTTCATCACAGTAAACATCAACGATGTGATCAATCAGGCTGTCGGCATGGCAAACCGCGACGTATCATTCGCTCCGGTCAACATGATCATAAGTGCAAGCGCCGACTTGCCCGATTCCGAAATGGATCCGGACATGATGAGGCAGGTTCTGCTGTATCTGGCCACCTACTGCGTGACAACCGGCGGACGGTGCGAGACGCTGACGCTGTCAACAAGGCTCGATGCGACGGGTGCTAACACCGAGATCCGTCTCGACGGCTCCGAGTGCCGTATGCCGCCAGAGGGTGTTGATGACATCTTCGAGCCGGTGATTGCTCCGCGGCGCGAGGCAACAGGCCTCGGCCTTGCCATCAGCAGGGATATTATCGAAAAACATCATGGTATAATTAACGCCGTCTCGAATGCTGAAGGGGGAATAGGTTTCCTGATAAGCCTGCCGGTCAGGCAGCCGCCAGACAGGATATGAAACGACCGGCAATGAACTCGTCGGCCATTAACCTTGAGAACCCGGAAAACGGATAAACTACATGCCCGAACACAAGATTCTTGTAATAGACGATGAAAAGCTTCTGCGCTGGTCGCTCAGGCAGAACCTCGAAAAAGAGGGGTTCACCGTTACCGATGCGGATCGTGGAATGACCGGACTGACGGCTTACCGCGACGAGCTCCCCGATCTTACCCTTCTGGACATCAACCTGCCCGACATCTCCGGAGTGTCGGTGCTTGAAGGCATCAAGGAAGCAAATCCAGATGCGCTGGTCGTCATGATCACGGCATTCGGCGACATCAAGACCGCGGTCAAGACGATCAAGATGGGCGCTTACGACTTCCTCGAAAAGCCGTTCAGCATGGACAAGCTCAAGATCCTGATCGGCAAGGCGCTGGAAACGGCGCGCCTCAAGCGCGAGGTATCCCAGTTCCGCGAGCAGATCTCATCGAAATATGGCTTCGAGAACATGGTAGGTGAATCGAAGCAGATGAAGGACATATGCGACCTCCTGAGGAAGATCGCAAAAAGCGACGCAACCACTGTGCTTATAAACGGCGAATCGGGAACCGGCAAGGACGTGACCGCCAAGATCATTCACTACCAGAGCCAGCGCGGCAACCAGCCATTCATGGAGATTAACTGCACGGCGCTTCCCGAAACCCTTATCGAGAGCGAGCTGTTTGGTCACGAGAAGGGCGCGTTCACCGACGCCAAGACGTCGAAGAAGGGCCTTTTCGAGCTGGCCGACAACGGCTCCATCTTCCTCGATGAAATCGGCGACCTGAGGCCCACCACACAGGCGAAGCTGTTGAAGGTTATCGAAAACAAGACCTTCAAGCGCGTGGGCGGGGTGAAGGACATCACGGTGAACGTGCGGGTGATCACCGCCACAAACAAAAACCTTGAGGAAGAGGTTAAAAACGGCAACTTCCGCGAGGATCTCTATTACCGGCTCAAGATCATCCCGGTATTGCTTCCGCCGCTTCGCACGCGCGGCGAAGACGTGCTGGTGCTTGCAAACCATTTCATCCGCGAGTTCAATGTCGAATTCCGCAGGCATACTGTCGGATTGACGCCGGATGCCGAGAAGTGCTTTCTGAACTATCGTTGGCCGGGCAATGTGCGCGAACTGAAAAACGTGATAGAGCGAACGATGCTGCTTGAGAGCGTCGAGCATATAGAGCCGTGCCATCTGCCTTCCGAGCTGATTTCCGCCGAACAGTTGCCGACACTGGCAAGGCCGGATGAAGCGGGCATTCGCCTTCCGCCTCAGGGGCTGGACATCGAGGAAGTTGAGCGCGAGCTAATAAAACAGGCGATGGACATGACCGACGGCAACCAGACGCGGGCGGCGCGGCTTCTGTCCCTGTCGCGCGACGCATTCCGTTACCGTATGCAGAAGTTCGGATTCCTGGAAAAGTAGGGGCGGTTCGCGAACCGCCCTGATTTATAACGAGGGCGGGGATACCGCGCCACTACCTCGCCCCACGCACCCTTTCCAGTTCAGCCAGCGCCTGCGCGTAATCGACCAGCGCCCGCTTTTCGCCGCTCAAGGCCCGCGCATACAGTGTCTGCGCGTTCAGCACATCGCTTGCCGTGGAGAGGCCGACATCGAATTTCGACTGCTCCGCCTCCATCCGTTTCCTGAACGCCAGGCTTGTCTTTTGGGCAGCGTCAATTGTTCTTCCCGCCACTTTCGCGTTTCTTGCCGCGTCGCGCACCTCCTTCACCACCGCCTGCCGCAACAGCATCGACGCCAGATTCGCCTTCTCTTCCTCGGCCATCGCGCTTGCGTACGCGCCTGAGGCGGCCCGGTTTTCGAGCGGAACGCGGTAATTGAGCGCAACATTCCAGCCGTAGTCCGATTCCGTCACAGAGTTCGTGGCGCTGCCGGAAAGCCCGTTAAAGGCAAGCCCGCCTGAAAGCGCAAGCTCAGGCCGGCGCGCATCGGCGGCGCTTCCAAGCAGATACCTTGCGGCCTCGGCCCGGCGCTCGGCGGCCCTGATGTCGCGCCTGTTTTCGAGGGCGTCGCTTATTGCCGCATCGGTGTCGATGGCGTCTTTTGCCGATTCATCCGGCGTATCGGCAGGCACAATGCGCCTGTTCCACTCCCTGACGTTCATCGCAAGCTTCAGCGCATCCTCGGCGGCGGAGGCGTTGCGTTCGGACGCGATAAGCTCCTGATCCCTGAGCGCGGCCTCAGATTCGGGCTGGTAAATCTCAACCGGGGCAAGCGCTCCGGCCTCGATCTTCTGCTGCGTTTCAGACCGCAGGCGTTCGGCAAGCTGCAAAGACAGCTTCTTCACCTCGATATCGTCAAGGGCGAAAACAAGTTCCCAGTATGCCCTTTTTACGTTCGCCGCAAGCTCCGCGGTCGAATGCTCAACCGTCATCCCGGCGGCCTGCACAGACATCTCGGCAGCCCTGATTCCAGCAGTCTGTACATCGCGCCCCTTTCCTTTCAGCAGCGGCTGGCTCACGCCAAGGGCCAGCGACGACGAATACGCCGGATCGGGTGAAAGCGGCGATGATTTAAAATCTGTGCGCCCGCCCGCAGCCGAGGCCGTAAGCTGCGTGCCGGTGTCGAGCATTCTGGATGCCGAGACGCTCCAGCCCATCGCGTTATTGCGCGAGGTGGAAACCCCGGCAAGCCCGGCGCTCTTTGTCCGGCTTTCGGCGTCGGAAATGGCAGCATCAATCACGGTGTCGAACGCGCCCTGGCGCGCCGTGAGCGCCCCCCCGGCAATGCGCGCTTCGGCGCGGTTCATCTTGATGCCAAGGTTTTCCTCGATTGCGATTTTTACAGCGTCGGCAACCGTCAGGCGAACAATCTGTTCATCCGCCGAAAATGCCGGATTGGCAGCGGCAAGCAGGCCGATGACAGATAACTGTAATATTTTCATGGCGTTGCGCCTTGCGATGTTCAGGAACACCCCTTGCCCTCCGTAAAAAAATGGAATAGAAACTGCTCCTCTTTCGGCGACAGGTCGAACCGCCTGCTCGCCGTCTCGATAAGCGAGGCAAGCGACGCGCACGGATTCTCCGTGCGCTCGTCGGACACCCACTTGATCGCCCTTCGTATCTCTTCGCCCTCAGGCAGGATGGTACTCATAGGTGTTGCCTCCAGATGCCGTATTTTTGTTAAAAATCCGCGTGTCTTGGAACGCGCGGAAACGGGATTGTGTCGCGTATGTTCTGCATTCCGGTAACAAACTGAACGGCGCGCTCGAAGCCAAGCCCGAAACCGGCGTGCGGCGCGGAGCCGTAGCGCCGGGTGTCCAGATACCACCAGTACGGAGCGGTGTCGAGGCCGATTGAGCGAAGCCTGCCCTCAAGCTTCTCCAGATCGTCCTCGCGCTGGCTTCCGCCGATGATCTCGCCAACGCCCGGTACAAGCACGTCCATGGCGCGCACCGTCCGTCCGTCGTCGTTTAGCTTCATGTAGAACGCCTTGATGTCCTTCGGGTAGTCGGTCACGATCACCGGGCCGCCGAAAACCCGCTCGGCAAGATAGCGCTCGTGCTCAGACTGGAGATCGGCTCCCCAAGCGGGCGCGAATTCGAATTTTTCGCCGGATTTTTCAAGCAGGCCAACCGCCTCTGTGTAGGTGACGCGCGAGAACCCTGACGAAGCGATCTTTTCGAGCCGCTCGATTGCGCCATTGAAAACCCATTTATCGAAAAACGCCATATCTTCAGGGCATTCCGCCAAGACAGCGCGAAACAGATGCTTTAAAAAATCCTCGGCAAGGCGGGCGTCTTCATCCAGACCGGCAAACGCCATTTCCGGTTCGACCATCCAGAACTCGGAAAGATGGCGCGACGTGTTAGAATTTTCGGCCCGGAACGTCGGGCCGAAGGTGTAGACATCGCCAAGCGCCATGCAGACAAGCTCGGCCTCAAGCTGGCCGCTCACGGTAAGCCCGGCGGGCTTGCCGAAAAAGTGGGCCGTTCCTGCCGCCTCGCCGCCGGACGCTGAAACGCTGAACATCTCGCCCGCGCCCTCGCAGTCGCTTGTCGTGATGATCGGCGTGTGGATGTAAAGAAATCCGTGATTGCGGAAGAACTCATGCACCGCTTGAGCCATCGCGCTTCGCACACGCAATACTGCGCCGAAGGTGTTGGTGCGCGGCCTGAGATGGGCTATTTCCCGCAGGAACTCAAACGAGTGACGCTTCTTCTGAAGCGGGTAATCGGGCGGAGCCGCGCCGATCAGCGCAATTTCATCCGCCGCTATCTCGAACCGCTGCCCGGCTCCGGGCGAATCAACCAGCCTGCCGCTTACGCGAAGGCTGGCTCCGGTCGATATTTTCCCAAGCGAAGCGTCATGCGCGGCGGTCTCGGCCACAGCCTGGATGTTCGCAAGGCACGAGCCGTCGTTTATCTCGATGAACGTAACTCCCTTGCCGGAGCGCACGGTTCTGGCCCATCCGGCAACTGTGACAATGCCGCCCGCCTGGGTTTGGCTTAGAATGTCGCGTATCCGATTCCTTTTCATTGTTTCGCGCTTTCTATACCCTGTCGCACGGGCGCGCCGCGATGCGCTCCCATGTTTCCTCGTCGATTTCGTCAGCCAGTTCGCCGATATTATATGCGCGGCCGCACAACGTGCAGCGGAAATCTGCGGCTCGTCAGGCGATCAGAAGTCTGAGCGTTCCGTTACAGCGTTTGCATCGTAGTGTTTTCGGCATGGCGTTGGAATCAGGCTCATTCTACCGCACGGCTGCTGGCAAGGCAAATCGGCCTCAAGTCCCCCGGCGAATCTGCCGACAGGTTTACATTCAATCCGAAGCATGTTTTTGACAAGCATACCGCCCGTGATATTCTGGCGGTATGTTTCGATATTCAGCAATAAGCCGTAATTCACAACAAGGAGGATTGTATGAAGCCGAAATTTTCTTTTCTCTTGAAAGCCGCTTTTGTTGCGTCAGCGGCCGTTCTTTCCGCCGCGCCGTCCGTCTTCGCTCTGGACTCAACGTTTGTGGGGCCGCGCGCCATGGGCATGGCCGGAGCAAACGTGGCGTCGGTGAACGACACCTCGGCGCAGTACTACAACCCGGCGGCGTTCGGATTTTTCAGCAGGCAGGCTGAAGGCGGCGGCAAATTGGAGCACGACGCCAGCAACATCGGCAGGAAGAACTGGGGAGCCGACCTGAATGGAGCGGTCGGATACCGGCTGCATAACCAGTTCGGCGAATATCTGGACGACATCGCCAAAATCGACTATCAGGGGCTGAGCAACAACGGCGTTCAGAGCGAGTCCGACATGAAAAAACTGCTCGACCTGTTCGGCAACCTCAGCGGACTGGATGATCCGGCCAATGCCATCACCGGCGACGCCAACATTCATGGCGGCTTGCGGTATGGCCATTTCGGAGTCGGCATTCTGGGTTTCATGCAGTCTACCGCGCGAGTTCTCATGATCGACACTGATCACCTCGGCACAAAGATCAACACCGCAAGTCTGAATTCCGATATTGCATCCTTCACGGTAACCGGCAACGACGGCCAGACAACACTTCTTTCCACCGCGCAGCAGACCAAGCTTACCGGTGCAGGCCTGAATCCAGCCTCCATCCAGAAGATCGACTTCCTGCTGAGGCAGAACGAGGGGAAATACACGCAGGAACAGCTCGACCAGTTGATCGATCTGGTACAGAAATATTCCGGCCAGTCTTCGACTTCTTTAAAGGCGGCAATGGCCGCATCATCCGGCGGCTCATTGAAGGACAACACCACCACGGTTCTGCTGCGGGGCCATGCGGTTGTGGAAGCGCCCATCTCATACGGATATGCCATCAATGACAACTGGTCAGTGGGCGGCAATCTGAAGATAATGCAGGGCGTGGTTTATGGAAACGAAGTGCTGGTCTTCAATCAGGAATCCAGCACGCTCCTCAATGACGTGAAGGACAACTCGAAGGAGTCTACAGCCTTCGGAATAGACCTCGGAGTCATGGGTCGCTACAGCATGTTCAACGTCGGCATCGTGGGACGCAACCTGAACTCTCCGAAATTCGACGGGCCGACCATCAAGAACAAGTTCACCGGCGCATCGAGAAAGGTGGATGACTTGACAGTTGAGCCCCAGGTCGCGGCGGGAATCGCGTTTATCCCGTTTGAGACGCTGACCATCGAGGCCGACATGGATCTGACAAAGAACGAAACCTCATCGCCCGGTTATTACACGAAGAACGTTTCGGTCGGTATCGAGTGGGACGCCTTCAGGTTCCTTGCTATCAGGGCCGGAGCGTACAAAAATACCGCCGAGACCGATGTTGGAGTGGTCTACACCGCCGGACTCGGAATCAACCTCTGGGCGGCCCGGATCGATCTGGCTGCGGCATTCTCTCCCCAAACCGAGCAATTCGACAACAAGAGCTACCCCAAGGTTGCGAAAGGCTCGATCGGCGTGAGCATCGATTTCTAGGAAAGCGCCGGTTGGCTTGACAACCATTTGAAGGCAATGATATATTTCACTTCACCGAAACGGGGCTGTAGCTCAGCTGGGAGAGCGCTTGAATGGCATTCAAGAGGTCGACAGTTCGATCCTGTTCAGCTCCACCATTGAAAATTAAAAAGCCGGTCTTCAAGACCGGCTTTTTTTATCCGGAGCATCATGTAAAAGCAGCTTTCCGGTCTACTGGCCGTTGGAGCCTGCCGCCCTCAAGACCATCCCGGCAATGTTTTCAAGCGATAGTATCTTGTCTACCGCGCCGCGCTTGACAGCCTCCTGCGGCATTCCGTAAACCACGCAACTGTTCTCGTCCTGCGCTATGTTGTATGCGCCGGCGTCCTTCATCTCGCGCATTCCGCGCGCTCCGTCGTCGCCCATGCCGGTCATTATCACTCCCACTGCGTTCTGTCCGGCGTAGCGGGCAGCCGAGCGGAACAGCACGTCAACCGACGGCCTGTGGCGTGACACAAGCGGCCCGTCCTTCACCTCCACATGGTAGCGCGCGCCGCTTCGCTTCAGCAGCGTGTGGCGGTTGCCCGGCGCAATGAGCGCCTGTCCGCGAAATACGGTGTCGTTGTCTTGCGCCTCCTTCACGGTTACGCGGCATAGTCCGTTAAGCCTTTTGGCGAATTCGGTCGTGAAATGCTCCGGCATGTGCTGGACGATCACCATTCCCGGCGCATCCGGAGGCATCATTTCGAGGAAGACGCGCAACGCCTCGGTTCCTCCGGTGGATGCGCCGACCAGTACAACCTTCTCGGTTGTCTGGATCATGATTCTGGGGTTCGGACGCTCGATCACCGCGTCGGCTGTAAGTTTTTCCTCAATCTGCGGAATCGGCGCGTAGCGTATCTTTTTCAACTTTGCCATCGAGGCGGCCTTGACAACGTCGCGTATTCGTATCTTTGATTCCTCGATGAACTGCTTTATGCCGAGCTTTGGCTTTTCTATGATCTCCACCGCGCCGTATTCGAGAGCCTTCAGCGCGTTTTCGCTTCCTGCTGCCGCGAGGCTTGAGCAGATGACCACAGGAATCGGGTCGGAATCCATTATCTTGCGGAGGAAGGTTATGCCGTCCATGCGCGGCATCTCGATGTCGAGCACGATCACATCGGGCCGCTGAGCCCTCATCCTGTCCATGGCAACTATCGGATCGGCTGCCGTGGTTATCGACTCGACCCCCGGATCGCCCGAAAGAATACCCTCCATCGTCTGCCGCACAACAGCCGAGTCATCGACGATCAGGATTTTTCTTCTCAGGCTCATGCGTCCCTCAACCTGTATACGGTGGGCGCGATCTGGTGCAGCGGCACGTCGAGATTGTGGATCGATTCGGAATGGCCCAGAAACAGGTATCCTTCCGGACGCAGATGCTTGCAAAACCGGTTTATCAGGGTGCGCTGCGTGTCCCGGTCGAAATAAATGATAACATTCCGGCAGAATATGACATCCACCGGCTCGCGCATTCCGAAGTCGCTGTCCATGAAGTTCAACCGTCTGAACCGAACCATCGTCCTGATCTCCGGAGCCATCCGCACAAGCCGGTTTTTTCTGTCGCGGCTGCGAAGAAGATACCTTTGGCGGAATTCCATCGGCACGGGTTCCACAAGCTCTTCGTTATATATTGCGCGCCTTGCCGTATCAAGCACCCTTGTGGAAATGTCCGTGCCGAGCACCATGTAATCATACGGCTGATGCGTGGAAGCGTAATCCGCAAGCACCATAGCTATCGTGTATGGCTCCTCGCCGGTGGAGCATCCGGCGCTCCAGACAACAAGGCGGCTCGAAATCCCCATCCCGTGCCGCGCAAGGTCGGGAAGCGCTTCGTTCACAAGAAAATCGAAATGCCTTGGCTCCCTGAAGAAATCGGTCTTGTTCGTGGTGACGGCGTTAATCATCTGGACAAGCTCGTTTTCGATGCCTTGTGGGCTTGTCACATAGTTGTAGTACGAGTGGAAGCTGTCCATGTTCAGGTCGCGCAGGCGCTTGTGCAGGCGCCCCTCAAGCAGCGGCAACTTTGCTTTCGGGATGCTGATGCCGCATTCATCATGAACGAGCCTGCTGAGCCGTTCAAACTCGTCCGGCCTCATTTTCGGCTGACTGCAGCCTGGCCAAACGTCAATCGCGTTCATCCGCGGCTCATCCTGATCAGGACGGATCGAACAGCCTTATCCCGGCCATGTCGGCGGTTGCCTTGATGGACGGAAGGCCGGGCCCGCCAATCACGAAACGTCTTCCGCGACTGTCCGCAAACCGGCGCGCCGACAGCAGCAGTTGCAGGCCGGCAGTGTCGGCGCGCGCTCCTTCCGCCGCTTCCGCGACAACGCAATCGGCGGAATCGATGGCATCCAGAAGCAACTGCCTCAGTGATGCGGCTGAATTGATGGTTATGTCGTTGCCGAGGCCGACTGTCGTTTCCATGGCGGTATCAGTTCTGGCTTGCGGCAACAACCGCAAGCTCGTCAGCCGAGAAGATGCGATCAGTGTCCAGGATTATCACAAATCCGCTGTCCCGCCTTCCCATCGCCCTTATGAAGTCGGTATTGAATCCCATGCCTATTCTTGGAGGCGGCTCCATTTTGTCCTCTTCGATGTCAAGCACCTCCTGCACCGAATCGACAAGCACTCCAAGAGCGGTTGTTTCGCCCGCGATGCTGACCTCGGTTATGATGATGCATGTGTTCACGGTTTTTTCGACCTGCGGTATTCCGAACTTCACCCTCATGTCCACAACCGGAACCACGTTTCCGCGCAGGTTGATCACTCCGAGCATGAAGTCGGGAGTGCGCGGAACGCGGGTGATGGATGTATATTCCAGCACTTCCTTCACGCGCGATATTTCGAGCGCGAAGGTCTCCTCCGCGAGTGTGAAGGTCAGATACTGGGCGATCGATGTCATCTCGGCCACGCTCATTGCCTTGTCCTCCTTGGGATATTACCTCACCCCTGCCCCTCTCCTGAAGGAGAAGGGGCAAGAGAAGAGGTGCCAACACTCATCATCCCCATCCCGGTTTCACCCCCCTCTGAAGGAGAGGGGCAGGGGTGAGGTCTCACGCATACCGCTCGAACTCGTTGTCTTCCTTGTCCAGGGCATGACCGGTCTTCCCCCTGCTTCCCCGCGTCTTCATATGCGCAACATGCACTGCCGCCGCCCGCCTGTCCGCCCGTCTGCCGGACATTCCGGACATGTCGGATTCGCCGTTTAGCCGGAAGAATGAAACCGAGTCCCGCAACTGTTCGCCCTGTGTGGCCAGTTCCTCGGCAACAGTGGCGTTCTGCTGGATAACCTTGTCGAGCTGCTGCATCGCCTGATTGATCTGCGACACCCCGGCGTTCTGCTCGGAGCTTGCGGCGCTTATCTCCTGAACCAGGTCGGCAGTCCGCTGAATGTCGGGAACAATGCGGTCAAGAAGCTTCCCGGCGGTCTCGGCCACCTCCACGCTAGAAACCGAGAGCTTGCTTATCTCGCCCGCGGCCTTCTGGCTTCTCTCGGCCAGCTTCCGCACCTCGGCTGCAACCACCGCAAAGCCCTTGCCGTGCTCACCGGCCCGCGCGGCCTCGATCGCGGCATTCAGGGCAAGCAGGTTGGTCTGGCGGGCTATTTCCTCGATTATCGAAATCCTGGCCGCAATATCCTTCATGGCGGCCACGGTCTCGTTCACGGCCGCGCCGCCATGTTTGGCGTCTTCGGCAGCCTTCAGCGCGATCTTTTCCGTCTGGTGCGCGTTGTCGGCGTTCTGCTTGATGGCGGCGCTCATCTCCTCCATCGAGGATGACGTTTCCTCTGCCGATGCGGCCTGTTCGGTTGCGCCCTGCGAAAGCTGCTGGCCTATGGACGACACGTTGTCCACCGCCGCCTTCACGCTGCCCACGATCTCGCGCAGTTTTTCGGTCATGTTGCCCATGGATGCAAGCATCCGGCCTGTTTCATCCTTGCCGGAAGCCTCGATCACAACGGTGAGATCTCCTTTGGCAAGGCTGTCGGAGGCTCTGAATGCCTGAGTCACCGGGCCGGTTATGGCACGGGTTATGAACACGCCGCCAGCCACGGTAAGCACGATCGACAGCAGGGCGATGACGGCGATTACCGAAGTGGCGCGGCTGACGATATGGTCGAGGGCTAACTCTTCCTCAACCAGATCCTTCGACGCAAGCGCGGCTATCTCCTCGCTGCCTTTTTCCATGCGGTGGATATCATCCTTGAATGCGGACATGGCGGCATTGGCTTCGGTTGTAGTTGTAATGACGCCAGCCGATATGTCGTTGAAAACCTTGCCGAATCCCGACGCATACACCGCATGGTCGTCCTTGAGTGCGCGAATCATTTTTTTGTCTTCCTCATGCGCCATGTCTTTCTCGATCAATTCGAGCAGATCGGCCAGCTTGTTGTCTTCCGCCTTCCATTTGGCCTGGTATTCGTTTCGCTTGTCCCTTGACGCGATGTTGATAAACGCATCCTTTTCGAAGCGTCTGAGCGTAAGGATTTGTGACTTTACCATTAGCGAATGCTCAAGCAGCTTCCCCTCGTGTTTAAGCAGGGCATCCACTTCGCTTGAAATCGTGCTTACACCCCACCAGCCGATTCCGCCTGTGCATAGAAGCAGGCAAAGTACAAGCCCGAATCCCAAACCAAGTTTCCGTCCGATCTTCATGTTTGCAAACATAGTAGCCTCCTGTTGCTGGATCAAGTTATGCCCGGTTGAATCTCACCTGCCCGCCAATGCCTCGTTTTCCTGCGATTCGACTGCCGCGGCAAGCTGCCGGACATCGAGTATGAGGGCCACGTTGCCGTTGCCCATGATTGTTGCGCCGGATATTCCCTCGACATCCTGATAAAGGTTGCCCAATTTTTTTATCACCGTCTGGTATTCTCCCACCACGCGGTCAACCGCGATGCCGGTGCGGCGGCCTCCGACCTCCGTGACGATGATCTGCTCGATGTCGGGCGAATTGCCGTTTATTCCAAACCACTCGCGAAGACGCATGTATGGAAGAATGCTGTCGCGCACGTTTATGTATCTTCTTCCGTGCGAATGCGCCGCGTCGTTGCGCGTAAGCTCGATGCATTCCTTCACGGTCTGCATGGGCAGAACGAAGCTCTCGCCGCCCGCCTCCACAAGGAGCCCGTCGATTATCGCAAGCGTAAGCGGAAGGGTAATGGCTATTGTCGTGCCTTCGCCCGGCCTGCTGTCGATCTTCGCCGTTCCGCCAAGAGACTCTATGCCCCGTTTCACAACGTCCATGCCCACGCCCCTGCCCGACACGTCCGTAACCTTGTTGGCTGTCGAGAAACCGGGCTGGAAGACAAGCGGGAATATCTCGGCGTTGGTCAGCGTGGAATCGGCGGCAATCAATCCCCGCTCCACCGCCTTGGCCCGGATGGCGTCGGCGTTCAGTCCGGCTCCGTCGTCGCTTATCTCGATAACAACGTTCGGGCCGGAATGCGACGCCGAAAGATGAACCGTTCCGGCGCGCGGCTTGCCGGCGGCCTCGCGCGTATCAGGCGCTTCGATGCCGTGGTCTATGCTGTTTCTGATGATATGCACCAGCGGATCGTTCAGCCGCTCTATCACTGTCTTGTCGAGTTCGGTCTCTCCGCCCTCGGTCGTCATCGTGATGTCCTTGCCGAGTTCGCCGGAAAGATCGCGCACAAGCCTTCGGAAGCGGTCGAAGGTTCCGCCTATCGGAACCATGCGGATGCCCAGTGAATTGTCGCGCAGTTCGGCTGTGAGGCGCTCAAGCTCCTCGGCCATCGAGGCAAGAAGCGGGCTTGCGTCGCTTTCCTGCGCCAAGCGGCTGATGCGCGCCTGCACTATTACAAGCTCGCCGACAAGGTTTACCAGTTGGTCGAGCTTGGCAAGCGGCACGCGAATGCTTGCGCCCTGTTCCGCTGCCCTCGATGCGCGGGCCTCGCGCACGTGCCTCTGCTCCATGAGAGCCGATTCCACTTTGCCCGACGCGGTAACGCCCGCCGCTACAAGCTCTTCTCCGATCTTCTTCCGGGCGTTAATGAACTGTTCGAGACTTGCGGAATCCACGTCGCCGCGCTCCGACAGTATCGCGCCCAGTTTCTTGTAGTCGGGCGATATTTCCGATGACGAACCGTCGTCTATCGTGTCCACACGCACCTCGGACTCTTCGTCGAGGAACAGGAAGACATCCTTTATCGCGTCGATTCCGCGGGTTGTTGTGATGATGATGTCCCAGAAAAGGTCGCAGGATTCCGGATCCAGCGCGTCCAGTTCCGGAATGTTGTCCGTATGGGCGTAAACGTCGCAACGGCCAAGTTCTCTAAGCTCCGCCATCAGGAGAAGCGGATTCACGCCTTTAAGGAATATGTCCGTGGCGGGCGCGAACCTGATGCGGTATGTCGCCGGATCGGCCCCGTCGGCCTTCCTGGCGCCTGAAGACGTCGATACTTTTTTCAGCGCTGCCACCAGAGCTTCGCCCGCATCGCAATTGGCTTCGCCGCCAGCCCGCGCAACGTCGAGAAGGCAGCGAATGTGATCGCCCGCCTTCAGCGCAAGGTCTGCCAAGGGGCGGGAAAGCGCAAGCTTGCCGTTTCTTACCAGATCGAAAACAGCCTCAACCTCGTGCGTGAAGCGCGAGAGGTCGTCGAGGCCGAACATCGCGCCCGATCCCTTTATCGTGTGCAATGACCGGAATGCGCGGCCAACCAGCTCCGAATTGTCCGCAACCGATTCAATCTCAAGCATCGTGTTTTCGAAGGAAGCAAGATGCTCGTATGCTTCCTCAAAGAACGTATTTAGAAACCTGTCATCCTGTTCGGCCATCGTAATTCCGCCCCCTATCCGTTCGTTATCAACCGAATACCTTTTTCACAACCGCCAGAAGTTGATCCGGCTTGAACGGTTTAACAATCCATCCGGTGGCTCCGGCAGCCTTCCCCTCCTGCTTTTTCGCATCCTGCGACTCTGTTGTGAGCATTATTATCGGAATGAACTTGTGGGATGCGTCGCTTCGCACCTTGCGCACAAGCTCTATGCCGTCCATGTTCGGCATGTTCAGATCGGTGATCAGCATGCCTACCCTGGTTCCGCCTAGCTTCGATACTGCATCCCTGCCGTCCGAAGCCTCAACCACGTCGTATCCGGCGTTTTTAAGCGTGAAACCCACAAGCTGTCTGATGCTTGCGGAATCGTCAACAACCATGATCTTCCCGGCCATAGCTTTCCTCCATTATCGCGCCGGTTTCAGCCGGCTCGCCACCCTAAAAAAGCTCGACGTTATCTCCAATATCAACCGATCCGGATTTTCCCTTAGCGGTTCCCAAACCGCCGGACGGCGTTGAATGAACAAGCCGTTCGCTCTGCATCGTGTATCGTTGCGTAAGCTCGCGAAGCCTTGCCTCCCTGCCTGACTTGTTGAAGTCCGGGGCGAACTGACGGGCCTCGGAAGATATCTTCTCAAGTTCGGCGATGATTCTGTCCGCGGCAGCAGACATCGTTTCATGCACGGTGATTCGCGCCGCAACGCGGTTGGCTTCAGCGGACGTATTCATGCCGAACGCGTTAATGCGGTCGAAGAGCTCAAACAGTCTTTTTTCCATGCCGGACATGCTCTGCACGATCGATTCGAGGTTATTGGTTATCTCATCGGCCCATTCCTGGTTGTCGCCATCTCCGGTGATACGCCTGAGCCTTTCGGATTCCCCCGCAATCGCGGCAAGCGGCTCTGAAACAAGCAGCGACTGGTTTCTTGCCTCGTCGGAAAGCTTCTGGATCGACTCGGCCAGAACGCCGAGCGCCTCGCCCTCGCGTCCGGTATGCGCGGCCTTGACACGCGCGTTCATGGCGATAAGCTTCATCTCGTCGCCGATGTCCTCGATGTCGCCGATAAATGTTGACATGTGCGTTACCGTGTCGGCTGCCGAGGACATCGATTCGCTCATCTGTCTCTTTCGCACGGTATTGCGCTGAAGAAGGTCGAGCACGTTTTCTATCTCGCCCTTAATGCGCGCGATCAGCGAGTTGTCTGTCGATCCGCTTTCGTCGGAGGCTCCGACAATTTCGCGTGTCTGCATGGCGATTATGGCTACATCCTCCGCCATATCCGACAGATTGCGCTTGATCCCAAGCACGGCCCCGTTTAGATGCTCCCTTGTGTTTCGCGTCTGCGAGGCCTCAAGCTCGCAAAGATCGGCAATCCATGCCGCAAGCTCTACTGCCTCGTCATCATTCTCGTCATTGCCGGCGTCGCCGCTGAAGCGGTCGAGCCTGTCTATCGCATCCGTCAGCGCCATGCCGACATGCTCCATCTGCTGGCGGGTGATGTCGTGAAACTGGGTTGCAACCACGATCTTGTCGATTTCGCCGCGCAGGTTGTTTGAACGGTCGATTATGTCATCGGAGATTTCGCAGGAGTTGCGGTTCATCAGTATCAGATCCTTGACGCCTGCCCGCGTCTTGTCGATTATGTCTCCGGCTGCCTTGCGCTGATCCCTCAGGGCGCAGGTTGTGTTTGAGAGTATCGCGTCGATAGCGTCGTTAAGCTCATTGGCGCGTTCCAGGATTTTCGCATGTTTTATCTCTATCTGCCCCGCGAGCTTTTCGGTGTCGTTGGCAAGCGTGTTGAATCCGCCTGCTCCCGCGCCCAGGCGCGAGCTCTCGATTCTGGTGGATATGGCAAGAACCCGCAACGTCCGGACAATGCGCTTGAATCCCCTGCTGGTGCCGCATATGCTGTCGATTATCCCGCCGACTGTCCGAAGTGCATCGATACTGCCCGACATGCGCTGCTCGCACGCATCCAGATGTCCGGAGAGGATGCTTACCTGTTCGTGAAGGCCCTCGATCGCATCCTCGATTGTGCCGCTTGAGGTCAGATCCGACGCCGATTGCGACATGCCGTACAGCTCGTTGCCGTCAAGTGAGAATTTCTGCAGAGCCGAGATTATCGACAGAAATTCACTTTCCGTGCCGGTTACAAGACTCCGCACATCATTGTTCAGGCTGTCAAGCGAGTTGCGCCATTCGTCAATCGGCAGATCATGCATAAACCATTACCGGTCCTTCGCCCCACCCACGGTTTGGAGCCGAATTTGGAAACCAATGTTAGCGATCAGTTATTTACGGCCTAATGAACTGCTATTGAATTAATCGGAGGAATAATCAGAAACTTTAGTAACTGTAAATTCATGGCGTGGAATCAACGTTCAACTCGACCGTGAAACCGTCGCGCGTGTGAAAATCGGGCCTTTCGCCGCGGTGGGCAAGCGCCCAGTATGTAGTTTCGCCGCCCGGAAGGTGCCGCAGCGTATCCGGGTGGTATCGCAGGGATCTGAATTCCGGCTCTCCTGAGCATTTGTTGACTTCCCCGCCACTCCGGCGTAAGTTATCGCATCGGCGGTTTACATCTTCGGGGGGTGTTCAAAGGTTGTCCTAATGAACCGTGCGGTTAATTCATTAAGCATTCACATTTCCGTGGTAGAGTATCCGGCATGGGAAAACGGCCAAGGGAATTTACAATTGTGGAAGCGGATCGTGAGGAGCTGGGGCGGTGGCTGCGGGCCGGAACCACGGATCA
>JACRHH010000023.1 GCA_016212095.1 Nitrospirota bacterium
GCAGGTCTTCCTCGTCGCGGACAAAATCCATCATGTCGGTGTCCGTTGACTGGAGGCTGTCCATCACCGTCTGAAGGGCGTCGGTCTGCTCGTAGTGCTTGCTCATGGCTGTGCGAACCGCGGTTTCAGCGGCAACAACCGGCTCGACGTTATAGCCGGTCATGAACTTGATGTCGTCAATCGCAAAGACGTTCGATGGATCGACCATGGCAATTGTGAGCGTGGCTCCAACGCGGGCCACCGGCATCACCTGATACTTCTGAGCCACCTCCGCCGGAATGAGGCGGGCAACGGCGGCGTCGATCTGATAGTCGGTGAGGTTGATTGCCGGGATGCCGTACTGCTTGCTGAGGAATGCGACAAGGCGATCTTCGGTCAGCGATCCCATTTTGACAAGAATAGAGCCAAGACGGCCCCCGTCCTTTTTCTGGTGATCGAGAGCCTTCATCAACTGGTCTTCGGAGATGAGGTTGGCGTTGACCAGCATCTGTCCTATTCGGCTAGCCATATGGGACTGATGTTACTTTAGGGCAGACTAAAAGTCAAGGCGATAACCCCCTTGAAATACAAGCAAATTTGACTTCCGGACACGTCCGCGCGCGCTCCTTTCCACGGGCTTTGACCGTCATCGCCCGAAGAGCTATGATATGCCGATGGAATCGATGTCATGCAAACTTATCGACATTCATACCCACGGACTTGACGGCGTCTCCGCGCGAAGCTTTTCACCTGATGATTTCCGCGCCATGGCGATTCTGCATGGCACAGCCGGAACCGGCACAATCCTGCCGACGCTTTATCCGGCGCCGCTTGCCGACATGCGCCGCTCCATGGCAGCCTGCGCCGAAGCGATGAGAAATCCGGTTCCGGACGGCGCGGAGATCATCGGCATGAACATCGAAGGCCCGTTTCTGAATACGAAACTCGCCGGCGCGCTCGATCCGGCATGTTTCCTGACGCCGTCAGCCGAAAGCCTGGCGCGTCTGCTGGATGGCTTTGAGGATTTGGTAAAGATTATCACCATCGCGCCTGAACGGTCGGGAGCGCTTGCTGTAATAGAACGATGCGCCGAACTTGGCATCCGGGCAAGCATGGGGCATTCGGGAGCCACGCTTGCGGAGGCGGCGGAAGGCAAACGGGCCGGGGCATCCGGAATAACGCATCTTTTCAATGCGATGCGCGGCATTCACCACCGCGAGCCCGGACTTGCCGGTTTCGGGCTGACCGATCCTGATGTTTATGTGGAGATCATCGCCGACGGAGTGCATGTCTCGCCGTGGATGCTCGATCTTGTTTTCAGGCTAAAACCGCCGGACAGGATAATCGCGGTTTCGGATTCGGTTGAACAGGGAGGAAACGCCGGTTCCGGCCTGCCGCCGAAGGATTTATCCGGCAGGCTGATGGGAGGAGCCGGGCCGCTTGGAGAATCGCTTGGCGGAATGGGCAAGAATATGGCGCGGGCCATCGCTTGCGACAACCCGCGCCGTTATCTCGGAATTTAAGAAATAGAGCTACTTCTCAATCGAGACCAGTTCAACCTCGAATATCAGCGCCGCGTTCGGGCCGATCTGCCGCCCGGCTCCGCGCTCCGCGTAGGCAAGTTTCGCAGGAATGAACAGGCGGTATTTGCCGCCGGGCTTCATGAGCTGAAGGGCTTCCGTCCAGCCCGGAATAACGCCGTTTACCGGGAAGGTTGCGGCCTGCCCGCGCTTGTACGAACTGTCGAATTCGGTTCCGTCCAGAAGCGTGCCGCGATAGTTGACGCTAACCTTGTCTGTTGCCTTGGGCGACGCGCCCTTGCCCTCGGTTACTATCGTGTACTGAAGGCCGCTGGCTGTTGTTACAACGCCGGTCTTTTTCTTGTTCTCGGCAAAGAATGCTTCCTCGTCCTTAATGTTCTTTTCGGCAATCGATTTCATCTTCCCTGCCTGATCGGCCTGCACCTTCATCATGAACTGCTTCTTGAGCTCAACCATCTCCTCGGCTGTGAGAACAGGCTTGAGCCCGTTAAGACCGTCCTCTATTCCCTTGTTCAAAACAGCCGGATCAATATCTGCCTTGAAATCCCTGAGCGATGTGCCGACTTCGTGGCCGAGCGCGTAGCTCAGCTTCGCGGACTTGCTTTCCATGTTGACCTTCTTGTCTCCCTTCGCGCCGCAGGCTGCCAGCGACAGCGTTAATGCTGCGACGGTAATTGCTGTGAAATATCTGTTCATCCGTAATTCTCCTTAAAGTATCCGGCGCCATGTTCATCCGGCTGTTTTATGTGCTTCAGGCAGTCAGTATTATAGGCCGGAAGCATCTTTTTTTCCTCAAAGAAGAACAGTTTCAAAAAAACTAAAGTTTTTTTTTCAATTTCCGATATAATAAAGCACCGGGAGGACGCGGCAACGCCTCCCTTCCGGCGAGGGCCTGAACTCCCCCCTCCGTTCAGGCCCTCTCATTTTTTTAATCCCGGAAATCTTTAAATATTAACCATGCCTTCTCTCTTCGGTCGAAGGTGGCTCATGCCTTCTCTCTTCGGTCGAAGGTGGCCCCTCCGTTCAGGCACTCTCATTTTTTGCACATGCTGCCGCCCCAGCTCGAACACCGGAATTGTTGCCCGTCTGCAGATTGCCCCTTTTTTAGGCATTCGGACGGAAGCGAACGCAACAACAATATTTTTTCTGTTGAGAACTCGTATATAGTTATTTTTATACTATGGCGGTCATGCACAAGCATAAAACGGTGTTTATCAGGCGGCCTGAAAGGCCCTGTTATACGTGCCGGGGAATTCGCATCTTAACCTTCTGCATGTTTCTGGCGTTGCTGTTTTTTTCCGGTTGCGCCACAACCGCAACCAAACGTCCGCAAAATATCGCGGATGCCTGCTCGATATTCCAGGAACGCGACAGTTGGTATGAAAGCGCAAGGAAATCGGCGGACAGATGGGGTGTGCCTGTTCATGTGCAGCTTGCGATCATCCGTCAGGAATCCGGGTTCAATTACGATGCCCGGCCTCCGAGAGGCAAGTTCCTGTGGGTTATTCCGTGGTTCCGGAAATCTTCGGCCTACGGATTCGCACAGGCAAAAGACCCAACCTGGGAATGGTATGTCAGTAAAACCGGCAGATGGTGGGCCGATCGCGACGACTTCGACGATGCCATCGACTTCGTGGGGTGGTATTGCAAACAGAGCCACGACCGGTTGAAGGTATCCAAATGGGACGCATATAACCAATATCTCGCCTATCACGAGGGGCATGGCGGTTACGAGCGCAAAACTTTCAACGACAAAAAATGGTTGATCGAAACCGCCCGGCGCGTTGAAAGAAACGCCGCCGAATACCGCTCACAGCTTGCCAAATGCCGGGAGAAGTTCGACAGGGGGCTTCGACTCTGGCCGTTTTAAGAGTTTCCCCCGCTCAACCCCGTATTTACGCGGTTTCGCGTTTTGTGGTATCATTCGCAACTTTAGCTTCTTTGCTGCGGGGCATCGAGGTATCCGGCTTCCCTTTCGGGCAGCCTCTGTGAAAGAGCCTGTAAGGGCCGTATCAGAAATGACCGTCTGTTTTTTTAAGGAGGAGAAGATTCAGCCATGATCATCATTGGTGAGAAGTTAAGCGTTATCGCAAAGCGCGTGCGCCTTGCGATGGAAGCGCGCGACAAGGGGCCCATTCAGGAGATCGCCGAGCGGCAGTTCCGGGAGGGCGCGGCCATAATCGACGCCAACATCGGCCCGGCGGAAGACGGAGGCGAAGACCTCATGCAGTGGATGGTGACAACCATCCAGGAAAAGGTTCACGCTCCGGTATGTCTCGACACAACAAACGTGTCGGCCCTCGAAGCCGGACTCAAGGTTCACAACAACCAGTGGGGCAAGGCGCTTCTCAATTCAACCTCGAATGATCCGGAACGCTTTCCGGTTCTGGAGCTTGCGGCGAAATACAACTGCGACGTGATCGGCCTTACCGTCGGCAAGGGCGGCCTTCCGGCGGACGCCGAGGAGCGCGCGGGAATTGCAGCCGAGATCATGGCGCGGGCCATGGAATATGGCGTGCCGCTTGAGAATATCTACCTCGATCCGCTTGTGCTTCAGATAGCCACAACGCAGGATCAGGCTGTGAAGGTTATCGAAACCATACGCATGTTTCAGGACTTGAACGATCCTCCGATGAAAACCGTCGTGGGCCTGTCGAACATCTCAAACGGCTGCCCCAAGGCGCTTCGCCCTATCCTGAACAAGTACTATTTCCTGATGCTGGCCGAGGCCGGACTTACCGCAGCCATTGCCGATGCGGCCGAGATGGCAGAGGCGATGCACGAGAAGGCGCTCATCGCCGAAGTGATGGCGGGCAAGACGCTTGATGATCCGAAGAAAATGGCGGAGATCGTTAAAACGGTTGACGTGATAATGAACAAGACGCTTTACGCGCATTCCTACCTCGAAATGTAAGGAGGGCATGAAAAATGGCCTACACGATACCAGTAGAAAATTTAAGCGGCAAGGTTCAGGAAATGACTCTCGGAACCGCCGGCCGCACCGTTGCCGTCGGCGGCGGCACAACGCTTCCCTTTCACACGTTCGAGGGAGTGAAGTCGAACCGCCCGGTAATCGCGATAGAGATTCAGGACGTTCCCCCGGCAGACTGGCCCGACGAAGTTCGCGCGCAGTACGACGCGGTTTCGGGCGACACAGTTACATGGGCGAAATACTGCCAGGACACGCTCAAGGCCGACGCCATCGCGCTTCGCCTCACGGGCACGCATCCCGACCGCGAAAACCGCAGCGTCGAGGACGCCGTGGCCACGATAAAGTCGGTTCTCGATGCAATCGAAGTTCCGCTCATTATCCTAGGCTCGAACCACGTTGAGAAAGACTCCAAGGTTCTTGTTGCAGCCGCCGAGGCCGCATCCGGCAGGAACTGCGTGATAGGAAAGGCTCAGGAGGCCAACTACAAAACGATAGTTGCCGCCGCGCTTGCCCACAACCACAAGCTGATAGCAATGAGCGAGCTGGACATCAATCTGGCCAAGCAGTTAAACATTCTTATCACCCAGATGGGCTTCGACGCCGCCCGTATCCTGACCGACCCGATGTGCTCGGCGCTTGGCTATGGCCTTGAATACACATATTCCGTGATGGAGCGCATCCGTCTTGCCGCGCTTGCCCAGAACGACGCAACGATGCAGCCGCCGATCATCGGCGACGTCGGCATGTACGTCTGGAAGATAAAGGAAGTGACCGCCGCCGAGGCCGACGTTCCTGCGTGGGGCGCTCTTGCCGAGCGCGGTGTTGCATGGGAATCGGTAACCGCGACCGCCCTTTCGATTGCCGGCGCGAACATGCTGATCATGCGCCACCCGAAAGCGGTTGACGCAGTCAGAAAAACGCTCGATGAGCTTTGCTAGGAGGATGACCACATGGCAATGTCCGGTGTAGAAATATTCAAGCTGCTCCCCAAAACCAACTGCAAGAAGTGCGGTTTTCCAACCTGTCTGGCGTTTGCGATGAAGCTTGCCCAGCGTCAGGCAGACATCAGCGCCTGCCCCGACGTGTCGGAAGCGGCGAAGGCAACGCTTGGCGAGGCTTCGGCCCCGCCGATTCGCGGCATCAAGCTCGGTCTTGGCGACAGGGCCGCCAAGATGGGCGAGGAAAACGTGATGTTCCGTCACGAGAAGAAGTTCGTAAACCCATGCGTCATCGCGCTTAACGTTGCCGACACCGACGACGTTGCGGCCAGGGCGAAGAATGTCGCATCGTCAGAGATCGACCGCGTGGGTCAGAAGCTGCGCGTTGACGCGATTTCAATAGAGTTCAAGTCCGGCGACGCGGCCAAGTACGAGGCCGCTGTCAAGGCCGCGGCGGAAAACGCTCCGGAATCGGCGGTTATTCTAAATTGCTCGGACGCCACTGTTGTCGATGCGGCTGTGAAAGCAGTTGCAGCCCGCAAGCCGATGATCTACGGCGTAAATGATTCAAACATTGACGCAATGGCAGCGATTGCGAAGGCTCATGGCCTTATTCTGGGCCTCAAGGCCGACGGGATCGAGGCAGTAATGGCGCTTGTGGCCAAGGCCAAAGCCGCCGGCGTTGAAGACCTCGTGCTCGATCCGTGCGCGAAAAACGCGCGCGAAATCATCGAGATGAACACGCAGATCAGGCGTTCGGCCCTGAAGAAGGGCGAAAAGTCGCTCGGCTATCCGGTGCTCAGCAACTGCGTGCGCGAAGACTCGATGGTGGAGGCGAATATCGCGGCGGTTGCCGTTGCCAAATATGCTTCCATCGTGCTGGTAAGCGCGGTTGAGCGATGGAAAAACCTTGCGCTGTTCACGCTTCGCCAGAACATCTACACCGATCCTCAGGTTCCGATGCAGGTTCCGCAGAAGGTGTACAAGATCGGCGAGCCGTCTGCAGAAGCGCCGCTCATGATAACCACCAACTTCTCGCTCACCTACTTCATCGTGGCCGGCGAGGTCGAAAACTCGAAGGTTCCAAGCCGCCTTGCGGTCATGGACTGCGAGGGGCTTTCGGTGCTTACGGCATGGGCCGCCGGAAAGTTCACGGCGAACAAGATCGCCCAGTTCGTAACCGAGTGGGAAGAGTTCAAGGAAGTTGCCAACAAGGAACTGATCATTCCGGGTCAGGTTGCGATTCTTTCCGGCGCGCTGGAAGACAAGCTTCCGGGCTGGAAGATCACCGTCGGCCCGCGCGAGGCCAACGGACTGCCGGTGTTCCTGAAGAGCCGCGCGGCCTAGAACAGCCGCCATTCATCGCATTTCACTAGGAAAGGGCGCGGCGCAAGCCGCGCCCTTTGCGCGTTTCCGGGGGGGGGGTAATTGCCGGCGACAAATCCGAGAACGCGGCGGTAGTGGGTCAGTTTGAATCCGCAAGTGCCGCAATCTCTTCCAGTTCCCAAACGTGATCGGAAATACCTGCTTCCATCGCAGGGGTAACTCGAAGCGTCTTATGAATACGCGCAAAATTGTAATACATGAAATGCAATGAAACTGCGTGCGCCAAGTTTTCCACCTTCTTTGAGAAAGCATTTGTAAGCCGTGTAAAGCGCCTCATTGACATCCGCATGGTAAGGTTCTGGCGTTCAACGTAAGACGTTGAAACATGCTTCTCGTCGGGTTTGCCCTGAACCGTAACTTTCGTAGCCGACACAAATTGAGACGGACTGTAACGCTTTTCAGCCTTCGAGTCTTCGCCGTACATCTTGACCAGCATCGCGTAACCAATATCCGCACCGAACGATTCCTCAACCGCCTCAAGATACGCCTTGTGGCCGTCAGTGGTAAGCTGAACACGATTTTTGAGCCTACTGGCAAGGCTATGAATGAACTCAGCGGCTGTCTCAGAGTCACGCTTTCCGACCTGCCAGCATGGTACGATCTTCGTATCAGCGCAAATAGCCGTCCATGTCCAAACGTCACCAAAGCCGAATTGCCCTTGCTTCTCTTCTGGAACATTCTTTTGCTTCGAGTAGCAGAATGACCAAATCTCATCACACTGGATACGCTTGCATGGAAGGTTCACAAGTGTCTTGTCCTGATAGTCGAGGCAAGCCGATCCGACATCAGCCAACAGCTTCACGACCGTGTTTTTGGCCGCGCCTGTCATGCGGACGGTTGAGCGGATCGAATTGCCCTCAACCAGACAGGCGAGTATCTGAGCGCGTTGCCGGATGTTTTTCCTATTCATACTGACCATTATGCTTGAGCGTGAAGGCAATGTCAAGCATTCATTGCACCCTTTAGGTGGATTATGTGAGGGGCGGGATGCTACCGCCCCTCACATTTTTGCTAGGCCTTTACCTGTATAGCCCAACACCGCTTACCAAACTGTGCAGCATACAAACGCTTGCCGGTTCGGGTGGTGATGAACGCTACATAGATATACCTATAACCTTCTTTGGCTATCATGGCGCACCTCTCCTGTTGAAGTTATTGGCCTTGACAACTTAGGGGGGGGAGCGGTAGAATATGCAAGTTTATCCTGCATATTCTTGGCTTATTCCGTAAGCCAAGGCCCACTATCCAAGATAGTGGTTAGGTTGAAAGAGCTTTGCGTTCGAGCGCAAAGCTCTTTAACTTTCCGGTAACGTCATTCCTGCAATCGTATTCTGGTAGAGCGACCAATATTTCTTGGTTTGCCCTAATCCATCCTCTCTCACTTTGATCTGTCCTTCTGATCCCATCCTTGACATTGTATTCCGAACCACATTCTTAAAATCCGCAGATTTTGTTGGATAGCCTTGTTTAATCAAAGTCTCTGCAACATCGGCCACTGTGAATTCCTTGCTTGGGCTTGAATCTAATATCTTTTGGATCGCTTCAGGCAGGTTCAAACGCTGGCTCGTGTTTTCAACCCGTGCCTCACCCACACCCTTAACATCTGATTCTGCTTCGCCCAAAAGATATTTTTTAAATATCACAATGACGTTGCGTAACTCCGACGCTTTGGCCTCAGACTGTGCGATGGTTTGCTGGTATTTTTCAATTCTAAATTGCGCACTAGAGATTGTTTCGTTGAGGCCCAACAATTCACTTTCAATCTCTTGGATGCGTCCTCGGACATCAACCATTCCGTTGTCCATGCGAAACACCACCTTCCTAAATATTTGCGCAATTGCAGGAGCGCAATATCAATATACCGCAAATATGTGTGGGTGTCAAATAAGTGAGTGTGGCGGGGTGATCGAGGCGAATTACTGCGAAGTAAAGGCGATTAGCCTGCTTTAGACCCCCATCGTGTTTGTGCGGCTTTTCTTGCTATTTCTTTCCGTTGTTCGGGTGTGAGCTTCTCCGCCCGTGCCTTGCCGCCCTTCATCCCTCCCAAACGTCCAAGCTCTTGAGCGTGGATGTTCTTGGTGGACTCCGGTTCCGGCTCTTTTTCGCCAATAGCCTCAGAAACGATACTTGCGGCAAGCCGGTTTAAATCGCGGGGCTGTTTTTTGCTTGAGCGTGTAGGCATGAATAATTATGACATATCACACCCCAACAGTAAATCACCGGAGAAATTCAAACTGACCCACTACCAACGCGGCGATTTTGTTGACTTTTTCCCGTGGGCGTTGTAGCTTAACCGCATTCGACCATAACACCGGGGGGGCGCAGCCTCCTTCTTCTCATCCAATCAGGAATTTACAATCAAGAGTCAGCCGAAACGTTATAAAATTGGTCATGAAAGGAGCAATCAATGAGCCTACGGCAAGTTACCATCGAAATTCCTGAAAAGGTCTTACTGGCTGAAAAGACAGACAGCGTGACTTTTGGGCGTGAACTACGGGTTCTGGCTGAGGTAAAACTATTTGAGATGGGCAGGCTTTCGTCCGGGCGCGCCGCTGAACTCGCCGGGATGCCCAGAGTAGAATTTCTGCTTAGCCTGAATCGTTACAAGGTATTTCCTCTTGCTTCCGAACTGGATGATCTGGAACGTAACCATGGCTAACTTTTGGCTAACGAGTGAACGAAACGTGGTAAAAGCAGGCTGACAACCAGACGGCGGGGAGCAGCGTTTGCGCTAATCGCGGCAAACGCATTGGCGCGGCCGGTTATTTGGAGCGTTATCCCGCAGTCAGCGCAATTGTGCGAGTCGGAAATGAACGTAATAGCTTCTTGTCTGCCGTTACCAGCTTTGTGTTGAGCTTGGTTGCCAACGCAATGAATTCGCAGTCGTACGCCGAGCAGTCGCTGTCACGCACAAGCTCAAGGACAGTGCGCGAATCGACTTCAAACTCCGCCCCAGAAAGCAAGCTTTCGGCCTCAGCTTGCAGGCTGCACGCTTGGTCAAAAGTGAGAGCCTTCCGCCTCGTATAGCCGGCCAAAATGTTACGAAACTCACTACGCCAAAGAACAGGTGCCGCCCACTCCGGGTCGCGTTCAAGTAACGCTTCAGCATCAGCGGTGCGGTCGCCTGGCAAGTATAGGTATGCCAAAATGTTAGTATCCACCACAATCATGGCCGTCCCTCGCGCTTCAGTTCATCAATGTCACGCGCTCGGAACTTTCCATTTGGCAATCCCTCACGTAGTTCCCGAGCACGAGCCAACCTCTCGGTGGGCGTTACCTTGGTCGGTAGCAGTACCGACTCAAGGCACACTAGGGCTTCGCTATTCATGCTGCGGCGGTGTGCTTCGGCTGAATGCTTCAGCCGGTCATATACAACGTCCGGAATGTTCTTTAGTGTCAGTGTCGTGGGCATATCAACCTCCATCCATAATGGAACCATTATGGTGTTAATTTGGTCATCAGTCAAGTTGAGAGTATTCGCTCGTGCCAAAATGTGGGCTACCCATCCATCAACACGGACTGGCGCGATAAGGCCGCGCCAGCCGGTTATGCGTCCCGTTAGCTGCGAGGATCTCGGCGAAATAAACCCTGTTGCTGATAACCAGTCTGAATATGGTACTGTATTTGGTCAGGAGGTGACGCCATGAAAGTATCAACCGATATTAAACCAATTTCTTATCTAAAATCTCACGCCGCAGATATTTTGAAACAAATCAACGACACTCACCGCCCAATTGTCATAACGCAAAATGGAGAACCGAGAGCCGTTGTTCAAGACCCGGATAGTTACGACAATATGCGAAATGCAATTGGCATTCTTAAGCTAATTTCACAAGGCGAGGAAGAGGTAAGGCAGGGAAGATCAAGAGAGCAAGAGGAGGTATTTCAAGACATTGAATTATTGCTGGCAAATAATGACAAATGAGCACAATCATTAATGTTAAATGGTCAAGTGTTGCCGAAAATGATTTACGAAGAATAATTGAATACATTGCAAGAGACAATATTGCCAATGCCAGAAAAGTCTTCGAACGTATAAAGGAGAAAACTGCCGACCTTGACCAACTTCCAGACAGGGGACGGATTGTTCCAGAATTACAAGATTATGGGATAACGCTGTATCGTGAAATAATTGTCTCCCCGTGGAGGATAATTTACAGGCCAACTGACAAGGCTGTACACGTTTTATCTGTTATCGACTCGCGACAAAACATTGAAGACATTTTACTTAACCGTTTGATCTTCGGCGCAGCCAACTAACCCGCCCCCTTTTATTGCATCGACAGCCGCAACTGCAAAACCCCGCCAAGCTATGCTATCGTTATGGCATGAATAATGCTCTCAATATAATTGGAATAGACCTTGGCGGCACGCACATGCGGGCGTCGCTTGTGAACTCAGCCGGTGAAATACTGGCGTCCGAAAAGGATAAAACGCCCAAAACGCCGGATGCGCTTCTTGCGCTGCTGCAGAATATGACCGAGGCGGTGTCGAAGGAAAAACCGGCGGCCATCGGCCTGGCAACCGCCGGGCTTGTTGACGGCAAAAACGGCGTCATACTTGTATCCCCCAACATGGAAGCTGCTGTCGGGCAGCCGATATGCTCAATGCTTGCGGAACGCTTTTCGGTTCCGGTAGCCATCTGCAACGATGCCTCGGCGGCAGCCGTGGGCGAGAAATGGATGGGCGCGGGACGCGAGTTCGACAACTTCATCCTGCTCACGCTTGGAACCGGCATAGGCGGCGGCGTAGTTCATAACGGCAGGGTGCTGGACATCGCTGCGGAGCTTGGACACATGACGATAGACCTGAACGGACGCCGCTGTTCGTGCGGCATGTACGGATGCCTGGAGGCATACGCCTCGGCGTCGGCCATAGTGCAGCGCGCAACACAAGAGATGAGCGCGGGCCGTGAAAGCATGATAAAGGAACGTTGCGACGGAAATTTCTACAAGGCCACGGCGTCGGTAATCTACGATCTGGCGCTTGAGGGCGACATCCTGAGCCGCGAGGTGCTGAAAGACGCCGGCTCGTATCTCGGCATCGGCATCGCCTCTCTGGTGAACATTTTCAGCCCGCAGGCGGTGATCATAGGCGGCGGCGTGCGCGGCGCGTGGAATTTCATCTACCCCGAAATCAAGGCGCGCGTTTCCAAGATATCGTTTGCTCCGCTTGTGGCCGATCTTAAAATCCTGCCGTCGGAGCTATCCGACACCGCCGGAGTTCTTGGCGCGGCGCGCATTGCGCTCGATCTTCTTTCAGAAAGGCGTGCCGGAGAGTTCGCGTAACGCTGGCTTCGGTTTCGGTTCAACATGCCGTCCAATATCAGGAATTTCTCGATTATCGCCCATATAGATCACGGGAAGACAACCCTTTCCGACAGGCTGCTTGAGGCTACCGGCGCGCTCACCAAGCGCGAGATGTCGGAGCAGGTGCTCGACTCAATGGACTTGGAGCGCGAACGCGGCATCACGATCAAGTCGCACGCCGTGCGCCTCGACTACATCGCGTCCGACGGCAAGCCCTACATCCTTAACCTTATCGATACGCCGGGCCATGTGGACTTCAACTACGAAGTTTCGCGCAGCCTTGCCGCCTGTGAAGGCGCGCTGCTGATTGTTGACGCCACTCAGGGCGTCGAGGCGCAGACGCTTGCAAACGCCTATCTGGCAATCGACAACAATCTTGAAATTATTCCTGTTATCAACAAGATAGACCTTCCTGCCGCCGACCCCGAAGGGGCCGCCGAGCAGATCGAGGAAGTTGTGGGTCTGGACGCGTCGGGCGCGATAAACGCGTCGGCCAAGCAGGGCGTAGGCATAGCCGAAATCCTCGAAGCGATAGTAAAAAGAGTGCCTCCTGCCGCAAATTCCGTTAACGAGCCGCTTGCCGCGCTAATCTTCGACTCGTGGTTCGACAACTATCAGGGCGTGATAATGCTTGCGCGGCTCTTCAGCGGCACGGTCAAGCCCGGCGAACGGATCAGGATGATGGCAACCGGCGGCGAGTATGAGGTGCTTGAGCTTGGCGTGCTTACGCCAAAGCGCGAGAAGGTGTCAAGCCTTTCCGCAGGCGAAGTGGGCTACATCGTGGCCGGAATCAAGCGGATTCAGGACACGCGCATAGGCGACACGATAACGCACGTCAACAGGCAGGCCGCAGCCGCCCTTCCGGGCTACAAGGAAGTGAAGGCGATGGTCTTCTGCGGCATCTACCCCACAGAAACCGAGCAGTACGAGGAACTGCGCGACGCCATGGAAAAGCTCCGCCTGAACGATTCGTCGTTCAGCTACGAGCCGGAAACGTCGGTTGCGCTCGGATTTGGCTTCCGTTGCGGATTTCTGGGTCTGCTGCACATGGAGATCATCCGCGAGCGGCTTGAGCGGGAGTTCAATCTATCGCTTTTAAGCACCGCGCCCACTGTGATTTACCGGGTCATTCTGACCGACGGATCGGTAATCATGATCGACAGCCCGTCGAAGATGCCGCCGCAACAAAACATCGAAACGGTTGAAGAGCCATACGTGAAGGCGACGATTTTCCTGCCTTCCGAATACGCGGGCGGAGTGCTGGAACTTTGCCAGTCGAAGCGCGGAACGCAGGTGGAGCTTGGCTACATCGGCCCCGGACGCATGAAGCTGGTCTACGATTTCCCCCTGAACGAAATACTCTGGGACTTCTTCGACCGCCTGAAATCGGCCTCGCGCGGCTATGCGTCGCTCGACTACGAGCCGATCGGCTACAAGCCCGGCAATCTGGTGAAGCTCGACATTCTTCTAAACGGCGAGCAGGTTGACGCGCTTTCGATGATCGTTCACCGCGACAACTCCTACCCGCGCGGCAGGCAGGCGGCTGAAAAGCTTCGCGCGGTCATCCCGAAGCAGATGTTCGAGGTGGTGATTCAGGCGGCAATCGGCGGAAAGATCGTCGCCCGCGAATCCATCTCGGCCATGCGAAAGAACGTCACGGCCAAATGCTACGGCGGCGACATCACCCGAAAGCGCAAGCTCCTGGAAAAGCAGAAAGAGGGCAAGAAGCGGATGAAGCAGGTGGGCCGGGTGGAGGTTCCGCAGGAGGCGTTTCTGTCGGTGCTGAAGGTGGATTAGGGGGGCTATCGTTTGCCTGCCGGAAGTTGCGTTCCTGCTTGTTGAAAAACATCCGCTGCCGGACTGCATCCGGTGCGTTCGCGGCGGGCAGTGAACAGGTTATTTAACCATCGCGAGTTTTTTTCGGACGCTTGACTGCAACCACCCAAACAGCCGACAATAACCGCATGAAATTCGAAGACGCGTTCAAGCGGCTGGAAGAAGTTGTCGGCAAAATGGAAAAGGGCGACATGTCGCTGGATGCCTCGCTGAAGTCTTTCGAAGAGGGAATAAAGCTGTCGCGTTTTCTCACATCCAGGCTCGAAGAAGCCGAAGGGCGCGTCATGCTTCTGCTCAAGGACGAAAAAGGCGTGCTTTCAGAAACGCCGTTCGATGCCGAACCTGAAATGGAATCATCCGAAGACAGTGGAACTTAAAGAATATTTACTGACCGGCAGAACCAGAACCGAGGCGTTTCTTGAGCGCTACATGGCCGCGCTAAACATTCCCGACCGCCTTGCCGAGGCGATGCGTTATTCGCTTTTCGCAGGCGGAAAGCGCGTGCGTCCGGCGCTGGCGATTGCCGGTTTCGAGGCCTGCGGCGGAGTTGGCGACGCCGTCTTGCCGCTCTGCGCCGCGCTTGAGATGATCCACACCTATTCGCTCATCCACGACGATCTTCCGGCCATGGACAACGACGATTTCCGGCGCGGAAAGCCGACCAGTCACAAGGTTTTCGGCGAGGCCGTGGCGATTCTGGCGGGTGATGCTCTATTGACGCAGGCGTTCGAGATACTCTCCGACGGGCGCGAAATGGCGGGCGTAGATCCGGCGCGCGTTACTGCTGTAATCGCAGAAGTTGCTCGCGGCGCGGGTTCGGCGGGGATGGTTGGAGGCCAGACCATAGACATAATGTCGGAGGGCATGGAAATCGAGGCCGCGCTTCTTGAGGAACTGCACTCCCGCAAGACAGGCGCGCTTATACGGGCGTCGGTTGTTTCCGGCGCGCTTCTGGCCGGCGGAACGCCGGAGCAGATCGCAGCGCTCAGGCGATACGGATCGAACGTGGGGCTTGCCTTTCAGATAGCCGACGATATACTGGATGTTACGGCGACCGCCGAGGAGCTCGGCAAATCGACCTCCGACGAGGCGCGCGGCAAGAAAACCTGGCCCGCAATGCACGGTCTGGAGACTGCCCGTACAATGGCGGCAAAGCTTTCAGCCGATGCCGTGACCGTGCTTGAGCCGTTTGGAAACGCGGCATGGCCGCTTCGGGCGATTGCCGAATATATCGTTGCCCGCAAAAACTGAGATGAGTAATCCCGGCGATCTGGCCGGAAGGAAAAATGGCATTGCTCGAATCCATCAACTGCCCCGATGACCTGAAAAAGCTGACCATCGCCGAGATGGAGGCGCTTGCTGAGGAAATTCGCGATCTATTAATCGAGCGCGTTTCGATAAACGGCGGGCATCTGGCGTCGAACCTGGGATCGGTTGAGCTTACCATCGCGCTTCATCACGTGTTCGATTCGCCGCGCGACCGCATAATCTGGGACGTGGGGCATCAGGCGTATGTCCACAAGATTCTTACCGGGCGGCGGGATCTGTTTCACACGATCAGGCGCGAGGGCGGAATTTCAGGTTTCCCAAAACGCTCCGAAAGCGTTCACGACGCGTTCGACACCGGCCACAGCTCGACATCCATCTCCGCCGCGCTTGGCATGGCCGAGGGCAAGCGCAACGCGGGCGCTGCCGGCGACGTTATCGCCGTGATCGGCGACGGCGCGATGACTTCCGGCCTCGCGTTCGAGGGGCTGAACCATGCCGGACATCTGGGGCGCAAGCTTATCGTTATCCTGAACGACAACGACATGTCGATTTCGCCGAACGTGGGCGCGCTGTCGGGGTATCTGCACCGGCTGATGACCGGCGTTTTCTACAATCGCGTCAAGAAGGAAACCAAGCAGATTCTTGAGGGAATTCCGCGGGTTGGCGAATCGATGCTGAAGATGGCCCGTCGCGCCGAGGACACTTTTAAAGGCCTGTTCGCGCCGGGAATGCTGTTTGAGGAGTTGGGCTTCGAATACGTCGGCCCGGTTGACGGCCACCGCGTCGAGGCGCTTGTCGAGACATTGCACAAGGTTCGCGAGTTCGACTGGCCCACGCTGGTTCATGTGATTACAAAGAAGGGCAAGGGCTACGAACCGGCGGAGAAAAATCCGAGCCGTTTTCACGGAATCGGGCCGTTCGACATCGAAACCGGCGAGCCGCAAGCATCCGCCAGCGCCGTAACAACTCCTGCGCTCAGCAAGGTTTTCGGCGACGCGCTGACAGCGCTTGCCGCGCAGGACGCGCGCATCGTGGCGGTTACCGCCGCCATGACAGCCGGCACAGGGTTGGAAAGCTTCGCCAAGGCGTTTCCGCGCCGGTTCTACGACGTCGGCATCGCCGAGCCGCACGCCGCAACCTTTGCCGCCGGTCTTGCCGCCGAGGGAATGCGCCCGGTTGTGGCGGTCTATTCCACTTTCCTTCAGCGCTCTTATGACGAAATCATCCACGACGTCTGCCTGCAAAACCTGCCGGTGGTCTTCGCGCTCGACCGCGCCGGAATAGTTGGCGAAGACGGCCCCACGCATCACGGGGTTTTCGACCTGTCGTATCTGCGCCATATCCCGAACCTCATGCTGATGGCTCCGAGGGACGAAAACGAGCTTCGCCGCATGCTCAAAACCGCGCTCGACCATATCGGCCCGTCGGCAATACGCTTTCCGCGCGGAAAGGCGCTTGGCCCGGTGGCCGATGCTGCTATCGAGCCGATTCCGGGTGCCCGCGCCGAGGTGTTGCGCGAGGGCGGCGATGTCGTGATCTGCGCCCTTGGAGCCGTGGTGAAGGACGCAGTTGCCGCAGCCGGAATTCTTCATGGCAATGGCGTGGAGGCAACGGTTATCAACGCCAGGTTTGTGAAGCCGATGGACGAGGAACTGATTTCAGGGTATGTCTCGCGCATCGGGCGCATCGTTACGGTTGAGGAAAACGCCGCGCAGGGCGGATTCGGAAGCGCGGTTGCCGAGATGCTGATCCGGCGGAATATTTTTAACACGAAAACGGCAATGGTAGGCATCCCGGACAGGTTCATCGAACACGGCTCGCGGCGGTCGCTTCTGGACAAGCTGGGCGTCAGCGCGTCGGGGATTGCGGCGGAGGCGGAGAGGATTTTGATGTAATCGCCTGAATTTGCCTTTTCCCGTCCATTACAGCCATAATATGCGGCTTCACATGAGGTTGCTTCACATGAGGCGGGCAAAATGCCCGTCTTTTTATTTGTGTTCAAGGAGTTATTCAAAATGCAGGAACGAATCAGAAACATCGCGATTATCGCTCACGTAGATCACGGAAAGACCACGCTGGTTGACGCGATGCTTCGGCACGCGGGCGTGTTCCGCGAAAACGAGGCGATAACCGAGCGCGTCATGGACTCGAACGATCTCGAAAAGGAACGCGGCATCACCATTCTGGCCAAGAACCTTTCGGTTCACCATGGCCGTTACAAGATAAACATTGTAGACACGCCGGGACACGCCGATTTCGGCGGCGAAGTGGAGCGCATCCTGAAAATGGTGGATTCCGTGCTTCTGCTGGTTGACGCGCTCGACGGCCCGATGCCGCAGACACGCTTCGTGCTGAAAAAATCGCTCGATCTGGGCCTGAAGCCGATTGTCGTCATCAATAAAATAGACCGTCCGGGCGCAAGGCCCTCGGAAGTGCTCGACATGGTGTTCGACCTGTTCGTCGAGCTTCAGGCAGCGGACGATCAGCTCGATTTCGCCGTCATTTACACAAGCGCCAAGCTTGGGTTTGCCAAGCTCGACCTGAACGTGGAGTCGAACAGCATGGAGCCGCTGTTTGCCGTGATAGAAAGCAACGTGCGTCCGCCAACCGGCGATCCGGAAGCTCCGTTGCAGATTCTGGTTGCCAACATCGACTACAACGATTACATCGGGCGCATCGCAACCGGCAAGATTTTTAACGGCAGGATTCGCACCGGCGAGACAATCGCACTCGTGAAACGCGACGGCAGCATCGTGAAAAGCCGCGTCACAAAACTGCTTGGCTATGAAGGACTTAAACAGGTTGAGCTTACGGAATCATGCACAGGCGACATCGTTACCGTTGCCGGATTCGACGAAGTCAGCATCGGCGAGACGCTTGCTTCAGCCGAAAATCCGATTGGCGTGCCGTATGTCTCGATCGACGAGCCGACCATCGCGATGAATTTCATGGTCAACACATCGCCGTTTGCCGGACGCGAGGGCAAGTTCGTAACTTCCCGCAACATCCGCGAGCGCCTCACAAGGGAAATCCGCACAAACGTGTCGCTTCGCGTGGAAGACACTGACAGCGCCGACACGTTCAAGGTTTCGGGCCGGGGCGAGCTTCATCTGTCGATCCTGATCGAAAACATGCGGCGGGAAGGCTACGAGCTTGCGGTGTCGAAGCCGGAGGTTATTTTCCGCGAGATCGACGGCGTGAAAAACGAGCCGATGGAGTATCTCGTGGTCGATCTGCCGACAGAGCATCAGGGCGTTATCATCGAAAAAATGGGGCCGCGCAAGGGCGAAATGGTTGCCATGCACCCCATGGGCGACGCCGTTCGCCTGGAATTCATCGTTCCGGCGCGCGGCCTGATCGGGCTGCGCGGCGAGCTTCTCACCGAAACACGCGGAACCGCCGTGATGACTCACACTTTTCACGGCTACTCGCCGGAGCGCGGAGAAATTCCGGGACGCACCAGAGGCGTCTTGATCTCGATGGAGCTCGGCACAACCACCGCCTACACGCTGAACGCGCTTGAGCCGCGCGGAGTTCTTTTCATCGGCGCGGGCGTTGATGTCTACGGCGGCATGATCATAGGCGAACACGCCAAGGACAACGATCTGGACGTAAACCCGTGCAAGGGCAAGAAGATGACCAACATTCGCGCTTCCGGCACAGACGACGCCATCAGGCTCACCCCGCCCCGCACGCTCACCCTTGAGCAGGCGATGGAGTTCATCGACGACGACGAGCTTGTGGAGGTGACGCCGTCATCCATCCGCTTGCGCAAGAGGTATCTCGATCCGAACGAACGAAAGCGAAACGCCAAACACTGAGGCGGACAGCTTATGTCGATTGTTTTTTCGTTTCGGACGTGCTATCTTGTATCAATGTTTATTGATGTGATGGAGGTCTGACAATGCCGATATACGAGTATGAATGCGAGGACTGCCACAAGCAGTTTTCGGCTTTGAAAAGTGTGTTGAACGCCGAAACCGAAACAGCCTGCACAGAGTGCGGAAGCGTAAGGGTAAAGAAACTGGTGTCGTCTTTTGCCTGTTGCTCGCCATTCGGCGGCGGCTCGCACGCATCCGGGGGCGGCTTTTCCGGCGGCGGCTGAGGCATTTCGTCGTGCTGAGCGGTCGCTCAGCGTAGATAAAATTGCCGGTCGCTCGGCATAGAATGCAATAGAAACAAAATGGTAGGGGCGAACCCGTGTGTTCGCCCTTTTTACATGTTCCCCCCTTTTTCCACCGTTCCGGATAAGTGATACAATAAGCACCATCATGCTGACAAGCCACACATTGACGAACGTTGAGATTGCCGCAGTGCTGCTGGCGCTCATCGTCATCGTGGTTATTGTCAGAAACTTCCGACTGAAACATACCGTGAACATATGCAGCCGCGACCTTGCACGGATGCATGAATGGAACAGGCTGATACTGGATTCCGCCGGAGAGGGTATTTACGGCACAAACACGGAAGGAACTGCCGTATTTGTCAATCCGGCAGCGGCCGGAATGCTCGGATGGGACGCGGACGAACTGCTCGGCAGGAACATGCACGATGTCATTCACCACACAAAGCATGACGGAACATCATACCCGGCAGAAGCCTGCGCCATTTACGCCGCTTTCCGTGAGGGGATCGCCTATCGCTCCGAGGACGAAATATTGTGGCGTAAAGACGGCTCAAGCTTCAGGGTTGGCCTTATCAGTACACCGCTACGCGACAAAAATGGAGCAATAATTGGATCCGTGGTTGCATTTAACGACATTTCAGCGCGCATTACGTCGGAACGTATAATCCAGGAACAGATTTCGTTCTCACAGGCATTGAACAGCCTTGCCGAGGCGATAATCATGAATGACGAGCAGAACGTCATTCTTGATGAAATGGCCCGGATTGTCGGTGAAACCCTGCATGTTGACCGAACACTGATTTACGACATGTCATTCAAAAGACGCCGGGCAATCGGTCTGAGCGAATGGATGAATCCGGACTGCACGGACATCGTCGCGACCAAGTCTACGTACCCGCTCAAGTTTTTCATCGGCGGCGCAACCGAGATGATGCGTACACGACACTGGATTGAAAGCCACGTTGACGCCGTGAATCCGGTTGCCGTCGAGGACGGCTCCGGCGTTTTGCTGCACAAAAAAATGAATATTCAGAGCGGGTTGTGGTATCCGTTTGCTTTCCATGATTGCGGATATTACCTGATCGCGTTAAACCAGGTACATTCGCGCCGGGTTTGGCAGAAGGAAGAGATCGCTTTTCTCGACTCCGTCGTCAGGTTGGTCAGCATAGCTTTTGAGAAAATACGCTTGCTCAACGAACGAAGATTGAGCCAGGACAATATCCTGCAGGCCAGGAACGAATGGGTGGAGACCTTCGACACCATCAACGATGCGATCACCATCCATGACAAGGACTTCAATATCATTCGGTCAAATCGGGCCGCGGAACAATTGCTTGGCATTCCCGGTCAGGACATCATAAAGCGGAAGTGCCATGAATCCTTCCACTGTTCAGATTGTCCGGCGGAGGGATGCCCAGGAATGCAATCCATGGAAACCGGACTACCCGCGTTCATGGAGAGATTTGAGCCTACCTTAGGCAAATACATCGAGGTCAGGACGGTTCCCAGGTTCAACGCCGAGAACCGGATTATCGGCTTTCTTCATGTCGTCAGGGACATCACCGAGCGCAAACAGCTTGAGGAACAGCTTCGCCAGTCGCAGAAGATGGAGGCCGTTGGCAGGCTTGCAGGCGGAATCGCCCACGATTTCAACAATATCCTGACCGCTATAATCGGATATGGAAGCATCATGCAGATGAATATGACGACAGCGCATCCGCTCCGGATGCATGCCGATCAGATCATCGAGGCGGCCAACAGGGCTGCCGAGTTAACACACAGCCTTCTGGCATTCAGCAGAAAGCAGATTCTTAACCCAAAACCCGTAGACCTGAACGATATCGTTCGCGGGCTGGTCAAGTTCCTGACAAGGATCATGGGCGAGGATGTCGAGATCATCACATCGGCGAAACATGAGGGAATTATTGCCAATGCCGACCGCGGCCAGATCGAACAGGTGCTGATGAACTGCGCGACCAATGCGCGTGATGCGATGCCAAATGGCGGTATCTTTACCATCGAGACGGATACCGTCAGTCTTGATGCCGAATACGTGCGGATGCATGGAGTGGGAAAGGCTGGAGCATACGCTGTGATGTCCGTGTCCGACAACGGCACCGGCATGGGCGAGGAAATCAGAAAGCATCTTTTCGAGCCATTTTTCACAACAAAGGAGATCGGCAAGGGAACCGGCCTGGGCCTGTCGATCATCTACGGCATCATCCGGCAGCACAATGGTTTCATCAATGTCCACAGCGAGCCTGGGCGAGGAACCACATTCAAGATATATTTGCCGATAGAGCAATCGGTTATCGAGAGAACAACAGCTTCAGCGGTTCCCGCTTCTCCGCCCGGCGGGACTGAGACGATACTGCTTGCAGAGGACGACGATACCGTGCGCGAGCTATCCAGAACAGTTCTGACGGCATCGGGCTACACTGTCATAACCGCCATGGACGGAGAGGATGCCATCAGCAAGTTCACCGAACATAAGGGGGACATCAAACTCGTTATTCTGGATATGATCATGCCGAAGAAAACCGGCAAACAGGCATATGATGAACTACGCAGCATGAAACCCGGTATTCGTGTGCTGTTTGTAAGCGGGTACACAGCGGATATGATCCACAGGGACGGAATGCTGATTCAAGACATCGATCTGATCTCAAAGCCCGTCTCGCCAACGGAGCTTTTAAAGAAAGTCAGGAATGTGCTGGATAAAGGCGACGACGTGAAACCCGGCAATTAATCATTCAGGACGAAAGCATCATCTGTAGGGTTCTTCCCACGCCGTCGGCAAGTCCCGGCAGATCGTATCCGCCTTCGAGGCTGAATATCCACGGCCTGTCCGGCGCGGCCCCGATCATCGATTTAACCATCGTTCCAATGGTTTCGCTGCTCACCCTGATTCCTGCAAGCGGATCCCGGATATGGATGTCGTATCCGGCGGAAACAAGCAGTATGGATGGATTGAATTCCCGGATCAGCGGCGGCAGAATGTTTTTATACGCGTCCAGATACTCCTCGTCGCCATCGCCGTGAACCATCGGCAGATTGCGCGTGAAGCCGATGCCCGCCCCCTTGCCCATGTCATCCGCTGCGCCAGTGCCGGGATAATGCGGATACTGATGAGTGCTGAAGTAGAAAACGGTCGGATCGGAGTCGAATATATGCTGGGTTCCGTTCCCATGATGAACGTCAAAATCAATGATGAAAACCCGCTCGTAGCCGTTTGCCTGAGCGTAACGGGCCGCAACCGCAATGTTATTGAAAATACAGAAACCCATGGCGCGCGAGCGTTCGGCGTGATGTCCCGGCGGACGGACGGCGCAAAAAGCGCGGTCTATCGTGCCGGCGCGAATTGCATCCATTGCGGCAAGCGGCGCTCCGGCTGCAAGCACGGCTGCGTGGAGCGAGCCTTTCGAGAAGTATGTATCGCCATCCAGGTATCCGGGCTCGGTTCGCCCCAGAATCCGGTCTACATACGCCGGGTCGTGTGCCGCGGCAAGCTCTTCGCGCGTGGCCGGGCGCGGCGAAAGCAGTGTCAGTGACTCGCTCAATCCGGATTTTTCGAGATACCTGTTTATTCCTTCCAGCCGCTCCTTTCTCTCCGGATGCCCTGGAGGGGTTTCATGTTCAAGGTAAACAGGGCTGAAGATGTATCCGACGCGGGCCATATTGCTCGTTTTTCGTGATTCGGCGTTACTTGTTTTCCACTATTTTGACTGTGAAAACTACCGATTTGACCGGTTCGAGCGGATCGTTTGAGCGCAAGATGACTGTCTCCGAGATCTCGCCGGTTCTGCCGTTTGTGTCGATGCGGAAGTCCAGGTTGGCCGCGCCGGACGGATGAACGACAAGCGTGGCAGGCGCAACAGCGATGCAGGCGCAAGATGTCTCGATTTTGACTATGCGAAGAGTGCTTGCACCCACATTCTTGACCACAAGCGTTGTCCTTGCCGATTCCCCTTGTCTTACGCTTCCAAGACGCACCAGATCACCGGTTACGAATATCCTTGCAGGAGCGCCGCGATCAGCATCGGGGGGGCGGTTGAGTGTAACGCCGCATGATGCCGGCATGGAAAGCAACATCGCGGCAACTATAACGCGTTGAATTGCGGGTAAAAGGCTGACTGGTTTCATGGAAATACGGTATCACCGCCTGACGGGTTGGTCAATCAAAAACCCCGCCGAAGCGGGGTTTTTTGCAAATCAAGGCTGTTAAGCGGGCGTCTTTTTCGCCTCAGCACTTGCACGAGCCGCCGCAGCCGCTCTTGCCGCCGCCTGCAATAGGCTTCTCCGACGTAATCATAAGGCCGCTTCTGAATCCGTCGTCCATGAAATCGACCTTAAGCTTGCCCAAAGACTCGATAAGTCCCTTTTCAACCACGAACTTCTGGCTTTCAAACTCGTAAATGCTGTCATTATCTTTCGGCTCATCCAGAGCCAAGCCCAGTGCGGGCCCGGATCAACCGCCCGCCGACAGATATACGCGAAGCGGTGAGGTGAGCTTCTGCTCTCTCATGTAGCCGCCGATCATGTCGAGCGCGGCTTTAGTAACTTCCAACATACCATTTCTCCTTGTTAAACTGCGTATAGCGGCTCCGGATAACCAAAACTTGCATTCTTTATCGGTAACCGCAACGGAAACCTTATAAAAGGCCCGCTGTTTCGTATTATTCGTCATGCGCCGCGCGGATGTCAAACATCCTGATAAAAGACGCCAAAACCGTTCATATAATCAAAATGTTTTGATACGACAGGCTCAGGCGACAGAGTCTTTATTGAGGGCGCGGCGAACGACATCACTCAACTGATGCGGCGTAAACGGCTTGTTCACATAATCGTATGCGCCGAGCTTTATTGAAAGCACTGCGGTGTCGATCGTCTGATAGCCCGTAATGATCACAACCTGAGTTTCAGGCCAGCGAGACTTGATATTCCGCAGGAATTCGATTCCGTCCATTCCCGGCATCTTCAGATCTGTAAGCACCAAATCAAATCTGTCCGCCGCCAGCAGTTCAAGACCGGCATTGGCGTTCTCGGCTTGGGCCACCTCATATCCTTCGGGCTCCAATGCGCGACGACAACTTATTCGCACAATCGGCTCATCGTCAACCACCAGTATTCTGGGCTTACTCACAGCACGACCCGCCTCCCGGCTCAAGCGGGAAATCGATGTAAAAACTCGTTCCCTCGCCAATCTTGCTTCGTATCCTTATGCAGCCGCCGTGATCCTTCACAAGCCCGTGGCTTACAGCAAGACCAAGCCCGGTTCCCTTGCCGACCGGTTTAGTGGTAAAAAACGGCTCGAATATCTTCTCGATGTTTTCCGGAGATATGCCTGAACCAGTATCGCGGAACTCAACCTCAACATGATCCTTCCCGTTAATGTCGGCAAGCCGCGTGGCTATCGTAAGGGTTCCACGCCCCTCCATCGCGTCGGCGGCGTTCACAATCATGTTTAGAAACACCTGCTGTATCTGCGGCGCATTCATATAGGTGTGAGGGAGAGTGTCATCCAGTTCAAGATCAACCTTAACATTAAAGAAATCGGCCTTGTTGCTGACTATCCGGAGAGACGCCCGCACAACATCGTTCAGGCTGGCAGGAGCCTTTTCCTCCGAGCTTGCGCGCGAAAACCCGAGAAGCCCCCGAATGATGTTGGCGCAACGGTTTGCCTGCTCGATTATCACATCAACATCCTCACGGTCGGCGCTTCCCTCCGGAAAACGGTCACGCATGAGATGGCCAAATGTCACTATCCCGGTAAGAGGACTGTTCAGTTCATGTGCAACACCAGCCGCCATGCGCCCCAGAGATGCAAGCTTCTCCGAGTGAATAAGCTGATCCTGCGCGCGTCTGATCGCCTCGGTCTTCTCCTCAACCTTTTTTTCGAGCGTTGTACCCCATTCCATAAGCTCGCTCTTTGCCGTTGACAGCTCCTTCGTCATTGCATTGAAGGAGGCAGCAAGCTCACCCATCTCGTCCTTCGACTTGACCGGTATCACATAATCCAGATTGCCGCCCGCAACCGTGTTTATTCCCTTGAGAAGCTCGGCCAGCGGACGCTTTACAACAAGCATCAGCGCAAGACAGAGAGAAAAAGCAAAGATAAATCCAAACGCGATGAAATACGTGATTATGTTCTGGGAAACCATGCCCGCGCCGGCGTCGAGCAACAGTTTCCAAAGAACTATTGTGCCGACAAGCAGCAAAGCGCCAACCGAAAGAATGAGTTTACCGCTGAAGGTATGGAAGAACTTGTTCTTTATCCAGGTTAACAGCACGGCGTGAGAAATTGCGTCATCCCCGGAAAACCGACGCAGAGCCGCGCGCAAGCGACACGAGCGCATCAGGGAACAGACCAATCAGCACCACCGCAGCAGCAGTTACTGCAAGCACAATTTTAACCCTGACAGGTTCGCAAGCGCACATTATTTCGCTGTCGGGTGCTTCCATGTACATGAGCCTGACAACACGAAGGTAGAAATATGCCGAGATTGCGCTGAAAATGGCTGCCGCAATGACTATGTAAACATGTCCGCTGTTGACTGCGGCGGTAAACAGATAAAACTTGCCTATAAATCCGGCTGTCGGCGGTATTCCGGCCAGCGAAAACATGAACAGCAGCATAATAAACGCAATACCCGGACGCGTTTTCGACAAACCTCTAAAATCGTCCAGCCCGTCAAAGCCCGTGCCATTTCGATCAAGAAGTATGATCACGGCAAACGCGCCAAAGTTCATGAACGCATAAATCATCATGTAGTTCATCATTGCCGCCACGCCTTGCGCTGTTCCGGCGATCACGCCGATAAGCGCGTAACCGGCATGGGCTATCGATGAGTACGCAAGCATTCGCTTGATGTTTGTCTGGCCAAGCGCCATGATGTTTCCAACCGCCATCGTAAGCACCGCAAGCATGGCAAGCAACGCGCTCCAGCCGGCAAGCTCCGACGCAAACGCCGCAACAAATACCCGCGCCATGACCGCAAACCCGGCTGCCTTCGGCCCAACCGACATGAACGCGGTGACAGGAGTGGGCGCGCCCTCGTAAACATCTGGTGCCCACATATGAAACGGAGCCGCCGCCACCTTGAACCCGAAGGCGACAACGAACATCACAATCGCGGCCAGAAGTACCGGATTGCCGGTAATTGTTCCCTCGCCGAGCATTTTCGCGATTCCGGCAAGCTGTGTCGTGCCGGTAAGCCCGTAGATCAACGATATTCCATATAGCAGAAACGCCGACGAGAACGCGCCCAGCATGAAGTATTTCACGGACGCTTCGTTCGACTTTATGTCACGCCTCAGAAATCCGGCCAGAACATATGTCGAAAGCGCCATCAATTCAAGCCCAAGATAGAGGCTCATGAGGTCGCCGGACGACGCCATCATCATCATGCCGAGCGTTGCGAAAAGCATAAGGATATAGTATTCGCCGTGCTCTTCCTTACGCGCGCTGAAATATGCGCCGGAAACAAGAATGGTCAGAGCGGCGTTAATGAGAAACACCATCTTGAAAAACGTCGCATAACGGTCGGAAACAACCATGCCGCTGAAAGCGGTTCCAACGGGAACCGACATCGTGAATGCCATCGTCGCGCCGACAATAGCCAGCGAAAGCCACGCGGTAACCTTCTTGTCATGAATTACGAGATCGGCAACAAGAAGAAGCATGGCGCAAACGGCCATAATTGTTTCAGGAAGGATATACGCCATGTCGGACATCTGGAAGTTCATCCTTACCTGCCCCCCCCAATCGGCTCAATTATTTGCGAAATTTGAGCAAGTTGGGCCGCGCCGCCTGACGCGTTTACATGCGCCACAAGATGCTCGACCGTCGCATGCATGAAGCCGAGATATGCGTCGGGGTTCAGCCCGATCCAGAACACCAGAAACAGCATCGGGAGCACAGCAGCCATTTCGCGCCCGTTAATATCGGCAAGCGCCGCCACATTGTCGGAAACATCCTGAAAGAATACCCGTCTGTACAGCCAGAGCATGTAACCCGCGCCCAGGATCACGCCGGTCGAAGCGAAAAGCCCGATCATGCGGTTTTTCGTAAATCCTCCAAGCAGAATCATGAACTCGCCAACAAAGCCGTTCGTGCCGGGGAATCCTATCGATGACAGCGTCAGTATCAGAAACATTGTCGCATAAACAGGCAGCGGCTTGGCCATTCCACCGTAGAATGCGATCTCACGGCTATGGGTTCGCTCGTACACCGCGCCCACCATAAGGAACAACCCGCCCGTAACCACGCCGTGGTTTATCATCTGGATTATTCCGCCCTCAAGTCCCTGCGTGTTCATGGCGAAAATGCCCAAGGTGACAAACCCCATGTGGCTGACCGAACTGTAGGCGATAAGCCTTTTCAGATCTGTCTGGGCAAAACATATCACCGCGCCATAGATTATTCCAACAACCGATAGAACCATCATCGGCATTGCCATGGCCTTCGTGGCTTCCGGAAAAAACGGAATCGAAAAGCGAAGAAATCCGTAAGCGCCCATCTTGATAAGCACAGCCGCCAATATCACTGAACCGGCGGTCGGAGCCTCGGTATGCGCGTCCGGCAGCCATGTGTGAACCGGAAACATCGGGACTTTTACCGCAAAAGCGGCAAAGAACGCCAGCCAAAGAGTTGTCTGCAACCCGATCGGCAGGCTTCCGGCCTTTGCCGCAAGCTCCGGGATGAAGAACGTGCCGCCCAGTTTCAGGTAAAGCGTGATGATTCCGATCAGCATCAGCAGACTTCCGACAAGCGTGAACAGGAAGAACTTTATCGTCGCGTAAAGCCGTCCGGGGCCGCCCCATATGCCGATCAACAGAAACATCGGAATCAGCATGGCTTCCCAGAAAATGTAGAAGAGAAACATGTCGAGCGAGCAGAAGACGCCGATCATCGCGCCCTCCACAATGAGAATAGCGACATGAAACTCCTTCACCTTCTCCTTTACCGCAGTCCACGAAATCAGCACACAGAGTATGCCGACCAGCGTGGACAGCAGAACAAACAGCACGCTTATGCCGTCAACGCCCATCGCATAGTTAATGTTCCAGTCCGGAATCCACGGGCTCATCTCCGCAAACTGCATCTTCCATGTGGAGCGGTCGAACGCCGTAAACAGCGGAAGCGATAACAGGAACGTAACAACGGTAACTGCAAGCGCGCCAAACCGGGCCAGATTGTCGTTTCCGCGCGGCATGAGCATCAGCAATATTCCGCCGGCAATCGGCAGGAACGTGACTACGCTCAGTATCGGATACGACAGGGAGTTCATGACGAGAGATTCCATCATCTGCCTCCCATCAGCGCAAGCGCCAGAACCACCAGCGCGAACGCTCCGGTTGCCATGATCGTGGCGTAATGATGAACCACTCCGGTTTGAAGCGATCTCAATTTTTCTCCAAACCAGCCTATTGATTTCGGCACGCCGTTTACTATGCCCTCAATGATTGCGCCGTCAGTTACCGGTAGCAGCACGTTTTTTGCCACCCATATCACCGGACGAACGATGACGGCGTCGTAAAATTCATCCACGTAGTATTTGTTCTGTAGCCAGCGATACGGAACTCCGTTCAACGCCGCAGCCATCCTGTCCGGAATGTCGCTCTTCTTGCCGTACAACATCCAGGCAGCGCCAATTCCGGCAAGCCCCACAGCAATCGAAAGCAGCATAACCATAAGCTCCTCGCCGTGGCTTCCGTGCGCCTCCGGATGTCCGACCACCGGCATGAGGAAATGCGCGAAATGGTTTTCAAACCCAAGCGCGGGCGGCAGCCCAACCCATCCGGCGGCAACCGATCCGACGCATAGAATTATCAGCGGAATAGTCATAACCGACGGCGATTCGTGCAGGTGGTGCTCCTTTTCATGTCCGCCCCTGAACTGGCCATGGAACGTGAGGAATATCAGCCGGAACGAGTAGAACGCCGTCAACAGCGCAACCAGCGTGCCGACCATCCAGAGCACCTTTCCGAGAGAGCCGTGAGAGGCGTATGTCAGCCACAGTATTTCATCCTTGCTGAAAAATCCGGCAAGAAGCGGAAAGCCCGATATGCTGAGCGACGCGATCCAGAAGGTTATGGCGGTTGTCTTCATGTGGCGATATAGCCCGCCCATGTTTCGGATATCCTGATCGTGAACCGCATGGATCACGCTTCCAGCGCCAAGGAATAGAAGCGCCTTGAAAAAAGCGTGAGTGTACAGGTGAAAAATCCCAGCAGAATACGCTCCAACTCCGCAGGCCAGCACCATGTATCCAAGCTGGCTGATGGTGGAATAGGCGATAACCCGCTTGATGTCTGTCTGCACCAGAGCTATCGTCGCCGCGAAAAGCGCGGTGAACGCTCCGGTTATCGCAACAACCATCATCGCCGAATGCGACATATTGAAAATGGGATTGCATCGGGCAAGCAGAAACACTCCAGCCGTAACCATTGTGGCGGCATGGATGAGCGCGCTAACCGGAGTTGGGCCTTCCATGGCGTCGGGCAGCCACACATGAAGCGGAAACTGGGCCGATTTGCCGACCGCGCCGCAGAAAAGCAGAAGCGCGATAAGCGTGATCCGGTCAATGTCAAATCCCGCGATATGAAGCACCGGCGACTGCCAGTTCTGGAGCGCGGCGAAAACCGTCCGGTAGTCGAGGCTGCCAAAATTGATGAACACCAGGAACAGCCCAAGCGCGAATCCGAAATCGCCGAACCGGTTGACTATAAACGCCTTCTTGCCCGCGATGGCCGCCGACTCTTTGTTGTAGTAGAAACCGATCAGCAGATAAGAGCATACGCCAACAGCCTCCCAGCCGAAGTAAAGCTGGAGGAAGTTGTTCGACATTACCAGCATCAGCATCGAAAAGGTAAACAGGCTCAGGTATGAATAGAACCGCCAGTATCCGCTTTCGCCGTGCATGTAGCCGATGGAGTAGATGTGAACGAGAGTGGATACCGTTGTGACGACAACCAACATCACAACCGTAAGCTGGTCGATGCAGAATCCTACCGCCAATTGCAACGAGCCGGAAGTGAGGAACCTGTAAACGTCGCCGTAATAGGTCTTGCCGCCAAGCACGTCCATCACGGTAAGCACCGACAGCAGCCACGACCCGGCGACTGCCAGCGTGGCTATCCAGTGCGCCTTTTCCTTGATAACCCTCGCTCCGAAGAGACCGTTGATCAGGAACGCCAGCAGCGGAAGGCCAGGAATCAGCATATGTGTTGCCGTAATGCCCACGTTGTCAGCCCCCCATTTCCTTGATCTCGTCGATATGCGCGGTCGGCTTGTTCCTGAACAGTGCAATGATTATCGCCAGTCCAATAGCCGCCTCCGCCGCCGCCACCGCTTTGATGAAGAACACCATTATCTGGCCGCGTATGTCTTCGAGGTAATGGCTCATCGCAACCAGATTGATATTCACGGCGTTCAGCATAAGCTCAACCGACATGAACATTATGATCACATTGCGCCGCGTGACAAATCCAAATACGCCTATCGCGAAAACCGCCGCGGAAAGCGCCATATACCACGTAACCGGAACCATGCCTATTCCTTGATCCTTTTCTTGGCCAGAATGATCGCGCCGATCACCGCGACAAGCAAAACCAGCGACGCAACCTCAAACGGGAACAGATATTCTGTGAACATCGCCCTGCCTACCACTCCCGGATGAGAAAGCTCCCTGACACGTTCTATCGTGATATTCCCATGCGGCCCTGCAACAAACGAGCGTGTCATTATCAGAAGAAGCGTGAATAGCGCCACGGCCACGGCCACGCCGGTGGGCCAGACGCCCACATACTGCTCCTCGCCAATCTCCTTCTTGAGATCAAGCAGGAGCACCACAAACAGAAACAGAACCAGTATCGCCCCCGCATAAACAATAAGCTGTATCGCCGCCATCATTTCGGCGTTCAGCATCAGATACAGCCCGGCAATATGGAAAAAGAGGAGTAGCATCCAGAGCACGCTGTGAACCGGATTCTTGCGGGTTATCACCATCAGCGACAACCCGATTACCGCAGCCGCGAAGTAGAAGAAGAACAGTTCAACCAACATTTTTCCCCACCTCCGCGTTTTTTGAAACCGGCTTGTGGCCCGTGAAAAACCATTTCTTCGGCGTCCAGAACTTCTCGAAGTAGTTTTTCCCCTTGTCACCGGCCATATATTTATCCCAGTTCTCCAGAAGCCGGATCATGTTGTAATCGAACTCGGCCCTTGTGTATCCCGAATATTCGTAATGTTCGGTCAGCACAATCGCTCCATACGGACAGGCCTCGACGCAGAGCCCGCAAAACACGCACCGCAGAACCTCTATCCTGTAACCTGTCACGTATTTCTTGAAATCCGGCCCTTCCGCAGTATGAATGTCGATGCAACGCGACGGGCATATCGCCGAGCACATGCCGCAGCCGACACACTTCATCCTGCCTTTTTCGTCCTTGGCAAGCGCGTGAAGGCCGCGAAATCCGGGCTCTGCCGGACGCTTCACCTTCGGATACCGCCTGGTAACAATCACGCGGTCTTCCTGCTTGCGGAACGGATCGAACAGGCCCTTTACCCAGACCTTCAGCGTCAGCGCCATGCCCTGACAGATCTCATACGGAATTATTTTTTTAACAATGCCGCTCATGCGAAATATACCTTCCAAAGGCCGGTAAGAAAGATGTTGGCAAGCGCAATCGGTATCATCACCTTCCATCCAAGCGACATAAGCTGGTCGTAACGGTAACGGGGAAGCGTCGTCCGCACCCAGTAATACATGAAGAAAAGCGTGTAAACCTTCACCAAAAACCACCAGACGCCGCCTGGGATTATCTTCTCCAGGCCCGGAATCGGGTTCCAGCCGCCAAGGAAGCAGACAGTGCCGAGCGCCGCCATTATGAGCATTCCCATATATTCCGCAAGAAAGAACAGCGCGAATCTGAACCCGGTGTACTCGGTGAAATATCCGGCTACCAGCTCGCTTTCGGCCTCCGGCAGGTCAAACGGCGTGCGGTTCGTCTCGGCAAGCGCCGCGATGCAGAAGATAGAGAAACCAAGAAACTGCGGTATGAAATTCCACATTCCGGCCCTCTCCTGCGCGTGGACGATGTCGGTCAGATTAAGCGATCCGGCCAGCATCATCACGCCAACAAGCGAAAGCCCAAGCGAAATCTCATAGCTTATAACCTGCGCCGATGAGCGAAGCCCGCCCAGAAACGCGTATTTCGAGTTCGACGCCCAGCCGGCCATCACCACGCCGTATGCGCCAAGCGACGACATCGCAAGCACGAACAGAAGCCCGATATTGATATTGGCAAGCGCGCCGCCAACATGGTACGGCCCAAGATTGAAACCCTCGAAGAACGGAAACACCACAAGCGAACTTGTCGCGGCGAAAAAGCAGATCATCGGCGCGATCATGAACACGTAACGATCTGCCTTCGCGGGAATTACGTCTTCCTTGAAAAGCAGCTTGACGCCGTCGGCAATCGGCTGAAGCAGTCCGTGCCAGCCCACTTCCATCGGCCCAAGCCTGATCTGCATATGCGCGATAACCTTGCGCTCGAAGTATGTCGCGTATGCCACATGCAGCATCGCAACGGCAAACACGACAACAAGCTTGATCACCACGCCGACAATTAATAATAATGTGTCGATAGCCCCCATCAGCTCTTTGCATCCCCCTTCAGAGGTTCGACAGCCACGAGGCATCCTTCAAACGCCGGAGCCTTCGTAACCGGATCGACCGGCGGCTTCGTCATAAGCCCGAACACGCCCGCGCCTTCGAAATGGTTGGATATTTTCACCGCGCCCATTTGAACCGAAGAATCGATAACCGCCTCAAGCTCAACCGAACCGGCATCCGATGACACCCTGACGATACCGCCGCTTATGCCGAGCGATGCCGCATCCAACGGGTTCATCTTCACAGTGGCCTTCGGAATAAGCTTGAGCAAAGCCTTCGACCTTCGGGTGAGAGTTCCGGACTGAAACAGCGGCCTGTCAACAAGCAGGGCAAATCGCCCGCTCCCAACCGTTGGCCGCGCACTTGCGGTTACAAGACTCACGGTTGACGCCTCGCCCCTGAGCGGCTCGCCATGATAAGGCCATTGCATCGCACCCGCTTCAATGTCGCTGTAATGAAGATCGCGGTGAACCGGCGACACCCGCGCAATCTCGCTCATCACCGCCTCCGACGACGCATACTCCATCGCCGCGCCCATGCGGCCCGCAAGATCGCAGAGGATGCGCCAGTCTTCACGCCCTTCCCTGTTCACTCCGCGCCTCACGCGCTGGATGCGCCGTTCGAGGTTGGTAAACGTTCCGTCCTTTTCGGCCCACGAAAGCGCGGGCAGAACAATATCGGCCATCTTCGCCGTCTCGGTAAGGAAAATATCCTGAACAACCAGCAGATCGAGTTTTTCGAGCGCTGATTTGATCGAATTGCCGCCGGGAAGATTAAACGCCGGATTTTCGCCAATCACATAGAGCGCCTTTATCCGTCCGTCGGCCATCGCAGGAAACATCTCCATCAACGAAAGCCCTTCGCGCGCCGGAACAGACATGCCGCAGGCGTCTTCATGACGCTTCCGGAAACCGTCGATGGCAAGCGGTCTTCCGCCCGGAAGCGTATCGGGCAGGCAGCCCATGTCAACCGCGCCCTGCTCGTTCGCCTTGCCGGAAAGCAGGAATATGCGCCCGCCGGTCACATACGAAAGCGCGGCCAGCAGGAAAAGGTTTCGATTGCCGTCGGCCCGCTGCACGATGTCCGGGCCGATCACAAACGCGGGCGACTGCGAGCCTGAAATAGTAGCCGACGCCTTTTCGATTTCGGCGTCTGGCACACCAGACTGGGCGGCAACGCCTGCGCACTCCGCGGAAACAGCCGCGCGTATCGCTTCTTCCAGATGCGGCAATTCGCCGGTCATGCCGCGAGCCGAAACAGCCCGGCAGAGCAACGATTCAAGAACCGCGCCTTCGGCAAAGAGCGACGGCACGATTTTGTGCGGGTTGAAGAACTCAAGCCCCGGAGCCGGATCGAGCGAAATGATCTTGGCGCCCTTTTTGGCCGCGCCCCTGATCTCAAGCCCAAGTATCGGCGTCACCATCGTCGGGTCGCCGCCGGCCACAAATATCACGTCCGATTTCGCAAGTCCGGCGATCACGTTGGCACTAACGCCCTGCCCACGAAGGCTTTCCAGATATGCCTGCGCGCCCGAAAATCCCATGCGAGCCGCCGAATCTATGTTGTTCGTGCCGACAACTCCGCGCATGAACTTCTGAAAAACGTAATTGTCTTCATTGGTGCATCGAACCGACGCTATACCGGCAACCGCCTCGCCGCCATGCGTTTTGATAACCTCAGACAGCTTCGCCGCGATGAATCCAAGCGCCTCGTCCCACGTGGTTTCCACAAGATTGCCGTCGCGCCTCACAAGCGGTTTTTTAAGCCGGTCTTTCGCGCCCACGAATTCGTAACCGAACCGGCCCCTGGCGCAGAGCAATCCGCGATTCAGTCCTTCGCCTATGCGCGGGATTACACGTTTTATCGCCTCGTCGCGCACCTGAAGGTCGTACGAGCAGCCAACGCCGCAGTGCCCGCAGACCGTGCGAACCGTCCGCTCAACCTGCCACGGCCTGTAAGTTTCCTTGTAAAGCCTCGAAAGAATCGATCCGACCGGGCAGACAGTGAGGCAGTTGCCACAGTACTCGCAATCGAACTTGCCGCCCGAAAACGGCTCCATAACCGTATGCCTGCCGCGATTTATCATCGAGATGGCCGACGCGCCCACAACTCCGTCGCACATCCGCACGCAGCGGGTACAGGATATGCACCTCTCGATGTTGCGGGCAAGAATCGGGTCAACGTTGCTTTCCGGGTGCTTCGCCTTAGGCTCTGTAAACCGGCCCTCGGTTCCGCCGTATAGATAGACCAAATCCTGCAACTCGCATTCGCCCGCCTTGTCGCAGAACGGGCAATCAAGCGGATGGTTGGTGAGTATGAATTCGAGCATTCCCCGCCGCGCCGCCGCAATCTGCTCACTTTCGGTCGTGATAACCATGCCGTCCGTCACCATCAGCGTGCATGACGTCTGGAGACGCGGCATTTTTTCCACCTCGACAAGGCAGAGGCGGCAACCGCCATACATCTCAAGTCCTTCGAAATGGCAGAGTGTGGGGATTTTTATGCCCGCTCTCCGTGCTGCCTCCAAGATGGTCACCTGCTTGTCGAGTTGAACTTCCCTGCCGTTGATGGTGACCTTTATCATTTAATGGGACATCCCTTCCGGGCAATGTGCATGTCGAATTCGTCCCTGAAATGCTTTATGAAGTTGAGCACCACCGAGGCCGCGCCGTCGCCGAGCGGACAGAATGTTTTGCCTGTTATGTTGCCCGCAACCTCCGAAAGAAGCTCAATATCGCCGGGCCTGCCCTCGCCGCCCTCGATTCGCGCCAGAACCTGGCGAAGCCAGCTCACGCCGTCGCGGCATGGCGTGCATTTTCCGCACGATTCATGCTCGAAAAATTTCAGCGCGCGCAGGCATACCTTCACAAGGCAGACCGACTCGTCCATCACGATCACCGCGCCCGATCCCAGCATGCTTCCGTGCTTGGGCATGTTCACGAAGTCCATCGGGCAGTCGATCTTGTCCGGCGGAAGCACCGGCGTCGAGATTCCACCCGGAATCACCGCCTTGAGCGTCTTTCCGTTTTTTATGCCGCCGCAATGGTCGTAGATTATCTCGCGAAGCGTAACTCCCATCGGAAGTTCATACACTCCGGGCTTGTTCACATGCCCGCTCACGCAGAATAGCTTCGGCCCCGGGCATTCCTTCGAACCGATCGCCGCGTATGCCTCCGGCCCAACGCGCATCAGAAACGGCATGTTCGAAAGCGTCTCCACGTTGTTCACGATGGTCGGCATTCCCCACGCGCCCACGTTCACCGGAAACGGCGGCTTGATGCGCGGATGGCCTTTCTTGCCTTCAAGCGATTCAATCAGCGCCGTCTCCTCGCCGCAGATATACGCGCCCGCGCCCTGATGCACGGCAAGCTTGAAGTTTCTGCCGCTTCCCATCATGTTGTCGCCAATATATCCCTTTGCCTCCGCCTGCCGGATCGCCTCTTCCAGAATGCCTTTCGCCGCCGGATACTCGCCGCGCAGATATATGTAGCCAAATTCGGCCTTGAGCGCATGGCCGGAAATCGCCATGCCCTCGATCAGAATGTGCGGGTTTTTCTCCAGAATCGGCCTGTCTTTAAAAGTTCCCGGCTCCCCCTCGTCGGCGTTGCAGACAAGATATTTCGGGAACTTCGGGTCTTTCGAGGCGAACATCCATTTCATGCCCGTGGGGAATCCGGCTCCGCCCCTGCCTCGAAGATTCGCCTTCTTCACCGTTTCGATAATGTCGTCCGGCGCAAGCTCAAGCGATTTTCGCAGGCTATCATATCCTCCGGAAGCCTCGTAAACGCCGATCTCCGCTGATTTCGGATTATCTATGTTGGCAAGCAGAACCTTTTCCACCCGCGCCTACCTGTACCCTTCCAGAATCGTGACGATGTTCTCCTGCGTGAGGCTTTCGTGAAAGTCGGTATTCACCAGCATGGCCGGAGCCGTGCCGCACGCGCCGATGCACTCCATGATCACCAGCGAAAACCTGCCGTCGGCGCTCGTGCCGCCCGGCTCGACGCCGTATTTTTCGCGGATAATGTCAACCAGACGCTCCGCGCCCAAAATCATGCAGGAAACATTCGTGCAGAGCTGTATCACGTTTCTGCCGACCTGCTTGTGGCGATACATCGCATAGAACGTAGCCACGCCGCGAACCGTCGCCTTCGGAACGCGAAGCTCGCGCGACACCTCGTCCATGGCCTCGGCGCTTAGCCAGCCGTATTTCCGCTGCGCCAGATATAGCGCCGGAAGAAGCGCGGCGCGTTCAGCCGGATATTTGGCCTTGACGCACTCAAGTTCGTCCGCGATCTGGCTTTTCATGGCTGTTTCCATATATTAAATAGAAGCCCCCTCGAACCCGCTTACCTGTCGCATTCGCCAAGCACGATGTCTATCGTGCCTATGTTGGCGATAACGTCGGCCACCATATGCCCCACGCTCAGACGCCCAAGCACCGAAGCATGAACGAAGGACGGAGCGCGCACATGCATTCTGTAAGGCTTGCCGGTTCCGTCGCTCACTATATAGAAACCAAGCTCGCCCTTCGGAACCTCGGTCGAAACATAAAGCTCACCAACCGGCGTCTTCGGCCCCTTGGCAACAAGCACAAAGTGGTGGATAAGATGCTCCATGTCGCCAAGCACCTCGTCCTTCGCCGGAAGCACGAACTTGCGCTCGTCGGCCAGAATCGGCCCTTCGGGCAGCTTCTCGATGCACTGGCGGATGATTTGGTTTGCCTGAAGAAGCTCGATCATGCGGCATCGGTAGCGGTCGTAAACGTCGCACTCTTTGCCGACCGGAACTTCGAATTCAACCTGATCGTAGGCGTCATACGGCATGTATTTGCGAATATCGTAATCAGTGCCTGAGCCCCGAAGCGTCGCGCCCGAAAGCCCCCAGTTGATAGCCTCTTCCACGCCGATAACGCCGATGCCCTTTGTGCGCTTCAGCCAGATGCGGTTCTGGTCGATAAGCGTCTCGTACTCCTTCATCCTGTCGGGGAACTCGTCGGTGAATTTTTTCAACACATCGAGCCATTCCTGATCGGGAATATCGTTCCGAACTCCGCCGATGCGCGGATAGCTCACCGTAAGGCGCGCGCCGCATAGCCGTTCGAACAGGTCGAGAAGAACCTCGCGCTCGCGGAAGGCGTACAGAAACACAGTCATCGCGCCGATGTCGAGCGCATGCGTTGCCAGCCAGAGCAGGTGGCTCGATATGCGCGACATCTCGCCAACCATCGTCCGGATGAATTTCGCTCGCGGCGGCGCTTCTATGCCGACCAGCTTTTCAACCGCCACACAGTAGCCGATGTTGTTCGACATCGACGATATGTAATCGAGGCGGTCGGTGAGCGGAATTATCTGGAGATATGTCCGGTTTTCGGAAAGCTTTTCGATGCCGCGATGCAGGTAGCCCACATACGGCGTGCATTTGACGACGGTTTCGCCGTCAAGCTCAAGCACCAGCCGAAGTACTCCATGCGTGGCCGGATGCTGAGGCCCCATGCTGACGGTGATCGTTTTGGTTTCGAGCGGCTTGAAATCTATTTCAGCGGCTTCCATTCAAACTCCGCAAATTTTCGTTTTCTGTCGCGCACTTCCTCGTATCCCTTCCATTCCCTGGCCGGGCCTGTCACCGGGTAATCCTTCCGGAGCGGATGACCTTCCCAGTCTTCAGGCATAAGAATGCGCCTCATGTCGGGATGTCCGTTGAAATTGATGCCGTACATGTCGAACGTCTCGCGCTCATGCCAGTTCACGCCCGTCCAGATGCCGGTCACGGTGTCGATGTTCGGATCGCTTTCCGGCACGTCTGCCTTCAGAACAATGCGGTGACGGTGCTTTATCGAATAGAGATTGTAAACCACTTCGAAGCGCGGCTCTCTGGGCATGTAATCAACGCCGCAGAGGCTTGCCGGATAGTCGAAGCCCATTTCGGCGTCATCGTGCAGATACCGGCAGATGCCGACGATGTTGTCCCTTTTCACAGAAACCGTGACCTGATCGCGGAACTCGGTGTATCCGAGCACGTCGTCAGGAAACTGTTCCTTTATACGTTCGGCTATCTGAAGAGGCCCCATCTATGCTCTTCCGCCCTTATCTTGTCCTGAAGTTTTACTAGCCCCTCGATGAAGGCTTCGGGCCGCGGAGGACAGCCCGGAATATAAACGTCAACCGGCACGAACTCGTCGCATCCCTGAACAACCGCATAGGTGTTGAATATGCCGCCGGAACATGCGCAGGAGCCGACCGAGATAACGTAGCGCGGCTCAGGCATCTGATCGTAAACGCGCCGCACGATAGATGACATTTTTTTCGTGACCGTTCCGGCAACCATCATGAAGTCGGCCTGACGCGGCGAGCCCCTGAATATCACGCCCAACCGGTCGAGATCGTAATGGGCCGAACCCGTGGTCATCATCTCTATGGCGCAACAGGCCAATCCGAACGTCACCGGCCACATTGAATTGAGGCGCGCAGTGTTTGCTCCCCAGTTTATAAGCTTTTCGATGGAGGCAACCACGACGTTCGGCGAATATATCTGAACGCCTTCCGGTGTTACGACAGGCTTTGCAGGCTCAACGATCACTCCCACTCGAACGCTCCCCTTTTCCAGGCGTAAACATATCCCACAAGCAGGATGGCGATGAAAAGAAACATCTCGACAACCGCGTAAAGTCCAAGCTTGCCGTACACGACCGCCCACGGATAGAGAAACACCGCTTCAACGTCGAACACCACAAACAGCATTGCAATAATGTAGAACTTCACATCGAAGCGCTGGCGCGGCTCGCCGACCGGCGCCATGCCGGACTCATATGGCAACAGTTTTTCCGGATACGGTCTTCTCAGGCGGAATATCGTACCAACTGTCAGCATCACCAAACCGAAGCACGAGGCAACGATGAACATGATGAGAACCGGTAGATAGTCGGCTGGGATATAGGTTCCGGGCATAATTGAGGAATGTTATACTCCGGCAAAACGAAAGTGTCAATATAAAATTTTAGGGTACTTTTTACACGCGGGGGAAATTACGAAAGGTTACGCAAGAAACCGGCTAAAATGGCTTGAATGCTGGATTCAGGAAAGAAGCGCCGAAATCGGAACAGCCCACAATCGGTCGCCAAGCCTCACAGCAGTTGTCCCGTTGTACGCCAGAATTCCAGCGATGCAGTGAGGAGTGCCGGCCAGAAATGCCTTAAGGCTCGCCAGATCGCCGGATTCCCATCGCGCCGCGGCCTTGACCTCGATCGCGATGCAGCGCCCTGCCGCTTCGATAACGAAATCAACCTCGTGCCGGCCCTGAATATTCCAGAAAAATATCTCGGCGCGCGGCCATGCGAAATCGAGAATGGAGACAAGATTCTGCGCAACCCATGTTTCCAGCATCGCACCCTTGAGCGAATTGTCCGGCGCAAGCTCCTCCATTCCGGCCAGAAAACAGGCAAGCCCGGAATCGGCCAGATAGAACTTTGGCGACTTGATCAGCCTCGCGCCTGGTGAACGGATGCATGGTGAAATAAACCGCTCTTCCGGCAAGACTGTCCGACATATTCTTCATCAGCAAAAAATTGGCCGAGCCCGAAAGAATGAATCCGTCCGGGTTCTCGCGCGCGGCGGCAAGTTGCGCAAAGTCATCGAGCGTAACATACCTGTACCTTCCAAATTCCTCCTGCCGCTGCAGAAACGTGCTCTTGCCGGTCTGCCTCATGCCGGTAACGACAACCACGGGCATGTCGTCAAGGGCATCAAGCACCCTGCCGGTTATTTCTCTTGGCAAATATGTCATAGATGCACCAACTATACTGTCAGATTGACAGCATGCAAACGCAAATTATGACAGCGGCAGGCGCGGCGAAGGGGCGAGCCTCCGCCGCGCTACCGAAACGCCTCGCCCCGCAGCAACCCCATAAGCTCGTCCGCCGAAACGCGCCCGGCGGTTTCGGTTCTCCCTGTTACTCGTCTGCCTTCGCGTCCTTACCGAACGGCTCCCGCGCTCCTTGTTTGCCTTACGGATTCAGGTTGCCCTTGCTTCCAAAATTGTCGAGCTTCTTTTTATTGGGTTTTGTTCTTCGGGGCGGGCTAACCATTTTCCCATTTTTGCTGACATGCCTGCAGACATGCCCCTCGATCTTGGCCGAACCGGGTGACAGATTGATGCCCGCATTTCGCGCCACGGCCTGTGCCGCTGAAAGTCCGAGCATGAAAAGCACGCCAAGCAGCGCCGCCCAAAACCTGAACGGCTTCAGATGTGAAGTCCTGCACCTTGTACTCGCCGCCGTACTCTGCGACAAGTTGATGAAATATTTGAAAAACGTGCAACCGGCGTCACTGCAGCGGAGCGACTGGTTCTATCGGCAAATTTGGGGGAGTGATTAGTCTGTTGACATCGGCCATGCCGATCTGTTTTACTTTTGAAGTCACGGGGGATCATTCCGGTTTTCAGCCGCATTTACATCAGTTGACGTTTGGGGAGCACGCTGTTTCGCCAGTGCTAAGGCATTGTCGGATATACGTACTTATGAAGATTCGTGAATGGCAAGGAAGGCGTTTTGTGGCGATGTTAACACGTTCACGTTACTGTACGGGTAAAGTGAGTCTAATAAGAAAAACAGACGCGACATTGGCGATGGCGAAAAGACGTGGGGTGAGTTTTTTGAGATGACTTATATCGCCACAGTATTCTTCTTATTTCGCATTTGGCGAAATGCATGGCTAGAATAGCCAAAATCTTGATCAGGAGGAAAGATAATGAGAAAATTTGTTCCGGTTGTTTGTAGCGCATTGTTGCTTATGTTGGTGTCCGGTTTTGGGACGATGGCATATGCAGCAAGAAGCTGGGAATTCGTTTACCAACACGACGAGAATGGGAATCCGGTTAGCGGAAGTCTGTCGGACTTAATTGGTGCCATTGACGATGGTGCGGAAGTCAGGGTCGTGCATTGCAATCAGCAAAGCAATGGAAACTACTTCGAAAGTCTAAGCTTCACCTATGTCGCCGTTAATCATATTCCAGGGCATGTTACTGCAGTTCAATTCCGGAATAACACATATTTGGATCCGTCTACCAAAATATGGAATGTTGTCAATGTGCGGCGAGCCTACAGAACGGATGGCATAGCTGCCTCACAGATTGACGGACAGCCAGAAGCATCGGAATCCACAAGAATATGTATGAAATGGTACGTAAACAGGTGATTCTGAAAGTTGGTCACTTGTTGATGTAACTTTAATCTCACTCAGTCGGTGAGGGTAATAGTATTCGTAATATTACGCCCCTCACTGACTGTTGTGATCTTGTGGTACGCTGATGCTTTTTGATGATTTATTGAAACTTGACAGAATATTAGCAGGTTGCGCCAGCCGCATTCAATTCAAATCGGATGAACATCGACGGGGTGGCGCATGACCATAATCGCCGGGGCCTGCGCCCGCTCCACCCCTCAAACAAACGCCTCGCCCCGCAGCAACCCCATAAGCTCGTCCGCCGAAACGCGCCCGGCGGTTTCGGTTCCTTCCAGAAGCGAATCGGCCAGATCGCGCTTTTTACTATGAAGCGCAACGATCTTTTCCTCGATCGTGTTTGCGGCAACCAGCCGGTAAACCGTCACCGGACGCAGTTGTCCTATGCGGTGGGCGCGGTCTGACGCCTGATCCTCAACCGCCGGATTCCACCACGGATCCATGTGTATGACGTAATCTGCCGCCGTCAGGTTCAGCCCCACGCCGCCGGCCTTCAGGCTTATCAGAAACAGGTCGCCCTTGCCGGCCTGAAAGTCGGCCACGCTCTGCTGCCGCTCCTTCGGCGGCGTTGAGCCGTCCAGATACTGGTACGCTATTTTTGCGCCGTCAAGCTCAGCGCGCAGTATGGACAGATGCCCCACGAACTGGCTGAAAACCAGCGCCCGGTGGCCGTTGTCGCGCAGTTCGTCCACTATTTCGCGGAAGGCGGCAAGCTTCGAGCCGGGAATGCCGCAATCCGGCATCACAAGCGCCGGGTTGCAGCAGGCGCGGCGCAGGCGCATGATCTCGGCCAGAATGCGTATCTGCCGCTCGCCGGGGGGCTGACCTTCCGAACCCTCCAGATTTTCGATCGCTTTCCGTCGAAGCGCCTCGTAGAAGGTCATCTCCTCGCCCGAAAGCTCCACGCGCTGAACAATGTCGGTGCGCGGCGGAAGCTCCTCCAAAACCTGGCTTTTTACCCGGCGCAGAATGAACGGGCGGATCAAACGTTTGAGCGTGTTGCGGGCAGCCTTGTCGCCCCTCTTTTCTATCGGCATGGCAAAACGTTCCGAGAACGCTTTTTGCGAGCCGAGCAGGCCGGGATTGAGGAAGTTGAACAGGTTCCATAGCTCGTCCAGCCGGTTTTCCACCGGCGTTCCGGTTGTTGCAATGCGGAAACCTGCGTTGATCTGCATGGCGGCCTGCGAGCGCTTGGTGGCGGTGTTTTTAATCGCCTGCGCCTCGTCAAGAACCACGGTTTCCCATTCCACCGACGTTAGCAGCTCCGCCTCCTGCTGAAAGAGCGTGTAGCTGCATATGACCAGATCGAACGGCTTCAGGTCGGCCACGAACTTCGCCCTGTCGCCCTGGCCGAATATGCGCGGATTCAGCGTTGGGGCAAACCGGATCGTCTCGCTTTCCCAGTTCAGGCAGACAGACGTTGGCGCAAGCACCAGCGCCGGGCCGTCCGCCGCGCGCGTGAGCAGAAGCGCAAGCGCCTGCACGGTTTTGCCAAGCCCCATGTCGTCGGCCAGACAAGCGCCCGCGCCCCATTGGGCCAGACGCGAAAGCCAGTCGAAGCCGTCGCGCTGATAGTCGCGCAGGCCGGCCTGAAGCGTGGGCGGAAGCGCCGGCTGAAACGCCTCGGCGCTTCGCAATTTTTCAACATTCAGCATCCATGCCTTGTCGCCTTTCAGCGACGCGGCTCCGCTTGCGGCGTCTTCAACAAGCGGCGCCACAAGCGGATGAAATCGCTGGTCTTTGCCGTGCCGCGCAAGAACCCGCCGCAGATCGTCGAGCTTGCGCCGGAACTCGTCGGTCAGGGCCACGAACTCGCCCTCGCCAAGCTGCATGAACCGGCCCGGCGTTGTCTCGGCAAGCTCCATCAGGCGTTGCAACGTAAGAACCTCGGTTTCCGAAACAGCAACCTCGCCCTCAAGCGAAAACCAGTCTTTGCCGGAACGAACCGACAGTTTCATTGCCTGCCACGACGCGCTGCCTCGCAGCTTCAGGCGTTCGCCTTCGGGCCAGTGAATCACCATCGCGCCGGACGAAGCAGAGACGGCCCGCTGAATATCCTCAAGCAGTTCGAGGCACGATTCCGGATCTTCCACGCGCCACGCGCCGTCGCGCACGGCGCTCGGTTCAAGCGCATTGCAGGCGTCTGTCAGCATTGCAAGATGCCTTCTTTCGGCCTCGTGATCGCGTTCGGTCTGGAGCTTCTTCCCGCCGACGTCGGCGATAACCGCCAGGCCGCCGCGCCCCGGATGAAACGACGGGCCGCCGTCGCCAAGCGGGCGCACAAGCGTCTCCATCGCCAGGCCCGCGCCCGATGGCCGGAGAATTACATGCAGCCTTCCGTCGGCCTCAACCCGTTCGGCGGCGGCGTTTTCGCCCGCGACGTCGGAATGTATGACGACGTGCGGCGACACGGCGGTTATAGCCGCCATCACCTGAGCCTCGCCGCTTGCCGGAACAGCAAGCCCCTTGCCGATGATCGAGGAGATGCGCCGCTGCTCGGCTGTGGGCTCGAACAGAAGAAGGCGCGAACTGCCGTCCCATTGCATGAACGCCGCGCTGTCGTCGGCCGGCTGAGGAACGAAACTGATGAACAGTCCGCCTTCCTTCCTTGCAACCTTAAGGGTGAACTCACCCCTGGCCACGCCGACCGGCTCGCCCGGATGTTTCGCGCTGAACGCAAGCGGGTGGCCGATCATCGCCCTGACCGCCCGAATGATGTCGAACGCGTGAATTTCCCTGGTGTAGTAGCCGTACCCGCTGCGCATCTTTCGTATGCAGGAGGCGATCCGCCTGTCCTGCGCGGCAAGAAGGTCGGGCTTGGCGGCATCTTCCATGAGCCGCTTGAGCGCAACCGCGCGTCCTGGCGACCAGCCGCCGCCGGTCTGCTTCTGCTCTATCGGCTGGATCGAAACATGATCGCCCTCCCCGTCCAGCAGCCAGATCATGCGGGTGGGTTTCGCCGCGGCTGTTGCGTCCGCTAACGTCTTTCCGGCGGACGCGCCGAGCGCAAGAAGCGCCTTTATTGATCGCTCCCATTCATCGCCGCCGCCCACGGTTCCGGCAAGGCCCGCCAGTCCTTCCCTCTCGAAAACCGCCTTCGTGACAGCCGTGTGATGCTCACGTTTCGGATCGATCACCTTCATCATGGCGGCGGCCTCGGCGGCTATCCAGAGGTATCCCGCCGCCTCGGCCCTGTTCCGGATATTGGTCAGAATGCCGAAGTGCAACGCCTTAGCCGTTGGAGCCGACTGAACGGCAACCGCGGAATGAACGAGCTGCGACACGGGGCCAAGATGCTGATCGCCTGCGCAGGCCCAGTCGAAGTCGTTTCGATAGCTGCTGTTTCCCTGCATTACCTCCGCGAACAGATAGAGAATCCTGATAATCGTCTTGTGCGCATCGGCTCGCTGCCTGATGATGCTTTTAGCGAGATTGGCCGCCGATTTCAGATGTTGAGGAAGTCCGGTTCGCACAAGCGTAAAGAGATGAAAAACGCCGGGAAGGCCGGGAAGGAATACGTTGCGCTTGCCGGCCTCTTTCCTGAACAGCGCAAGCCCTTCGCCGAACAGTTCGACGGCTCGGTCGTCGTCGCCATGAAGCGCGGCAAGCCAGCCCCGGAACGCGACCTGCCACGAAGCATTGCCGTCGGCAAGAAGCGTTCCGGCATCGCGCAGCCGCCCGCGCAGAAGGAGTTGAACCAAATAGAGCACACGGCAATCTTCCGATACATTCACGCCCGTCTGAATCCGGTTTTCGAGCAGCGTAAACAACTCCTCGGACGGCTTGAGTTCAAGGATCGAATCGCTGAGAAGCACGAAAAGAACAAGTTCCAACATGCTGCCCGGCATTGAAGAAAGCCACTCGACATCGACCGGATCGGGGCAGATGAGCGAAACCGGATGATTGCGCGCGAAATCGTCCGGAAATGATTCCCGGCATTGTTCGAGCAGTTGCGTAACCTCGTCAGCGCTCCCGCGATAAAGGGCGATGCGGATGTCCTGCACGCAGAGATCGAACGAACGATATGCCGGGCCGTCCCATCGCCGGGTTGGACAGATCAAGCCCTGCACCACCATTGCATACTCCTTGAGCCAGCCGTCAGCCGGAGCCTGAGCCATCAACTTGTGGCCAAGCCGCCTGTTGCAGCAATAACCGCCGATAATCTTCTCCACCACAAGCCCGTTGGATTTCAGCTTGTCCAGCAGCGGCGCCACGTTGTTCGGCCCCATGATTCTCCCGGTCGCCTCGTTATGCACGCCAAGTTTCTGAAGACATTGGGCAAGCGTGCTTCTATACAGGGGGGCGTAACAGACGGCGAGAACCCGAAGCGCCGCAAGTTCGTCCGGGCGCAGGGCATCGATAGCGGCGTTCAGTTCCGTGGTTGTCCTGCTCTTCTGTTTGGGCATTTTCTGCATATCATTATACTGTAGGGCATTATGCTAACCCTTGAAACAGCCGCATAGTTTAAAATATTCTTCAAATCAATTCCCGGACAGGACTTGCAACCCATAAGTTCACGCCCATGCCGGGCGTACACAAGCAGGTAAAGCGGTCAGGCCGTTTAACTGCGCGTTACGGGATTTCGCCCCGGTGTTACAATAAAACTGGTTGGCAATCAAAAAACTCGCAAAACAAGGGCATGAAATTCGAAGAGTTTACATCGGGCAGCCTCAAACAGCAGTACCAATATAAGAGCTTCCAGCCGACCACTATTAATCACGGCTGGTCTTGGGAAGATCCGCGCATCAATGTCCTGCTGGAAAGAGCGACCAAAGCTTTGGGTGAACTCAATGCCTTTACGCTGATCGTCCCGGATGTGGAGCTATTCATCAGTATGCACATCATCAAGGAGGCGAATACCTCCAGCAGGATCGAGGGCACCAGAACGGAGATGGACGAGGCCGTGCTGGATGAGGATGCCATTCTGCCGGAACGGCGGGATGATTGGCTGGAGGTGCGGAATTATGTTCGGGCCATGAATACGGCGATTGAGACATTGAAAACCCTGCCCCTCTCCTTGCGGCTCCTGCGTCATACCCATGAAATTCTTTTGGCCGGGGTGCGTGGGGAACGGAAAACTCCGGGCGAATTCAGGCGCAGCCAGAACTGGATCGGCGGGTCAAGCCTGACCGATGCCGCCTTTATACCGCCCCACCAAGAGGATATGCCGGACTTGCTCTCGGATCTGGAGGCATTCTGGCACAATGAAACCATCGAAGTCCCCCATCTTGTGCGGTGTGCGTTGAGTCATTACCAGTTTGAGACCATTCATCCCTTTTTGGATGGGAACGGTCGGATTGGCCGCTTGCTGATCACCCTGTATCTGGTCAGTCATGGCTTGCTCAGCAAGCCGTCCCTCTATCTGTCGGCCCATTTGGAGAAGCATCGCGGCGCCTACTACGATGCCTTGACCCGTGTCCGAGAGTCCAACGATATCGGACACTGGGTGCGCTTTTTCCTGCAAGCTGTTGTCGCCACAGCGGAAAATGGCAAGCAGACCTTTATGAAGATTCTTGCCCTCCGACAAGAATTGGATCATGAGGTGGTCAAACTTGGGCGACGAGCGGAAAATGCCCGGCGGCTGATTATGTATCTCTATGGGACACCGACGATTACCGTGAACAAGGCAATGGAGTTACTGGGGATCAAGTATGTCCCAGCAAATAGCCTGATTGCGACCTTGGCCGACATCGGTGTTCTGGAAGAGATCACTGGCTTCCAGCGAAACCGGATTTTTATTTTCCGCCGGTATGTGGATATGTTCCGGGATGGAAAATAAAATAAAAATTTCCATATTATTTTTTTTCTACCATAAAATATAATATGTAAGCATGTATTCCATTTTCCCACATTTGGAAAAACAATGAGCACCGAACACGCCGAACACCGGGAGGAGAGCTAAAGTCCGATTGATTGATGCTGCCTTCGCCCCAGCATCAGGCTGCAAAACGTTTCCAATGCGCCAAACCGGCGTAATTTAACCCTTGAAACAGCCGCATAGTTTAAAATATCCGGCAAATCAATTCTGGAAAGGAATCATCATGTCTGAATTCAAAAACGTTACGGTCGTGAAAAAGGCGAATGTTTACTTTAACGGCGGCGTTACAAGCCGCACTGTCATCTTTCCGGACGGCTCGAAGAAGACGCTTGGCGTCATGATGCCGGGCGAATACGAGTTCAATACCGGCAGCAAGGAAATCATGGAGATCATGTCCGGCGAGCTCGATGTCATGCTGCCCGGATCGTCCGCATGGAAGGCGGTGACGGGCGGAGAATCGTTCGAGGTTCCGGCCAATTCGAAATTTACTATGAAGGTGAAAACACTTTCGGATTATTGCTGCTCGTTTATCGAGGGCTGACGGATCAATCTTCACGGAATCCAGGTTTCTGTGCGAATATAGCTTCATGGCACTGGAGAAAAGGACAAGACGCGGGCGGGCAAAGGAGCCGAACTGCGACGGATGCGGCGAGTGCTGCCTGTATGTTGCGCTCGAAATCGACAGGCCGACATGCAAGCGCGACTATTCCGACATCATCTGGCATCTGCTGCACGAAGGCGTGTCGGTCTATATCGACCACGACAACAAATGGCACGTGGAATTTGCCTCGCGATGCGCGAACCTTTCCGCCGACGGGCGGTGCGGCGATTACGAAGGCCGCCCGATGATATGCAGGAAATACAGCCTGGAGAACTGCACGCGCCATTCGAAGTCGAAATATTACGCGCACAGGTTCGCAACGCCGGACGAGCTGAAGAAATATCTTGGGCGGATGAAGATAGATTTCGAGTTCAGACGCATCCCTAAGGATGGCTGACCGCATCTGCCCAGTGGACGCAGGCGCGAAAAAATTCCCGGTTCGGCCTGAGACTGCGGCGGAGCTTTATGAGAGAATGTCGCAAGCCGGGCTGTTCGAGGCCGACATTGAGGAGAGCTTCATCCGGTGCGGCGGACACGGCGGCCAGAAGGTGAACAAAACCTCGTCGGGCGTTTATCTTGTTCACAGGCCGACAGGAACAGAGGTCAAGTGTACGAAAGAGCGCTCTCAGGGGCTGAACAGGTTTTTCGCGCGCCGAATGCTGGTTGCAAAGCTGGTGGAATTGTCCGGCGGCGAAAAGACACCGGCAACGAGCATTGCCGATAAGATACGAAAGCAGAAGAGACGACGCATGGCAAGAAGCAGATCAGGCGGAAACGCCGGGCAGGATTTAACATCGCCGGCCAAGGGCCGCGAGAGAACAGATGAAAAAAACTGACACCTCCGAGACGCAAAATCCGGATGCGGGACGCGCCAGGGCCGGGCGGATTCTGGCCATCGGCGGCGGCAAGGGCGGCGTGGGAAAAAGCGTCGCATCCATTGTGCTGGCCTCGGCGCTGTCACGCCGCGGCATGAAGGTTGTGCTTGCCGATCTGGACTTGGGCGCGGCCAATCTGCACACATATCTCGGCCTCCACGGCGACACGCCGGGCATCGCCGATTTCCTGATAAAGCGGGCGGCAACGCTCGATGAACTCCTTATAGACACGCCCCTTCCGGATGTGAGGCTGTTAAGCGGCGCGCGATACTACTCCGGCATGGCAAACCTGACGTATCAGGCGAAGCAGAAGATCATCCGTCACCTGAAAAACCTCGACGCCGACGTTGTTATACTCGATCTCGGCGCGGGCGTTCATTTCGACACGATAGATTTTTTCGCCATCAGCCATCCAAGCCTGCTTGTGCTTGCGCCTGAGCCCGGTTCGGTGCTGAATGCCTATTCGTTCCTGAAGGAGTGCGTATTCCGCCATCTGACCGGCATCTTCGGCAAGCATCCGGACATCGGCCCCGAAATACGGCGCGCCCAGCTTGAGGGAGGCGATGAGACATCGTTCAGCCTCGAATCCTTCAGGGCAACCATTCGGGAGATCGACGAATCGGTAATGCCGATAGTTGACGAAGCCGTCCGGGTGCTGCGCCCCGCGATCATCATGAACCGCGTGACAGACCTCGTTTCAGCGGTCTATGCCGACAATCTTCAGAAGCTAGTGCTGCACCGGATTGCGCTAAGGGTGCATTATCTTGGGAATCTTCCCGGAGTCCAGGGGCTTTCCGAGCAGCTTGTGGGGCTGCCAGCTTTTCTTGCGTCGCCCGGCGGCGCAAAAATAATGGCCGCAGCCGACGAACTGCTTGCCGATCTGGAAAAGCACTTCCCGCTGGAATGGCCCACGGAGACGGAGCCGGAGACGGCGGCGGGCATAGATGCGAGAATGCCACGCGAGGATTTCAGCGAGGACGAGCTTCAGACGCTTTCCCTGCTGCTCGACTCCCTTGGCGACAGCGCGTTCGGAAAGACCGCCAAAAAAGCCGGACGGAAAAGCGGCCCCGTCATCGGCAGAAACGCATGGAAGCTTCGCCTGTACTATCGCCCGGTTGAGGTTGTCCGTTTCCTGATCGGAAACGGCCTGAGCCATCCGGTCTTTTACGCGTGAGCAGGGATAAAATATCGCTATTTGACAATATATTAGAGCGGCAAGATGCTGCCGGAGGGGTGTGATATAATGAATGCCATGTCGAAAAAAACCGTCACGAAGGCCGTGTTTCCCGCCGCCGGGCTGGGCACGCGTTTTCTTCCAGCCACAAAAGCGTCTCCGAAGGAGATGCTGCCGATTGTTGACAAGCCGCAGATAGAGTACGCCGTCGAGGAGGCCGTGCGCTGCGGCATCCGCGACTACATAATAATAACCGGCAAGAACAAGCGGGCCATAGAGGATCATTTCGATTTCGTGCATGAACTGGAAGACAACCTGAAAAGCAAGGGCAAGCAGTCGCTTCTTGAGCAGGTGAACAGGTTCAGCCACCACAGCTTCGCATATATTCGTCAGGGCCGACCGCTTGGGCTTGGCCACGCGATACTCTGCGCCAAGCCATGCGTGAACGACGAGACCTTCGCCGTGCTTTTAAGCGACGACGTGATCGATCCGGCTTACAACCTGCTTCGAGAGATGATCGAACATTATGAACGGCTGCAATCGCCGATACTCGCGCTGATGGAGGTTTCCCCGGAGGATACCGACAAGTACGGCATAGTAAAGGCCGAACCCGCCGGAGACGGCCTGTACCGCATTGTCGATCTGGTGGAGAAGCCGAAGGCCGGAACAGCTCCTTCGAATCTGGCGATAATAGGCCGCTACATCCTCACGTCCGACATTTTCGAGCATCTTGAAGGGCTGACGCCAAGTTCCGGCGGTGAAATACAGCTTACAGACGGAATCCGCAGTCTGCTTTCAACCCGACAGGTTTACGGATGCATCGTCAGGGGAACCCGTTACGACGCGGGCGACAAGCTCGGATTTCTAAAAGCAACTGTTGAACTCGCGCTGAAAGACAGCGCTTTGAAGAAACCTTTTCGAAAGTATCTGATAGAATTGACGGAGAGAATACGATGAGCAGGCTTGAACTCGACATGATAGGGCTGGGAGAGCACGACAGCGAGGAGCAGGGGTATCCTCCGCTCGATCTTTTCGAAACATCGTCCGAAATCATTATTGAAATCGATCTGCCTGGCATTTCAGCCGACGACATATCGGTTCAGTTCATAGAAGGCACATTGATACTTGAAGGGCGAAAGCGCAAGGAAATGTCCGAAAACCGTGTGCGCTTCCTGTGCATGGAGCGGGTGTTCGACCGCTTCAGGCGAGTGCTGCGCGTTCCGGTTCCGGTTGACGCGGGAAGCGCGAACGCTTCGCTCGAAAACGGCGTGTTGACCGTCACCTTTACAAAGGTAAGCGAGAAGCGGGGCAGGCCGATTACCATCCGTGTGCGATAGCACGCGGTTGGCAAAATCTCCCGTGTGCGGTAGCGCGGGAAAGCGGAAACGGGTATAATGCCGGTTTTGATGCGTTCAAGACGAAAATAAGAGGAAAAAAGGATATAAACGGTGGAAGACGAAACCAATATATTGAACCAGAAAGAAAACGACGAGGAGACGGCGATTCCGGATCGCCTGCCGGTTCTGCCGGTGCGCGACATCGTGATATTCCCGTACATGATACTTCCGCTTTTCGTGGGACGGGATATTTCGATCAAGGCGATCGATCATGCGCTCTCAGTTAACCGCATGATTCTGCTGGTCACCCAGAAAGACGTCACGATAGAGAATCCGGGCGCGGGAGACCTTTACGGAGTGGGCACGGTCGGCATGATAATGCGCATGTTGAAGCTCCCCGACGGCCGGATCAAGATTCTTGTGCAGGGTCTTGCACGCGCCAGAATCACGGATTTCCCGAAGCTTGAACCGTTCTACATAGCGCGGATAGAAAAAATAGACGATCCGGCGCAGCAGCAGGTGAGCATCCGTGACGAGGCGATGATGCGCTCGGTGAAGGAACAGCTAGAAAAGGCGATTTCGCTCGGAAAGCCTGTCATGCCCGACATCGCCACGGTGCTCGAAAACCTGGACGAGCCGGGCCGCGTTGCAGATCTGGTGGCGTCAAATCTTGGGCTTAAAGTGGAACAGGCCCAGGAGGCGCTTGAGATCATCGACCCGCTTGAGCGGCTGAAGAAGGTGAGCGAAATCCTGAACCGCGAGATCGAGCTTCTTCTTGTGCAGCAGAAGATTCAGACCGAGGCGCGAGGCGAGATAGACCGCTCCCAGCGCGACTACTACCTGCGCGAACAGTTGAAGGCGATCCAGAAGGAACTTGGCGAGCTTGACGACCGGGGCGAGGAGATAAACGAGCTCAAGGAGAAGGTCAAATCGGCGCTGATGCCCGAAAAGGTGCTGAAGGAGGCCGAAAAGCAGGTTCGACGCCTCGAAAAGATGCACCCGGACAGCGCCGAGGCCGGAACCATCCGCACATACATAGACTGGATGATCGAGCTTCCGTGGTCTAAATCCACCGAGGACAGGCTCGACATCAAGGAAGCGAAAAAGGTGCTGGACGAGGATCACTACGATCTTGAAAAGGTGAAGGAGCGGCTGCTTGAATATCTTGCCGTCCGCAAGCTGAACGCTTCGATGAAGGGGCCTATACTCTGTTTCGTCGGGCCTCCGGGCGTCGGCAAGACCTCTCTGGGCAAATCAATCGCCCGCGCGCTTGGACGCGAGTTCGTACGCATGTCAGTTGGCGGAATGCGCGACGAGGCCGAGATTCGCGGCCACCGCCGCACATACGTTGGCGCGCTTCCGGGCCGCATCATACAGGGCCTGAAAAACGCCGGAACGAACAATCCGGTCTTCATGCTTGATGAGGTTGACAAGCTTGGTAGCGATTTCCGTGGCGATCCGGCGTCGGCGCTTCTTGAGGTGCTCGACCCTGAGCAGAACTTCGCGTTCGTGGATCATTATCTGGCGGTTCCGTTCGATCTTCGCAAGGTCATGTTCATCACCACCGCAAACCAGCTCGACCCCATCCCCACGCCGCTTCGCGACAGGATGGAGGTCATCTATCTTTCCGGCTACGCCACGGAAGAGAAGCTGGGCATCGCCCGGAACTTCCTCATCCCAAAGCAGATGTCGGAGCACGGCGTGAGCGACAAGCAGATAAGCATTCCCGACGACGCGATGATCGCCGTGATTGAGCAGTACACCCGCGAGGCGGGCGTGCGTAATCTCGAACGCGAGATTGCGCATCTCTGCCGCAAGGTCGCCCGCAAGATAGCCGAGGGCAGAAGCAAGCTTTTCACCATCACGCCGAAAAACGTGCATAAATATCTTGGCGTTCCACGCCATCTGGTGGAAGACGAACTGAAGATCAGCGAGGTCGGCGTGGCAACCGGGCTTGCATGGACTGAAACCGGCGGCGATGTGATCTACATCGAGGCAACAACCATGAAGGGCAAGGGAGCGCTTTCACTCACCGGCCATCTGGGCGATGTCATGAAGGAGTCGGCCCAGGCCGCGCTTTCTTACATCCGGGCCAAGGCCGACAAGCTCGGCATAGACGACGAGATATTCTCCAAACAGGACATTCATGTGCATGTGCCTGCCGGAGCCATTCCAAAGGACGGCCCGTCCGCCGGAATCACGATGGCCACGGCGCTTGCCTCGGCGCTCACCGGAAACCCGGTTCGGCGCGATCTGGCCATGACCGGCGAGATAACGCTGCGGGGCCGCGTGCTTCCGATTGGCGGCTTGAAGGAAAAATCGCTCGCCGCCCGCCGGGCCGGCATGACAACCATCATTCTTCCGGCGCGCAACAGGAAAGACCTCGACGACATTCCAAAGAACATCCGCGACGAGATGAAGTTCGTCTTCGCCGAGAGCATGGACGACGTTCTGCCGGTTGCGCTGGAGTCTCCGATGAAGAAGAAGCCGCCGCGCGCCGGCGCCGGCAAGACAGCCGGGAAATGACGGTCGAGGCCGCCGGAGAGTCCGCGCTTGTCGGACTCATCCGGCGCGTTCAGGGCGAATCCGGCCCGACTGTAATCAAGGGCATTGGCGATGACGCCGCAGTTTACGCGCCGCCGGAAGGCGTCTCGCTCGCAAGCGCCGACATGCTGATCGAAGGCGTTCATTTCGATCCCGCAACCACAACCCCGTTTCAACTCGGCTATAAATGCGTCACGGTTAACCTCAGCGACATCCGCGCCATGGCCGGAGTGCCGCGTTACATTCTGGTGTCGTCCGCCATTCCCGGCGGCATGGACGTTGCCGATCTGGAGGAAATATTCACCGGCATGAAGGCGGCATGTTCGAAATACGGCGTTGACATCATAGGCGGCGACACATGCCGCTCGCCGCATGGCCTGACGATTTCAGTCACGGTTATCGGCGACGCACACGCGCCTGTGTATAGAAGCGGGGCGCGGCCCGGCGACGCCCTTTTTCTAAGCGGCCCGACAGGGGATTCTGCGCTCGGCCTCGAAATCCTCAAACGCGTCGGAAAGCGCATGAACCTGGATTGTCCTGAATCGCTCGGCCTGCCGCCTGAAATATCCGGTTCGGAGCTTAGCATCGAAGCGGCACGAGCACTTCGACGTCATCTCATGCCGGAGCCGGTGATGCGCGATTTTCACGGCGCAACCGCGATGATCGACATCAGCGACGGCCTTCTGCTCGACCTTTCGCGCCTCTGCGCCGAAAGCGGCGTCGGAGCGGTTGTGAATATGGAATCGATTCGGCTTTCCCCGCAGCTCAATAAACTCGCGCCGCTTCTCGGCCTCGACGCGCTGACACTCGCGCTTTCGGGCGGCGAAGACTATGAGTTGCTGTTTGCCGCACCGGCTGACGCCGAATTCAACGGAGCGGTCAGAATCGGCAGGATTGTTGAAAAACCGGGAATATTCTCCGACGATGAATGCAGGCAGATGGTGCAACCCGCCGGATACGACCATTTCGCATGATTCGCCTACGCAGCCAGTGATCAAACTCCACGGCGTCGTTGTATTTCATTCCGACGCCAAAGCAGTTCATCCATCCGCGATTGTCACTCGCCGCTTGTCGACGAGTATTGATGATTTACAGGCGGATAGACAGATACCGGTATTGCATGGAAACTCCCCAACTGCGTCCGGTAAGGCGGCGCAGCCGGGTTTTGAATCCATTGACGGGCTTGGCCGGTGGCGGTCAGCCGGTTTCATCATGAGTTGCCGCCTGTTTCGTGTCTTCCTTTCAGACTCGTATCCGCCGGCAGCCAGCAAATACGCCGGGTTCTTGTTAATCCGGGCGAACCCCTTCCGGTTTCCTCTCATGAATAGCCAGCCGCAAGGCGGACAGACCTCCCCGGATAAGAACGTGAACTTTCCGTGCGCAAACGCCGCATTTACCCTGTCTCCCGA
>JACRHH010000025.1 GCA_016212095.1 Nitrospirota bacterium
GCGAAACATAGCGGTTGTCACCACGGCTGTGGCCAACGGCGATCTGTCGCAGAAGATCACGGTCGAGGCCAAGGGCGAAATCCTTCAGCTAAAGAACACCATCAACAAGATGGTGGAGCAGTTGAGCACGTTTGCCTCGGAGGTCACGCGAGTTGCCCGCGAGGTGGGAACCGACGGCAAGCTTGGCGGTCAGGCCGAGGTTCCGGGCGTTGCCGGAACATGGAAAGACCTTACCGACAACGTGAATGCCATGGCGAACAATCTTACCAATCAGGTGCGAAACATCGCCAAGGTGACCACGGCTGTCGCAACAGGCGATCTGTCGCAGAAGATCACGGTTGAGGCGAAGGGCGAAATCCTTCAGCTCAAGGACACCATCAACACAATGGTGGAGCTGTTGAGCACGTTTGCCTCGGAGGTCACGCGAGTTGCCCGCGAGGTGGGCGCGGAGGGCAAGCTTGGCGGTCAGGCGCAGGTTCCGGGAGTTGCGGGAACATGGAAAGACCTCACCGACAACGTGAACATGCTTGCCGGAAATCTCACGTCTCAGGTGCGAAATATTGCCAAGGTGACAACGGCTGTGGCAACCGGCGACCTTTCGCAGAAGATCACGGTTGAGGCGCAGGGCGAAATCCTCCAGCTCAAGGACACCATAAACACTATGGTGGATCAGCTTAACGGCTTCGCCTCGGAGGTGACGCGAGTTGCCCGCGAGGTGGGAACCGACGGCAAGCTTGGCGGTCAGGCGGTGGTGAAGGGCGTTGCCGGAACGTGGAAGGAACTTACCGAGAACGTGAACATGATGGCGTCGAACCTCACCAGCCAGGTGCGAAACATCGCCGACGTGACGACGGCTGTTGCCAACGGCGATCTTTCCAGAAAGATCACGGCTGAGGCCAAGGGCGAGATATTCCAGCTTAAGGACACCATAAACACCATGGTGGATCAGCTTAACGGCTTTGCTTCGGAGGTGACGCGAGTTGCCCGCGAGGTGGGAACCGAGGGCAAGCTTGGCGGTCAGGCGGTGGTGAAGGGAGTTGCCGGAACCTGGAAGGATCTCACAGACAATGTGAACGCCATGGCGAACAACCTTACCAATCAGGTGCGAAACATAGCGCTGGTCACGACGGCGGTGGCAAATGGCGATCTTTCGCGCAAGATTACGGTTGAGGCGCAGGGCGAGATACTCCAGCTCAAGGACACCATAAACACCATGGTGGATCAGTTGAACGCGTTCGGATCCGAGGTCACGCGCGTTGCCAAGGAGGTGGGAATCGAGGGCAAGCTTGGCGGTCAGGCGCTGGTGAAGGGCGTGGCCGGAATCTGGAAGGAGCTTACCGACAACGTGAACATGCTTGCCGGAAACCTCACATCGCAGGTGCGCGACATTTCGAAGGTCGCAAGCGCAATCGCAAACGGAGACCTCACCAAGAAGATTACTGTTGAGGCGCAGGGCGAGATTCTGGAGCTGAAAACCACCATCAACGGCATGGTTGACAACCTGAACACGATCATCGGCGACATCAACAACGTCATGGCGATTGTGGGCGAGGGCACTCTCACCCGAATGATCGATGTGGAGGCGATGGGCGAATTCGCGTCGATGGTAAACGGTATCAACAGCACCATCGAGAGCTTGCGGGGCATTGTCACCGAGCTGAAAGAGGCCGGAATCAACATAGGAAACGTTTCGCAGAACCTGCTCATGTCGGGGCAGGAGATGAATTCGATGGTCACGCAGCTTTCCGGATCGGTGGAGCAGATTGCCGACGGCGCCAAAACGCAGGCCCAGCAGATTGTCGAGGCTTCCAGGGAGAGCGAGGGCGTTGGCAAGACCGCCTCGAACACGCTCAATCAGGCCGAGGACATGAACAAGGTGGCCGAGGTGGCCAACAAGGCGTCGGTCGAGTCGTCGAAGGCCATGGAAGAGGCGATGAAAGTTACCGATCTGATGCTGGAAGGCTCTCGCGAGTCTGTCACAAGCATCGAATCTCTTAGCAAGAGCAACGAGCAGATTCAGGAGATTGTTGACGTTATCAGGGACATTGCCACCCAGACCAACATTCTGGCCATCAACGCCGCAATCGAGGCGGTTCGGGCCGGGCGGCAGGGCAAGGGATTCGCGGTGGTTGCCGAGGAGGTGAAAAAACTCTCCGCCGATAGCAAGTCGCAGGCCAAGAAAATATCCACGCTGGTGCAGTCGGTGCAGAAGGAGACGGCTGAAACCGTCACCACCATCAAGACCACCGCCGAAAACGTGAGGCTGGGCAAAAACACCATAGAGCAGACGTCCAAGGCGTTTGGCGACATAACGCGATCCATCGACGTCACATCGAAGACGGCCAAGGACATATCGGTGGCCGCCGCCGACCAGAAGAAGAGCATCGACGCTGTTTCGCAGAGTCTCGACAAGATCAGCGGCATTGCCGCCGACACATCCACTTCGAGCACGCAGGTGGCTGGAAGCGCCAAGCGGCTGTTGAACAGGATGCAGGAGTTGACCAACACGGCCACCACGCTTGCCACCATGTCCGAGAAGTTGCAGCAGACGGTGGGCAAATTTGACGTTACCGAGGGACAGGCGGCAAGGCTGGCGGCTCCGTCCGCCGCGCGCAAGAGGCAGGCTGTTGCCGCGGCGGCACGGTAAACGGTGAGGAAGGAGGTTTCTTATGGCGGAAGCTGTTTTGCTGAGGGAAGATGCCGAAGCTGAGGAAATTGAGCAGGATCAATACCTTGTCTTCACCGTGAAGGGCCAGGAGTTTGGCGTTCAGGCCATGCGGATACAGGAGATCAACGCGATGCAGGACATCGCCGAGGTTCCGAACGCGCCGCATTACGTGGAGGGCATTCTGAACCTGCGAGGAAGACTGGTTTCGGTGATAAATTTCCGCAAGCGTTTCGGGTTCGAGGCGAAGGAGCACGACGAAGACACTCGTATCATCATCATGGAGCACGCCGGTTTTCCGGTGGGCATCATCGTGGATATTGTGGAGGAGGTTATCAAGATACAGGGCGAAAAGGTTCAGCAGATACCTCCAACCGCAACGTCGTCGCTTCCGGAAGGATACATAACCGGCGTTGGCCTTATGGACAACAGGCTGATTATTTTGCTGGACGCCGACAGGATTCTGAACAAAAGCGACATCCCCGACGCCTTGGCCATGAAGGATGTGATCGATAGCGTGCAGAAGACTGTTGCGGGTGGGAGTGAACGGCCCCCCCCTCAATGAGGGGGGCAGGCGAAGCCGGGGGGAGTTAATAATATTTCATCGATATAAGGAGGTATCCCGTGGCCAGAGTGATTGTTGCGGACGACGCCGCGTTCATGCGCGGCTCGCTGGAATTTATCATAAAAAATGCCGGGCATGATGTTGCGGGGCTCGCCAAAAACGGCGAGGAGGCGATAAGGATGTATCAGGAGTTGAAGCCGGACGTTGTCATGCTCGACATCCTGATGAAGCAGACCGACGGACTCACCGCGCTCAAGGCGATCATGAACGCCGACCCGCGGGCGAGGGTTATCATGGTTACGGCGCTTGGGCAGGAAACCAAGGAAGACGAGGCGAGGAAGCTTGGCGCTACGGGATACATCAGAAAGCCGTTCAGGCAGCAGCAGATTATCGATGAAATAGCGAAGGTAATGCAGGAACTCCCCTGAAATGGGGAAACTCCCCTGAAATGGGGAAACTCCCCTGAAATGGGGAAACTCCCCCCCAACCCCCCTCAATGAGGGGGGCAGGCGAAGCCGGGGGGAGTTGAAAGTCGATCTCATCTGCTTGCCGGGAGCGCCATGATACGTGTACTTGTTGTTGATGACTCCAGCTTCATGCGCAAATCCATCACCCATATCCTGCAGTCGGATCGTTCGATAGAGGTGGTGGCCACCGCATCGGATGGCGAGGAGGCCATACGGAAGGTCAAGCAGCTTGCGCCCGACGTTGTGCTTCTCGACATAGCCATGCCCTCCATGGACGGCCTTGCCGCGCTTACTCACATCATGTCGGAACGCCCTGCGCCGGTGCTTGTTTTAAGCGGGGTGAAGGACTCGGCCGCCGCGATCAAATCGCTGGAACTTGGCGCGGTGGATTTCATCAGGAAGCCGTCCGGTGTGATTTCCTACGACATAACGAAAATCGCGGGCGAAATCATCTTCAAGGTTAAGTCTGCCGCCGGAATCGACGCAAGGAAACTGGCCGCATATCGGCATGTGGAACATTGTCTTGTAACCGCCGGGCCTAAAGGCGACTGCGAGATTGTGGTTATCGGCGCATCTACAGGCGGCCCGCGAGCCGTGGCAAACGTGCTTTCGGGTATTCCGGCAACCATCAGCGCCGCGATTTTTGTGGTTCAGCACATGGCACCGGAGTTTGTTCCATCGTTTGCCGAAAGGCTGCGTTGGGTGAGCCCGCTGGAAGTATCGGTGGCATCCGACGACGATGAGCTTCTGCCCGGACGCGTGTTCATCGCGCCCGGCGGCATCGACGCCGCGCTGCTGCGAAGTGGCCGCCGGGAAGTGAGGGTGAGGCTGGGCAGGGTTGCCTCAACGCGGCATCCGGTTGCTCCGTCGGTGGATCATGCCATGGAATCGGCGGCAAAATGCTATGGCGCGGGTACGCTCGGCGTGCTTCTTACCGGAATGGGCAACGACGGCGCGAAGGGCATGAAGGCCATAAAAAACGCGGGCGGACACACGATTGCCGAGGATGAATCGACGTGCGTTGTGTTCGGAATGCCGAAGGCGGCGATAGAGGCGGGGTGCGTGGACGAAATTCTGCCGCTTGGTGATATAGCCGTGGCGATTGCGGGAAGGGTGTGAGGGGGATCCATGCGGAAACCGGCTGTCCTTCTGCGGATTGTGCGGGAGGTCTTGGACGGCCCGACGGTGACAGGCGATGAGTGAAGACGGCGATGATGCGTACAAAATCGATCTGACGCAGTTCCTGCAAGACTATCTTGCCGACGCGCGGGAAGGCTTTCAGGAGGCGTTCGACGCGCTGCTTGCGCTTGACAGGGAGCCGGAGCGGGCCGAGTTTCTGGACGAGGTCTTCAGGGTGATGCACACGCTCAAAAGCTCGTCCACCATGCTGGAATTTACGGAAATAGCCGAGGCCGCCCACATGACCGAAGACCTTCTGGACGGACTGAAATCACATATGCCGCTGGAGAAGGAGACGGTAGACCTGCTCATTGAGGCGGTGGAGAAGATCGAGGGCATGGTGCGGCTTCGGGCGCACGGCAAGGCCGATGAGTCCGCCTTCCGGGACGTGGCCGACAGGATGCGAGGCATCGTCTCCATTGGGCTGCCGCCCGGCGAACGGCATCGGGTTCCGGAGGGCGTCCGCCCCGGAAAAAGCGCGGCCACAAGGCGAGCCGCCGATATATCACTGGAAAAGGTTGCTACTGTAAGGGTGCATACGAACCTGCTCGACAACCTGTTCAACATGGTTGGCGAGCTGATCATCACCAAAAACCGCATAGACAACATTGTTCAGGACATCGAGCGCAAAGACCTCAAAACCGCCATCTCAGACATGCGGCGCATTATCGACGTGCTTCAGGAAAACGTGTCGGTGGCGCGCATGGTTCCGGTTGACGAGATATTCCAGAAGTTTCCGCGCATGGTGCGGGAACTGGCGCGGGAGCGCGGCAGGGATGTCGATCTGCTGGTTGAGGGAAACGAGATCGAGATAGACAAGGCGCTGATAGACGCTATAGGCGAGCCGCTTATCCATATGCTCAGAAACGCGGTGGATCATGGCATTGAACCGCCGGATGAAAGGCTGCGGCTTGGCAAGGAAGGCAGGGGGAGCATCCGTCTGGCGGCATCGAGAACGGAAAGCCACATACTTATCGACGTGGAGGACGACGGTTGCGGCATAGACGCGGCCAATATAAAGAGCCTTGCCGTTGAAAAGGGCTTTGTGAGCCATGAAGACGCAAATTCCATGCGCGAGCGCGATGCGCTGAACCTGCTGTTTCGGCCCGGCTTCAGCAGCGTCAGTAACGTGACCGACGTGTCGGGCAGGGGCGTGGGGCTTGATGTTGTGCTCACTTCGGCCAGAAAAATGGGCGGGCTGGTGGAAATAGCGACGAAACCCGGCAAGGGAACGCGCTTCACGCTGAAACTGCCGCTTACAACGTCGATTATCCAGACGCTTATGGTTGCGTCGGGCGGCTCTGTATTCGCTATTCCGTCCGACATGGTTCTTGAAACCACAGACATTTCTCCGGGCGACATCAAGGAAGTGGGCGGCGACAGGGTGATGAACATGGCCGGAAGGGTGATCCCGTTCATGCGCCTTGACAGCCTGTTGAACGCAAGAAACATTACCGGCGGAATATCGGGCTCCGTTGTGATAATCCAGATGGACGACAGGCTTGTTGCGCTTGGAGTGGACGAGGTGCTGAACCAGATGGAGAACATAATCAAGCCGTTCGACCCTATAGCCCGGAACTTCCGGGGCTTTTCCGGCGGGATAATCATGGGCGACGGGCGCGTGGCGCTTCTTCTGGACGTCCCTTCGCTCATCCACGTTGATGCGCTGAGGGCGGAGGGGTTCTGAAGGAGATGAGTTGAATTGTTGACATTTCAGGAGGTCGTCATGATTGAACGCTTTGCCGTATCAGAGGAACACATGGATTACCTGCAGGAAATGATGAATGTTGCCGCCGGTAACGCCGTCACGGCGTTTTCCCAGCTTCTTGAGTGTGATGTGGACATAGACATGCCGAACGTATTTGTTCTTCCGGCTACCGAGGCGATAAACGTTTTCAAAACCCCGGATGTTCCGGTCGTATGCGTTCGCATGGATCTGTTGGGCGATGTCAGGGGAAGGATATTTTTCGTGATTCCCGACGATCAGAAGGCAAACATGCTGGCACTTGCCCGAAATGCGCTTCCCGATCCGCTCAGGAAAAACCTGTCGCTTGAAATCAATGCGCTGGAGGAGATCGGCAACATCATTGTCGGCGTGTTTCTTACCGCAATTCACGACTTCACGCGTCTGAACATCTGCCACACCGTTCCGGCTCTTGTCATCGACCAGATTCTTCCCATGATCGACGCCTCGCTTGCGGCCCAGGCCAATAAGGAAACAGCCGGAAATGTTCTGGTGGTCGAATGCGAATTCCAGTTGATAGGAGGGAAGCTCAAAACCGTGCTGTTCATGGTGATGGGCGGCGGAGCCATGGATGCGTTGTTCAACTCCATCGGCACTGCGAGGGCTCTGATCAGGGGCGAGTGATGCCTGTGCGATTCCCGATCAGGACGGTTTTGATTACAGGTTTTTTGTCGGTAACGATGACGACTGTTGCCTTGGGGCCTGTGATCGGGGGCGGGGACATCGCTTATGCCGGATTCGCCGCCTGGGCATGCGTGGCGCTGCTGATCTCGTTTGGCATGGCAAGGTTTCTGGGCATCCTTGTGGCGGGGCGGCTGGAACATCTGAAACGTCTGGCGGACAGGTTTGCCGCCGGAAACATGAGTGTTCCGGATGGCATGCTGCGCGAAAGCCGTATCTCGGAAATTGAGAAGCTGAATCTGGCGTTCACCGCAATGGCAGGAAAGCTGCAAGATGTGTTTATGCTGCTGGAAACAAGGATCGTCGAGCGGAGGGTGGCGGATGAGAAGCTTATTCGCCAGAGCGGGATGCTCATGATCGCGTCGGACGCGTCCGCGTTTCTTTCAACCCTGCCGTTCAGCGAGAACATGTACGAGACGATATGCGACATTCTTGTAAACAGCTTCGGGATTCGAATGGCCTGGCTCGGCATTGTTCCGGAAAACGGCGGAGTGCTCAGCCCCGTGGCCCAGTCGCGGGGCGATAACGCGAACACGGCCAGGGACGACGCCGATTCCAAAAGCGCGCAGTTCATATGGGAAATTCTGGATGGCGACGGGCCGGAGGTCAGGGCGTCGAAAACAGGGACTCTTCAGGTCGTCAAGGACGCCTCTTCAGCAACCGGCTATTCAGGCGATTCGGGCTGGCGAGAGTGGGCCTTGAAAGCAGGCTACGGATCGGCGCTCTGCCTGCCGCTTGTTTCGCCGGGGCGCAGGATGATAGGCACGCTCAATCTTTACAGCGGTCAACAGAACTGGTTTGAACGCGAGAAGGTTGAACTCTTCAAGGTATTCTCAGGCAATGTGGCAAACGTAATCGTCATTCGATGGATGATCGAGGGCCTCGAAAAGAAGGTGTCCAGCAGGACGCAGGAACTGGAAGCCGCAATGATTCAGGCCGAGGAGGCCAACAGGGCCAAATCCGATTTTCTGGCAAACATGTCGCACGAACTCAGGACTCCGCTCAACTCGATCATCGGATTCTCGGAGCTGCTCCAGGACAGGCTTTTCGGGGAACTGAACGAACGGCAGGCGGAATATCTGAAAGACATCTACGACAGCGGAAAACATCTGCTCAGCCTGATTAACGACATTCTCGATCTGTCGAAGGTGGAGTCGGGCAAGATGGAGCTTGAACCGGGGATGCTGCCGCTTGAAGACGTTCTCCATGCGGCGCTCACCATGCTGAAGGAAAAGGCGATAAGACACAGGATAGGCCTGACCCTGGAAATCGCGCCGGAAACCGGCGGCATCATCGAGGCGGATGAACGTAAGCTCAAGCAGATACTCTTCAATCTGCTCAGTAATGCCGTTAAATTCACGCCGGATGGCGGTAGCGTTGCCGTGCGAGCGCGGACAGTCGCGGGGGATTTTATCGAGATCGCCGTTACAGACACCGGCATTGGAATAAAACGGGAGGATATGGGCAGGTTATTCAAGGAGTTTTCGCAGCTTGAATCGGCATACACAAGACGGTACGAGGGAACCGGTCTTGGGCTTGCCCTCACGAAAAAGCTTGTGGAGCTTCATGGCGGCAGGATTTGGGTTGAAAGCGAGTTCGGCAAGGGCAGCAGGTTTGCGTTCACGATTCCGGCAAGGCGGGGGTAAGATGGTGTTGGAGGATTTTTCCCGATCTCCCATCCTGATTTCAGTGGGGTGAATTGCGATGAGAGCTAGAATTCTGGTTGTGGAAGACATGGACAAGAACAGAAAGCTGCTGGTGGCAATTCTCGAATATAACGGTTACGAGGTTGTTGAAGCATGTAATGGCGCGGAAGGCGTGCGGGCGGCAAGGGATTACATGCCCGACCTCATCCTGATGGACATCCAGATGCCTGTGATGGGTGGAGTGGAAGCGATGAGGGCGTTAAAGGCCGCCCCGGACACATCCGGGATAAAGGTGGTTGCGCTCACATCGTTTGCAATGAAGGGCGACAGGGAAAAGTTTCTGGCAGAAGGATTCGCGGATTACATCACGAAGCCGATAAACACGCGCGAGCTGCCGGAAACAATAAGGAAGCTGCTGGAATGAGTTGAAGCGGGTGCGTGGGCAAGATTTTGAAGGAGAACGCATGAAAATCCTGATCGCAGAAGATGAGGTCATATCCCGCAGAATTCTCGAAAAAACGCTTGCCGAATGGGGTTATGAGGTTGTCTCGACGACAAACGGAACCGATGCATGGCAGGCGCTTCAGGCCTGTGACGCGCCAAGGCTTGCGATCCTCGACTGGATCATGCCCGGGATGGACGGCATTGATATTATCAGGAGGGTGCGAAGCATCCGGTCTCCGGATCCTCCATATCTGATTATTCTGACGTTCATGGAAGGCAGCCGGAACATTGTAAATGCCCTGGAGGCAGGAGCCAACGATTATGTGAGCAAGCCGTTTGATCATGAAGAGCTGAAGGCGAGAATAAGGGTTGGTGAACGGATGCTTGAACTTCAGCATAAACTGATGAGCTACAACGAGGATCTTGAGAAGGAAGTGGCTGCGCGCACCGCCGACCTGTGGGAGGCAAAAGACGCCGCCGAGGCAGGCAACCGCGCCAAGACCGCCTTCATTGCGAACATGAGCCATGAGGTGAGAACTCCGCTAAACGCGATCATTGGGTTTTCAGAGGTGCTGATCGACGGGCTGGCAGGCGAACTCAACGTGAAGCAGAAGGAGTATTCCGGTGAAATATTGGAGGCGGGCCGGCGCATACTGCAATTATTCCTGAATGTGCTCGACTTCGCGAAAATCGAGAGCGGAGACATGCGGCTTAGAAACAGCAACTTCATGCTGAGACAGCTTCTTGTCAGTTCGATGCAGACCGTGGAGGAAGAGGCCCGCAGGCGCGGCATACCCCTGACGCTTGACATGGCCATGGACGCCGACATAAGGATATGCGCCGATTCGGACAAGCTTGGCCGGACGCTTTCATGCCTGCTCGACAATGCGGTGAAATTTACGCCGGACGGTGGCGGAGGCGTTAGAATCAGCGCGAAGCCCGTCAGATATGGCGGCGAGACCGCCTCATGCCGTCTGCCTTCCGGCGAGCCATTCCCGGCAGGCAACGCAAGCGGGGCGTGGAACTTGCTGGAAATCTCGGTTGCGGATAACGGCATCGGCATCAAGCGCGAGGATATAGGAAGACTTTTTACCCCCTTTACGCAGCTCGATGAGCCTGACACGAAAAGGTTCAAGGGGGCCGGCCTTGGGCTGGCGCTTGCGAAAAAGCTGGTGGAGCTTCACGGCGGCTGCATATGTGCAAAGAGCGAGTTCGGCAGTGGGAGCACATTCACGTTTGTTATACCGGTTGGACTGGAAAGCTGTGATGCGTGGCGGGGGGGAAGGAAAGGGCGGGTTTGAAACCCGCCCCTTGTATTCAATCAACAGCGGGCTTAAGCCCGCTGTCTACATCGTTATGCCGACTGCTAAATGATCGATTCCATCTCAAGCGCCGGATGGCCGACGTTCGTGAGATATTCGACCAGCTTTTCCGAATCGGTTGCGATGGTTTCATCCGCGATCTTGTCGAGCAGGTCGGGCACGCCAGCCTCGGCGCACCGCGCGGCAAGCGCGTCTTTCAGGCTCTCCTTGAGGGCCTTGGTCATCCAGACCACGCGCTTCAGTCCACCGTCGCCGTAAAGAAACTTCTTGCTTGTAACGAAGTTGCGGCCTATTCCCATGAATCCGGGCGTCTGCATTCCGCCGCCAACGGTTCCTGCAAGCGTGGAGAACTTCATGCCGATAGGCGTCATGTCGGCGAATCCGCGCTGAACCAGCATCACGCCGTTTGCCTCCGGGAGAATCGCGCATATGACCTCGAAACATCCGCACGAGGTCATAGGGTTGTCCATCATGGTGTAGGCGTTCATGGTTTCCACCGCTCCGCCGGTTGCCTGAATGATGTATGCGTCAACGCCAGACCACCGGCCCTTGGTTGCGTCGATCACATCGCCCTTGGTTATGGGCTGGTTTCCGCCTGTCGGGTCGATTTCGTATGCAGCCTTGCCGTCGAGCCAGTTGTAGGCTCCGCAGAGGCCGAGACGTTCGGGCGTTATAACACATGTGTGGCTCGGCGCGAAAGACTGGCAGAGCAGGCATGAATAGAACGTATCGACAGATTCGTCTGTGAGGCTTCCCAGCCGCTCGTCGCGTTCCCGGTAAGCGGCGCGCGCCTCTTCCTGAAGGCGGAGAACGTCGGTTTCGTCGATATACAGCGTAACCTGAACCTTGTCAACAATGGACTTGAACCGGTTGCGGATCATGGCGGCATGGATCACTCCCATGTGCTCCAGTGTGAAACCGTCGTTTTTGGCGCTGTTGCTTATGCGCATCCAGTTGATGTCGCGCTGGCCCATGTGCCATATGCCCTGCGCCTCGTTCAGGTTGTGATGAATCTTGCGCTCGATGACAGACTCGAAGTCCTTCTGCATCTTGCGTCCTGCCACGTCGATAACCATTGCCATCGGCAGCTTGCCGCCCTTTTCGTATCGCGCCTGCCAGTCGGCTCCGACAATCGTAACCTTGCCGTCCTCAACTTCCTCCATCTCACGCATTCGCACCAGTTCGAACGACGGCGTGCGCTGCCCGCCGAATTCGATAAATGTGTCTTCCTTGCGGATTCGCTCGCCCTCGAAGGCCGGGCCGTAGGCAACAGGAATCGGCGGCTTCTCGACAACGATCTTGAGGCCGCGAACCTCGATGGCCTTCTGAACGATCTTCGAGTGATCGAACTCCTTGTCCACTTCCTCGTAGGTGCAGACGCCCGTGGGGTGAACCACCGGAACGTCGGTGTCGCAGACAGCCGGGAAGCCCATGTTGATGGCTCCCGCGCCGGTTGCCCATTTCATGTCGTCCATCTCGCCAAGCGCAAGCGCGAAGGCGAAGACGCGATCCTTTGTGTATTTCAGGATTTCCTTGTAGTTTCCGGCCTTTTTGCCGCCGAAGATCATGGCGGCGCGAATGGCCCAGTCGAGCGCGTAAAGCGTGTGCTCGGTGAGCGGGCCAAGCGGAACAATTCGCGTGTCCCATCCGAGCTGCATTCCGCCTCGAACGAGCTGGTGGGTGATCGAATCGCCTCCGGCGCTTCCGGAAAGGAACGTGAGAATATTCTTTTCCTGAAGCTCCTTGACGATTTTCACGGCTATCTCATCCGACGGAGCCGCGCCGATTATTGCCGCGAAGCCCGGCATCGTCCCGTCAACGAGCTGGATGCCGAGATTACGCTGAATGGTGTCGGTTATGTATCCGTTATATGTGATGGTGGTCTTTTTGCCGTTCACATCTATTTCTTCCGAAACCGGCTCAAGTCCCTCGATGTAACGAAGCGCAAGCCAGATCTCCTGGGCAAAAAGCGTGGCCATTCCCGCATCCAGCGCCTCGCCAAGATACGGCTTCCACATTGCATCCGACGGCTCGTCGGAAAGAAGCTCCTGAACAAGCCGCATGCCTTCGCGCATCTGCCCCAGCGTTCTTATTTCGTACCCGGTCATAGCCTGAATCATCGGCAGGCAGAACATGGTGTCGGGGAATTCGAAAGTGAAATCCGGGCCCTTTTCGGCGAGGGCTTTTTCGAGCATCTCCCCGGCTCTCCGGAATATGTCGTGTGATCCCCGGATGGCCGCGGAGGCAATAATCTTCGACATCTGCAAATCCTCCTTAAAAAAAGTAACGATTAAACAAAATCGGTGTGATAGACGAGATCGAACCGGTTGCCGCCGGCCTTGCTAACCGCCAAGACGGATTTCCCCGGTAAAAGTATGTATTTATACTTGATGGCGGGGCGGGAAGTCAAGGCGAGGCGGGGGGGATTTTATTACATTGCATGAGCCGAATTGCCGGTTAACGCTTGATTCCGTTAATATCAATGCGTGACGCACTCTTCCTCTGACATCGCCTCCATCAGCGCCGTTCTGGCTGACCTGAGGCGCAATGGGAAAATACGCGTGGCCATGCTGTTCGGCTCATTCGCCGGAGGCAAGCCGCATGAACGCTCCGATATTGACCTCGCGGTGTATGTCGTTGCCGGAAGCGAGGGCGAAGAGATCGCGATTGTTGACAAAATCCTGATGTCTTCGGAGCGTGACGTGGCCATTCTGCGGCTTGACGACGATGACGAGTCGCCGTTTATCGTTCAGGAGGCGCTGAAAGGCGAGCATCTTGTGGAGCCCGACGTGGACACGCTGTACGACGTCAGCCTGAGAGCGCTTCACGAGGCCGAGAGCATACGTTTCAGGAGAGGCGTGGAGATGGTGCATGGAGGATAAGCAGAGGCAACTGCTTGAATTTCTAGAAGATTCCATCGAATACTTCCAGAGGAAAATGGAGGGAATGGACAGGGATCGCTATTTTGCCGACAGAGACATTAGAAGCATTCTCGACAAGACAATAAACGACATTATCTTCTGCATGGTTGATATTGCCGAAGAATGTCTTAAAAAACATGGGAGAAGCATTCCCGCAACTTACAAGGACACCATGCTTGCCAGTCATGAATTCCTTGGCGATGTTGTTTTCGCCGTGGCTCCACTCGTCAAGCATCGAAACGAGATTGTGCATCAATACCTGAAGATCAATTGGCAGAACATCGTCACTGTAAGAAACAAGCGTGACAATATCAAGGCCTTCGCCGACAGGGCGCGCTCCTTTTTTGCGTAAGGAAACCGGCATATTCATCTTCGTCATCGGGCTTCTGGCGTTCAACTGGCCGGTCATGAAGGCGTTCGACATGAATTCTCCGCTATATCTTTTTGTAGTGTGGGCGGTTTTCATACTGGTCAACATGCTGCACGGCGCATTCCCGAAGGACGGATAGCGCCATGTTTCCGGCATGGCAGGTCATACTGATCGTTTTTGCGTATCTGCTTGTCCTGTTTCTTGTGGCCTATTACGCAGAGCGCAGGGAAGCCCAGAAACGCAGCATCGTTTCCAATCCCTACGTTTACGCGCTCTCGATGGCCGTCTATTGCACATCGTGGACTTTCTACGGCAGCGTGGGCAAGGCGGCCAACTCCGGGCTTGATTTCCTGACCATATACATCGGCCCAACACTGATGGTTTCTATCTGGTGGATCGTGATGCGTAAGGTCGTCCGCATAGCCAAGGAATACCGGATAACCACAATATCCGACTTTCTGGGCTCTCGCTACGGCAATTCCCTTGTTGTGTCGGCGCTGGTAACGGTAATCGCCGTGGTCGGAATCGCGCCGTACATGGGGCTCCAGATCAAGGCGATCATCAATACATTTACCATCTGCACCGGACACATAGAGGGCGGGCAGTTCACCGGCTGGATAATAACCTTCATTCTGGGCATGTTCGCCGTCATCTTCGGCGCGCGCAATCTGGATTCATCCGAGCGCCACGGCGGCCTTGTGTTTGCCATCGCGTTCGAGTCGGTCATCAAGCTGGCCGCGTTTCTGATGGTTGGCGTCTTTGTGACCTACGGGCTTTTCGACGGCTTCGGCGACATCTTTTCGCGTGCCAGGGCGTCTGAGTTCAGCAATCTTCTGCGCATCGGCGATGGCTCGTCGGTAACATACACCAACTGGTTCTCGCTCACATTCCTTTCCATGATGGCCATCATGTTCCTGCCGCGCCAGTTTCACGTGGCCGTGGTCGAAAACAGCGATGAAACCCATCTTGCCAAGGCGCGATGGCTGTTCCCCCTGTATCTGCTTCTTATTAACCTTTTCGTGCTTCCGGTTGCATTTGGCGGACTGCTGACAGGCATAAGCCCGGCCATGGCCGACAACTACGTGCTCTTCCTGCCGCTTCTGCACGACAGGAGTTTTCTTACGCTTGTTGCCTTCATCGGCGGTTTTTCGGCAGCCACCGCCATGCTGATAGTCGAGTCTCTGGCGCTAAGCACAATGGTCATGAACAGTCTGGTGATACCGGCCATATACAGGTTCAGCGACAGGAGCTTCTTTTCCCTCATGGTGCTGAACGCGAAACGGCTTGCTATTATCGCGTCCGTATTCTCAGGCTATATGTTTGCCGTGGTTTTCGGCGAGTTCTACACGCTTGTGGACATGGGCCTGAAATCGTTCGAGGCTGTGGCCCTGTTCGCGCCGCCGTTTTTCGGGGCGATCTACTGGAAAATCGGCAACCGCAAGGGTGCGATTGCCGGGCTTGCGGGCGGATTCAGCGTGTGGCTCTACACGCTTTTCATTCCGGCAATGCACAAGGCCGGGCTGTTTGCCGGAAGTCCGGTCATGAGCGAACTGTACAACTCGCGGCTCTTCAATCCGACGGCGCTTTTCGGCGTGACCGGCCTCGACCGCTGGACGCATTCACTGCTCTGGAGTTTTTCTGTGAACTGTCTGCTCTATGTCGGCGTGTCGCTCTTCACTCGCCAAAACGATGATGAAACGCGGCAGGCGATGGCTTTTGTGGACATGCTGGCTCCCGAACGCGCCTACGTTGCCGGCGCGGCGCGCCCGCTCAGTGGCGAGGAGATCGAGGAAGTTCTGTGCCAGTACATCGGCAATCAGGAGGGCCGGCGCGCATACGGCAAGATACTGCGGGAAAAGGGGATAAACCCGCGCGGCATGTCGAAGGCAGAGCTTCACGAGTTGCGGAACGAGGCCGAGAGGATTCTGTCGGGCTCGATAGGTTCGTCGATAGCCACGCTGATTCTCCGGGATTCGCTGGTTGTCACCGAGGATGAACGGCGCGAGGTGGCGGATTCCATCAAGACTATGGCCGACAGCCTGCGCTATTCGAGGCAGGAACTTGCAAGCGCAAACCGCCAGCTTGTGTTCCTGAAGGAGTTCAGCGAGAACATCATCGAGAGCCTGCCGCTTGGCATTGTGACGATAGACGGCGAGGGGCGCATTACGTACTGGAACAGATATATGGAAGATCTGACGGGCATAAACAAGTCGAAGGCAAATGCCGCGCCGGTTCAAACCCTGATGGGCGACATGCATCAATGTTTTCTGGGAGACGAGATAAATTCGGGTGAGTACATCTGCAACCGCAGGTTTTCCGGGGAAGGGCACGACGGGCAGACGATCAAGATTTATGCATCGCCGTTCAAGGGCCTGGACAAGGGATATGTCTTCGTGCTGGAGGATGTGACCGAGAAGAAACGGCTCGAAATGGAACTGGCCCAGTCTTCCAAACATGCAAGCCTGGGCAGGTTGACGGCCGGTGTTTCACATGAGATAGGAAATCCTCTCGCTTCAATATCCTCGCTTGTGCAGGAGCTTGCCGCGCTCGAACTCCACGATGAGGCCGATGTGGAATTCACCAGGGATTCGCTCAAGGTCATCAACGGCCACCTCGAACGGATAGCAAGAATTGTGCGAAGCCTCGGCGACTTTGCCCGGCTTTCCTCGCCGGATCGCGTCCCGTGCAGATTGAACGAGATTCTCGACCGGACTCTTGCGCTTGTGCGCTACGACAAGAAGGCAAGAAACATCTCGATAACGGCTGAGATGGAAGATGAGATCAGGATCAGGGCGAACCCTGATCAGATACAGCAGGTTTTCCTGAACATCATGCTCAATGCGCTCGATGCCATGCCTGAAGGCGGCGAGCTTTCGGTTTCGGCCAGATCGGCTGGCGGATGGGTTGAGGCGCGCGTTCGCGACACCGGCACCGGAATCGATCCGTCCGTCATCGACCGGATATTCGACCCGTTTTTCACGACGAAGCCCCTCGGCAAGGGAACCGGGCTTGGCCTGAGCATCTGCTATGGTATAATCAACGAACACGGCGGAACCATTGCTGCGAGCAATAACAGAGAAAAAGGTTCGACCTTCATAATCAGGCTTCCGGCTGCCGATATATAGCAAATGGCGAATAACCTTCTGATAGTGGAAGATGAGGAAACCCTGCGCGGCTCCCTCACAAGGGTGCTTCAGCGCGAAGGCTACTCGGTTGACGGCGTTCCCAGCGCCGAAGCGGCGATTCAGGCGCTGGCCGAAAACGTGTACGACCTCATGATTACGGACATTATCCTGCCCGGCATGAGCGGCATGGAGCTTCTCAGGAAGGCAAAGGAGTTCGCGCCCGATCTGACCACAATCGTGATGACCGCCTACGCCTCCACCGAAACGGCTGTCGAGGCGCTTCGCTCAGGAGCCTACGACTACATCATGAAGCCGATCATCCACGAGGAGATCAAGAAAATCGTCAGCAATGCCCTCACGCAGAAGGCTCTTGTTGCGGAAAATGCCGTTCTAAGGCGGCAGATCGACCGGAAATTCAACTTCGATCGCGTGATAGGCGAAAGCGTAGCGATAAAGAGCGTTCTTGGCGAGATAGCAAAAATTGCCGATACGCGAAGCAACGTGCTGATTACCGGCGAGACCGGAACCGGCAAGGAGCTTCTTGCTCGCGCCGTTCACTATGGAAGCAGGCGGCGGAACAATCCGTTCATACCCATCAACTGTAGCGCCATACCCGAACATCTTCTTGAATCCGAGCTGTTTGGTCACGCGCGCGGCGCGTTTACAAGCGCTTTCACGTCGAAGAAGGGCCTGTTCGAGGAGGCCGACGGCGGCTCGATATTCCTGGATGAAATAGGCGAGCTTCACCCCAACATGCAGGCAAAACTACTGCGCGTTCTTGAGGATCAGGAGATCAGGCCGGTTGGAAGCACGCAGTCGCGCAAGGTGGATGTGCGTATCATCAGCGCAACAAACCGCGACATAGAACAGGCTGTCGAAGTCGGCGATTTCCGCGAAGACCTCTACTACCGCATAAACGTTATCACCGTCACTCTTCCGCCGCTTCGCGAGCGCAACGGCGATGTCGTCACCCTTGCCGAATTCTTCCTCCAGCGATTCGGGGCCGAGGTCGGGCGCGGCGTTAAAACGCTTTCCGACGAGGCGCGCAGGGCATTGTCGGCGTACAACTGGCCGGGAAACGTGCGCGAGCTTCAGAACGTGATTGAGCGGGCCGTGCTGATCTCCGATTCCGACACGATCATGCCGGAGCATCTGCCCCGCTGGACAAGCAGAAAAGACCCGTTCATGGGCGCGCAGGTCAGGAAGCAGCTCTCGATAGAAGACTACACCCGCGCCTTCATCATGGAATATCAGGACAGCTTCAGCGAGCAGCAGATTGCCGACATGCTCGGCATCACGAGGAAAACGCTGTGGGAAAAACGAAAAAAGTGGGATCTCAGGCGCTAAGCCCGCTCCGGACTGGCGAAAGCCCGTGCCGGGTTGGCGAACTCCCGCGCCATGGCGTTTCATGGTCGGCGGATGCGCTGAAAGAGATACGCGAGAAAATTGTGGTTGAGACGCAAGATATTGCGTCTCCACAAAATATTGCGTCTCCACAAAACGTAAAACCGCCATCCGACGACGACATGTTCAGGGCGGCCATGTCCGATGTGCATGAGTTTCCGGAGTTCCGCACGCTAGAACATCGCGCCACCCGACGCGCTCCGCGATCTCATCCGGCGGATTTTTCCGGCGAAGACCTCGATGCGGAACTTGCCTTGTTCATCGACGGGCGCGCGCGCATAGACATAAGCCAGACAAGCGAATACGTTCAGTGGAGCGCCCGCGATGTCAGCCCCGATTTCTGCCGCGACCTCCATGCCGGGCGGATTCCGGCGCAGGACAGCCTCGACCTGCACGGCTTCACCCTCGACGACGCCCGTCCGGCGCTCGAAACCTTCGTGCGCGACGCCGTAAGGCGCGGACTTCGATGCGTGAACATCGTGCATGGCCGCGGGCTCCGTTCGCCGTTGGGGCCGGTGCTGAAGGAAAATATCCGCAGGTGGATTTCGTTCGGCCCGCTCGGAAAAGTTGTCATGGCCTACGCAACCGCCCCCTCCGCCGACGGCGGCGCCGGGGCCACGTATCTGCTGCTGCGATGAACAGGCCCGTTAAGATACTGTTGAAGTCTGCCGTATTGGTTCTGCTTGCGACCATGGCGTTTCCGTCAATGGCAGCGGCTGAAACCTACCAGTTCTACGATCGGGACGGAACCATGATCGTCACGAACAGGAAGTCCGATCTGCCGGAATCCGGGCCGGTCAAGGTGCTTTCGTCATACAACAGGCCAACAGGCAAGGCATCGGCGCCGCCGCCCGATCCCACGGTCACGGTTGTTGGCAGGGCCAGTCATGCCCGGCCTGTCGCGCCCGCGCCTGAGCCGTTGGTCGAGTTGGTGAAATTCACGTATTACGATGTCTGCGGCAAGACGGCGGACGAGGCGTTGAGCAAGACCCTTCAGCAGGGGCCATACGATTCGGGCGAGGGCAGGCGTTATCCCGGTCAGACCAAATGGACAATGGGATGGGGGTATCGCCTTACCTATGACGCCAGGCACGAGGTATCCGCCGGAAAGGTGCGGGTGTTGGCCGACGTGCATGACGTTGACGTTTTCTCGGACGTGGAGGTCACGCTTCCGAGGCTTGCGCCGGGATGCCGCCTGCCCGACAACGAGCGCAGCGAGTGGGATCGGGTTATAGGTGTGCTTCGCAATCACGAGATGGATCATGTGAGCCTGGTGCTGGATCACGGCAGCCTTGAGGCCATGGCAAACGGCATTGCGGGAGCGCGGGAGTATGTCATGAACGCGACCGGCAATCTCGATGCCGAGGTGCGCAAGGCGGTTGAGCGCGACACGCACAATGCCGGCGCGCCGTGGCTGAAACGCATAAGGGAACTGAACGACGAATACGACCGCATCACCGATCACGGAATCAGGAACGAACAGCGCGACGCGTTTTTCGATTCGCTGTGAAACTTCTATCTTATTTCAGGTCATCCTTGGAAGACTATTTTTCGGGGGAAGGTCACTGTAGGGGCGGTTCGCGAACCGCCCCTACTTCTTGTCGAATATCGCCTTCAGGCGCGGAAGCGCTTCAATGGCGGCGGCCAGACGCATCCGGAACACGGCTTCGGTGCTCATGCGGGCGGCGTCTTCCGGCTGGATGCCCGGCGGAGGCAGATCGCAGTTGTAGACCAGCATCCCGAAAACAGACCTGAAGAGGCTTTTATCCGCCATGCCGATCTCTTCAGCTTCGTTGATGAAGCTCACCCATATTTCCCACATGCTGTCGTAGAGATCGGTTGACTGTTCGGCGCGGAAACGGCGAGTTGAATTGTTGACTCCGGACTCGAATCCGGTGCAGGGGTTCTCGTCGAGCAGAACGTAACGGAAACCGCTGTCGTACAGCTTGCCTAGCGGGAACAGGCGGCATACAAGCGGGCGCACCGAGTAGATGGAGCAGTTTCTGCTGTTCAGAAAGCGGCAGCCGCGTTCACGGTTAATTGTGAACAGCGGAAAACCGGTGTTTGGGTCGTGAGACTCTTCCAGATAATCGTCTTCGAGCCTGTCGAATGAAATGCCGGTGAATGCGCTGATCTTCTGTATCTCGAATGGACTTAGAACCAGCGGGTGGCCGGTGGTGCAGCAGCGCATGTCGCAGGTGTCGGAGGTGCAACGGAAGGTGAATTCATGATTTTCCGGCAATGACCGGAGAGAATCGGCGGTTTGTGTGCTCATTGCTGTTTCCTGTCGTTTCCTGAACGTGTTGCGGACGTTTCGGCTGATCCGTTCATGATTTTTGACTTGAGGCGGGCGAATTCTTCGTCGTCAACCACGCCAAGCTCTCTTAAACGGGCCAAGCGTTCGAGGCTGCTTATCGCGTCGCCGTTTTCGGGGCCGCCGCGAAGCTTTTCCAGCAGGAACCGATTCTGCGCGATCAACTGCGTGCGCTTGAATGCGTTTCCCACGGTTACGAGCATCTCCTCAAGCCTGAACGGCTTGGTGACATAATCGTAGGCTCCCTCATGCACAGCCTCAAGAGCGCTCTGAAGCGTTGCAAATGCGGTTATGATGACAACCGACGTGTCGGGGTCGAGCGACAGCGCGCGCTTGAGCACATCCAGTCCGCTTGCGCCAGGCATCTTCAGATCGGTGATAATGAGGTCGAACCTGCCGTGCAGTATCCTGTCCATCGCCTGATTGCCGTCCGTTGCGGTCTCAACCTTGTATCCTTCGCGCGTGATGATGTCGGCCACGACATCGCGCACGCTCTCGTCGTCATCGGCGATCAAGACCCTGAAATCCCGTTTTTCCATAAGAACGCATACTCCATTGGCTGCATTGATACGGGCTAATATTTACACGGCGTCCGGTTCCCCGATTCCGGATTCGGAATTATAACAAATACGGGAGGCTTTATTTTATTTTTCTTTTACCGATCAGCTTATTTATGGTGAAACGAGAACGCAAAAACAAGTCTTCCGGCAAGAACGATCTTCATCCAAAAAGGCTAAAACAACTTCATGCGCTGACGCGAAGGATTGCGCCGATTCTCGATCTGGATACGCTTCTGACCGAGATATACCGCGAGACGCTGGTGCTGTTTGCAACACGCGACGCCGCAATAGTGCTGAACGACGACGGTGAGGTGCAGGGCGCCGACTGGCTTCTGCGCTCCCGCAGGAGCGACGGTTTCCGCAATCTGAGGCTGGATACCCGGCGTCCGGGTGGCGGACGTTACATCGCCGGAATGGACAGGGCCGTATGCATAGACGACATATTCGAGGTTGACGGACTGACAGCCGCTTCCTCCGCGCGCATCGTGGGCGATGCTCCCAGGTCTGTTCTTGCCGCGCCGATCAAGGTCGATGGAGAAACGGTCGGGCTTCTTGCCGCGGGACGCAATCTGGGAACCGGCTTCAGCGCCGAGGAACTGCACCTGATGGATGTGTATTCCGGGCATGTTTCCACCGCTATTCGCAATGCATTCATGTACAGGCGCGAGCGGCTGTCCAGTATCGAGTGGATCAAGGCGCTGGATGCGCTAAACGACGGCATCCTTGTGCATGACGGGGCGAACCGCATTCTGCGCGTAAACCAGAAGTTCGCCGAGATCGTCGGTCTGCCGCTTTCCGATCTGACAGGCATCTCCTGTTCCGCTCTGCCTGGCGGAAGCGCCGGTTCATGCCCATACTGCGCCGATTCGTCACAAAATCGATCCGCCGGGTCTGGTGTGGCCACGTTTCAGGTGAACGACGAGCTTGGCGGCCTGCACAGCGTGGTGCATGTGGTCAAATCCGGTAACGGCGACAAGACAGCCGCATGGAACGGAAGTCTTGAAACGCTTGCGGGCTTCATAAGCGGAATAGCGCATGAGGTGAAAAGCCCGATCACCGGAATAATAGGCTACAGCGAACTAGCGCTTGAGAATGTGCGCGACAAAAAGGGTTCCGACGACAAGATTACGGACTATCTGAACAGGATTCATTCTGAGGGCAACCGCGCCTATCGAGTTATTCACGATCTGCTGTACTTTGCCCGCAGACAGCCGTCCGAAAGCGGCAGGGTCAGGGTGAACGATTTGCTGGCGGCGCTTCTTGAATCGGAGGCGCGCAGGATCGAGAAAAACGGGATAACGTTGAAAACGTCGATGGGGCAGCCGCCGGACGTCTGGGGCGATCCGCGCCAGATTCAGCAGGTTTTCGCCAATGTGCTCAGCAACGCCATTCAGGCGCTTCTGCTTGTTGATGGAGAGCGAGTTCTTGGCATAGAAACCGCAGGTGACGACGGCGGCGTGAGGGTTGTGATAAGAGACACCGGCCCAGGCATTCCTGCCGCAATGCTGAACCGGGTGTTCGATCCGTTTTACAGCACCGGCAATTTCGGCGACGGCATCGGTCTTGGCCTGAGCGTGGCCTATGGCATTGTGAATTCACACGGCGGAGAGATTTCTGTGTCGTCGCGCGGCAGGGGAACGGAAGTTGACATAAGGCTTCCACAGCGCAAGGGGCTTGCCGAGCATCAGGCCGATCAGGCTGAAAAACTTGACAAAGACTCCGGCGATTGAGTATAAATATTCTCCCTTCGGGCGGTTAGCTCAGCCGGGAGAGCGCAGCCCTTACAAGGCTGATGTCACAGGTTCGATCCCTGTACCGCCCACCATTAGGGCAGCACCAAAAGGATCGCCGGTACGGTTGCTCAGGGGAATGTTGATGGCGTAACTCCTCACCGAGCGCGATTAAAGCGCGTCAGGTTTGCGGGGTGGTAGTTCAATCGGTTAGAGCACCGGCCTGTCACGTCGGAAGTTGCGGGTTCGAGTCCCGTCCGCCCCGCCATTAAACGACAAGAGCCTGCCTTCATGGCAGGCTCTTTTTTATTCCGCCGATAAGGTTGACACGTTCTGTTTTGTATGAAACCACAGCAGTGACGGTATAATGTCGATATGTATGTTCTGATTGACACATTGAAGATTTATGAGCGGCTCAAGGACGCCGATCTTCCCGACAAGGCGGCCAAGGAGATAACTGAGGTTTTCAAGGATATTATCGAAAACAATCTTGCAACAAAACGTGACCTGAAAGAACTTGAATTACGGCTGACCGTCAAGCTTGGCGCCATCATGACAGCAGGGGTTGCAGCTATAGCCGCCATTGTAAAACTGGCCAGATAACAAGCACTGCCCACAAACGCCGCGAATATCCGCATATTGCCCTTCCGGATTTAGTTGCGCCTCCACCTGTTATCCTCTACAATCGTTCTGTATTCAAGTCCGTTATGCGCGGAATAATCCTGTCTGCAAGGAGGGCAGCCATGTCTAGCGTAAGCGAATCAATCGATATCGACATGCCTGTGGAAAAAGTCTTCGGATACGTAACAGATCCGGCCAACTGGACGCGGTATGTCACAAGTCTTACCGACGTCCGCGATTTTTCGTCGCCTGACGTTCATCGGGGAACTTCCTTCGTGTGGGAGTATCGTATGCTCGGCATGAAGTTTGGCGGCAAGGGCGTGGTTGAAGAGTTCGAGCAGAACCGCAAGTTTTCCATGAAGATGGAAGGCGGAATGCCGATTGTCGAAAGCTTCGAGTTCGACGGCATGGACGGCGGCAAGACGAAAATGACCTTCGCCATCGAATACGAAATCCCCAACCGCGTGCTTTCGATGGTTGCGAATAGCTCCATAGTCGAGGGTTTGAACGCGAAAGAAGTGAAAAGCGTGCTCGACAAGGTGAAGACTCTCTGCGAGGCGCAGACGTAGACATGCATGGGGCGGCCCGCCGGGCCGCCCCAAAGCGCCATCCTGATATGATCCGCGTCATGTGAATGTTATTCCGTTCCGGTTTATCATGATTCATGAACGCAAAAACCTTTTCCGCAATTGCCGCCTCGGTTTTCCTTCTGGCTTTTCAGATCCCCGCCTCATTTGCCGCTGATACGTCGGCTTGCCACTGTTTCCAGAACCGAACATACGATCAGGCGCGGAAAGCCTCAGCCGACGAGTACATATTGGCAACCGGCTTCAATTCGCTTCTGTCCGGCCATTTCGGCATCATGAAGCGCGACATTATCATGGCGCGGATGAACGGCGTGGATGGCGACGACATGCTTGTTGCGCTTTATGCGGCCCGAAAGGGAGGGCGTGATTACGGCGTTCTTCTGGACAAGCGCAATGCTGGTGCTTCGTGGCAAACCATTCTTGTGCAGGCAGAGATGCCGCCGGGGCTTTCGAAGAGCGTTACCGTTGCTGAAGCGGCGGGAATCGATACCGTTGCGCGGTATTTCGGCGTCGGCGCGTCGGATGTTGCCACGTTTCGCAAATCAGGATTCAGCCTGAAGGAAACCGCCTTGCTGTTTGGCTTGGCCCGCAAGACCGGCAGGCCCGCGTCGGAATTCGCCGGCATGTCGCGCAAGGCACGGAAAAGCTGGGGCGAAATAGCGCATGAAATCGGGGTCGAGCCGCAGGCGGTGGGGCCGATGATAGAGATGTTGGCGGATCAACACTGATCGTTGAGGTATATGTAAGTTCGTATGAATGGCTTGACAGTATGCATATGGTTTTGGCATGTTAATATGCATGAGAACGACGCTCAATATAGATGACGAACTGATTGCAAAGGCCAGCGAGTATACCGGCGAAAGCGAGAAGACCAAGATTGTCAGGATGGCTCTCAGGTTGCTTGTCCAGTTTGAGGCGGCCAAGCGTCTTGCGGCCATTGGCGGAACCATGCCCGATCTTGAAGTTCCCCCGCGTAGGCGGTTGGATAGGCCTGATGGGTCTGTTGCGTGATTTTGGCTGATACCTCCATATGGATTGAACATTTCCGCAGTGGCTTGCCGGAGTTTGCCTCGTTACTATCCGAAGGCTCTATTCTGGCGCATCCTGTGATAATCGGGGAACTTGCAACCGGTAATCTGCGCAACCGTGCTCAGGTATTGGCGCAGCTTGACGTCCTTCCGCGGGCAACATGCGGTTCTAACGAGGAGTGTATGCTTTTTCTGGAACAAAGACGGCTTTACGGACGCGGTATCGGCTGGAATGATATTCAGATACTTGTCGCTTCCCGACTGTCCGGTTCGGCATTATGGTCTGTGGATCGCCGACTGATGGAGGCGGCGTCTGAGTTGGGAATTGCGTATACTGCGTGACCTTATGTCACAAGCTTTCACGAAACCCGCCGAATTGTGTATTGATCATAATGTATCGCAGTATTAATAACGGAGCCGCATTTTGAAATTACTTCTCGTATCCCCGCCGTTTGGCGAAAAAGGACAGATGTCGCAGGGGCTTCCCATCGCCCCGCCGGTGCTCGAATATCTTGCCGGACTTACAGCAGCCGTTCGTCCGGATGTCGGCGTCTCGCTTCACGACGCAAACAAAATACTGTTCACGCCCGAAACCGCGCGCGATTACGACCTGATCGGCTTTACCGTGCTTACGCCTCAGGCTCCGTGGGTCTACCGCATGGCGGACGAGCTTCGCAAGACCGGCAAGACGGTTATTGCCGGCGGCATTCACGTTACCGCGCTTCCGGGCGAGGCCGCGCCGCATCTCGACGCTCTGGTTCTTGGCGAGGCCGAGCTTGTATGGAAGCAACTGCTGGATGATTTCGACCGCAGGGCGCTGAAACCGGTGTATCAGGGCGAATACGCGCCGCTTGAGAACCTGTCGCGCCCGGTAACCAACCTGTTGAAAAACAAGGGTTATGTTTACGGCTATTTCCAGACATCGCGCGGATGTCCGTATAAATGCAGCTTTTGTTCCGTGCATAAATTCTTCGGCGGACGTGTGCGGATGCGCCCGATCAAGGACGTTGTGGAAGAAGTTGCGGCCAGCAAATGGCGGCTCTTCTGGGGCATCGACGACAATATCTGGGGCGTTGACATGGAACGCTCCATCGAGCTTTACGCCGAGATGGGACGAAGCGTTCGCGGAAAATGGTGGTTCGGTTCGGGCGATCTGGCAACCGTGCAGCACAAGCGATCCGGCGAACTGCTTGAAAACGCAAGAAAAGCCGGGCTTACGGCTGTGCTTGTGGGCTGGGAGTCGAACAATCAGGCCACGTTGAAGGAGTATCGGGCAGTCGGCAAGCAGGGCGGCGACAGGCGGGACGCCATAAAGAAGATACGCGATCACGGCATCGAGGTGATGCTGTTCATCATCGTTGGCGGACGTCAGGACACGCGGCGCGATTTCGACGGCATTCTGGAGCTATGCGACGAGCTAAAGGTGAGCGCCCACCCTGTGATGACCACTCCGCTTCCCGGAACCGAACTTTACAAGGAATACGAGCCGTATCTGATTCCGGGCATGGACTGGGACACATACGACGGGAATCATGCGCTTTTCACGCACGACACAATGTCGCCTCAGGAGCGCGAAGAGGCTCTGGTTCGGTTGCGCGCCCAGATTTTCACCATGCCGCGCATCATCAGCCGCATCCCTCAAATCTCATGGAAAGGCTTTCCGATGAGCCATGTCACATCGTGGATGATCCAGTACCCGCAGGGCAGGGCGTTCACCGAATACGCGCGAATGAAGGGTATGTTGTGATTCAACGCTTCCGGTGTGGAAAAATTGGCATGGTGTCGGATAATATAACAGTCTATGGCTAAATTACTGTTTATCACTCCGCCTTACCATGCCGGCGTCGTCGAGGTCGCAGGAAAATGGGTTCCGCTCTATCTGGTGACAATTGCAGGTTCGGCAATTGCGGCGGGCCACGATGCGGCTATCTACGACTCGATGACAAAAGATGTCGGCTTCGACGAAATCGCCGAAAAAATAAGGGAATACAAGCCGGATTACGTACTTTGCTCTGTAATCACCAGCACATGCCCCGACGCGATCAAGGTGTTCGAGCTTGCCAAAGGCATCGATCCGGCGATAACAACCATCGCGGGCGGCATTCATGCAAGCTTCATGTACGAGGAGATGTTCGCCACCACATCCGCGCTCGATTACGTTGTGATCGGCGAGGGCGAGGTAACGCTTGTGGAACTTCTCGACTGCCTCTCAAACGGCGGCGGGGTTTCCAGTGTGAAGGGCATCGCGTACCGCGATGGCGGCGGCATTGCCAAAACAGGAAAGCGCGGTTTCATTCACGATCTCGATTCGCTGCCGTTTGCATGGGATCTGCTCGACTGGCGGGATTACACTTATTTCATCCTGCCCGGTTCGCGTCTTGGTGCGATAGACACCTCGCGCGGCTGCGACAAGGACTGCACGTTCTGTTCTCAGCAGAAGTTCTGGGAGCGTTCATGGCGCGCCCGTTCGCCGGAAGCGATTGTTGCCGAGATGGAAACTCTCAAGGAAAAGCACGGAGTGGATGTGATCCTGTTCACCGATGACTATCCCACGCCCGACCGCGCGCGCTGGGAGCGTCTGCTCGATCTTTTGATAGAGCGCGATCTTGGCATCAGCATCCTGATGGAGACCCGCGCCGGAGACATCATCCGCGACCGCGATATTCTTGACAAATACCGCAGGGCCGGGATTATTCATATCTATGTGGGCACGGAGGCGACAGATCAGGCAACGCTCAACCTGCTGAAAAAAGATCTGAGCATCGAGGATGCGAAGGAGGCGCTTCGCCTCTGCCGCGAGCACAATATCATCACTGAAACGTCGATGATACTCGGTTTCCCCGACGACACGCCGGAATCGATGGCCAGAACCATCGAGCTTGCAAAGGAATACAACCCGGACTTCGCGCATTTCCTGGCGATTGCCCCGTGGCCGTATTCCGACATATATCCTGAACTGAAGCCGTTTATCGAGGAGAGCGACTACCGGAAATACAACCTGATCGATCCGATTCTGAAGCCCAGGAACATGACGCGCGAGGATGTGGACAGGGCGATAGTGACCGGATACAGAAAGTTCTACATGGGCAAGTTCATGGAGATGCTGACATCCGGCGACGAGTTCAAGCGCCGCTACATGCTGAGCGCGATGCAGCGCATGATGAACAACTCGTTCATCAAGAAAAAGCTCGGAATGCTGGGCGGCGAGATGCCTGAAGAGATTCGCAAGATCGTCTATTCCGGCCATCCGATGACCTGATACGGCCTTATATTGTATAATTTGCGTTCGTTCTGCTAATTTAGTTCCAGTTTCAATTACGGGAGGTTTTTAAGTGAAGGAAGGTATTCATCCGAAATATGAGGTTGTCAAGGCCATCTGCGCCTGCGGCGAGACGTTCGAGACGAAGTCAACGATAAAGGCGATACATACCGAAATCTGCTCGAAGTGTCATCCGTTTTTCACCGGCCAGCAGAAACTGGTGGACAGGGAAGGCCGTGTTGACAGGTTCAAGAAGAAATACGCGGCGGCAGCCGACGCCGCAACCGCGGTGAAGGCACATGCTCAGACACAGGCAAAACCTGTGTCCAGGGCGAAGGCCAAGTCGAAGTAGCAAGCCGTAATCGAAAGGCAGGGCGTCCGCGCGCGCGGATTCCCTGTCTTTTTTGCGTTTTAATGAAGGTAATCGAATGATAGATAAACTCAGGGCGATACGCGAGCGTTACGATGAGCTTACCCGGCGGATGACCGACCCGGCTGTGCTGTCCGATCAGGACGCATACCGCAAGGTCTCTATCGAGCAGTCGGAGCTTGCCGATCCGGCGGAAAAGATCAGGGCCTACGAGAAGCTTCTTGCCGAAATTGCCGAGGCGGAGGAAATTATTGCGTCTTCCGACGATGCCGAACTGAAGGAGATGGCGCGGGCCGAGATCGAGCCGCTTCGCGCGCGCAGGGCGTTTGCTGAGGAAGACCTTAAGCTGATGCTTCTGCCAAAAGACCCGCGCGACGCCAAAAGCGTTATTCTTGAAATACGCGCCGGAACCGGCGGCGACGAGGCTGCGCTTTTTGCCGCGAACCTTTTCCGGATGTACTCGAAATACGCCGACGCCAAGGGCTGGAAGGTTGGCCTGATCGACATCAGCGACACCGGCATCGGCGGCATCAAGGAGGTTACGGCCTCGGTTGAGGGGCGCGGCGTTTTCAGCCGCCTGAAGTATGAAAGCGGCGTTCACCGCGTTCAGCGCGTTCCGGTCACGGAAGCGTCGGGGCGTATTCATACCTCAGCCGCCACGGTTGCCGTGCTGCCGGAAGCTGAAGATGTAGATATAAAAATCGCCGAAAAAGACCTCAGAATAGACACCTTCTGTTCGTCCGGCGCCGGCGGCCAGAGCGTGAACACGACATATTCGGCTGTGCGCATCGTGCATATTCCAACCGGAATAGTGGTGCAGTGCCAGGACGAACGCTCGCAGACGAAAAACCGCGACAAGGCGCTGAAGGTTCTTCGCGCGCGGCTGTATGACGCTGAACAGGCCCGGCTGGAAAGCGAGCGCTCGCAGGACAGGAAAACACAGGTTGGCTCCGGCGACAGAAGCGAGCGCATACGCACATATAATTTTCCGCAGAACCGCATGACCGACCACCGCATCGGCCTCACGCTTCACCGCCTTGACGCCGTGATGGAGGGCGACATCGACGAGGTTCTGGACGCGCTTGTCACCCATTACAACGCCGAAAGGCTGAAGGAAGCGTAATGCCGGTTGCCGCCAGCTCCGTCATCCGCGCCGGATCGGAGATTCTTCAGGCAGCCGGAATCGAAGGGCGCGAGGCCGAAATTCTGTTCCTGTGCACATTTGCCGCCAGCCGCGCCTCCCTGTACCGCGACAATCCGGAAATCGCCGAATCCGACCGCAGTCGCTTTCTTGACCGCGTGAAACGGCGCGCCGCTCGCGAGCCAATGAACTATATAACAGGAGATGTTGAATTCCTCGGCCTTCGCCTGAGTGTCGGCTCCGGCGTGCTTATTCCGCGCCCCGAAACCGAATGGTGGCTGGATGCGCTGATCAAGCGGCTGCGCGGCAACGCCTTCAAGCCGCGCAGTGTACTCGACCTGTGCGCCGGTTCGGGCTGCATCGGATTGGCGCTTGCGCGCGAGTTCCCGGGCGCCGAAGTGGTTGCCGTCGATATTTCGCCTGATGCGCTTCTATACGCGCGCGAAAACGCCGCGATAAACGGGGTGGCGAACATCTCTTTTGTCGAGGGCGATCTGTTCGGGCCGCTGCCACCAGATTCATCGTTTGACCTGATCGTGTCAAATCCACCATATATTGCGGTGTCCGAATTAAAAAAGCTTGAGCCGGAAGTCAGGCTGTGGGAGCCGCATGTTGCGCTTGCGGGCGGCGATGACGGGCTGGATTTCTACCGGGCGATATTTGCCGATATACGGCGGTTTGTTAGCGATGACGCGGTTGTTGCCGTTGAAACCGGAAGCGGGCAGGGCGCGTCGGTGCGCGAAATGATGGCAGTCGCCGGGTTTGGAAATGCGAAAATATTTTATGATTATGCGGGGCATGACCGCGCGGTGTTTGGAAGCATAAAGGAAATTTAAATGGACAAACTTGTAATACGCGGCGGCAACAGGCTGTCGGGCGAGGTTTCGGCAAGCGGGGCCAAAAACGCGGTTCTTCCGCTCATGACGTCGGCCATTCTGGCGTCTGGCCGGTCATCGTTTTCGAACGTGCCGGATCTGAAAGACGTGCGGACGATGGGACGGCTTCTGGAACATATGGGCGCGGCTGTGTCGTTCGGCAATGGAACGCTCGATGTCGATACGTCAAACTTGAACGCATTCGATGCGCCATACGATCTGGTGCGGACGATGCGGGCGTCGGTGCTTGTTCTTGGGCCGCTTGTGGCGCGGATGGGAAGCGCGCGCGTTTCGCTTCCGGGCGGATGCGCCATCGGCGCGCGTCCGATCAACCTGCACCTTAAGGGCCTCGAAAAGATGGGCGCGAAGATCGTGCTGGAAGGCGGCTACGTTCATGCCTCGGTGAGCGGGCGGCTGCGCGGAGCGCGGATAACATTCGACATCCCTACCGTGACCGGAACCGAAAACCTGATGATGGCGGCGGCGCTGGCCGACGGCGACACAATTATCGAAAACGCGGCTTGCGAGCCGGAAGTTACCGATCTGGCCGATGCTCTCGTCAAGATGGGCGCGAGGATAAGCGGCGCGGGAACTCCGAAGGTTCGGATCACGGGGGTGGAAAACCTTGCACCGGTTACACATGCCGTTATTCCCGACCGGATCGAAACAGGCACTTTCATGGTTGCCGCCGGAATCACGGGCGGCGACATTTTCATACGCGGAGGCAGGCTCGATCATCTTGAGGCTGTGGCCGAAAAACTCCGCGAGATTGGAATTGTTGTGGCCGAGGCTCCGGGCGGCGTGCGGGCGTGGGCCAACGGCAGCCTTGGCGCGGTAGATATAAAAACGATGCCGTTTCCGGGTTTTCCCACCGACATGCAGGCACAGCTCATGGCGTTTCTTTCGGTGGTCAGCGGCATGAGCGTGATTACCGAGAGCATCTTTGAAAACCGCTACATGCATGTTGCCGAACTTGACAGGCTTGGCGCGGATATTCGTGTTGACGGCTCGGTTGCCAAGGTGCGCGGAGTGCCGAGCCTTAAGGGGGCCGACGTGATGGCCACCGATCTTCGCGCCAGCGCGTCTTTGGTGCTTGCGGGGCTTGTTGCGAACGGCGTAACCACGGTTCACCGCATTTACCATCTCGATCGGGGTTACGACGGAATCGAGAAAAAACTCACGGCGCTTGGGGCCGACATCAGGCGCGAGCGTGATTGACATGGACAGCGTTGAGATATTCGCCGATGGCGCGTGCAAGGGAAATCCGGGGCCGGGCGGATACGGCGCGATTCTGCGAGCAGGCGCGACCGAGAAGGAACTGTCCGGCTTCGATCCGGAAACCACGAACAACCGCATGGAGATGATGGCAGTGATCGTTGCGCTGGAGGCGCTTAAGCGCCCGTGCAGGGTGACTGTTACAACCGATTCCAACTACGTTGTAAAAGGCATGAGCCAGTGGGTTCATTCGTGGCGGAAAAACGGCTGGCGGACATCGAGCAAATCTGAGGTTCTGAACCGTGATCTTTGGCTCAGGCTTCTGGCGGCGGCGGAAAAGCATGTTGTTTCGTGGCAATGGGTTCGCGGACATGTGGGACATGTTGAAAACGAACGGTGCGACAGCCTGGCGCGTGAGGCTATTGTCACGGCCTCGCGATCGAGGCCGTAGATGCAATGCCTGAACGGGAAAAAAGCAATACAGGCTTCACGATAGAAGTATCCGACGAGCATGTCCGGCGCGAGAAGGCTCGCGCGCGAGAGCTTCGCAATACCGGATGGTGGAAGCAAAATATTGCGCACGGAGTTTGCTACTACTGCGGCGGAAGCTTCCCGAAGGATGCGCTTACGATGGATCATGTAGTGCCACTTGCGCGCGGCGGGGTGAGTTCAAAGGCCAATTGCGTGGTTGCGTGCAAGGAATGCAACAATAGCAAGAAATACCTTCTGCCTATGGAGTGGGAGGAATATCTTGCGCGGCATCGCGTGGATGCCGAAAAATAAAGACGGGGCCATATTTTGCCGATTATGTGGAAGGTTGCACCGCCCCCAACCCGCTCCTTGGCAAGGGGGGGCGAGGGGACGGTCTGAATTCATAAACGTATGGCAGAAATAAATAAATCGTCAGACGAACGCAGAAGCTGCCGACGCATAAGGCGGCGTCTTAGCGTTGAATTACGGATGCAACTCTCCGGCGGCACCGGCAGGCTGATTCATGCCATGACGGTCGATGTGTCCACATTCGGCTTCCAGCTTGTGTTCGAGTCCGGAACAGTTATTACACCGGGCGAGCGCTGTCAGTTGACGCTTGTCGAGATGAATTCAATTATTGATGGCAGCATCGTCTGGATCAATGAACGTCCGGACGCCGTGTTTGCCGGAGTGAAGAAAATCCCCGTATTCAAGGGGAATCTTAAAACAACATCGCTCCCGGAATTACTGTTGGGAATTTCAGGTCACCGTATCTCAGGCGAACTTCGCTTTACACGCGGCCCGGCTGAAAAAAGCATTTATTTCGCCAAGGGAGAGATTGTGGGAGCTGAATCGAACCAGGAATTCGATGATATTTCATCGCTCATGCTCCGTACGGGGCGGATTGCTCAGAGCGACTTCGATCGCGTCCTGGCCATGCGCAGGAAATCTCCGTCGGAAAGTGTGGTGGAAATTCTCTTGCGACTTGGTTACCTGGAAGGCGTGGCGGTGGAAAATGCGGCGGTTTTTCGCGTGCGTGAGATTGTGAAAGGGTTGTTCGGATGGTCGGAGGGAGCATTTGAGTTTCTGGCGAACCAACCTCCGCCGGACGGCGGACATCGTCTGGATTTGACCACTGCCGCGCTGATCGTTGTCGGAATCAGGGGAATGCGACCGGACAGGATCGACGAGATGCTCGCCATGGTTGATTCCTTGCCGCTTTCACTCACAGAGGATCCGCTTCATCTATATCAAAGTGTTCCGCTTACAAAGGAGGAGCGCTCGTTCCTGAAGCTCATTGACGGAAGGGACAGCATACGGCAGATTGTCGCAAAATCCGGATTGCCTGAGCAGAAGGCAAAAAGGGCGGTCTGCGTGCTTCTTGGAATATGCCTCGCTGAGTTTGGAGAAAACATCGCCGATGAATCCGCAACAAAAGATATTCGCGGCTCAGTTTCGGAGATGGCCGGTCTTAAGCTGCGCATCGACAAGGCATATTCAGGTCTCGACTCGATGAGCCATTACGAGGTGCTTGGGATTTCTCCGAAAGCCGATGGTGGGGATATAAAGAAGGCCTATTATCGCATGGCAAAGGATTTTCATCCGGACATGCATCACAAGCTTGGAGTTGGATATGAAACCAAGCTGACAGCCCTGTTTGGCCGTGTTAGCGATGCGTATGATGTGTTGTCCGATGAGAACAAACGCAAGAAATATGATAATAAGCAGGGTGTCGGCGTGGCGCAGGAGTCGATGGATGCAGGAAGTTACGGTCAGCTTGCGAGCAATTATTACAGGGAAGGCGGAGTTAAGTTCAACGCCGGCCAGTATTCCGCCGCTGTTGAACTGTTTCGCAGGGCTATGTCGCTTCAGCCGGAAAATGGGTTATACTATTTCGCCGCGGGCAAGGCTCTTCTCATGATTCCTCGAAGGCTGAAAGATGCGGAGGAGTTTCTGCTTAAAGCAATCGAGAAGGAGCCCTACAATTATAATTATTTGCTGGTTTTGGGTCACCTGTATCTTAAGGCCAGACTGCCGAACCGGGCAAAACGTGTCTTTGCCGAGGTGTTAAGCGCGGAGCCGGGTAACGCGACGGCAGCCAAGGGGCTTGAGGCTGCGGAGCGTCTGAAATAATATGGAGTTCGTGGTTGGCAGCCTGAAGTCTTTGCTAGTGGTACGTATATTGCTAGTTAAAGAAACGGTTTATGTCATAACTGTCATGGGGCCGAATAGGCCCGAAGTAACAGGTTGCTTAATGGTGTTTAATTGAAAGGTTATTGATGACAATAACTATATGCAATCTAAAGTCTCTGGAGATTCTGGAGGTGGGTGATATGGCGCACACTGAGTTAAATAACTACGCAGATTTAAACAGAGGGGGGTTTTAAAGAAATGTTGAAATCATTTCGTTTCCCGGTATTTCTTGTCGGTTTGATGGCGGTGTTCATGATGTTTGCGGTTGTTCCATTGGTGGAAGCGGTTCCTCCGGTAAATGATGCATGTGGTGCCGCAACCGCTGTGGCGATGTCTCCAGCCTTTAGCGACATTGTGCTGAGTACTCAGGAGGCGACCAGTGAGGCTTCTCCGTTCGCAACCTGCAATGTTGATCCAACATTTAAAAATCAGCACAGCGTTTGGTATGTCTGGACAGCCCCAACCGCAGATCAGGTTGAAGTGAACACGTACGGCAGTAATTACGATACTGTCGTCGCAGTTTGGTCTGGGGCATGTGGTTCGCTGGTGGAAGTGGCGTGTAATGACGATGCTCATTTCAGTTATCAGTCCAAGGTTACTTTAACTCCTGTTGCCGGAACAACCTATTACATCGAAGTGATGGGCTATGACGATCTTGAATTCGGTTCGCTTAATCTTGTCGTGCAGCCTGTTGGCACTGTGTCTCTTTGTGAATTGCCGTCAGATCCGCAGTTGGTTTCATCATCCACCAATGATCAGTCCGAGTCGTCGATCAATGCGGCGGGTGAGGTGGTATGGGTTGAATATAATCCGTCGAATAATTACGACCAGATCATGTCCAATAAGCGCGGCGCGCTCGTTACCGACGCAGGATTCCATTATTCGCCATCGATAAACGGCCTCGGTGATGTTGTTTGGTCGCAGGTGGCCTCTGGCTTTGAGCAGATAATGAAGCGCTCTAATGCTGGAGCGGTTACGACTGTTACGACCGGCAATGTTCATCATTCCGATCCGGTAATTAACGACAACGGTGAAATTGTATGGGCTCAGTTTGATGCTACTTCGGGGTATGATCAGATTTTTTCAAGCACGCGCGGACAGCTTACAAGCGCATTGTCGTGGCATTACACGCCTGCGATAAATAATAGCGGCGAGGTATGCTGGTCGCAGTACGATCCCGCCACACTTGAGACGCAGATCGCATGTCTGGTCGGCGGCATGATTACGACAGGCGTGAACGAGCATTACGCGCCGTCGATCAATAATGCCGGAACAATTGTCTGGAGCGAGGTTGATGCCGCTACCGGCAATACCTTTATCGGAAGCACCTTGGGCGCCGTGACGACCGGTTGCCCGATAGGCAAGCATCTCGACCCGACGATCAATAACTGCGGCGATACGGTATTTACAAACAAATTTGCTTCCGGCTCTCAGCAGGTTTATGTGTTGGGAAGCGGGAATTCGTGTTTGCCGAATGTGACTGGGGTTACTCCTTCTAGCGTTTCTGGTGTGCCGACTGCTATAGCGATTTCAGGTAGCGGTTTTTCAGGTGCAACCGCAGTTAAGCTGTCGAATGGAACGGCACTGACGAGCTTTAGTGTTGTTAGCGATTCCAGTATTAATGCTACAACGGTAGCAGGGGTTCCTGATGGAACCTATGACATTCAGGTTACTACACCTAATGGAACCAATCAGTCTTCTACCGGCAAGCTTACGATAATTTCTTGTGATCCCAATAGTGCTGGCAGTGTGCCTACCGCTTTGACGGTGACAATGTCGCCTGCAAGCCCTGGCGCAGTTTGTGCATCAGTGGTAATTACGGCAGTTGCAACGGGGGGGTGCAAGCTGGAGTATTCCTATCAGGTTTACTGGAATGATGCCTCGAATCCTGATCTTAACTGGACGTATCTTGGTGGTGCAACCTTCTTAACGTCGTCGTCAGTGACATGGGATACTACAGGATATCCTGCAGGAACATACAGTGTGAGAGTTTTTGCGCGTAATAGTAACGGTAACTATAAATTTGGCACTGGTTCGCTGAAAACGTGGACAGGTTCATATGTGTTGAACCCGGGATGTTCCGATCCTAAGCCTGCGCTTTCTTGTGACCCCAATGTTTCGCTCCCATTAACATTAACTGTAGGGTTTGCTCCAAACCCTCCAATATCAGTCGGTACACAAGACGCGATAACCCCAACATTCACTAATGGTTGTGTTCCGGAATTTTCATATCAGTATTATCGTTTAAGTCCAGCCTCAAGTGATCTTAATTACACGTATATGGGCGATGTAACATGGACGTCAACCGCGCCATACCTTTGGGATACAACGGGATTGACGCCGGGAACCTATCAGATAAGAGTTTTTGCGAGAAATCTCAACGGTAATACAAAGTTTACTAGCCTGAAGTCCTTCAGTACAACTAGTTTTGAGATTACTGCACCTCCGGCTCCTACGGTTGGACTTACTGCAACCCCGGCAAACGGGCAGACTGTAAACTGGAACCAGTTATTCTCCCCAGTCGATCTGACAGCGTCACCCATTAACTTTACTCCTTCTACGTATACGTATGATATCAAGGCAAGCTCAGGCAACTCATGGAGCCAGATAGTCGGTTGTGCACAACCCGGCCAGGGCGCAAATCAGCTCTGTGTTTGGGATCCGGAGAACTACGGACAAGGTGCTTGGGATCTGCGTGTGACAGCTTCCAATGGAACTGATCAGGCTAGTGCAACTGTGAGTTCATATTCACTCGTTAAAAATCCTCCTACGGTAACGGTTTCGGCAAATCCTGTAAGTCCCAAGGTGATGCCGTATGGAACAATTACATTAACTGCTGGTTCTCAATATTTGACCAATCCGCAGTATTATTTTGAGTATAAAAAGGCGGGAGATGTAAGTTACACAATGATCTGCAACTGGAGTTCATCTGTAACTTGCAACTGGAATGCAAATGCATTGCCTTCAGGGACTTATGACATAAAGGTTTATGCTAGTGATAGTGTACCTGTTCAACAGGCCGCAGGATCATTGACGTATACACTATCGCCGTAATGCTTTAATAGCATTTTGTTTCTGAGTTTTAAATGGCCTCAATGAGTAATCATTGAGGCCATTTGCTTGTATTAAGTTCGTAGTCAACATTTCAAATGCAGTTAGTTTGAATTGGAAGCAATTGATGCCTCTCCAGAATGTGACTGAAATATAATATGAAATGCATATATCGAGTTGAATGCGTTACAGAATTAGCTTCAATTAGTCGTCTGGAACATTCATGGACTTTAATGTGTGAATCTAATCGGAAGCTAACCCATTTCCAGTCATATGCGTGGAACGCAGGGATGCTATTCAATGGCGCTTATCAAGGTAGATTTATTGTATATCTTTTATATAAAAATGATGAGCTGGTTTTGATAGCGCCTATGCAGAAGTCCCGAAATGGCCCTGTGTATGATCTGACATTTATGGGTCATGATACACACGCGGATTACCTGGACTTCATATACGAGGAAATCAACAAATCCGATCTTGAATATTTTCTGAAATATTTGCAAAAGCAACACAGGTGTTCGACTGTGAAGCTTTCGTTTATCAATGAGGCCAGCAGGACAGTGGAAGTATTGTCCAGGTTGAGCCTTCAGGTTGCGCATGAAACAGAAAGATGTGCCTCGATTCGATTGCCACTCACACGGGAGATGTATCTCGACTGTCTTGGGAGCAGCACTAAAAGAGAGATTCGCGCAGGTAATAACAAGTTGCGTCGCAACTTTGATGTTCAGTATTACACGTCTGTATTTGGTGAAAAGCTCGATGATAAGCTGGTCGAAAAACTATTAGGTTTATATGCTGACAGGGTATCAGAGAAAGCTGGCAGTTTTAGATTTGATTCAAATTACATGTTATTTTTAAAAAATTATATCTGTCAGCATGAAAATGCATTCGCACATGTTTTATATCTGGATGCGAATGTTGCAGCGTTTAATATTGGATTTTATGACAGGCAAGGCATGGCAACTGTCTTGTTGGTATCGATGGATTCGCGATATAGGGCATTTAATGCAGGAAACATGCTTTTGTATCATGCTGTAAGTTCATTGATTGAGATGAAACATGATGGTGTTTACGATGCTGCTTGCTATGACCTTACCAGGGGTGATGAGCTTTATAAATTTAAATATGGTGGAAGATTGCATTATAACCATACCTATGTCTATTCTTACAGCAAGTTGCTATACAGAATGAGAATGAAGATGGGGATGGCATAATGCCCGCCGATACAAAGGTTATTGCTGTTGAAAGAGCGTGGTGGCATTTTTCTGCCCACTCGGGTTATGCGCAGTTCATAAAATATCTTGATGGTGACATTGATGCCGAGCTTCTTCGTATTCCTGAAGGCCGTTCAGATGCATCTGAAAGTCTTATACGTTCAGTATTTGCGCGTTGTCATTACAAATATCGTCTGAGCAAGCCGACAACGATAAATGATATTCTTGCGGAATATACAATTATTACGAAAGTTGAGCAATCACTGAAGGATCATGAGAGAGTCATTGTACATTTCTTAGATGGAGAACATGGTTACAATCGACTGGTAAGGATCGCAAATAAAAGACGTATAAACAGAAAGCGTTTCAAGGTTGTTGCGACATATCATCAGCCGCCTGCAGAACTTTGCAAGACATTTTTGCGCTATGACAGGTTATCTGATCTGGACATGGTGATTGTCCTTGGAAGCAATCAAGTGAAATATTTCAGTGATTATGGCGTTGCAGGCAAGCTTCGGGTTATTCCACACGGCGTGGATGTAGATTTTTTTACTGCAAACACGTCTGGAATTGATCAGGAGTACGCGTGTATAACAGTTGGGCATTGGCTTCGCGACTTTCGTGCCTTGAATGCGGTAATAGAGTCATCAGACAGCCGAATCAGGTTTCATGTAGTTGCATACCCCGAAGTGATCGAACAGTTTGGATTCAAACGAAGTCCTCGAATGGTGTTGCATACTGGTATAAGCGATGAGGCTCTTATTGCATTATACAGAAGCTCAATGGTAGGGTTTATGCCTCTACTCGACGGTGTGGCGAATAACTCAATACTTGAGATGATGTCTGTCGGATTGCCTATCGTAACAACTGATGTTGGAGCCGTTAGGGAGTACACTGCTGATGGAACAGCCGTACTATGCGCCAATGGCGATGTAACTGATATGAGAAACAATATTGAAAGATTAGTATTCGACGATAATCTGAGGCTCACCATGGGAAGGCGTGGACGTGAAAGGGCTTTGTCATTAAGTTGGCGTAATGTAGCCAAAATGATGAGTGAGGCATATAAAGAGCTGTTTGAAGGCGGCAAGGTTTGAAGCTCGGTTCATTATATAATTCAACAGCATCTGGCCACCGGGACGTTTTCGAGGACGTGCATGTGGTTAAGGATTATGCTGATGCCTCATATCTCATGAAGCCGGAAGAATCTATCCTGAAGCTTTTCAGCGATGAATGGAAGAGCTTCAGGATGCTTGACATAGGGGTGGGTGGAGGGCGCACCGTCTCAAGTTTTGCTCCCTTGGTACGGGAATATCATGGGGTGGACTTTTCGGAAAGCATGATCGTAGCTTGCCGTGACAAATTCGAAACCAGTTTCAGTAATGCTTCTTTTAATGTGTGTGACGCGAGGCAGATGTCAATTTATCCCGCCAAGCATTTCGATTTTATTATGTTTTCATTCAACGGAATTGACACAATGACATTTGCCGATCGCAGTGCGGTATTCAATGAGGTAGTTCGTGTTTCCAAGCCCGGATGCAGGTTTTTCTTTTCTACTCATAACATTCATACGGTTCCGTGCATGTTCAATATCAGGATGTCTTGGGTAATCAGGATGCATTTAAGCAAAATCCGTGAAGTATTGCTTTTAAGGAGAATGAATCCGGCTTGGCGCAGTTTTGTTTCTGCGTCGTATGCGCATATTCTGGATGGAGCGCATGATTTCAGGGTTTCTGTCTGTTATGTCAGACCGGATGAACAGTTGAAGGAGCTGGAACGGCATGGTTTTAGCGACATAACGATATATTCTTTGGTAACCGGGAATATGATTTCAATTTCTCAGGCAGCAGGTTCGTGCGATCCTTGGCTTTATTACCTGTGCAGTATTCAGAAATGACGGTGCGTTCGCTAGGCAGATATCATTATATGCAAAATTATCTTATAGTGATTGAGGTTGCTGATGATTAGGATCGGTCGGATTGGTATGGATGAGATCAAAAATATTGCATTATCCGTAGTAAGTAAATTTACGTATGGAACGGGATATTGGGCCATCATTGTTGCCTTCCTGATATCAAGAACGTTATTTCACATTTTGGGAATCAGAATGCTTTGGGCAAGTGAACACGAGCTTAGCATTTTTTGGCAGCATCTGGATATGGAATGGTTGAAAACTGATTTCATACGATCATTGTATTATCTTCATGGTCAGCCCCCTCTTTTTAATGCGTTTCTTGGCTTGGTAATTAAAGTATTCCCCAATTATCATGCTGTTGCATTCAAAATTATCTACGCAGTGATCGGATTATGCCTTTATATGGGTCTATATGTTTTGTCTTGCAGATTTGGTGTTAGGGCGTGGCTTTCATTTATTGTCACGTTAGTATTTATGATAAGTCCATCGGCTATTGCCTATGAAAACTGGCCAAGATACACGTATGTCGTTGCATCTTTTCTGCTTCTTTCAGTGTATTTTCTTGATTATTATATTGCGCACTCGCGCAAACGGTACCTGTTAGCGTTTTGTGTCTTGATTGCCTCTGTTGCGCTTAGCAGGAGTGCTTGGCATCTTGTTTGGGTGGTTGCTTCGTTAGGTATAGTGGCCCATGGCTTGAGGCAGCGATACCGTATTATCGCTATTTCAGGACTCGTGACGGTCTTACTTGTCGGATCCGTGTACATTAAAAACTATTACGAATTCGGTTTCTTTGGAACATCGTCCTGGATCGGAATGAATGTATCACGTATTACAACGTTTATGTTACCTTTGGATGAGAGAGCGAAACTTGTTAGCGCTGGAGTGCTTTCGCGATACGCATTAATCGAACCGTTCAGTCCTTTGGAAAAGTATGCAATTAACGATGAGTCTGGTTATGGGGCCGCAGCAATCAGGGAAAGACATAAGACTGGTGGAGGCGCTAATTTAAACAACAGTGCGTACATAGAAATATCAAGACGCTATATGGATGATGCAAAAAGATTTGTCTTTTTATATCCTGGCAACTATTTAAAATCAGTTTCCATAGCATTAAAACGATATATGACCATTAGTAGTAGCCATTTGCATCGTGTTATGGAACCCTTAGCAGGGTATGAATCTGTATTTAATGCGGTATTTTTCTGGGGGCCTATCAGGAATATTTATCCGGTGATATGGATCTCTGTATTATTAACGACAGCTTACTCTGTTAGACGTGTGTTTGTTATAAGGCAGGACGTTCATTCGATTGTGACATATCGTTATGTTGCATTGCTGCTGGTTTATGCGGATCTCATATTCACAGCGCTGGAATATGGAGAAAATAACAAGTTTCGCTTCGAAGTGGAGCCAATATTTATTCTCATGCTTGCCGTTTATATCGAGGATGTAATTCGTTGTAAAAGCTTCTTGAAGCCTTGGAAAATATCAATGCTTTGAATACTCATTTATCCCCGATCATTCTTTCTAGATTAGAGTCGTATCCGTAAAAAAACAACCTCCGGTATGTTTCGAATAATGAGCATTATCCATCGCCAGAACCACGGTAAGTAAACAGTATTACTGCTTTTGTAAAATGCTTTATAAATCCCACTAGCTATTACATCAGGTTTTGCAAATAAGAAATTCTTTGCGATATTAGCTGTCATTGGCGTGTCGACAAATCCAGGTTTGATGGTTACGACACTGACACCAGCTTTGTGCAAGCGTTGTCTCAATCCGGACAAGAATATTGACATTGCACCCTTTGCGGAGCCGTAAACATAATTGCTCTGCCTGCCACGATCACCGGCCACTGACGAAATTACTGTAATGCAACCGTGTCCAAGTTGTTCGAAATACGGTGCGATATAGGTGAGAATTGCTGCCGAACTGGTGAAATTAATCCGGACAGCCCGTTCCATTTCATCGATATCCTGCTCGCAAAGATGCTGATCCGGAAGCGTTCCATGAGCAATAAGCAATCCATCGAGATCCGGATATTTCTCAAGACAGGTATCAATAGAAGATATAATTGAGTCGCTTGAAAGCGCATCAAAGTGAGAGAAGCATACTTCCTTAGCTCCCCTGATTAACAAATCGTCGGCCAACCGCTTAAGTTCATGTTCATCGCGTGCACATAAATATAACGATGAACCATGCTTTGCAAAAATCTTGGCTGTTTCATAGGCAATGGCGGATGTTGCACCGATGATTAAAATTTTATTGGAAGCTGTCATCTAAGTCTATGTACCCTTCTGTAAAAACTTGACGAAAATTTGGGGTCAATAAAAGCTTTGAACGAGTTGAAATCCGGGTAGGAAGCTTGAAATGTTTCTTCTGACATGCGTGAATCCTTGGCCGGGTATATTCTCCCCCCTGCTTTTATTACAACTGAGTCAAGATATTCCAGCAGAGAAAAGAGCTTTTGTCCAGCATTGGGGAAATCAAGAGCCAAAGTTATCCCTGGCATGGGAAATGAAAGCATACCTTCTTGCGGCTGGCTTCCAAATTCCTTCATTACAGCAAGAAATGATCCAAGCTTGCTCTCAATGATCTTATGAATAATTGTTTTTATCGCCATATTATCTGCTGTAACCGGAACAGCGCATTGCCATTGTAAAAAACCATTCTTTCCGTACATGCGATTCCAATTGGTGATCCCATCAAGCGGATAGAAGAACGTATCATAATGGACGATCCGTTTCTGATGCCTGAAAATCTGTTTGTGATAGTAAGCGGTGTTGAAAAGTTTGACCGTATGCCTAGAGAGAAAACAGGATGGAGCGTCGCATGGAACTGATTTCCATGCCTGATAAGCATGCACGATTCCGCATGATGCACCATCAACGGATAACGGATGGTTTCCTCGCATGAAAATGCCGCGCACGGGATATTTCCCGCCATACTGGCAGTCCAGCCATGAGACAGTATATTCATACCCGCTTGATTCTAGGGATATTTGAAAGAATTCATCAATTCCGTTGAATTGTATCGATTCGGCTTCGATGAGGGAGTTCATAATTGGACGTAGCGTTATTTCTGCCCAAAGAATAATGCCAGTCAAGCCAAGCCCGCCAATTGTTGCGTGGAATAATTGACTGTTGGTATCTCTGCTGCAAAGATATCTTTCGCCGTCTGATCGCAGCAACTCGAAGCATCTGACATGCTTACAGAATGTACCGGCAATGTGGTGATTCTTTCCATGAACATCGTTTGCAATGGCGCCGCCAATTGTTACATATTTTGTGCCGGGTGTTACAGACGGAAACCATCCTTTCGGAACAAAAACCTTCAATATTTCATCCAGTGTTACTCCCGCGTCGCATTTTACGACTCCGGAGACGGGATTGAAATCAATAAACTTGTCGAGCAATCTTGTTGAAATCAAATAACCATTTTGGTTTAAACAGGAATCGCCGTAGCTACGCCCTTTGCCGCGAGGCAAGACAGATACGTCAACCATTTGAATGAATATGTCAGCCTCATCGAAATTGCGCGGTACGTATTCACCTAGATGATAAACCTTCGGAAATCTTCCCCATGATTCATACAATGAGCACTCTTGCATGACTAGTAATTAAGGTAAATGATCATGACAAAAGAGCCTATCCACCCCAAAATAGCCAGTTGCAGGTATGAATCCCGAATGAGTAATTCTGCTGGCGCACCACTTGAATGCTGTACAAATGCCAATTGCATATAGCGAAATACTCCAAGCAATACGAAAAACGTTGTCAGATAAAGATGGTTAGAGTGAAGCTTTGATATGATTTCCGGTGAAACTGTATACATAATATAGGCAACAATGACAACAGAGGCCATAATTATCATTGAATAATCAATGAATTGAATATTGTAGCCGTCGATGCTTCTTCGTCTTACCGTGCTGTCCTTGATGAACAAAAGAACATCGTCTCTCCGTTTGCCCAAAGCAAGAAAAAGAGCAAGCAGAAAAGTCATGAGGATTATCCAGTGCGAGAGCTCAACACCAGAAACCATACTGCCTGCGAACAGCCTGATTACGAAACCGGATGCTACAATGAAAATGTCTACTATTGCGATATGCTTGAGTTTGACAGAATAGAAGACATTTATAATGAAATAGAATAACGCAAGATAAAAGATGTTTTCACCCATAGCAAGGAACATGGATAGTCCGGTGGTCAATAACACGGTAAGCATGAAAACCGCAGAGCGTTTTGAGATCTTGCCGGAAGCTAGTGGTCGTTTGCGCTTGACAGGATGCTGTTTGTCCTCATCAATGTCGTTGTAATCATTCATGATATACACCGCGCTTGCCGTGAGGGAAAAAGCTATGAAAGCCGCACACACTCTCCAAAACAGGGCTGTGTCGGTCATCCTGAGCGCGAAAAACTGTGGCAGAAAAATAAACAGGTTTTTCGTGTACTGATGGGGTCTAATCAGCCGGAGATATTCACGGATGCTGGTTTTCATTTAAATTTGTGTTCCTGTGCATTTATTATTTCGTAATACCATTTCAAGTATGCGTCAGCCTGTGTCGCAAGATCGTATCGGATTGATGATGTCGCATGTGTCATATTCTTTTGCAGCTCTGGCTCATTGATAAAGCGCAAAATTGCCTCCGCCATCGCCTCGGCATTTTGTGGTGGCACTAGTAGTCCGGTTTCGCCGTCTTCGATTTGTTCCGGAATCCCTCCGACCGATGATGCTATTGCTGGCGTTCCGCAGGAAAGCGCCTCAATAACGGAATTGGGAAACGTATCCGCAAGCGCTGCATGCAGATATGCGTCTGCTGCTTGGTAATATCGGGACAGAATGCTTGGATTGCGTTGGAATGGCAGGAACAGCAAACGGAGATTGCCGATCTGTTCGGTTTCAGCGTCTTCGCCTATTGCCATGAATACAATATTTTTTTCGCGGGATCGGTTGGCGACAATTGTGATTGCTTCCTTCATCGTCGTGTAGTCTTTCCACCTGTTGTTTTTAACATGGCTGGCGGTAAATATTAATAGAACAGCATTCGGCGGCAAGGCGAGCTCTTGGCGCGCCTCATTCTTTGGGTATGGATGAAATATAGTGGTATCCACTCCGTTCGGAATCACTCTCGCCTCGGTAACCGACTGGGCTAAAATCGATTGTTGCACTTTGTTCATCAGCCACTGGCTTGGAGTCGTAACATACAGTCGGCATTTTGCGTATATTTCACGTTTCCGTCGCCAGTTGAAGGCCGTGGCATCACGTTGTATGGCCGGATAGATTGTCAGGTCTGGACATTGACCGCACCCGGTTTTCCAGCGGTAGCAGTTGAAAGAATGTGCGCAGTGCCCGCTTAAGAGCCAGGCATCATGAAGCGTCATGATCACCGGAACTTCCGCGCTGAGTTTCGGCAGAAACCGCAGGTCGAAATAATCGCCATGCAGGTTATGAAGATGGGCTATCTCCGGAGTTCCAGGATAAAAGGACAGAATTTTGTGGCTGCCGCTGAAATGGAAGTTTTCCCGCCCTCTCTCGATGTCGATATCGGGACAACCGCCGGTTAAGCTACAGAGAAGATAGCGTATGAAACGAATACCGGGAACTTTGCCCCTCATGGATTGCAATAATGAGTGAGATTTACGAAATCGCTCTCCAAAATCAGTTTCAGCCGGAAACCTGGGAATTTCCACTACGCCATGACAGTCTGAATGTTTGAACCCAACGGCAAGACATGCCGAGTGTCCTTTTTCTCTGTACTTGTGGTGCAGGTTCCATGCTACTTTTTCGGCGCCTCCTGCGATATCGTGGGTATTGACCTGCATTATTCGAAGTGAACGATCAGGCATGTCTGGCATTTGTAACAAAATCGAGATATGCCTGATTCATTTTTTGGGCGATGACAGCCATTGAAGCGCGCTTCACAGGCTTCTCTCCACTAGGTTGAAAAATGTTTTTTGCATGGCGTTCGCGTCTTTCTGAGGAGTAAATGCTTTCTGTTACTTCTATACTTATTGGCAACGACCTTCTGCACTATTCAAACGCATAATTGATATTTTCAATAAACAGGGTTTGATCCCAGTCATCAATATACATTCTCTTCAGGCTGAAAACATCTGTTGCAGTCGTGTTATAACCATGCACAGTTGTAACCGCCGACTTCATTCCAGCTTCCATGACTATTTTGCGCGGCACAGGCATTACGCTTCCACTGGTCACTTCTTTTTCATCGTAAGGGTATGAAAAATGTTTTATCGGGACATTAAGCCTTGAAGCAAGAACCCGTTTAGACTCAAGCACCTCATGTCTGGCATCATTCTCCGAGATACTGCCCAGACTAGGATGTTTGCATGAATGGGATCCTATCAACATTCCACCTATTAACATTGCGTCAAGTTCGTGCCAAGCCATAGGCCTATCGGTAAGATGGTCTTCCAACCAGACATCATCCCTATGATGCATTAAAGACAACATGCGTTCGCGTTCATCAACCGAAAGGTTCCTGAACCAACTGACAATGTTAAGCAGATGCAATTTTTTTAAGTGCGACGAAGAAAGATCATAAACATTGTTTCCAATTTGCAGTGACTCAGAGTTGGAAACTAAACGCTTGACCTCATCCCACCAGAATAGTCTGTTCCCTCCAATGTAATCTGTTGCTACATAAAATATGGCTGGCAAATTATAATTTTTCAACACCGGCAATGCATAGGTGAAATTATCCGCATAGCCATCATCAAAAGATATTACGACCTGTTTTTTCTCAGCGAGTCGTCCTTCTAAATGTTGACGCTCGAACTCGTCCATGCTGATAACAGGGTAATTCTTTGCAAGATGTGACATATGCGCAGCAAAATTTACCTCTGTAACCGCTATGCGGAACGGATTATCTGAAATATCGGGCAGGACTCGATGATACATGAGGATGACAACCCTAGCCGTAGAGCCTGATGTTTTGCGAACTAAACCTCTCCAGAACTTGAGCACGTGTTAAATAACCTCATATTCCAGCGTGACTTTATTATCGGGAAGATCATTGCCCACTTGACAACCCTATAACGTTAGACTGTATTATGAGTAATGTTATTACTCAATATCAAGCTCTAAGGTTGAAAATGCTTGAAGGCGTGATTTCATCGAAGACGAAGGTAAATCTTTTCGTCAAACTGTTTCTGAATCCGGAAACGAGGGCCTATCTTCGCGAGCTGGCTTCGGAATTCAACATGTCCACCAATGCGGTTCGCACCGAGCTTAACATACTGAAAAAGAACAAGATTCTTGTTTCACAAAAAGACGGGCGGAATATTTATTACAGCGCGAACAGAACCCACCCGCTTTTCCCGGAGTTGTCCTCAATCGTAAGAAAAATTACTGGAATTGATTCTCTGGTTAACTCAATTGTTGAGCGATTGGGGAATTTGAAGGCTGTTTATCTGGCGGGTGATTACGCTCGTGGAGTGGATGCGGGAATCATAGACGTAATTCTTGTTGGAAATGTAAATAAGGTGCAACTGGACGATGTGATCATGAAAACAGAAAGATACATCGGGCGCAAGATACGCGGTCTTGTGCTGGAGGAAGGCGAGTTTGATACGCTTGCAGCCAAGGGCGGGCTTAATCCTGTCATGATGTTATGGAAGTCTGGGAGCAACGAGGCGCGATAGTGGCATCAGGCAAGGGCAGCATTATTACAGTTTACGAACCTGACCATGTTCGTAAGGCTGGCTTGGGTATCTGGGCCGAGATGTTTCGCGAGATATGGATGGCTCGCGGTCTTGTCTGGCGTTTGATGGTTCGCGATATTGTATCGCGTTACCGACAGTCGCTACTGGGCATTACATGGGCGTTTCTTTCACCACTTCCGGTGCTTCTTGCTTTTGTATGGATGAAGGAACGCACTGTATTGGCCATAGGCGAAACCGGCATGCCGTATCCGGTTTTTATATTTCTTGGGCAGATGGTTTGGCTTCTGTTTTCTCATGGCGTTACGGTTTCCACAGGTAGTCTTGTTTCTGCAGGAACGCTTCTTACCAAAATAAATTTTCCGCGTGAAACGCTTGTTCTGGCATCTCTTGGTCAGGCGGTCTTCGAGTTTGCGATACGGCTTCCGCTTCTGCTGGCTGTATTCATTTGGAGCGGATTTCTTCCTAAGGCATCGATTCTTTTGCTCCCGGTTGCATTGTTTCCCCTTTTGTTTTTGATTACCGGAGTCGGTCTGATACTTGCGTTGTTTAACGCTCTTGTCAGGGATGTCGGAAGCATTGTGGGTATGGCCATGACAATCGGGATGTTTGCGACGCCGGTTGTGTATCCTCCGCCAACCGGTTGGCCGGTATCCTTTTGGGTGAACCATGTAAATCCTGTAAGCGCTTTTGTGACCGCAACGCGTGATCTGGCTGTTTCAGGAAGGATCTCGGATCCGTCAGGCTACGCAGTGTCAGTCTTGATAAGCGTAATCATCTTTCTGACTGGTTGGAGAATGTTTCATCTGGCCGAGTCTAAAATCGCCGAGAAGGTTTAGAGGCAATGTCAGAGGTTTTGATCAACGTCAGTGGTGTTTCGAAAAAGTTCTGCAGAGATAGTAAATATTCGATGTTTTACGGGCTTAAAGACATTGCCGGTTCATTTTTGGGTGTGCCGTCCGATCCCGGAGATCTTAGAAATGGCGAATTCTGGTCTGTTGATGATGTTTCGTTTGAACTTCGCAGGGGCGATTGCCTTGGCCTTATCGGGCCAAACGGAGCCGGAAAATCCACGCTGCTGAAAATGTTGAACGGTATCATTATGCCCGACAAGGGGCGGATAGAGATTCGCGGCAGGGTTGGGGCGATGATTGAGGTTGGGGCCGGATTCCATCCGATGTTAAGCGGACGCGAAAACATATACATAAACGGGGCTATTCTCGGTTTCAGCAAGATGGAGATCGACGCAGGTTTCGACGAAATAGTTGAGTTTGCCGAACTTCGGGATTTTATAGATTCTCCGGTGAAGCATTACAGTTCAGGAATGTATGTGCGGCTTGGCTTTGCGATAGCGGCGCAGATGAAGCCCGACATTCTGCTGATTGACGAGGTTCTGGCTGTCGGAGATGTAGGCTTTCGCGCCAAATGCTACAACCATCTTGCCGGAATGCTTAAGGACACGGCGGTTGTGATTGTTTCGCATTCGATTCCGCATATCGACCGCTATTGCAACAAGGTTTTCCTGCTGGCTGGCGGCAGGCTTGAAACAAATGATGATACGGCTGTGACAATCGAACGATATTATTCTCTTTTCGATCAGGAATCATCTTCGGTTATCGCCGGAAACGAGGGAAACAGCCTGCGCCACCTGAAACTTGAAGGCGGTTCGAACGATGCAGATGGAACCGTGAGGCATGGCGGGATGTTGAGGGTGCAAGGGGAGGTTTTTGTGGAACGCGCTGTCAAGAATCCGAATGTTTTGATAGCGTTTCTTAACAGGGAGCTTCAGGTTATAGCGGTATGCAGAACGTCTCCCGGCATATTGTTTAATACTGATGGCTTGGTGAAGTTCTCTGTTGATATATCGCCTTTTCTACTTAATGTTGGCGATTATAAAGTTTCCCTGATTGTTTACGATGAGAAATATCAGCGACACTTGCTTTGGCATAACGCATCATGGAGCATTCGCGTGATCGGTGATTCTATCAATTACGGCGGCGCTGCGGTCTATTTCGACGGGAAATGGGAGAGTCATGGGGCCTAAAATCGTAGTGGTAGGTGTTGGCAACAGCGGAACAAAGATCCTTGGCATTCTTATAAACGAACTGCTTGCGAGAATCGGTTATACAAATTATCACTATGAGCCGCTGTACTGGAGCGGAACAACGGGCGAGGCCGGTATTGTTCCAAACCCGGCTGGAGTGGAAGAGCACAAGCGTTTTCCCTTGATCGCTGATTCATCCATTACCGAATGGCCGTGGATGGACGATTTCATAGGAAACCTCTCCGGTCTTGCGAAATTCATACGCGCTGGAAGCCGCATTCGTTTTATCGAGCGGCATCCGGTCAAGATCATCTGGATAACGCGAGAGCTATATAGCTATCTTGCAAGCATGGAGAAGAATTTTCCCCGTTGCCTGCCTGATGCCGGATGGCATCACAGGCCGGGAAAATATGACGATTTCAAAAGGATTCAGGAGCTTTATCCTGATGCGGGACTTCGCCCGGAGGAAGAGTTTCGGGTTGAGGTGGAAGCCGCATGGTGGCATCTGCATAACATTGCGTGCCTTAAGGCTATGGATGCAAGCCAAAAAATCATGCATTTGCGTTTCGAAACGCTCTGCCGCGAGCCTGCCAGATGCATGAAACAGATAGCGGAGTTCATTCAAGTGCCATATGCCGAAACCAAAAGCCTGTCGGGAGTTCATCCGGCTCCTGAACGAAATGTTTCCTTATCATCGCGGAATATCAGGATAATCGAGGAAATGTCTGGCGAATTGAATCGCGCCCTGTACCCGCGAGATTTCCTGGTTAGGTAGGAAGACTATGAGGTTCTGGTCTTGGGGAAGCCGTAAGCGCTGTAAGTGCGAAGCCGGTAATGAATCGGTTGTCGACGGTGAAGTAAAACCTGCAATCCCGTCCGGCATGACTGACGCATATTACGCCGAGGTTGCGGCATCGATGCGGGCATCCGCCAAACGCGGAGGCAGGCCGGGAATCGATCATATCATGGCGGCAACGCCTGTGCATCCCGGTTGGAAGCTCCTCGATGTTGGCCTTGGCAACGGAGCCGCAAGCCGTTATTTCCTTGAAAAGGGGCTTCGTGTAAGCGCCACAGGGTTGAATGTCGATCAGTACGGAATTGACGAAGAGCTGCGGAAGAACATCAGTTTCAATATTACGGATTGCCGTGTGGAAGAACTTCCGTTTGAGGACAACGAGTTCGATGCCTGCTGGATGTCGCATGTTCTTGAGCATACGATGAATCCCGGAATTGCACTTCAGAGCGTTTGGCGAGTGCTTAAGCCGGGGGGCTGGTTGTTTGTTCTGGTTCCGCCTTATAAGTCGCAGGTTGTTGGCGGGCATCTGATGACTGGTTGGAGTCTTGGCCAATTGATGTATGTTTTACTGTTGAATAATTTCGATGTCAAAACCGGCCATTTCGTCAAGCTTGATTATAACGTATGCGCGTTTGTGCGGAAGGTGGATCATAGTCTGCCGGATCTCTACTCCGACATCGGAGACATTGAGGCGTTGTCCAATTACTGGCCTATGCCGCTTGAGCAGGGATTCGAGGGTGATGTCGATTCAATTAACTGGCCGCCAAAAGTTGAAGAGTAAACCTGTGCGGGTGCTCTATCAGCCGTACACCGACATTACTCAAGGGCCGTTCAAGTACATAGAAAGCGGTTACATACGCGGGTTTGAGCGGGCTGGATGTGAGGTGGTTGTCTGGCTCGGTAATTCCGCCGATGAACTCAGGTCAATTCTTGCCAGCTTCAAACCGGATCTGTTTATTGGTTACTTGAGAAGGCCGGGAGATTTTCTGAATTATGAATGGATGAGCGGTGAGATGTTTGAACTGCTCCTTGAGCACCGTCGCAAGCATGGCATGAAGACCGCGATGCATACTCACCCAGATGTGCAGCGTCTTGTGGAGCATATGCATCTTGAATTTCAACCTGGCGACCCGTCACAAGCTGGCAATTTTTACACGCAGCCTCCGCCGCCAACTGCTATGGAAAATATCCTGGTCAGTGAGAAGTTTATCGACCTCATACTTCACCCGTACAGCCGTGGAGTTGGTGAAACATGTTTCAACTTTTGGGTTTCTCATGGTGTTTCGATCTTGGATGAACCGTTGGCCGCTGATGATGCAATTTATCGCAAATCGTATCTGCCCAGATTTAAGAAATACGATATCAGTTATATAGGCGGATGGTGGCCGTTCAAGGGGATTCAGATGGACAGGCATCTGTTTCCGCTGAAGGATCGGTTTGGCGAGAGGCTTAGTGTCTTTGGACGCGCCTGGCCTCATCTTTCGGCTGGGCCGGTGAGCGATGATGAATACCGCGGAATTGTCTGGAAAAGTAGAGTAAACCTGGTTTTTCATGAGCCTTCTCAGGTGCAAGGCGTTGCTGTTCATGTGAATGAACGCATATTCAAGCTTTACGCAATGGGCGCATTCGCCGTTTGTGACAATAATCCATGCTTGCGCGAGTATTTTGACGACGATGAGATTGTTATAGCCGAGAATCCGGCAGATATGGTGGAAAAGTGTGTGTATTATCTGGGAAATGATGTTGCCCGCAAACGAATAGCCGAGAATGGGCATAAGGCTGTATTGAACAGGCACACCTATTTGGCACGGGCGCGGAAATTGCTAAAAGTACTGTCGGTTATTAATTGACAAGGTTGGTTTTCGAATGATCAAGAGATTTCTTCGCATGATTGGCTGCGGTGGTTCACCCCGGAAGGAGAGGGATTTCACACTCCATAGCGGTGAGCGTCAGACCGGTGAAACGCTCGGAAGCATCCGCAGGGATCATCTTGCACGATACGAATGGGCCGCCGGGTTCCTTGCGGGCGGCCTTGCACACCCGGAATCCGCTTTCGGACTCGACATCTTTTCGGCAACAGGTTACGGGATGTTTCTCATTTCGCGAAATCTTGGGTGCTGCATGTTCGGTGTCGAAGGATCGAGTGAGGCCGTGGCTTTCGCTAACGAGCATTTTCGTGATGATCGGCTGTTTTATTCGCATAAGATGTTTCCTTTTAGTTTGCCGGTATCAACTTTCGATTTCGTAACATGCTTTGAGTCGCTTGAACACGTCGATGCAGATGAAGCGTTTCTTCGGGTTGTGACCGATTCGATCAAACCGGGCGGCTATCTGTTCCTTTCAGTTCCGAATGATGCGATGCAGCCGCTTGCAAAGAATCCGAACGAGTTTCATTTCCGCCATTATCATCACGATGATGTTGTTGCGATGCTTGAGGCGAAATTCGAAATGGAGCTTGTTACATGGTTTGGGCAGAACATGTATCAGTTCAACGACGGTTACAGGGTTGGCGGGCTTGAAGAGTCTGAAATGGTATTGCATGAAAAAACACTTGGGCAAGTGCTCGTGTATCTTTTCAGGAAAGCGTAGCGATCGAACCGGATATGTTCCGATCCGTTTTGGCAAAACCATGGCGCACAAAACTGCTATTTCGATACAAGCCGCTCGATACAGGTCTTGAGGCGCGGATACTTGGCAACAAAATTATCAATCACGAGTTCCGCGTGATTGATTTGTCTGAGCCTTGGGGAAGTCCGGTCGATCCATCGCGCTGGAGAAAGTATTCTGCCAAGAACACCGTGGCTCTTGTATGGGGAATGTTCAAGCTGGAATCGCCGGTTTTTATCGATTTTTGCAGGAATAGTGGAATCCCCCTGATTTTCATGGAGCGTTCGCCTCTGCTTAAAAACGGCAGGCTTGCACTCTATTTCGATACAGGCGGCACGACTAATTTCTCGGCATACTGGAGTGCCGGCAATTGGTTTAAGATCATGCAAAATCCATTGACTCCGGAACAGCTTGACAGTCTGCAAGCTTACAGGAAAAGCATAAGCGGCATTTCAACCGGAGTTGATATACAGAAATCCGGTTTCGAGACGGCTGATGAAATCAAGCGTAAGCTCGGGTTGCCTGAAGACAAGAAGATAGTATTTTGCCCGATGCAGGTGGATCATGACGTAACAATAACCACGCCGGAATCATCGCCATGGATAAGAAACATGTCGCAATTTCTTGGGGTTGTTGCGGAATGTCTGGATGCTATGCCGGATGATTATCACATTGTTGTAAAGGAACATCCGAGGAATGTTATTGATGGAGCGCTGACGCAATTTGGCGCAAACAGCCAGAAGATAAGCTTCGTGCGCGAAGAAATTAACGCCAATTCCTTGTGCCAGGGCTGCGACGCAGTTCTTTCAATAAATTCTGGAATGGGTACGGAGGCGATGGTTTTTCATAAGCCGGTGATTTCGCTTGGAAAATCGTTTTATTCCGATAAGGGGCTGAACTTCGAGGCGCGAAACACGGATGAGCTGAAGGAATATTTCTCAAGTATTTCTGAATTAAGGCCGCCGACGGCATTGCAGGATCTATATATATATCATTTTGTATTCGATTATACATACGATCTGGAAACCGAAGATGATTCCGCGCGTTTTGTGAATTTGGTGAAACGTGTAGTCCGTTGTGTTTAGCATTGGCTGGGCGGTCACCTAGTTATGCGCAAGGCTTTGAAGCCGCGATTATCGCGTTGTATCGTGAGTAACGATTTGTTATCCGGGAGATGACATGAAGAATTCAGGAAGTGCTATCGATCTGAGTATTGTTGTTCCTGTCTACAATGAGGAGGCTGTGATAGGTGTCTTCATCGCACGACTGATGCGCGTTCTAAAAGAGCTTCCCGAATTATTCGAGATCATAGTTGTTGACGATGGAAGTTACGATGGCACGTTCACCGAAATCCATCGTACTTCAGTCGGTAATTCGCAGATACGAGGGATCAGGCTTTCACGTAATTTCGGGAAGGAGGCAGCGATGTTGGCAGGTCTTGAGCGTTCTTTGGGCCGGGCCGTGGTGATCATTGATGGCGATGGGCAGCATCCGCCTGAGCTTATCCCGGATATGCTGGCAATATGGCGCTTGGGTGAGGCCGATTTGGTTTCAGCTTTCAAAAGAGAACGCAGTGCTGATTCGATGGTAGCCCGACTTAACGCAGCTATTTTCAACCGCGTAATGAAGCAACTAACCGGCCTTGATCTTGCCGGGGCATCTGACTTTCGACTTATGGACAGACGTGTTGTCGATGCAGTAATCGCCATGCCGGAACGAGTACGTTTTTTTCGTGGTATGACGCTATGGGTCGGATTTCGTGAGGCGCGTGTTCCGTTTGACGTGTCGGAGCGAATGGCCGGCAGTTCAAGCTGGACTTCGCGTGGCCTGATCAAGCTTGCAATTACAGCTATTACTTCGTTTACGGCAAAGCCGTTATCATGGGTATTCAGCTTTGGCTGTTTCGGATTGGCAATTTCAGTTGTGCTTACCTTGCAGGCTATGTATTCGTGGTTGCTTGGGATTGCGGTAAGCGGCTGGACATCGCTTACGATGCTGATCCTTTTCTTTGGATCAGCAAATCTTATTGCTTTGGGGCTGCTTGGAATCTATATTGCGCGTGTTTTCGAGGAGGTGAAGCAACGGCCTGTTTATCTGGTTCGGGAGACTACCGGTGAGTTGGCTGATGTTTAACCCCGAACTGTTCAATAATCAGAATGTGGCGGCTGAATCCAGCGATGGCCGCGCCATATTGCCGAGGGCGAGCATACTCGAAGGGATGCCGATCTGGTGCAAGGTTGTTATTGTGCAACTGATCATATCAGCGATTTATCTTGTAGAAAATCACTTCATTTTGACCTGCGGGATGTTTTACATCGAAGAAAACGATCTCCTATTCCAATATCTTCCGGAGTTTTTCCTGCTTCAAAAAAGCCTCCATAGTGGATTCGTGCCTGTCTGGACGGATATAGTTGGGAGCGGCTTCCCTCTTGCAGGATACGGGCAGAACGCTTTGCTTCATCCCCTACAACTCATGGTCGCATGGTTTATTCCCGACCCCCTAGTCGGTTTGAAGTCAATGTTGTTCATGATTACTTTTACGGGCAGTCTTGTGTTTGTCCTGTCAATGCTGTTGATTGGTATCGATGATATTGTGTTGCTTATTTACGGAGCTGTTGCATACCATTTTTCATTCTTTTTCATGTACAAAGGCTATTCGCTGATATTGAGTTTTATTATGGCTCCCATGATTGTGGCTTTGCTATATAAACTTAGCATTGAGTCGGACAGTTTGCACAAGAAGACGTTCTTGTTTGGAGTGCTTGGCGGCATCTCGCTGTTGGCCTTGTATGCTCCATTTCAGCTACGCTTTTTCCTTGTGGTTTATGCCTGCGCTGTCTTTATGATATTAATCGTTGGCAATAGACGGTTATACAGAATAGGTCTGGTTTCGTTTGCATGTCTCATGGCTGTCGTGATCGCATACCCCCAATTCAAGCTTACATATGAGCTTGTCAAGGTCGGAGATATAAAGGCCAGAGGGCTTGAATTCCTGTTGGATGGCAGTTCCCCATTTGGTTTATGGAATTATTTTGCGAATTATAGCTTTTCAAGGGATCCGATTATATGGAGCATGCATTCCAAATGGAACAACTCTGATCTATTGCCCCCGGTCTTTTTCCTGAGTATTTTTTCACTGTACAATAAATCGACGTTGACCAGATTTCTTTGGTGCATTGTAGCTGTAAGTTTTTTTATGGCGCTTGGGAAATATAATCCCGTTTATGTTTTCATGGCCAGACACGGGATGACATTGGATTTGCGCATCCCCGCTCGCTTTTTGTTCATGTTTAACTTCACATTTCCTGTTCTGGCTATGATCGGATTAAACCAGTTGCGTCATCTAGGAGGCAAGGCCGTATTAAGAGTGATTGTCATTTATCTTTTGGCAATGTGCATTGTGAACCTGATGGCCGCGATGATTATTGATAACATGCGTGATGCCTATGGAACAAATCTCAAGATGTATACGCATTATTACTCTGATTTTTATGATACGAAAATATATAACAGAAACAAGTTGTCGGCTATTGTCGGCATTGTTAGAGGTGCAAGTTGGAATCTGGATTTTTTAAAACTGTATCTATCCACATTTTCCGCTGCTGTGTTTGCGACGGTCATCATGGTTGCAATGTATGCTGTTGGTCGATTTAACCACCGCAAGTTGGTTCTGGCAATGTCCTGCTTGCTGATTTTTGAGGGGTTAGCATTGACTATGCCCAAAAACTCCGAATCAGCCAAAATGTTCAATGAATATTATTTCCCGGCCAAGTTTAATGGTGTGAGCAAAATAGCCGCATTGGAAGAGGACAGGATCAGAACCAATATCCGGTCATCGTTGAATATGGTTTATGATATAGCTGAATCAGATACATATAATGCAAGCTTGTATATAAGTAAATATAAAGATTACCTGAATATTGCCAGAGTTAAGGCATCAAATTCAGATTATGAATATATGAAATACATTGGGGTGGACGGGATACTGACCCGACAGGATTTAAGCAATTATATCTGGAAGCGGGATGTCGGAGACGGTTTTTCACTGTACAAGGTTAGCGACAAAGAGAATGTTGTCTGGTATCCGGATGGCAATTCGTTCCGGCCTGTTGAAAACTGCCGGATCATTCGGAAAAATCCTGACTGGACGATTGATCTTACGCTTCCTGAAGGAGCGCGGGAAGTGGTTGTTTTCAGAAACTATTTCAAGGGATTTAACGTTTATGTTAACGGAGAACACGTCAGGCCGGATTTGTATTACTCGTTTTACCGATTCAGAGGTTTAAGGGCAGGCCGAAACACTATTGAAATTAAATGGTCATGGCCTGATCTTCTGTTGTGATGTAGATGCATATGTATCCCTTCATGCAAAACTATGGCAGGAATTTCACTGTCGTTATAAGCGCATTTTTGGGCTTTCTGTTTAGCATTATTCTTATTCCTTCTCCCGCATTTTCCAGACAGCCGGATCGTTCCCGTCATGACGACAGTGCGATTATCATACTTTCGTCATTAACGTCGGAGGAAATGAAGGATGATGTTGCGGCTCTGGGGAATATGAATCTCCGCGTCCGGTTGGCGTTTCCTCCTTCGGTTGTCATTGTTGAGATGCCGGATTCTTCCATCCCGTCCGTCACGCAATTGCCGTTCGTGCGACTTGTTTCGCGCCAGAAGGTCAACTCGGCATCGTTCCCAAGCGAGGAGCCGTCTTTTTATGATGCTGTAAGGTTCTGGAACCTGCGTTTTGATAAAGGCGCTGTTAGGGAAAAGTCTGGAACTGTCGAGCCTCGCGCTGAAATTCGCGACGATCTGATAATGCCGTCCGATCTCCCGATGGATCGTGAGGAGCGAAAGCTTAAGGACAGAGAATACCACGAGCGTTGGAAAGTGCGGAAGAATGAAGAGAAGATACGTGGAAGGAGTGGCCGTTCCGGATTCAGGAAGTCGTCATCGCCCGCTCAGGATGCGCCATCGTCTGGCGGCGGAGGCATCTATTACGCAAGCGGAAGCGGAGCCCAAACATTCGGCAGCGCATACGGGGCCGGTTACTACGATACGAGCCTGTACATGGCCGGTAAAGTGGCGGTTGGAGTTTTCTTCACCGCTGGAGATGCCGGGAGCTGGACGCAGTCCGAGACGGACAGCGCTTATCTGGCCATCTGCAATGCGCTTGACCGTTTCGGCGACGATGAGCCGAACGCCCGGTTGACATTTTCATTTGTGAAAGAGGTCAGCCAGACCGGAACGCCAAATCCGTTGCCATCCGTGGAACGCGACTATGTGAACGATCTACGGAACACGCATTCAACCCATTGGGCGTTAATGGTCAAGGTGACACGCGGATCGGGCAGGGCGTATGCCTATCTGTTTGGCCCGTCGTTGCAGGTTTACAGCCCGTCGGGCACTGTGGACGATTACACGGTCCGCCATGAAACCATGCATATCTTTGGCGCGATGGATCAGTACTGTCCGGATCAGTGCCAAAGTCCGATTGGCCGCTGGGGATACCTCAATGTTGTTAACGCTAATTCCGAAGGAAACGACGGCAACGGCTTTTTTCTTGGCCACGGCGAGGGAGAGCCGGATATCATGGTGCGGGGAGGCGCGATTGGTGTTTACAGCCGTGGACAGATCGGCTGGCGCGACTCTGACGGCAACGGCATTATCGATCCGATTGATACTTTCCCGGTTACTGTTATCTCTCCTGTTTCTGGAGGCGACCCCACAACTATAACGGGTGTTTCAACTGAGCGTCCGCTTCTTAACGAATGGAGTTCGTCGTCCTATGCGGATGTGAGCATTAATTCGATATCTTCTGTCGAATACCGCATTGACGGCGGTGCGTGGATGCTTGCCACGGCATCCGACGGACAGTTCGACAGCGCCGAGGAATCATTCGTCATTACGCTGCCGCAGCTTTCGCCCGGAACCCATACGATTGAGGCAAGAGCTGCAAACTCTATTGGAAACACTGAACATCTGCCTGCTTCTACCGATATTCAGATAACTGCCGGCTTTATAGGAGGTTCTCAGCAATCAGGAATATCAGCCGGTACTCCGGTTTTGAGGGCCGCATTTTCAGCAGCGCCCGAAAACCGCCACGGTTATGCATATGGCTACAGCTATAACTTCGATGCATCCGGCTCAACCGATGCCTCAGGCCAATCCGGCAGCCTTTCATACAGATGGGATTTCGATGACGACGGCGTTTGGGATACGGGTTACTCCGGAACTCCGATAACGGATCATTACTATCCGTCGCCGGAGGGTTATCCATATGTCGGGGCATTCAACGCCGGTGACAGCGTGGAGGGCGTGTTTGCTTCGGGTTCGTATGCCTATATTGCCAACGGATATTCGGGATTCCGCGTGGTGGATATAAGCAATCCGGCCAGTCCGTCGGCGCTTGGCAGTTACAGCACCTCCGGGTACGCGCGCGGCGTGTTTGTGTCGAACAACATGGCGTATCTGGCCGATGGTGCGGTCAAGATACTGAACGTTGCCAATCCAGCCAGCCCGGCATATTTTGGCACTTACAATTCCTACGGATCGGCGCGTGATGTCGTTGTGTCCGGCTCGCGGGCGTATGTTGCTTCCGGATGGTTCGAGATTGCCGATGTGTCGAATCCGGCGTCACCGTCACTGGTTGGACTGTACGATACGCCCGGATATGCACGTGGTGTGAGTGTGTTTGGCGGTTACGCATACGTTGCCGACAGCTCGTCCGGCGTGCAGGTTGTCAGTCTGGCCGACGAGGCACATCCTGTTTCCGTGGCCAGTATCCCCGGATATGCCTACGCAGTTTATGCTTATGCAAATCGACTATACATCGCCGCTGGAACGAACGGCTTGCTTGTTTACGATGTTACTGCTCCGCCATCGCCCGTGTTGCTTGGGCAGTATTCGCGGGGTGAAACAGCGGTGTCTGTGCATGTTGACGGAAATCTTGCGTTTATTGGTGATGTTCATTCAGGCATGTCGGTAGTGGATGTAACCAATCCGTCGTCTCCGGTTTTTATCGACAGCTACCGGACATCAGGATCGGCGACAGTCAATGATGTGTTCGCGAGTTCTGGCCTTGCCTTCGTTGCCAACGGAAGTTCTGGCTTGATGCACATCATAGACACCGTCAGTCTTGCGCCCAAAAATATCTCGGAACATATGCGCGCGCGTCTTGAAATCAAGGATTTGGGTGGCAATACCTCACAGGCTGTCCGTGATCTGTGGTTCGTTACCTACAACGATCTACCCGCAATAACGAGCTTGGCGGTAACCCGGCACGCAGGTTTAAGTCTTGCCGGAAGTTATGACGGTTCAACAACGCGCGACATCGCAATGTCCGGCAATGACGCTTTGGTGGCTGAGGGCGCATCTGGCATGTCGGTTTATAATCTGACCGATGTGAGCAAACCTGTGAAATCCGCTTCACTGGCACTTCCGGGCTGGTCTGAAGGAATAAATCTTTCAGGCGACTACGCCTATGTGGCATCGGGTGCATCCGGGCTTTCCGTGGTTGATGTTCGTAACCATGCCGCGCCAGTGATTGCCGGATCTGTCGATACGCCGGGATATGCCACGCGTGTATCGGTTGCGTCGGGTTACGCATATGTGGCTGACGGCGCGTCAGGTCTTCAGGTGATAAATGTGGGCAATCCGCAAAGCCCGGTTCTTGCTGCGGCGTACAATACAGGCGGTTCGGCTCAGGACGTGGTTGTTTCTGGTGGTTACGCATTTGTTGCATCCGGAAGCTCCGGCCTTGTGGTTGTTGACATCTCTTCGCCTCAAAATCCTCAGCCAGTCGCCGCTTACGACACGCCCGGATACGCCTATGCCGTAACCTTGTCCGGCGGTTATGCGTATGTGGCCGACGGCTCGTCCGGACTACAGATTATCGATGTGAGCGATCCGCGAAATCCGGTGTTGGTTGGAGCGTATGATACGGTTGGCACGGCGATGGATGTTTCGGTCAGCGGTCTTCACGCATATCTGGCGGATTATGAGGCTGGTTTAGTGAAAATTGACGTTAGTGATCCGTATGTTCCGGCGCTGGTAAATCTATACGCCATAACCGGTTATGCGCGAAGTGTGATGGCTTCCGGCGGATACGCCATTGTAACCGATGGCGGACTGAGGATATTCGACGTTAACAAGACATCTCTCAGGTTTGAATGCGCTGCGACAGATCCAGACTCGCAAAGCACTTGGGACGGCCTTAAAGAGCACCGATTTGACTATGACAACGACGGCTCGTGGGATACGCGGTTTTCGTCAAGCGGAACTTCGACATTCAAGCCGGATCGTCCGCTTGAAGCGGGCCGTTCATATAGTGGCGTTTGCGAAGTGAAGGACAGATTTGGCGCAACGGCGAGGCAAGCAGTCTCTTACATGCTTCCGTCGTCCGAGCCGCTCAATATCACTTCTTCGGGAACATCGCGCGCAACTGTCGGCTCGTATTACAGCTTATCGCCGTCCATATCAGGCGGAGCCGCACCATATTCCTGGCGGCTTGCGTCGGGAAGGCTTCCTGCCGGACTCAATATTGATCTCGCTACCGGTATTATTGCTGGTGTTCCATCGGAAACAGGATCTTACAGGGTGATTGTTGGCGTTTCGGATGCTCAAGCCGGCGCTGATACAAAGACCCTTGTGCTTCGGGTTTACGGGCCATATCTGAGAGTTGGCAACGCAGTTGCTGACGAAACAGATGGAACGGCATATGTCAATGTGACACTGGACGAGCAGTATTTCAATCCGGTGACTGTTGACTGGACAACTGCTGGTGGAAGCGCTTCATCGGGGAACGATTTCCTTGCAAGCGGTGGAACACTCGTTTTTGCGCCGGGCGAGACGGCTAAAACAATCGATGTCCCGCTTGTTGATGATCAGGTATACGAGGGTGACGAGACGTTTGGCGTGACTTTGTCCACACCCTCCGGCGGCGGAGTAATTGCAACGGCATCGGGAATGGTAACAATCAAGGATGAAGAATGCATGTCGAGCAATTCATGCAGTCAGGGGAAGTATTGTTTGAAGGCACAGGAATACTGCGGCAGTATGGGTGTCTGCACACAACGTATTTTCGGCAACAGCCTGCCAGATGTTCATGTCGAATCAATATTCATGCCGTCAGCATCATCAACCGGGCAGACAGATGATTGCTCCGTTGTTGTCGAGGAAACTCAGGGTGTTGGACTGCCAGAGGACTTTTCGGTGCGGATATATCTTTCAACCGATGCGGTCATATCCGGTGACGACGTATTGGTGAAAGAAATAGGTTTTTCAAGGCACGATGGCGGAGTGCGCCGGACTTGGCATGGAGTTGTAACCATGCCGCCTGACCTGCCGCCAGGAACGTATTATCCGATTGCCATAATCGATCCTGAAAACAGAATCAGTGAAGCTAACGAGGCAAACAACATGTTGGTGTGCGGCTCGGTATCCGTGTCGATGGGCGCGATGGCGTCAAATACGATTGAGCTTGCGCGCGCCGTATACAGCCGTTCGGAAAGCATGTTGTCGGTTCGCGCGTACAGCGGTTACGGAACGAATGCCTCTTTGTCCGTTGCCGGGTTTGGCGCGATGACGTGGGACGGGGTAAAGAAACGCTGGACTTTACGATCAAACGGGATTGTCGAATCCGCACTTCCTGCAACAATAACTGTAAGCGGCCCTGAGGGCGCTGCAAGCGGAAATATTATTGTCCGGTGAAATTCCCTCGTATCTCCATTGTCACTCCATCCCTCAACCAGTCTCAATTTCTGGAAGCGGCAATTGATTCCATTCTGGGGCAGAATTATCCGAATCTGGAATACATTATTGTTGACGGCGGCAGTACCGACGGTTCAGTCGAGATCATCAGGCGATATGATAAATATCTGAAATACTGGGTGTCGGAGCCGGACAAGGGCCATGCCGACGCCTTGAACAAAGGCTTCGCACAGACTTCCGGCGAAATCATGGGCTGGCTGAACTCCGACGACAAGCTGCATCCCGGCTCGCTGGAGCTTTTGGCCGAGGTCTATGCAGCTTTCCCGTACATCGACTGGACGATGGGAGTGCCGACGCACTGGGATGAGGCGGGCAGATGCATAAAGGTCGATTGCCATGAGCGATGGAGCAGGGGGCGGCTGCTTTGCGGAAGATACCGGTGGATTCAGCAGGAATCGACCTGGTGGCGGCGAAGTTTATGGGAGAAGGCTGGCTGTTTTGTCTCCAACGATTTCAAACTTGCGTGCGACCTTGAGCTTTGGGTGCGTTTCTCGCGTTACGCCGATCTCTACACCATGCCGTTTCTGGTTGGCGGCTACCGGTGCAACGATCTTCAGCGCAGCCATAACATGATGGACAGATACACGACGGAAGCGGCTGACATAATCGGCAGGGAAACCGTGCGGTACGGGATTAACCGCAATCTGCTCAAACTGGTGCGATTGCTGTATAAATCGAAAGATGTAGGCGGGTTGTTGAGCAAGGCAGGTTTCAGTCCGGAAGCGATCTGTGGCGGGAAGCTGCCGCTGTATTATGACCGTGACGGAAAGTGTTTCCGCGATCCCAATCAGGGTTTGTCTGACAGCCGTTTCCCATCGTTTAAGCGTATGATTTCCAGCCCAAGGTTTGATCCGTCTTGATCCGTCTCAGCGTCATCACCCCGGTATTCAACCGCGCAGGCTGGATAGCGCAGTGCATTAACAATGTGATCGACCAGAAGTGCGATGATGCCGAACATGTCATCGTGGATGGCGGCTCAACCGATGGCACGGTTGATGTTATCCGTGCGTATGCCGCCAGACACCCTCACATCGTCTGGGTGTCGGAGAAAGACCGGGGACAGTCCGACGCCATGAACAAGGGCATTGCAATGGCGAGAGGCGTCGTCATCGGTTTTCTTAATGTGGACGATTACTATGAGCCGGGTGTGCTTTGCCGCGTGCTTGAACTGTTCGAGCACAGGCCGGAACCGGCGCTTCTTGTCGGAAACTGCAACGTCTGGAATTCGCAAGGCGCGTTGCAGTCTGTTTTCAGGCCCGGCAAGCTCGACATTACCAATATGCTTCTCGGCCCCGCTGTCAGCCCGCATCCGCCAAACCCGTCCGCGTATTTCTATCACAAGTCTTTGCATGACAAAATCGGCTTGTACGATGTTGACGACCACTTTGCCATGGATCTCGATTTCATGCTTCGCGCGGTTCAATCGGCGTATGTCTCGCATGTTGATGAAACATGGGGAAATTTCCGGATGCTTGAAGACACGAAAACAGTACAGGACTTTCAAAGCGGCGGCAATGATGATAGGCAGAGGCAAATATTCGACATATACCGGTCGCGTCTGAATTACAGGCAGTTACTGATTTATGGCTTGAAGCGTATCTATTACGGAAATAGCGGAATCAGGCGTGTTGCGGATGTCTTGCTGAAGCGGCGGCTTGATATGGTTGTCTAGTTAGTTTAATATCGAACCATATGCTGCGGGTTAACATCCATGAGGCAAAGACCCATCTCTCACGATGTCTTGAGGATGTCGGCAAGGGTGAGACAATTCTTATCTGCAACAGAAATCGTCCGGTTGCGGAGATCAGGCCGGTTGCCGCGTACAGGAAAACTCCACGGCCTGTCGGACTTGCCAAGGGTGTGTTTCAGGTTCCGGATACGTTTTTCGATGATTTGCCTGATGAGGAGATTTCGCTTTTCGATGGTGAAGACGGTTGAAAATTCTCCTTGATACCTGCGCTTTTCTCTGGATTACGGCTGGAAGCCCGAAGTTGTCCGACAAGGCCGGAAGTCTGTTTTCGGATCCTGATAACGAGGTGTACATGAGCGTTGCTTCCGCTTGGGAGATCATCACCAAAAACAGGCTCGGCAAGCTGCCGCTGCCTGAACCGGCGAGCGATTTTATAACCCGCTGGCGTACGGAGCATGGAATCGAGAGCCTGCCGCTGAATGAAGATGCGGTGCTTCAGCTTTCCCGCCTGCCGGAATATCACAAGGATTCTTTCGACAGGCTGATTATTTGTCAGGCGATTGCCGGCAGCATGGTTATTCTTACCCCTGACAGTCATATCAGGAGCTATCCGGTGAGAACCGAATGGTGATACGGGAAGGGGAACCTTAATGAATAACTCACAAAACAGAACCGTTGTCTTCATCACCCACGACGCTTTCCGCGCAGGAGCGCCGATAATCCTGCTGAACTTCCTCCGGTGGTTTAAGGCCAATACACAAATTCCATTCATTATAGTGGTTCGCGAGGCAGGCGGGGCGCAGGGCGAGCTTCTTCCGGAGTTCCGGGAGCTTGCTCCGACGTATCTTTTCAATCCGGTTCCCGGCAGGATCGGGAGGCTTTTTCAAATGGCGGGAAGGGCGGCTGGCCTCGATATGTTATCGCCCCACCGAAGACGGCTGCTAAAGCATATACGTAGGCACAATCCCGGATTGATCTACTCCAATACTGTGGTCAATGGGGATGTTCTTGAATTGCTGGCCGCTCTCGACTGCCCGGTGATCACGCATGTGCATGAGCTTCAATACTGCATCGACTACTACGCCGGACGCGACAACTTCGACGCGATCATGCGCAATACCAACAGATACATTGCCGTATCGAAGGCGGTGCGGGAAAGTCTGGTTTCAAGCTACGGCATCGCGCCCGAAAAGGTAAGCATCGTGTATGGCTTCATTCCGGTTGCGGCCAGATGCGATTACGGCAAGGTGACGAGCCTTATCCGCGACGACCTTGGCATTCCGCCGGACGCGCTGGTGGTTGGCGGCGCGGGAACCACAGACTGGCGCAAGGGAACGGATATTTTCATCCAGCTTGCTGGCGAATTGGCAAGCCGCAATCTGCCGGTTCCAGTACATTTCGTATGGGTAGGCGGGGCCGATTCCGGGCCGGTGCATGGCCAGCTCATGCACGATGTCGAGCGCTTGGGGCTGGCAGGCAAGGTTCATTTCGTCGGTCACAAGCGAAAGCCGTTCGAGTTTTTCTCGATGTTCGATGTCTTCGCGCTCACATCGCGCGAGGATCCGTTTCCGCTTGTAGTTCTGGAGACCGCGTCGCTTGGCATTCCGTCCGTCTGTTTCAGCGGCGCGGGTGGCGCGCCGGAGTTTATCGAAGACGACTGCGGCTTCGTTGCGCCGTATCTGGATGTGGAAATAATGTCAGACCGGTTGTGCGACATGCTGAATGACGCGGAGCAACGCAAGCGGTTCGGCGCGCGCGCAGCCGAAAAGGTGCGCGAAAGGCATAACATCGCGATAAACGCGCAGGCAGTGACGAATATAGTCAGGGATGTAATGAGCGGTTGAGAGATATTCAATGCCTGATTGCCTGAATGTGTCGTGCCATGTGTTATAGTGTGTTACGTTGGAGGTTGGAATAATGAGCACGACGTTGACGATTCGTATAGATGAGCAGACAAGGGCGCGGCTTGAACGGCTTTCCGAGTCGGTGGCTCGCACGAAGTCTTATCTGGTGACCCACGCAATTCAGGAATACCTCGATCTTAACGAGTGGCATGTGGATGGCATAGTGAAGGCTGTCGGCAGGGCGGACAGCGCCGACGCAAAGTTTGCTTCACACGAAGATGTCTCCGCGTGGCTTGAATCGTGGGGCGGCGTGGATGAGAAGGATCCGCCCAAGTGCGAATAAAGTGGCTTGACAGCGCGATTGATGATCTTGTTGTGATTCGGAGATTTATTGCAGCGGAGAGACCCGTAGCCGCAAGGGAAGTCGCAAGTTCCGTAAAGAAAAGCGTCGGATATTTGGCTGAAAGTCCTTCAATTGGGAGACTTGGCCGGGTTGACGGAACAAGGGAGCTTGTTCTGCCTGATCTTCCCTACATCGTGCCGTATCGGGTGAACAACGGCATGATCGAAATATTAAGGGTTTTACATGCCGCCAGAAAATGGCCTGATAGATTTGAACAGACCTGATAGATTTGAACCGAAATGATTGTCCCAGACTCTAAATGCCCAAAGTTAGCGTAATCATTCCTAACTACAACCACGCCCGTTATCTTGATCAGCGGATGGTGAGCGTGCTTGGCCAGACATACCGCGATTTCGAGGTTATCTTTCTCGACGACGCATCCACCGACAACAGCCGCGAGGTCTTCGGAAAGTATCAGGGCGATTCGCGCATCCGCGCCGTCTTCAACGAGAAAAACAGCGGCAGCCCGTTTGTCCAGTGGAACTCTGGCGTTAAGATGGCGAAGGGCGAATATGTCTGGATAGCCGAATCGGACGATTACGCCGATAGCCGGTTGCTTGAGACGCTTGTTGGAGCGCTTGACCGGAACCCGTCGGTCGGCATTGCGTACTGCGCCTCTATGCAGGTAGATCAGCATGGCTCGGAATTTGGCGTCTGGCTTCCGACGGATATTGGCGGATACAGGCTGGATGAAAATCGCTGGCGCACGGATTTCACGAACGACGGGAAGGATGAATGCAGTAATTTCATGATTGTGCGCTGTACCATCCCAAACGCAAGCGCCGTTGTCTTCCGCAAGTCTGTTTACGAGATGACAGGCTATGCCGACGAAACCATGCGTTTGTGCGGCGACTGGCTTATGTGGTGCAAAATGCTCATGATTTCCGGCATTTCATACACTGCCAGGCCGCTTAACTGTTTCCGGACGCATCGGCATTCGGTGCGTTCAACGATCGAAGGCGAGGCGGCCAAGATCGCCGAGATGTACAGGGTGATACGTTTCATCTCTGGCGGCATCGACGTTTCCCCGGAGATAATGCGGCGCGTGAATGCCGACATGGCCGGTCTCTGGGCCGCATTCATGCTGTCGAAACACGGGCGGAAAAACTGGAGGCGGAACAGCATTATATATGCCGAGGCGGCGAGGGGCGTAGGGTTTGCGGGATTGCTGCCGTTCGTGATCGGAGCGATAGCGCGTCGCATTGCGGGAAGCGCCGGAATCTGAACGCATGATCTCGGTGGTTGTCGCTACATACAAACGTCCTGATTTCGCTGAGAAATGCATCAGAAACCTTCTTGCCGATACCTGTGATAACTTCGAAATTATCGTTGTTGGGCAGGGCGACGACGAGGAAACACGTCGCATGGTTGAACGTTATTTCGGCGGCGACTCAAGGGTGCGATACGTTCACGCGCCCGTTGCCGGACTGAGCGGGGCTAGAAATATAGGATACAGGCAGGCCAGGGGCGAGATAATAGTGTTTATCGATGACGACGCGACTGTGCTTCCCGGTCTGCTTGGCGCTTATGCCGATGTTTTTGTAGGGGAAACGGAATTTGGCATGGCTGGAGGCCGTCTGCTTCCCGAATGGGACGAGCCTTGTCCGGAATGGTATCCGCATGAAAGAAAGTTTTTGCTCGGCCTGTTCGATGCAGGTGACGAGCCGGGTGAATTCCCGCCCGGTTCATTGCCGCCGGGTGCGAACTTCGCCGTGCGAAAGAAAGTGCTTGACGACCTCGGCGGGTTTGATGAGCGCGTCGGATTCAGCGCGGGCAGGACAAACTCGATGATAGCCGGTGAAGACTCGTTGCTGGCGCTTAGGGTCAAGGCGGCGGGTTACAAAATCTGGTATCAGCCCAGGGCAACTGTTCACCACTTCATCGCCGGATACAAGCTTCGGAAAAAGTATTATCTCAGACGCCACTTCTGGGAGGGCGTGACTGTTACAAGACTTGCGGAGCTGATGAAGCTGCCGTCGCGGTTTTCGATGGTTGCCGATGCGGTGCGCAAGACGGTTTATATTGCCGTGCGTTTCATGAAACTATTGGCGGCATTGCTGAAACATCGAAGCGCTGATAATTCGCGTGTCATGCTTCATCTGGGTATTCTGTTTTACCACTGCGGCGAGTTTTACGAGATGGTTAGATTCGCCTGTCGGGGAGACGCATGAGATGCGAATAGGGATCTACGCCATCGGATGCCGTCCCAAAACTCAGGGCGGCGCGTATGAGTACTTCCGGAATCTGGTTCGATTTCTAGCGGAGGCAGATTCGCCGCACGAGTATGTTGTTTTTCTTGACAGCGAGGCTATCGAGAATGAACTGGCGCAATATTCCGGCGGCAGGCTGAAAATTGTCAGATTCTCTTCCCCGTCCATCGCATTGACTCGCGCCTTGCTTCGCCTTGCCGCTCAGCCGTTTTACAGCCTTAAACTTGTGGCGAATGCTGTTTCGATGCGGTTGAGCGGGCGAAGGATGTTCCGGATGCCGCTGCGCGGGCTTCCGTTTGGCGTGCCGTGTCTGTCCGGTTACGGAGTCGACGCGATGCATTTTCCGTTTTCGATCATGGACTCATCGTATATGCGCGGCAAGCTTCCTGTGGTGCTCACCCTTCACGACATCCAGCACGAATATTTGCCTGAGCTGTTCGACGAGGCTGAACTCTCAATGCGCACAACAAGATACAGCGAGAGTGCGCGGCGGGCGAATGTGATAATCGCCATATCGGAGCATGTGAAGGCGAGTATTGTTGAAAAGTATTCGGTATCGCAGGATAAGATCGTGGTCACATATCAGGGGTGCGATCCTGCGTTTGCGATAATGCCTGCCGACGCTGAACTTGAAGCGGTTTGTGAAAGATACAACTTGCCGGGTAAATTCGTGATATATCCGGCTGCGTTCTGGCCGCACAAGAATCACGAGCGGCTTCTTGAAGCGTTTGCATTGCTCATTCGCGATTATGCCTTCGACGGCTCGCTTCTTCTTTGCGGACTGAACATGGGCGGGCGGTCGAAAGTTGAGGCGCATATCGGTCGTTTGGGGCTAGGCGGACGCGTGATTGTGCCGGGTTTTGTGCCGCTGGCCGATCTTGTCTGCATGTACCGCATGGCGCGAATGATGGTTTTTCCGTCGCTTTTCGAGGGCTTCGGTATTCCGGTTGTCGAGGCGATGAACGCCGGTCTGCCGGTTGCGTGTTCCGACAGAACGTCGCTGCCGGAGGTCGGCGGAGATGTCGCACTGTATTTAAATCCGGAGGACGTCGGTGATATTGCTGATAAAATCCTGCGTCTTTGGTCTGACGACGCCATGAGGATGCGACTGGCGGATGCAGGCCGTGTACGGGGCGGAATGTTTACTTGGCAGAAGGCTGCCGGAAGGACGATTAGGGCGTATGAGAAGCTTGCCGGATGAACGAATCGCCATGATTTCATATACTCGTTTAAACCGCATGATGCTATAATTGCCTATCAAATCCCGGAGGGGTCGGAATGAAAAAAACCTCGTTCGCTGTCTTGACCGTTTTACTCTCGATTCTGCTTGTTTCCTGCGGCAATCTTGCATCGTCACCCGAAAAATCGCACGTGACCTTGAGATCCGCCGCGCCGCTTCATGGCGCCGTTTCCGATGCCACGCACAGTGCCGCCGATGTGACGCGGGTGAGGGTGGCAGTCACCGGCATCGGCATGGATGAAATGATCGTTTCCGCCGATTACGCCAGTTCCGGCTTTGAGATCAAGCTCGATGTTCCAAACGGCATCCATCGGCATTTCAAGGTTGACGGGCTTGACGCAAGCGGCAACGTCATATACTCCGGCTCTACGAATGCCGATCTTGCAGGCGAACCGGTTACGCTTTCGGTGGATATGTACAGGGTGGATGCCTATCCGCCCGTATTCGATGGAGTTGCAACCGCCCTGGCGGTTTCATCAACCGAAATTCAGCTTTCATGGAACGCCGCAAGCGATGACATGACAACTCAGGTAAACATTGTTTATCTGGTTTTTAAGGCCACAGCGTCGGGAGGCCAGAATTACGCCGAGCCTGAATACACTACGGAACCCGGCGTTACTTCGTTTGCCGTCACAGGGCTGACCGATGGGGCCACATACTACTTTGTTGTCAGGGCAAAGGATGCAGACGGCAGGACAGACACCAACACGAAAGAAGTTTCGGCGGTGACGCCTGTGCTGCGCTGGTCGAAAACATACGGTGCGTTAATAACAGCGGAGACTATATTTTCGGTTCGCGCAACATCGGACGGCGGGCTTGTTTCGGTCGGACTTACCGAGAGCATGAACGACGCTCCGCCCAAACCATATCCACGCGCCGTTGCCGTGCCGGTGGGCATTGGGACAATCGATGCCCTTGTAATCAAGACAGATTCATTTGGTGCAATTGAATGGCAGAAGCAGCTTGGAGGCCGTGCCGGGAACGACATGCTCTATTCCATTGAGCAGACGGCTGACGGAGGGTATATTCTCGCCGGGGAAACCGCTTCAACAGGCTCTGGCATGGCAGACGGCTGGGTTGTGAAGCTGAAGCCTGACGGCGCACTCGATTGGCAGCATACCTTTGGCGGAATCAAGGATGACAGCTTAAGCTCTATAAAACCGGTTGCCGATGATGGCTATATCGCTCTTGGAGTAACATCGTCGTTTGGCGGCGGCAATGAGGATTTATGGCTGCTCAGGCTTGAGAATAACGGCGATGTGCGCTGGCAGAAATCTGCGGGAGATTGGGGAAACGATAAGGCATATTCGGTAATAACCACTTCTGACGGCGGTTTTTTGGCTGCCGGATCGACAGACTCATATGGAGAAGGGGCTGATGCTGATGGATTGCTGGTCAAGTTCGATGCCAGTGGAATTGCCATGTGGCACAAGGTTCTGGGCGGTTGGGGGAGTGACGAATTCATGTCGGTTGTTGAACTCGATAATGGCGATGTCGTCGCTGTCGGCGATTCTGACACGTTCGGTAATGAAAGCCGCGATCTTTGGGTTGCCCATCTTTCGAGCGCTGGCAATCTTGACTGGGCGACTGTTATCGGCGGAACCGGCAATGATTACGGCTATGGCATTGTATCAAGCGGGGATGGAGGGGTTGTGATTGCCGGTGAATCACCGGAAGCCGCAACTGGCGGATGGCTGTTGAAGCTGGATAATGCCGGAGGTGTTGTCTGGCAGAGGAGTTTCAGCATGGGGCTTAAGGACTCGCTCATCGCTGTCATCTCCAATCCGGCTGGCGGTTATATCGCCGCCGGAACTGCGGCAAGCGCCTCGATTGGAAGCATCCCTGACATGGACGGCTGGATCATGCAGGTAGACACTGACGGAAATTTTGGCGGTTTATGTGTTGCGAATGTCGATACGTTGGCCAAGGTTGTAAGCACTGAAGCAAATATTCTGACAGCGGCATCCATTACGATTACAACCATCGATATAAAGGATTTAATGCAGACAGGAGACGGCTCTGCTCCGATAGATTCTTCACTCGTCATTACCGGCGCATGTTCGGAATCTGTTAGTGATTGAAAATTCCCCCGCTAACCCTCCCATGCAAGAATGGGAGGGCAGAGGGCGATATGGACTGATTGAATTGGAACGGAATTACGCCGTCATCTGTTTCTCGCCCACCAGGCTTGAAACAAACATGGTGTATTTTGGATGAACCTCTGTCAACCGGACTCCCATGCCGTTCTTGATGTCCATGGTGCCGGTTCTTATCGAGCGGCATACAACGCCGGACATTGGAACCCTGCTTCCGCAGTCCAGTTCAACGATAATCTGTATCGCATTGCCCGGATTGAGCGCCCGGCGCGTTCGAATAAAAATGCCGTTGAATGATACGTCCGATGAAAAACCGTTCTGTTCCAGTGAGTTGTTTGTGAATGTTACGGGCAGTCGCTTTATCTTTCTTACGGCGCACCGCTTCTGCATGAATTCCGACACCTCCCCGTTTTTTTTGAAAATTGATGCAACGGTTGTGCCAGTATGGCCAAAGCAAGCAGGTGCGCTGTTTTGGCGCAATCCAGTACAATGCGGAAATGAAACGGTGTAAAAAAAGTTGACGATTTGGCCGAAAAATCTTTGGCCGGAAAAATCGCGGGCCAAGGGCGCGGCAAGCAGCGCCCCTACGGATTATTCGACTTTCGCACCCATGCTCTTGAATACCTCAACGCTCTTCAGCAGATCGATTGCCCGCTGAAGCTGGACATCGTCTTTTTCTTCCACCTGAGACGGCATTATCTCCTTGACCTGCGGCTGCGCCTCGCCGTCTTCTGGGGCCTGATCGTTTACGAGGTGTCCCTTGAGGTCTTTCTCGCGCATCACCGGATGAGCAGCCACATCGCCGTTTGTCGATGTCAGTTCAACCTTGATTGTCGGCTCTATGCCGGTGTTCTGGATGGATACGCCCTTTGGCGTGTAATAGCGCGAGGTCGTAAGCCGCAATCCCGATCCGTAGCTAAGCGGAATTATGGTCTGCACAGACCCCTTGCCGAACGTTTGCGTTCCAAGAATAACGCCACGGTTCCAGTCTTTCATGGCTCCGGCCACGATCTCGGACGCGCTTGCGCTTCCGGAGTTCACCAGAACCACAATCGGCCAGTCGTAGGTTTTATGACGGCCCGGCGACTTGAACTCGACCTTCTGGCCGCTTCGATCCATTGTGTAAACGACAAGCTTGCCGGACGGCAGGAACTGATCGGATATATCTATTGCGCTGTTCAGCAGGCCGCCGGGATTATTCCTGAGATCGAGAATCAGGCCGGAAATCTTGCCGTCCATGTCGGCGAGCGCAAGGCTCAGGTCTTCGGCTGAACGCTCCTGAAACTGCGTGATCTTGGCGTAGCCGATGTTGCCGGATACGATCTTCGATTTGACGCTTTTAACCTGAATGATCTCGCGGACAAGAGTGACGTCCTTGAACTCCTTTGTGCTTTCGCGGAAGAGCGTGAGCGCGATGCTTGTTCCCTTCGGGCCGCGAAGTTTCTTCACGGCGTCCTGAAGCGTTATGCCCTTGGTGGGTTCGCCAGCGATCTTGACTATCTTGTCTCCTGCCTTCACTCCGGCCCTCCACGCGGGTGTGTCCTCGATCGGCGCGATCACGGTGAGCGTTGCGTCCTTGAGGCCGATCTGGATTCCAAGGCCGCCGAACTCGCCCTTGGTGTCCACCTGCATTTCGGTGAACTCCTCCTCGGTCATGTAGGATGAATGCGGATCGAGAGCCTGCAACATTCCCTGTATCGCGCTCCGGACAAGCTCCTTCATTTCAGGCTTCTCGACGTAGTTCTCCTCAACGCGCGAAAGCACCTCGGTGAATATCCGCAGATCGGCGTAAATTTCGGGCTTCTGCCTTGCTTCAGACGCGGGCGGGGCTTCCGCGAACGCCGCGGTTGCGAAAATAAACGCGGCAAACGCGAAAGAGACTATCCGGACGAAGTTCACAGCTTTATGTTTCATGGCATTCCTCGTAAATTGATACTGGATTTGAATATTATAACCTCACCCCGGCCCTCTCCTGAAGGAGAGGGAGTTGGCAGGCTCATTTTCCCGCCCTCCAGGGGAGGGCAGGGTGGGGGCTGGATAATGGTGGGCTGGGACAAGGTGGGGCTGGACATCAGTGCCTCCCCTTTTTCGACAGCCACTGAAGCGGATCCACCGGGCGTCCCTTCTGCCTTATCTCGAAGTACAGGCCTGGGCCTGAGTGCGAGCCTGTCTCGCCGGCCTTGCCGACTGTCTGGCCCGCGCTGATGGCGCTGCCGGTTTTTACGTCCATTTCAGACAGATGGGCGTACAGGCTGTGGAAGCCGCCGCCGTGGTTGACGATAACCAGTTGGCCGAAGCCCTTGAACCAGTCGGCATAGACCACGCGCCCGTTATGCACGGCCTTTACCTGTTCGCCAGCCGAGGCTCCGATAACGATGCCGTTTTTGAAAACCGGAGTGTCGAAACGCGGATCGTTCTGGCTGCCGAATCTCGATATGAGCGCGCCCGACACCGGCCACGGAATCCTTCCGGCAAGCTTGTCGAACGGCGTGCCCGGCGGCGGCGTGTCGTCCTGATCCGTCTTGCGGTTTATCATCTCGCGAAGCTCTTCGGACGAGCGTTCGAGTTCGCGAACCATCTCCTGCGTCCGTCGCCGGTCGTTCTTGATCTGCGACAGAAGCGTGTCTTTCCGGCCCTTGTCGTCCTCTATGCGCCGCTTTGCCGCGTCGGCTCTCTGCCTGCTCTGGACAAGCTCGCGGTTAAGCTCCATGAGATGCTCCTGCCTCTGAACCAGTTCTTTTCTGCTGGACTTGAAGTGCTCGATAAGCTTTCTGTCGGCATGGGCCATGCGCCCTATCAACCGCGCGTCTTTAATCAGCTTCTGGTAGTCGCCGGTTGAAACAAGCGCCGCTATCTCGCCTTCGTTGTAATAGCGGTATACGGCGCGCAGGCGTTTTCTAAGGAGCTTGCCCCGCTGATCTATGTCGCGGGAAATCACGCCGCTTTCGCTTTCGATGCGTTTGAGGTCGCGCAAAATATCTTCGTTGCGTCTGTCGATGGCTCGAAGTTCGTCCTTGCCGGAACGAAGCTGCCGCTCGATCCTGTCCAGCTCCGAAAGCAGCGAGCCTTCCTTGTCGGCAAGCTCCGACGCCCTGCGTTTCTCGCGGGCAAGCTCTTCCTCGATGCGGCTGAGCCGGTCTTTTTGCGACGAATCGGCGGCGGATGCGCGCGCGGGCATGAACGCCGGCGCCACGGTGATGATAACCAACGCGATGGCAGGCAGCAGCGCGTTCCGCAAGCTGGTCATAAACGTATTCGTCCCACCGCTATCGTGCTTCCGGCCAGGCCCAATATGCCGCCGAACAGAACAAGCAGGATCGAGATTGCAAAAGGCGTAACCGGCATCACGAACGGGATGGCGTTTCCGGACGACATCCAGGCAAGCGAAGCCTGAAGAAGCATGGATGCCAGCAGCCCGGAGGAAAGGCCGAAGAATATGCCTTCAGCCATGAACGGGATGCGTATGAACCATCTTGTGGCTCCAAGCAGCTTGAGAATGTCTATCTCGTTTGTCCGACGGTAGAAAAGTATCTTAATGGTGTTCGACAGTATGAACAGTATGCCGATGGTCAGCGCAAAGCCTACGGCTGTTCCGGCAAGCGTGAAGTGGCGGGCAACGCCAAAAAGCGCCCCGACCCACTGCTCGCCGAACTGCACGTCCTCAACGCCGGGGTATGTTTTCACGCGCCTGGCTGTTTCCCTCACGAATTCGGCGTTCAGGCGGTCTTCCGTCAGCGTTATCTCGATGGAATCGGGAAGCGGATTTTCGTCCAGGCCCTCAAGAATGTCTTCTCCTAGCACGGTCTTGAGGCTAGCCATGGCCGCGCTTCTTGGCACGAAGCGGGCCTCTTTTACGCCTGCCTCCCGTTCGATTCGGGATTTCAGCGACTTGACCGTGGCCTGGTCCGCGTTGTCCTTCAGATAGACAACAACGCCGAAGCCGCGCGTCCATTCGCGCACAGCGCTTTTCAGCGTGGAAAGCGTGATGGCCGTGACCGCGATAAGAAACAGTCCGACGGTTATCGAGAATATGGTCAGAAGGTTGATGCCCTTGTTGCGCGCAATGTTCGACGCGGCGGTGTTGATGTGAAAGCGGATTTCCATCATGGCACGATCGCTCCTTCTTTAAGCGCGAATACGCGGCATCCGGAATGCCGGTACAGATTGGCGTCGTGAGTTGCTATGCAGACCGTTGCGCCCTTGGCGTGAACGGCCTTGAAAACGTCCATGATCTCCCGCGCGGTGTCGGCGTCGAGGTTTCCGGTAGGCTCGTCGGCCAGAAGCACAGCCGGATTGCCTATTACGGCGCGCGCTATCACAACCCGCTGCTGCTCACCGCCTGAGAGCTTGGCCGGAATCGCGTCGGCCTTGTGCGCAAGCCCCACAAGTTTCAGCGTGGCCAAAACCCGTTGCCGCGACTCATGATGCGGAATTCCTTGAATGCGTAGCGAAAGCTCCACATTTTCCCTTACGGTGCGCTCGTGAAGAAGCTTGAAGTCCTGAAAAACCACGCCGACATTGCGGCGAAGATAGGGAATGCTTCCCGGCGAAAGCGTCCGCAGATCCCATCCGGCAACCGTGATGTCGCCGCTGTCCACGATCTCGTCACGGTATATCAGCCGCAGCAATGTTGTCTTGCCGGAGCCGCTTGGGCCGGTGAGGAAAACCATCTCGCCTTTTTCGATATGGAGCGTGATCCCGTTCAGGGCCTGCTGGCCGTCGTAGAGCTTGGTGACATTCCGCAAATCGATCATATGTGTAAACCCTGTCTTAATGTGAGCCGGCTTGATTCTAGTCTATCGGGGATGAATCTCCCGCCGCGTATTTTACGCTATTTTTCTTTATTTTTATCGTCTTTGTCGAAAATGTCGGGCATTGCGTTGTTGAGGCTGTCGCGCAGAACTTTGCCGCATGAATGCCTGTCACGCGGCAGATGCATTGCGTTGTCGGCGGCCCCTTCAAGGTTCTTGCGTATCTTGTCGTCGAAAATGCCTGCCTTCAGGTCGTTGACCATGCCCTTGTGCTGCCTGCCCAGCAACTCGCGCACCTTGCGCCCGATGTCCGGGGAATCGACAAGGCCGGAATAGTCCGTCTTGCGCGACACGAGCACCGCGCCCTTGTAGTAAAGCAGACTGGTGATAACTGGGCATTTCAGGCCGCCGTCTTCCGTCTGGATGTGGAAGACCACGTTCTTGTATGAGATGTTTTCATTGAAACCGGGCATCATGGTTTTTTTATTATAGGACAAAAAGTGGCGTGGCGGAGATGTTTGTGGAATCAGCAGGATTCCATGAAAATAATCTCTGGTAGTCCCAACGGGAATCGAACCCGTGTTTTAGCCTTGAGAGGGCTACGTCCTAACCGCTAGACGATGGGACCTTGCTTGAGAGGTCAAAAAATTGGCTGGGGGACCAGGATTCGAACCTAGGTAGCCAGAGTCAGAGTCTGGAGTCCTGCCGCTGGACGATCCCCCAAAGCCGTGACGAATTATTTTACATATCCGTCGCTTTTTGTCAAATTCACGCCTGCCTCGTAAGCCTCCGCAAGCGCTGTCGGATGCTCCCTTATCGTGCCCGCGCCATCAATCCCGATATAGCTCAGCCGTCTGTGATCAGAAACGCTGACCGTATTGAAAAACGCCTTGGCGCAGACCTCCGCGCAGCATATGCCCTCATCGCTTTTTGCATACGCGCCAACCAGAAGCAGCAGCCCCTTGCGTCCGGCAGGGCCGGGCGGAACAGGCTTTTTCAGCAGGTACTTTTCGCACCAGAAGGCCTGGCATCTGTCGATCATTGCCTTCGTCTGGGCGGAAAGGGCGAAAAAGTAGATCGGCGAGGCGAGTATGATCCTGTCGGCGTTCCGTATGGCGTCATGAATCCGTATGGCGTCGTCCTGAAATACGCACCGGCCTGTTTTGCCGCAGCCGCCGCAGCTTTTGCACGGAGCTATGGACATGTCGGCAAGCCGGAAGGTTTCGACCTCGGCCCCCGCATCCCTAGCGCCGCTTGCGGCGGCGTTTGCAAGAAGCTCGGTGTTCCCGTTTTTTCTGGGGCTTCCGAGAAATGCGGCAATTTTCACGCTCATGCCTGATAGCTTCAGGCAGGAAGCCGGGGCTTGTCAAGCGATTTGCGTAGTAATCCGGAATACGATATCTTGCATTAGAGTGCCTGAAAATGGTTTTCTAACAGTGGGTTATATACATGAAACAGGTAATGGCATGGGAAAAGCTTTCGGAGACCGCCAGGGGCATTCTCGAATTGACGTTGTCGGAGGATGGCCGGAGCGGTGTAACTGTGAACTTCACCATCGGCAAGGAGGCTCTTTTCGAGGCCGACGGCGAAAAATGGACTTACAGATTCACGCCGGAAGTTGTCGATGAGATTCGCGCCTATTCCGGCAGCAATGCCGACGGCGACGGCTACAAGGTTACACAGCTTGGCAGGTTCGTATCCGTCAGGCTTGCGCGAATGGGGCGTATGCCGGTTGCCCTCTCCGATTCCGTTGTGCATCTTTAGCATTTTGGTTAATGATCGACAATCCTTCTGAAATAAGCCCGCTACGCATCAATTCCGGCAGCGGTCTTGCCGCATTTCTGGATCGAATAAGTGGCTGCGCGTCTATCGCCGTGGACATGGAGTCGAACGGATTTCATCGTTACCGCGAGCGCGTCTGTCTTGTGCAGATTGCAGCTCGCGGCATTGTCGCGCTTGTGGATACAATTGCGATTGCCGATGTTTCGGCTCTTGGCGCAATATTCGCCGATCCGAAGATCGAGAAGATAATGCATAGCACCGACTACGATCTTCGCTCCTTCGACCGCGATTACGGGTTCCGGTTCCGCAACATATTCGACACGTCGATTGCGGCCTCTTTTGCCGGCTCGCGGATGCTTGGGCTGGGCACGATTCTTTTGGAATATCTCGGCGTGGAGATAGCGAAATCGAAGCGCCTTCAGCGCCACGACTGGAGCGCGCGGCCAATTTCGGAAGAGGCAGTTCGCTACGCCGCGCTCGATGTGCTGCATCTTCATGCGCTACGCGACGTTCTGGCCGGACGCCTGAACGAGCTTGGCCGCATGGCATGGGTGCGCGAGGAGTGCGACAGGCTTGAGGCTATTCGCTACTGCCCGCCTGAGCCGCCGGAGACGGCATTTCTTTCGGCGAAGGGCGTGCGCGCTCTCAAGCCGCGCGAAAGGGCGGTGTTCCGCGAGCTGTATCTGTTGCGCGAGCGCGAGGCGTCTGACGTTGACAGGCCGCCGTTCAAGGTGTTTTCGTCCGGCTTGATGATGCAGCTTGCGCAGAATCCGGAGGCTGAAATCACCGAGTTCGACGGAATTCCGTCATCGCGAAGGCAGAGGCTTCTGGCCGAGATACGCGAAGCCGTCAGGCGAGGCATTGAAGCGTCGCCCGTGCTGTATAACGGCAAGCCTGAGAACTTTCGCGGCAGAATGGAGCCTTCCGCTTCCGCTTTGCTTGCCAAGATGAAGGATTGGCGGACTAACAAGGGCGTTGAGCTTGGAATCGATCCGGCGCTTGTCTGGCCCGCGAAAAGCCTCGAAGAGCTTGCCGGCGGATGTAACGGGAACGGGACGCCCGGAACTGAAACGCATGTTGAGCTTCAGAAAAACGGCATTCCGCTTGTTCGAAACTGGCAGCGGGAGCAGTTCGGCGAGTCTTTGCGCGAGTTGCTTGGAAGCGCCGTTCCGGAGACTGTGAGATGAGTTGCATCAATGCCGGAATTGAAGTTCGCTGGAAACGCCTTCACGACGGCGCGATTCTACCGCAATATCAAACCGGCGGCGCTGCCGGATTCGACCTCCATTCGGCAGAGTCCGGCGATCTGCCGCCCGGCGCGTTTCGCATGTTCGACACAGGCTGGTCTGTTGCCGTTCCCGCCGGATTCGAGATGCAGGTGCGCCCCAGAAGCGGGCTTGCCGCAAAGCACGGCGTAACGGTTTTGAACAGCCCCGGCACGATCGATTCCGACTATCGCGGCCCGCTCAAGGTTATTTTGGTAAACCACGGCAAAGAACTGTTCCGCGTGACTGCGGGCGACAGAATCGCTCAGGGAATTATTGCCGCGGTCACGCGGGCATCATTCCGCGAAAGCGACTCGCTCGACGAAACGGCGCGCGGGGAAAACGGATTCGGCTCGACCGGACGGTAGATTGCGTTGGGGCGGAGCGCAACTGAGCGTCCCTGTTTTCGATGCCGTTACCCAATTCCTTGCATACGGCTCCAATGGTTGGCATGCGGGTGATGAGAGATTATGTGTGATATGGAGGAACTATGAAGCTGTCAGTTGTAATCCATGAGGCGGAGGAAGGCGGATATTGGGCTGAGGTTCCGGCGATACCCGGTTGCGCTACGCAAGGCGAGACTTTCGAAGAGCTTCTTGGCAACCTGTATGAGGCTGTGGAGGGATGTCTGTCTGTCGATGTTTCACCCGCCATGGTGGCGGAACATGATCGTGTGCTTGAAATAGCGGTATGAAGGCTGTAAAGGGCAAGGAGTTTGCAAAACTGATCGAGCTAATAAGGATGGGTGTTGCTTAGAGTTCATGGCAGCCATCTCATTTACGGCAGGCAAGGAAGCATTGTCAGAATCTCTGTTCCGATACATGGGAACCAGAACCTGAAAACCGGATTACAGAAACATCTCATGAAGCTTGCAGGGATAGAGGACTCCGAACTGTAGGGTTGTGGCGATATTCAAGGCAGAGCGCTCGAATGCCTTAGCGCCGTAAACCGGCGGCCCTTGCTGAAAACCTCGAATCCCTGCGCCGCAACCTCATCAGCCCGTGACGGGCTTGTTATCACAACCGCCCTGCCGCGCTCTTTCAGTTTTTGCCAGTTTTGCGCCGAGCCCGGCTTCAACACCTTTCCCCCGCGATAGAACGCCACGCTTGGATTGTTGATGCCATATGTCGCAAGCTGGCCATCGCGGCCAAGCCATGCGGATGCCGCAATCGTGTAATCGTGAAGTTCGCCTTGAAGCTCGCGGTTTGCCGATGGCAGAACGCGCCAGAGCACAAGCACAATCAGCAGACACATTGCGCCGCCGATAGCGTTGGTTACCGGAAACCGGCGGCCTGAAAGCAGCCACGCGGCGCAGGCCAGCGAAACGGCTATGAAGGCAGCGGCTACCGGCAGCAATCCGTCGATTATCGCGCCTTTTTCGGCAAGCATCGACGGCGCGACTGTGAAAGCCGCGCCGAAGGCGAGCGAAAGCGCGATTATCGCGTACATTTCAGGCCTGGCCGATTCGCCTTTTTCGAGCGCGGCAAGGCGTGATCCTGCCAGAATAGCGGCTGCGGGAAAGGCCGAAAGGATGTAGTTCGGCAGTTTGGTGTTCGAGAACGAGAAGAATACCACAACGAAAACGAACCAGACAGACGCAAGCACCCTTGTGTCGCCGCCGTCACGGAAAGCCCGCCATATCGCGCGCGGCAGAAGAGCAATCCACGGAAAAAAACCGGCAACCAGCACCGGAACGTAGTAGAACACTGATCCTGAATGGCCTGAGTTCGGTTTCAGAAACCGCGATACGTGATGTTTCAGGAACAGCGCGTTAAAAAACTCCATGCCGTTTGCGCTAAATTCAAGAACGTACCAAGGCAGTCCGATCGCCAGAAACAGAGCGATGCCCGCCGGATCGAGCAGGCGGCGCAGGTTGAACCTGCGTTTCGCGGCAGAATACAGAATCGCGATTGTCCACGGGAAGATTATGCCGATCAGCCCCTTCGTTAAAAACGCCAGCGCGGAGCCGGCATAAAATCCGAGCAGATACCGCCGCTTTTCAGGCTCAAGCGTTGAAAGATGAAAGCTCAGGATTGACGCGGTGATAAACAGCGACAGCGTCATGTCGGTCACGGCGGCATGGCTGTATGTGATGAATTCGAGCGAGAGAAGAAGCGCCGCCGCGCTCCAGAACGCGGTTATTTCGCTGGCAACATGGCGGACATACGCGTATATCAGGCCGAGAAGGGCAAGCCCGGCGATGGCCGACGGCAGGCGCGCCGCTAACTCGTTTACTCCGAACAATTTAAGCGAAGATGCCTGTAGCCAGTAAAAAAAAATCGGCTTGTCATAGCGGTTCTCGTAGTTGTAGGTCGGCGTGAGCCAGTCGCCGGTTTCGAGCATCTCGCGCGAGGCTTCCGAAAACACAGCCTCATCCACGTCGAAAAGCGTGAATCCGCCAAGCTGAAACAGCGCCAGAAACACGGCGAACGCGGCCAGAACAGCCGTGCGCCTGTTTTGCATGATAGTCGGCATTACCGCGTTGAGCAGGGTATGCAGACCGGAAGTCCGTCGCGGATGCGGGCGCGCGGCTCCATCACCGCCTCGCCGCAGGCCGAGCATCGGGCCGACGGATATATCCGCGCGGCGTTCGGAAGCGTCTCCAGCGCCTCGCTTTTCCGCATGATCAGATCGTCGGGCGATTCGAGTATGGCGCGCACCTTCTCGGCCTTGATGCGTGCGACAGCCTCGATAACCTCAGGGCTTCTGTCGCCCTTCTTGTAACGCTCCCACATGCCGGAATCCTCAGGCGATTCGCTCTTTTTAAATTCAATGGCAATTCGCACGCTATTACCGGTTGTCCGGTTGAAAAACGTGTAAACCTGCTTTCCGTAATCGCGAAAGATGAGGTTTCCCTTGCCGAAGGTGCAGCCTGTCAGAGCCTGAATGGCGTCAACGGCGCATGAATCGTTTTCGACGATCGCAACAAGCTCTTCGTCAAGAGCGCGTGGGCCAAGTTCCTCCAGAGCCGCCCTGGCCGCGCGAAGGCCGAACACAAGGCCTGGACAGACATGTCCGTGAAACGCGGCGGCTTTTTGAAGGTCGTCATTATGGGTTGGGCTTGAAACGTCAGTCATGATTTGCTCCGTAATCGTCGATGCATTTCCGACCCGATGCAGGATCGGGAACGATATTCTAGCAGAACCGGCGGGAATCGCTTGCGGTATGTGGAAAATCAGTTTGCCGATGCGGTGTCGCGCGTTTGCGCCGCGCTCAGGCGCGTGGTTTTGGAAGTGTTCAGGTAATTGCTGATGGCGGCTGAAACGGAACGCGCAACGTCGGTGCGGTACTGGGGCTTGCGAAGTTCCGCTTCGTTTTCGGAATTGCTGATGAACCCGGTTTCAATAAGGGCAGCCGGCATTCTGGCACCCACAAGCACCCGGAATTTAGCCCATTTCACGCCGTGATCCTGAATGCCTGCATGGTTTTTTTGCAGGGATGCGATCATCGAGGACTGGAGATGGTGCGCCAGGCTCATCGATTCGTCGATCTTGTAGCATCGGTTCAGGTCGCTCAATATCGCGTCGAGAGTGGAAAGCCCAGCCGGATCGGTTCCGGCTGCCGCGTTTTCACGATCGGCCACTTCCTGCCATTCCTTGTTGTTGGTTGCGTTCATGAACCAGGTTTCCAGGCCCTTAATCCGTCTGTTGCGGGCTGCGTTCACATGAACCGAGAGGAACAGGTCTGCGTTTTCGCGGTTTGCGATTTCTGCCCTCTCGCCAAGCGGAATGAATACATCTGTGTCGCGGGTCAGCACAACCCGTGCAATTCCCTGCCGGGTCAATTCGTCGCGAAGCCGAAGCGCGATGTCGAGCGTCAAGTCCTTTTCCCTGAGCCCCTTGCGGCTTGTTGCGCCGGGGTCTTTGCCGCCATGGCCGGCATCGATTACAACCGTGAACGGATGTTTCTGTTCCGGACTGACTGCCGCCTTGGGGGCGGGAGCCGGTATCGCGTCCTGCCTGATCGGTTGCTCAACTGCCGGTGCAATCACACTGGCGGTCTCATTCACGGTTTCAGGCGTTATCTTGATGGAAAGATTGCCGCCGGAAGCCGAGACCGCATATGCTGCCTTGGCGGAAAGGTCGAACACGATGCGGACGGTTTCAGCGTCGTGGCGAGCCACGCGAATCCGGTTTAGCAGGCCATTGCTTGCCGGATATGCGCTTTTTATGGAGGGGGAGAGCTGTCCGCCCTTGATGTCTATAAACAATCGTTCCGGGTTGCTGAGCGTCTGCGTTGCATAGCGCGTGTTTCCGGCATTGCCCACGACAACATTCACTCCGGAATCATCGGATGTGAAGGTTATCCTGTCGATCGCCGGGACGCGAGTTAATGATTTGTGTGCGTCTTTTGCGAAGGTTGCAGGCGATATTGAAAGAATCACTGCAAGTATAATGAGCAAAGTTCTTAACATGTATAAGTTTTTATAGTAACAACGCGGTTATTGTCAAGTAAAAAAGATGATAAATGAAATTATAACCATGCGAATGCGTGGCTTCTCATGAAAATATGGGTTGTCTTCCTCAAAATGCGGATCAGTTTGCTTTTGACTTACTCCCGTTGCGAATGCTAAATTTTAGCTTCCGGAAATCCATCATGAGCCAAGTCACTAAACAGGGATTAAAGCTTGCCATTACAGGAAAGGGCGGCGTCGGCAAAACGACGCTTTCCTCGCTTCTTGCCCATCTGTTCGCGGAATCGGGCAAGCGGGTGATCGCTGTTGACGCCGACCCCGACGCCAATCTGGCCGCCGCGCTCGGAGTTCCGCCGGAAGAGGCGTCAAAGATCAGGCCGATTGCCGAGATTTCCGATCTCATCGAGGAGCGCACCGGAGCAAAACCCGGATCCTCCGGCGGCATGTTCCGCCTGAATCCGCGCGTCGATGATGTTCCGGACGGCTTCGGCTATACGAAGGACGGCATCACGCTTCTCGTCATGGGAAAGTCGAAAGAGGCCGCTTCCGGCTGCTACTGCCCCGAAAGCGTATTTTTGCGGCGACTGCTTCGCCATCTTATCGTTGAGCGCGACGACGTGGTGATTGTTGACATGGAAGCCGGCATTGAGCACCTGACGCGCGGCACAGCCGATAGCGTTGACGCTTTCATAGTGGTTGTCGAGCCTGGCAAGCGGAGCATCCAGACAGCCGAGACGGTCAAAAAGCTTGCCGAAGGCTTGGGCATAAAAAAGGTGTTTGTTGTAGCCAGCAAGGTTCGCGGCGAGGAAGACCTGGCGTTCATCCGCGATTCGATAGGCGGCATGGAGCTTCTGGGCAGCATCGGACACGATCCCGACATCGTTTCAGCCGACATGCGCGGAGCGGCTCCGTTTGATGTTTCGTCCGGCGCGAGGGCCGACGCAACAATAATAATGAACCGGCTGTTGGGCCTTGTGTGAAAACTGTTTCAAAAGATGCGATGCGGCGCGATGCGCTTTCGCGGCGCGATGCGATTCCGGCGGAAGAGAAATCGGCGAAGGATGCGCTTATAGCCCGTAATCTTGTCGAGCTTGACGAATATCGCGATGCCGGACTGATTCTGTTTTATGTGTCGTTTCGCTCCGAGGCGGCCACGCTTGAGCTTGTAATGCGAACGGTTGCCGACGGCAAGCGGGTTGCGGTTCCGAAGGTTTTTCGCGCGGAACGCATGTTGCGGTTTTACCCGATCGACTCGCCGGACGAGCTTCAGCCGGGATACCTGGGCATTCCTGAACCGAAGGCCGATTCTGCCGGTGAGATCGATCCGGCGGATGCCGACATGATCGTGATGCCGGGCGCGGCGTTCGACCGCCTGGGCAACCGGATCGGATACGGCGGCGGCTATTACGACAAGGTGATTGCTGCACTGGGCAGGCCTATGCCAACTCTTGTTGCGCTGGCCTACGACGAACAGATTTTTGATGCGGTTCCGGCGGAGCCGCATGACCAGCGTGTGGATATGGTTGTGACCGAAAGCGAAGTGATACGATGCCGATGAACCTGAAAAAAATAGAAAAAGGCGTGCGCCTCATACTTGAGGGCGTGGGCGAGGACGCCGACCGTCCGGGCCTTGCCGACACTCCGCGCCGTGTTGCGGAGATGTACGCCGAACTATTTTCCGGCCTTTCCACTCCGGCAGACGAGATTCTGCGGCCAATTGCCGGAGAGTCGCACGACGAGATAGTTTTGCTCAAGGATATTTATTTCTACTCGGTCTGCGAGCATCACCTGCTTCCGTTTTTCGGCAAGGCGCATGTTGCCTACATTCCGGGCAAGGGAAGAATCGTCGGCATCGGCGACTTGGCAAAGGCGCTTGAGCTTCTCGCCAAGCGCCCTCAGGTGCAGGAGAGGCTTACCGCACAACTTGCGGATCTGATAATGGAGAAGCTGCAACCGCTTGGCGCGATGGTGATAATCGACGCCGAGCATCTATGCCTGAGCATGAGGGGCATAAAAAAACCGGGCGCGCGCACCGTGACATCGGCTGTGCGCGGGCTGTTCCGGACAAACAAATCCACGCGGCAGGAGCTGTTGGATCTAATAAAGAAGAAGGAATAATTTTAAGGAGGAGTACAAGATGGCTGCGAAAATAATTAGTGGAACCGAGGTTGCCGCGCAGATTCGGGAGGAATTAAAGGCCGAGGTTGCGGAACTGAAGGACAAGCACAATATCGTTCCGGGGCTGGTCACGATACTTGTGGGCAAAAACCCCGCGTCGATAAGCTATGTAACCGGCAAGCAGAAGACCGCGCACGAGCTGGGCTTCAACTCGGTGCAGGACGATCAGCCGGAAGATGTTTCCGAGGCCGATCTGCTGAAGCTGATCGACAAGTACAACAACGATACGACGGTTCACGGTATTCTGGTTCAGCTTCCGCTGCCCAAGCATATCGACGAGAAGAAGGTGCTGAACGCCATCGACCCCGACAAGGACGTTGACGGCTTCCATCCGGTGAACGTCGGACGCCTGATGATCGGCGGCAAGGAAGCCAAGTTTCTGCCCTGCACACCGGCGGGTATTCAGGAGCTTATCGTGCGCGCGGGCTTCGACACGAACGGAGCCGAGGTTGTCGTGGTTGGCCGTTCGAACATCGTTGGCAAGCCCATCGCCAACATCATGCTCCAGAAGGGCCGCGGCGCGAACTCCACCGTCACCGTTGTTCATACCGGCACGAAGAATCTCGAAGAGCACTGCAAGCGGGCCGACATACTTATTGTTGCCGCCGGTGTTCCGGGCCTAGTGAAGCCTGAATGGATCAAGCCGGGCTCGTGCGTTATCGACGTGGGCGTCAACCGCGTGGGCGAAAAGCTCAGCGAAAAGACCGGAAAGATGATTCCCATTCTCAAGGGCGACGTTGATTTCGACGCGGCCAAGGAGATTGCGGGCGCGATCACGCCGGTTCCGGGCGGCGTTGGCCCGATGACCATAACGATGCTTATGAAGAACACCGTGAAGTCTGCGAAACTGCACGCGGGGCTTCAGGCCTGAAAGGAGAACCAGAAGGATGATTATCACATCAAAGAAGGACAGGGAAAAGCTGCTTGAAACCCTGACCGATTACGACAGCTTCTTTCTCGTTGGATGTTCCGAGTGCGCCACGCTCTGCGGAACAGGCGGCGAGCCTGAGCTTGCCGAACTGAAGGAGCTTCTTGAGCAGTCCGGCAAGAAAGTTTCCGGCACTTTCCGCGCCAAAACCGGCTGCCAGGTGCTCGGCACGAAGACCGAACTTAAACCGATGAACGTTGAAACCGGCGACGCGCAGGCGATTATCGTGATGTCATGCGGCGCGGGCACGCAGGCGATGGTTGAGGCGTTCCCCGACAAGCCTGTCTATCCGTCGAACGATTCGCTCTTCCTTGGCAACATGACCCGCTACCAGATGTTCGATGAGCGCTGCTCGCTCTGCGGCGAGTGCATCATCGACCAGACCGGCGGCATATGCCCGGTTACGGCATGTCCGAAGGGACTGCTGAACGGCCCGTGCGGCGGCACGAGCAACGGCAACTGCGAGATCAGCCCCGACATCAAGTGCGCGTGGGTGCGCATCTACGACAGGCTCGAAAAGATCAACCGGCTGGACGACATGTCGAAAATCATCAAGCCCAAGAACTGGTCTAAAAGCCAGAAGCCGCGCGTGCTTTCGGCAAGACCTCAGAAGGAGGTTAAAGAGAAGAAATGACATTCAAGGAAAAAATTGAATCCGGCAAATTTGTTGTAACCGCCGAAATCGGCCCGCCCAAGGGAACCGACATAAAGGAGATGCTGCACCACATCGAGGCTCTTAAGGGCAAAATCGACGCGGCCAACGTAACCGACAACCAGTCTGCCGTCATGCGCATTTCGTCGCTCGCGGTCTGTCAGGTTGCCAAGGAAAACGGCCTTGAGCCTATCTTGCAGATGACCTGCCGCGACAGAAACCGCATCGGCCTTCAGGCCGACCTGCTTGGCGCGAGCGTGCTTGGGATAGACACCGTGCTCTGCATGACCGGCGACCATGTGTCTGCGGGCGACCACAAAGAAGCAAAGCCGGTTTACGACATTGAATCCGTCCAGCTTCTCCAGGTGGTTGACGGCCTGAACAACGGCAAGGACATGGCCGGAAACGCGCTTCAGGGCTGCACGAATTTCTTCATGGGCGCGGTGGTTACTCCTGAGGCCAATCCGCTTAAGCCCCAGATGATGAAGTTCGGCAAAAAGGTTGCCGCTGGAGCCAAATTCTTCCAGACGCAGGCCATCTACGACATCGACAAGTTCCGCGACGTTTTCATGCCGGAGGCGCGCAAGCATCCGGTCAAGATAATGGCCGGAATCGTAGTGCTGAAATCGGTCGGCATGGCGAAATTCCTGAATAATTTCGTTCCCGGAATCACGGTTCCGGAAGACCTGATTGAGGAATTGAAGGCCGCGGGCAAGGAAAAGGCGCTAGACACCGGCATAAGCATTGCCGCGCGCCATATCAAGCGCCTGCACGACGAGAAAATATGCGACGGCGTTCACATAATGGCCATCGGCATGGAAGACAAAGTCCCGCTCATTATGGAACGGGCGGGGCTGCTGTAGAAGTTCGTTTTAACACAGGGGCGGGGTAAATACCCGCCCCTGCGTTTCGAGAACATATGCTCCTCTCCACCCCCCTTCGCATATTCTGGCGAATAACCGCCGCAGCCTCGCCGCCCGATACGGACAGTCTTGCCACTATAGCCCGCGCCATCGCCGCTGCCCGCCCGTTCGAGGTTACGGTTTCAGGCGCGCCGCTTGAGGTTGAGTTGCTGCCTGAGCTGCTTGCGCCAATTACCGAAACCGGCATCCCGGTCACTGTCATCGAGCGGCCTGAGCGCATCGTTTCATTATTAGCCAGTTCCGGCCTGAAAGGGGTTGCGCTTATTTCCGGCATCGACGATCTGCGTGTGCTTGCGAAGCGCTGTCAGACTGACGGCTTTGCCATGGATGCCGTGCATGTTTCCCCCGAATGGGATGTTGTGAAAAACCTTGCCGAAATGCTGCCGCAGCTTGCATATTCGGGCGTTCGGCGCGTGGTTATCCCGAATCCCGATCTGGTTTCATCCGGCGCGCGCGATGTTTCCTCGTATGTTTACGGGCCTGAGCGCATCGCCCGGCTTGCCGCGTCGCTGGAGGAGGTATATTGCACCACCGGCATTCCGGCGATTATCGCTCACGACCTGTTTCTGGCCAAGGCGCTAGGCCTTGTTTCGCCGGAATACGGCGGCTGCCAAGCCGGAAACGCCATCTGCTTCATCTCGCCGGACGGCACGGTTTTCCCGTGCGCCACGCTTCCGGTTTCGCTTGGCAATCTGGCGGATGCTTCGCTGAAGGCGGTGTGGGCTGGAGAAAAACGCAGGGAGTTAATCGGTCAGATCGCAAATTCGCCGGATTGTTGTCGTGACTGCGAACAGGCTGCCTCATGCCGTGGCGGATGCCGCGGCATGGCGCATGTTGCGGGCGGCGGTTTCGACGGGCCCGATCCGGGGTGCGATCTGGCTGCCTTTAGCCAGTGAAGATATGTCCAGTGTTCTGTTTACAATTCTAAAGTAGTGGTTTAGAATTGTACGCATGATAATAAATCGTTCGATTTTCAATGACTTGGCGAGTGACATTTCACGCCGGTTCATATCCATTCTGATCGGGCCGCGTCAGGTCGGCAAGACTTTCCTCATGCGGCAACTGGCGGACGAGTGCCGGAGAAACGGGCTCATGGTTCAATTCCTGAACCTCGAAGACCCGGACGACATGCGCCTTTTCAGCGGCTCCGACGATAGCGTCATCGGAAAGCTGAAGGCTGTTGAAGCCGATGTGCTTTTCATCGACGAGTTTCACTATCTCCACAACGCCACGCGCATACTCAAGGTTCTTTACGACTCCGGAGCGAAGATGAAGATTTTCGCGTCCGGTTCGTCGTCGATGGAGATTCACAAGCACCTGAAGGAAAGCCTTGCCGGCAGGTTTCGCCTGACGCCTGTTCATCCGCTTTTCGTCAGGGAGATGAGCCAGTTGCCGGAGTTCTCGCTTGATGAATATTTCCGCTTCGGAGGTCTGCCGGGATTGATCGGCGAAAGCGGCGCGTCCGACAAAATGGCCCTCCTGAAAAACGTGCTGCAAACGTATCTGCTGAAAGACATCAAGTCGCTGATACGGGAGGAAAACATCAGGGCGTTCAACAGCCTGCTGTACGGCATTGCATGGAATCAGGGGCAGGTTGTGTCGATGGCGTCGCTTGCGCGTGATGTCGGCCTGTCGGAACCGGCGGTCAAGCATCATCTGGAACTCATGGCGCAGACGTTTGTCTGCTTTCCGCTGGATAGCTATTCCGGCAACATCGCAAACGAGTTGAAGAAGATAAAGAAATACTACCTCTACGACATCGGGATGAGAAACAGCATCCTGAACGATTTCTCCGCGCTGGAGAACCGGCGGGACAAGGGGGCGATTGTGGAATCGTTTGTGCTACTCTCGGTTATCAAGCAGCTAAAGGCCAACATGGAAGTGAAGTTCTGGCGCACGCGGCAGGGCGACGAGGTAGACTTCGTGCTGCTGAAAAACAGGGTTCCGGTTCCGGTGGAGGTGAAATACCGGCTTTCGGAACCGGAAGTGCCGGACGGCATGAAGAAATTCCTCGCCAAATACCCCGAAGCGCCTCATGCGATTGTGTTTTCAAAAGACGCCATGGGCGAAATTGAATATCGCGGCAGGCGGGTCAGTTTCCAAAGCTGGGCCGAAGCCGAGGCGGTGGATTATCTGCAAAGCGTGGATTGAGTGAGTTCGGAATATCCCGTGATTATCGTTATCGGGTTCAGTTCCGTCGTAGCGCTTCCGTCGGCGTTCCATCTTGTTCGAGACACCGCGATTTTGCTTGTCTCAACGCGGAAGCCGTGAGCCATTAGCAGCTTCGGCGCGGCCTCGGCTGTTCGTTCGATGACCGCGTTTACCGCAACAATTCCGCCGGGTTTCAGGCGTTTTCCAACAACTTCAATTATTTGGGCAAGCTGTCCGCCGCTTCCGCCAATGAACACCCGATCCGGATGGGGCAGCGCGGAAAGCGCGGAAGGCGCTTCACCTTCGATCAGGCGGATATTCGATGCCTGGAACCGTTCGATGTTCGCGCGAATATTGGCTATTTCAGCCGGTTCCTTTTCGATGGCGAAAACCTCCATGCGCGGCGACAGCCTCGCAGCCTCAACCGAGACCGAACCGCTTCCGGCCCCGATGTCCCACAAAACGCCGCGTTCCGGCAGGCGGAGGCGGTGAAGCGCGGCGGCGCGAACCTCGTCTTTCGTTATCAGCCCCCGGCTATGGGCAATTTCGTCTTCCCGCAGGCCAAACAGCGGAAAACGCGTCGATTCAGTGTCTGCGGCGTCGAGCCGTTTTACTATCATGACGCATGGCTCGGCGAATGACATCTGAGCGATATCGTCCGGTCTTCCGGCTGTGAGGCGCTCGTCTGTTGCCCCAAGCCGCTCGGCCACGAAAATCTCGAACTTTGCAGCCGATTCGTCGGCGATACGCGAGGCGATAGCGGCTGGATTGTTCGCCGGATCGGTGAGGATGAACGATTTGCTGTTACGTTCAAGCAGTTCCACGATGTTGTCCATACAGCGCCCGTGCAGGCTGATGAACGCGGCATCGTCCCAAGTCTCGCGAAACCGGGCGAAGGCGGCCTGCATCGACGAAACAGCCGGGATAACGCAGACCTTGTGCTTGCCGAACTCCTCAATGAGCCGCCTGGCGATGCCGAAAAAAAGCGGATCGCCGCTTGCCAGAACGACGACATCGGAGATGTTCAGCCGTTTTCGCACTGCTTCGATGGCCGCCTGAACCGGCGCGACAGGAAATATCTCGGCGGCGGCGACGCCGTCAATCAGCGGCCTTTGGCTGTTTGACGCCACAACGAAACCGCATCGTTCGATCAGGCGGACATGCTCATCCGCGACGCCTGAGCCCGGCGCAATGCCGATAACAATTACAGATCCCATGCTACGCGACCTCCACGATGCTTCCGTCGTGATGAACCAGCATCAGCGATACCGGAGCGTTGCCGGCGAAACCCTCCGCGTTCTGCCGGGCGCGAAGGCATATCGCGCGAATCAGATCGCGCCGCCCGATAGCCGAGAGCCTGTCATAAATCTCCCGCGCCGTGTTGGCAACCTTCAATTCATCGACAAGCGCCTTTTCCGAGCCTATTTCGCCAAGCAGCATCGCCAGCGCTTCGGCCTCCAGCGCGCCGTGCCGAACATGCGTGTGCGCCGATCCGAGCGCGGCCTTTACGGTTTTTGCCCACATCGCGGCCAGATGAATACGCTCGAAACCATGCCTCGCCGCTTCCATGAGCGCGAATTCCAGGTAATCTCCCATCATCACAAACGCCTCCGGCGGCAGGCCTAGCGCGGACTGCGCTGCTCGTTCGGATGTGCGCCCGGTGGAGATAACGATCTCGCGGATGCCCGCGGCAGTTGCCACGCTCATCGACGCGGTTATTGTGGCTGTCCACGCGTCAGCCGAAAGCGGGCGGACGATGCCGGTTGTTCCCAATATGGAAATTCCGCCAATTATGCCCAAACGCTCGTTCAGGGTTTTTCTCGCAAGCTCGCGCCCGCGCGGAACAGAAACCGTAATCTCGACAGCGCGTTTTTCGTTGCTTCCGGCCAGAGCCTCCGAAACAGCCTCGCGGATCATGCGCCTTGGAACCGGATTGATGGCCGGTTCGCCGGGCGGGATGGCTAGGCCGGGCTTGGTGATTTTACCAACACCTTCACCTCCGGTTACGGTGATGCCGCCGCCATCGCCGCCGGCAATTTTAACTAATTCACTGGAATCCGGATTGAACAATCTTGCGCTTGCGCGTATCTCCGCGCCGTTTGTAACGTCGGGGTCGTCACCGGCGTCTTTCGTGACCGACGCCTCGGCGGTTCCGGCGTCCGCATTCATTGCTATCGCCCGAACAGGAAATGATGCGCGTGAGCCGTCGGGGAACGGGATTTCGACGCAATCCGGCATCGCGCCTGTGAGCGCGGCAAGCGCGGCAGCCTTCGCCGCCGCAGCAGCGCAAGCGCCTGTTGTGTAGCCGGATCTAAGCTTGCGGGGCATGGAAGAATGTATTCACATGGATGGACAGGATATACAGGATAGGTAAGGGGGGAAATTGTCTACCCATGTCTGAAGTTCTGGTTTCTGGTGAAGCGCTTGTATTCGAGTCTGGGATTGCCGAAGTTGATAAGCAAACCGACATCAATTCCCGTAGCGTTCAGGTAATTGATTACCTGTGCCTGATGTTCAGGCGCAATGGCTTTCACGGCTTTCAGTTCAATGATGACTTTGTCGTCAATGAATAAATCCGCATAGAAGTCTCCAACGCATTCACCCCTGAACATCACCTTGACCGGATGCTGGGATGTCACAGACAAGCCTTTTTGCCGCAGCGCCAGAAGCAAGGCATTCTCATAAACCGATTCAAGAAAACCAGTTCCCAGCTCATTGATAACTTCAAATGCACAACCGATTACGATTTTGGTGATCTCCTCATATCTTAAACCCGAATCCTGTCCATCCTGTTTATCCATGTTAAATTTCTTCTATCCTTGTAAACGCCTTCGAAATCGCCTCGATCATGTCGGTTGCGATCATCGACCGCTCGCCCTTCGCCTCCGCCGCGATGTCTCCGGCCATTCCGTGAACATGCACAGCCGCGACAACCGCGTCTTCCGTGCTCATTCCGGATGCCAGCAATGCGCCGGTGACGCCGGTGAGCACGTCGCCGCTTCCGGCTGTCGCCATGCCGGAGTTTCCGGTCAGGTTCATGAACGCGCGCCCATCCGGGCAGGCAATGACGGTGTGCGCGCCCTTGAGCGCGAGAACATGACCATATTCGGCTGCGAAACCGCAGGCGATGCCGATTCTGTCCGACTGAATCTCGACTGTCTCGCGCTCGATCAGCCGTCCGAATTCTGCCGGATGCGGCGTGAGCGCAATTGGCCGCTTGATCTGACCCAGAAACCCGGCGTCGCACATCAGCGCGTTTATTGCATCGGCGTCGATTACGGTTGGTTTGCCGGCACGAAGAAGCAGTTCACGCACCACTTCCATGATGTCGGCGTTCACCGACAGCCCCGGCCCCATGGCAATGGCCGAGCACCTTCGCGCCGCTTCAACAATTACGGGAATGGCCAGTGCGGCTATTGTTCCGTCGGCGGTCTGCGGGAGCGGCAGTGTCATCGCCTCCGGAAAATCCCTCGAAATTGCGTGGGCGATGCCTTCCGGCACGGCAAGCGTAACCAGACCGCAGCCGGTTCGAAGCGCCGCAAGTCCGGCAAGCGAGGCCGCGCCGGCCTTGCCCGCTGACCCGGCAACAACAAGCAGATGGCCGAACGTTCCCTTGTGGCCGTCCGGCGGACGCGGGGGCAGGATGCTGCTCACATAAACAGATTCGATGGTCTGAAGCCTGATCGCTTCGGCATCGACCGCCTTCTTCGGAAATCCGATGTCGGCAATGGTCAGCCTGCCGCAGTAAACCGGGCCGGGATAGAGCATATGCCCGCGTTTGGGCAGGCCAAACGTGACGGTTTCATCCGCCCGCACGGCGCAGCCGAGCACGCGGCCCGTGTCTGAACAGACCCCGGACGGCATATCGACAGCCACAACCGGCAGGCCGGAATCGTTGATGCGCTGAATGGCGGTTGCGTGAAGCCCGGCAATCTCGCGGGAAAGCCCGGTTCCGAATATCGCGTCGATGATGACGCAATTGTCATAGGGCAGTTCAATGGAATCTGCCGAGTTTGCCGACAAAACCGGAATGCCGAGTTTTTCGAGTGTTGAGAGATTGGTTGAGGAATCGCCGGTGATGCTTTCACTTTTGCCGATTATGTAAACCATTACTTTAAGCCCGGCGTTTAAAAGCTCTCTGGCAACAACGAAACCGTCGCCGCCGTTGTTGCCGGTTCCGGCCATTATGACAGCCTGCCGGACTTGCGGCTCAAGCTTTTTCACCGCTTCGGCAACAGCGCAGCCCGCGCGTTCCATCAGCGCGATTCCCGGAATGCCGAACTCGTTGATAGTCCGGCTGTCGATTGAACGCATCTGTGCGGCTGTGCAGATTTTCATGGAGATTGCGGAATTATCGCATATTCGCCGAATAATGCGCGAGTTCCGCAGGGCTTGTGTTAACGCTTCACTGCAGAATCAGCGGCCAAGCACTATGTCGATTCCGGAGAGGATCAGGTGAAGCTTCGCGGCGGAAACCCTGCCCGACTGCTCCGTAAGAAGCGCCTTGTCCAATGTCACGATCTGCGAGACATTGGCAACGGAGTCCTTCGGCAGTCCGGTTTCGCGAGAAGACAGCGTCACGTTTCCGGGTGCTCTGGCCCACTTCAGATTGCTGGTGAGCGGAACACAGACAACAGTTGCAATCCGGCTTTTATTGAGGGCGTCTCCCTGGGCTACTACAACAGGGCGACGGAAACCGGGTGTGGAGCCGCTCGGCTCAGGGATGTCGGCCCACCAGACATCCCCCTGGGATATCACCATTCCTCATGCTCCAGAATCCTTCCGGCTGCAGCGGATACAAACGGGTCTGCGTTTTCGTGAATTTCGGCGCATATCCGGTCGTAAGCTTCGGTAACATATTCCGGTGCATGGCGGGCCACATACTCGGCCAATGCAAGGCTGTAGACTTCGCTTCTCGATTTGCGCATCCGCCGCGCCAGGCGCTCGGTGTTTTCGAATACATCGTCACGAATGGATACGGCTGTTTTCATACTGTAAGTATAAACGCCTTGTGAATTCGGGTCAATTTAAGAAACCGGTTGTTAAGTGCGTATGCGTTGTGCTTGCGATTTTCATGGTTATTACGCTGCCTGCTCTATTATCACTTGAGCCATGGCGTAGTCGCCGTCGTGGCTCAGGGTAAGGTGAATCCGCGCGGATTGAAATTTTTCCAGCGCATTGCCGTGCAGCGTAATTGCTGGACGGCCATTGTCAGCGTTAATCACTTCTATATCTCGCCATGAAAGCGATCCCGCGCCCGAAGCCTTGAAAAACGCCTCCTTTGCCGCGAAACGGGCGGCAAGCGAAGGGTAGGGCGTGCGCTTTTTCAGGCAGTATTCCTTCTCGCCGGGGGTGAAAACGCGGTCGAGAAATCTGTCGCGCCACCGCTCTGCCATTGCGGCGATGCGCGGTATGCGAACTATGTCAATCCCGGTTCCCAGAATCACGCGAGGCTTCCGTTATCAGGCGTTTCATGTCGCGCACCGCTGTTTCCATCCCGACGAAAACCGCGCGTGAAACGATGCTGTGTCCGATATAGAGTCCGCGAACGCCCGGAAGCGCGGCAATTCTGCCCACGTTGTCGTAATTGAGGCCGTGGCCCGCGTTCACCTCGATGCCTAGAGCAAGCGCGGTCTCGACAGCCGTGGCCACGCGCCGGAACTCGCGCTCCCTTTCGCGCCCGCGCGTGTCGGCGTAGCGTCCGGTATGGATTTCAACCGCGTCGGCTCCCGCATCAACCGACGCCTTAATGTCGTCGGCATCCGGATTTATAAACAGGCTGGTGAAAATTCCGGCGGATTTCATGCGCTTTACAGCCGATGCGATCTGGTCGAACCCGCCGCGAACGTCGAGCCCGCCCTCGGTTGTAAGCTCCTCGCGCTTTTCAGGCACGAGCGTAACCATGTCGGGCCGGTTTTTTCGCGCTATGCGGATCATCTCCTCGGTCGCGGCCATTTCCAGATTCAGTTCTATATGTATGGTTTGACGCAGAATCGACAGATCTCTGTCATTGATATGACGTCGATCCTCCCGTAAATGCAGTGTAATGCCGTCGGCTCCGCCCAGAACCGCGAGCGCGGCTCCTGCAAGCGGTTCTGGATCGACTCCTCTGCGGGCCTGCCTCAGTGTGGCTATGTGATCGATATTTACGCCAAGTTTCATAGGGTAACGCAACCTCCGTGGTGGACGGTATCATACAATTTGCATGACGAGTTGGCAAGGCTGCACGAATTTCATCAACGCGATCAATTCCGGTACGTAAGTTGCATTGAATACATTGGGTCATCATGCGGCAACCTGTTCCGTTACTATGATGCCGATGTAAAATGTGGCGTAAAATCAAAGGGATATGCCGTTTGTATCCTTGACAGGTGAAAAATCTGGCTGTAAAATATACGGACAGAAGAGTTGATGACCAATTACTGCATTACAGGAGTCCGAGATGTTTGAACGATTTACTGAAAGAGGAAGAAAGGTCATCGTTTACGCGCGTGAGGAGGCTGAGCGCCGCCAGAATGATTACCTTGGAACTGAGCATCTGCTTCTTGCGCTGTTAAGGGAAGAAGACACCCTTCCCGTTGCGATTCTTAAAAAGATGGGCCTGTCGATTGAGGAGATACGCATGGAAGTCGAGCGGAATCTTCCGACAGGCTCGAACATCCTCACATTCGGCGACATTCCGTTCACCCCCCGCGCCAAAAAGGTTCTTGAGCTTGCCGTGGAAGAAGCGCGCCTGCTCGGACACAGCTACATAGGAAGCGAGCACCTTCTGCTTGGCGTTATTCGCGAGGACGACGGAATTGCCGGAAAGATAATCCGCAGCCTTGGAGCCAACCTTCTTGGCGCGAGGCAGCTTGCGATAAACCTTTCGCTTCGCGGTCAGCCGCAGGTGAAGGAGAAGAAAAGCCAGACCCCGGCGCTGGATGAATTCGGGCGCGATCTGACCAAGCTTGCGCGCGAGGGCAAACTCGACCCTGTAATCGGGCGCGACAGCGAGATAGAACGCGTGCTCCAGATTCTTTCGCGCCGCATCAAGAACAACCCGGCGATAATCGGCGAGCCGGGCGTTGGCAAAACAGCTATTGTGGAAGGTCTGGCCCAGAAGGTTGTAAACGGCGATGTTCCGGAAGGGCTGTTAAGCTACCGCATTGTTGCGCTGGACTTGGGCGCGTTGATTGCCGGAACCAAGTATCGCGGACAGTTTGAGGAGCGCCTGAAGCTTGTGATGAAGGAGATCGTGCAGACCGACAACGTTATCCTTTTCATCGACGAACTGCACACGCTTGTGGGCGCGGGCGCGGCTGAGGGATCAATCGATGCCTCCAGCATGTTGAAACCGGCGCTCTCTCGCGGCGAGATTCAGTGCATCGGAGCCACAACCCCCGCCGAGTACAGGAAGCATATCGAGAAGGACGGCGCGCTTGAGCGCCGCTTTCAGTCGATATATCTCCAGCCGCCAACCCTTGAGGAGACCGTCGGCATTCTTCGCGGCATTCGCGGCAAATACGAGGCGCACCACCGCATCAGAATATCGGAAGACGCAATGCAGATGGCGGCAAGCTACGCCGACCGCTACATCACGGATCGGTTCCTGCCGGACAAGGCCATCGATGTTATCGACGAAACCGGGGCGCGCATAAAACTGAAACGCTACATGGTTCCATCGGAGCTGCGCGATCTCGACCGCGACCTGAAGCGCTACGAGAAGGAAAAGAGCCTCTACATCAAGCTGCACGATTTCGAGAAGGCGGCTTCCGTGCGGCTTGAAGAGAGCCGCGTGCGAAGGCTTCGCGACGACATCGACAAGAAATGGCGCATGAATCAGGAGAAGGAGGTTCCGGTTCTCGACGAGGAAGACATCGCGTATACCGTCTCCAAGATGACCGGAATTCCGCTTTCGAAGATCGAGGAGAAGGAGTCGGAGAAGCTTATCCGCATGGAGGAGGAGCTTCATCGCAGAATAGTCTCGCAGGAAGAGGCAATCGCTGCCATCGCAAAGGCGGTGCGGCGGTCTCGCGCGGGGCTGAAATCGCGCAACAGGCCGATCGGCTCATTCTTTTTCCTCGGCCCAACCGGCGTTGGAAAGACCGAGCTTGCGAAGGCTCTTGCCGGATTTCTGTTCAACGACGACAACGCCATTATCAAGGTTGACATGTCTGAGTACATGGAAAAGTTCAATGTTTCGCGCATGATCGGCGCGCCTCCGGGATATATTGGCTATGAAGAGGGCGGACAGCTTACCGAAAAGGTTCGCAGAAGGCCGTATTCCGTCATCCTGCTGGACGAGATCGAAAAGGCGCATCCGGATGTGTTCAACATCCTGCTGCAGGTGCTCGATGAAGGCCAGCTTACCGATAGTTACGGCAGGCGGATAGATTTCCGCAACACGGTCATCATCATGACATCGAACCTTGGGGCAAGGATCATCGACAAGAACTCGCCGCTTGGCTTCCAGAAGCAGACGGCAGTGTCGCTGTACGACAAGATGAAGGACAGCGTGATGTCGGAGTTGAAGCGCGCGTTCAATCCGGAATTCCTGAACCGCATAGACGACGTTGTGGTGTTCCATCCGCTTGATCGCGAGCATCTGTTCCGCATTCTCGATCTGCTTGTTGACGAACTAAACGGCAAGCTCATAGAGCACGAACTCAATATCGAGCTTACCGACGAGGCGAAGTCGTGGCTGCTTGAGAAGTATTACCAGCCCACATACGGTGCGCGCCCCATGCGCCGGGCCATCCAAAAATCGATTGAGGATCCGCTGTCGGAGGAGATATTGAAGGGGCGGTTCAAGAACATATCCCGCATTATCGTGGACATAGCCGATGGCGGCCCGGTTTTCTTGGAAGCCGAAGCGGCTGTGCTTGCGGGTGTGAACTGAGTTTAAGCACTCAATCGTCTTGAAAAACCCCGCTTCGGCGGGGTTTTTATTTGGTGGCGCGTCCGGCATCATCCTTGCAACATATAGCAAAAAAATGTCCCATTTACAAAGTGTTATGCCCGGATTATCTGGTTTGACAAACGACTGCCGCTCCTGTTAAATACCCGCAAAGATCACCGCCGTAGTTTCAAATTAAACAATAAATCAGTTTCCAGCCCGTGAGGGGGCATACATTACATTGTGGGAGGGGTTCAATATGAAATTGAAGCAAAGGGCCGTGCTGCTAAATCTGCTGGTTTTGTCGTTTGTTTTCGTGGCGGCGACAGCTTCAGCGCCGGATCGGCGATTATCGTTGAGGGCAATCTATCTGTTAATACAGAAAAATTCACGATCAGGGCTCCGCTTTTTATTAAAGGCGATCTGAACGCCTCCGGCGTGGTAACTGTGGACATCGCCAACCCGTTTGAAGATGCGCTTGTGGTTGACGGCAGCATCGAAGTCCAGAACCTGAACGTTGTCGGTAAGGTCAGGGTTGGAGGCGATGCCTCAGTTTCGGGAGCGCTGGACGTAACGAGAAGCATCGCCGCAGTGGGAAATGTTTCGTTAAGCGGCAAGACGCGCCTGACGTATCTCGACACCGTTTACAAGGCCGCCTTGTTTGCCGCGCAGCAGAAATTCGGCGACACTCTGCTGGTTCATTCGCAGGTGTTCAGAGGGCTGGCCGACGGAAGAAACAGCGTTGCGCTGTTTACTTTCGTGAAAGGATACAAGCAGCTCGACGAGGAAACGCTTCTCCGGAAGATCAGGGATAACACCATAAATCCAAGCGATTATTACAGCGTTGTGCTTGGCGCTTCGGCGGACTACGGCTCGACGCTTGTTGAATTCGACGTCTTGGCTCCGTATTACGCCGACAAGGTTAGGGTTCTGGACAAGCTTCGTGAATTGGGCCATGCCGATATTTACGTGACGAAGGCGTTGAGCGTTGGCGCGGAAAACTTCTACCTGACCTTCAGCGACGGCAACGGGCGAATTGGAACGTATCTGGTCAACGGTGATTCCAGCGCCGGCGGCGGGACTGAGAAGGACGGTATTGTGGAGCTGACCGACGCGGATAGGGAGAGCATAGTCAAGAAAATCAAGGAGATGGAAAGCGCCGCTTCGCAAGCTTCAAATGCCGCCACAGCTAATAAAGCAAGAGCGGCGGCATCCGGCGGCACTTTTCCCGACGGAAAGTCGCCAGAGGAGTTCAGAACCGAAGAGTGGCGCTATCTGAAGGGGCTTGAGGAGGTTTCGGAGGAGGTTGAAATCGAGGTTGAGAGCGAACCGGCGCGAAGCGTGAAGTATTATGGCAGTAATCAGACAATGGAGAGGGGATTTTTCAAGAAGCTCAAGAAGGCAATCAAGCGGATAGTCACAATACCAAAATGTGAAAGCTCGACGGATTTGGACTTTATTGCAGGGGTTAAAGAGGGGGATAATGACGACTGGACGAAGTATATCGCTGTTCATAATGAGAAAGGTTCAAATAGCTGCGCAGTGGCGTCGGGAACAATGGTTCTTCGTTACCATGGCAGGCGAAAGGGGATAACAAGTTTTTATGAGGGGGATGCAGTGTCTTCTTCTGGTAATGGGAAAAAATTGCGGTATTACCCAGTCAGCTACAAGGGGGGAATACCACTTTTTGATGATTTGGCAGCAGGCATGTATTACGACAAGGATGACGGCACTATATTGTGGAATGCGGTACACGGAATTAACAAGGCGCTGAAAAAGGCTGGAATTAATGAAACGTCCGAGTCCATGACCGAGTTTAATCCGCTTGAAGCTCCTGCCAGCTTGCTTGGATCTGATAGTGATTTATATGATCGGTTCTATGAGCAGGTTCGAAAGAACATGCCTCCAATAGTAAATACATGGGGTGAGGCCGGCTGGCCTGGCGATCACTTCATGCCGGTTTTGGGAACCAAGAAAAACCGCTACAATATCTGGTGTACGAGAGCAAATGAACACTATCTTTATGTGCATACGACATGGGGCGCTGCCAATGTTGTAAAAAAGAAGGTTGAGTATTGGTTTGGGGACAAGCGGTATTACCGTTTTGACGCCCGCGCATACCCGTTGGCTATCTGGTCGGGAATTACAATTAACGTAAATTAGCGGATCGTGTTAATTCCCCTCCCACCAAGGGAGGGGAATCCGTTTAGCGAGGGAAAAGCAATGCGCGCAATAACCGTAATCTGTATATCGGTACTGATTTTGCCATTAATGGGGTGTCCGCCGCAGCCCTTTACACATCCAGGCATGTATGAAGCTGCCGGAATTACCGATTCCGGTGGGAATCCACATTTTATTATTGGTCATGATTTTAAGGATGTCGTAATGCATTTCTGGAAAGATGGTGAAACGCTGCATAAGGTAAGCGTTCAATCGTTTCCGGGTCACGTGGTGAAAACGGTTACATACGGGAAAGACGGTATCTGTGCATATACAGCAGGACAGTTCAAGGGCTGCACAACAGACAATACGAACTGGAAGGTGTACGAGCTGCAGAATACCGTTCCATCAGAATATACGGGGGGGTGCTGGGGATATTCATCTTGGTATGACGAAGACAGGTTGGATGATGGCCGGTATATCCTGAGTTGCATGCATCTTGGTGAAAGCGCCTCCAAAATATATGAGTTTTTCATTATTGACGATATAAATGGTGTGGTCAACGAGTATCTCACGCCGCTGGATCTGACAAGGATTTTGTATCGCAATGCTCCTCCATTCGATCTAAAGCGCGAGCCTTGGCTGCTTCAGGCTTCATTTCGAGACGATGGCGCATGGGATGCCAAAAGCTATATTTTTGGAGTCGTTTTCGAAAGTAGTAATACTTATAGTGCAAGAATCAATTTTTTTCACGTCTCATTCAAAGATGTGGATTGGACTATCGAAAAAATCGGCGAGTTGGATCTTGCTTACATCCCCGGCATTAACAGCCTGATAAATGGAACATTCAAGGGGAATATGGTCACAATGGCCGCGCAGCGGGCCGTTGTGAAAAGAGACAAAAACTCCGGCCACATTATACTGGAGCCATTGGAGGGGAAATATGCTGCAATGTATGAAGCAGCCAACAGCGTTGCAATTGGTGGACGTAACTGACCTTCCCCCGAAAAATAGTCTTCCAGGGATGACGTGAAATAAGATAGAAGTCATCATTGAAAGGAAGGCTATGAAGATACCAAAACGGGAGTACACGGCTGAGTTCAAGGAGTTGTCGGTTAAACGTGTGAAGGAAGGGCAGACGGTTGGAGCGGCATGCAAGGAGTTGGGTTTGGTGGAGCAGACGCTCAGGAATTGGGTGAAGGCGTCGGAAAGCGGCAAGCTCACCGGGGTGGGAACCAAGCATGTAACGCCTGAGCAGATGGAGCTTTCACGGCTGCTGGCCGAGAACAAGC
>JACRHH010000026.1 GCA_016212095.1 Nitrospirota bacterium
AACCGCTCCGGTTTCATTCGTTACCGTCGTGGAACTGCCAAGATGATCCTTGTGGAAATAGTACGCGCCGTTTACGTCCAGCTTTGCGATGCGAAGATTTCCGGCGAAGACGTATTTAACCGGCGCGCTGTTTGTCACCTCAAAAAGCTCGTTGTAATAATAGGTTTCGCCGGTGAGCGTGCTCTTGCGCGCCCTGACATTCTGGCCGTCATAAACGAACTCCACCGGAAGTGCGCTGCCGCGCGTGACGGAAACCGGCATATTCTCGGCGTTGTAGGTGATTGACCGGTTAACCACGCTTCCCGGAGACGCATAATCGGACCCGGATGTCATATTGCCGTTGCCATCGTAGGCATAGTTGTAGCTTGCGCCGCCGACGGTAACGGACTTCGGCGCGTGGATTGGGAAGGAAGTGCCGAAGGTGCTTGCAACACTAACCTCGCGGTTCAGCGCGGTTGTGTCCGCGCTTACCTCGCCGCGAAGCCGGTGCAGGTAGTCGTAGTCGTACTGGTATTCATTGTTTGCAAGCGTGTTTTTTACGCTCCAGATGTCGCCAGCTGCGGTGTACGTATAATTCCGCCACTGGACGTTGGCTTGCGTAAGCGGATTCTGCGTTTTAGTTTCGTAAAGCCTGCCAGTGCCGTAATCATAGTCGAAGGTTGTAACCAGCTTGTTCCCGAACTCAAGTCGCCCGATCCTGCCGCCCGGCTCATAACCGGAGACCGTTGCATATGTCTTGGCGTCCGCCGCCCCTTCAACCGTGTGAAGCAGATTGGTTCCGGGATAAAAGGTGTTCTTGAGCGCATACCCGTCCGGATACGTAAGCTTGGTTGTCTTGCCGGAAAGGTCGTGTTCGTACAGCGTGTTGCTAAAGGGATTTCCGGCAATCGACTTCGAAACGCTCTTTACCCTCCCCATAGCGTCATATTCATTATAGGCAATGACGACGCCCGGTTTGGCTCCTGATTTTGTGCTGGTATTGTCGATTGAACCAAGCCTGCCGACACCGTTTGTCACTCCAGCTTTGTCGTAGGTATAGATTACGCTGTTCGTGTCCGATGTGCTGTAGGTTTTGGTCGTGAGCCTGTTGAGTTCGTCATACCCGAAAGTGGTTGTTTGATTCTTGCCGTCGATCTGGGTCAGCAGGTTGCTGTTGCTGTCGTACGTGTAGCTCCATAAACCCATGGCCGGATCGGACATGCCGGTCTGCCGCCCCATGACGTCGTATGAAATTGTTGTGGTATTGCCGGCGTTGTCAACTATCTCGACCAGCTTCCCGGCGGAATTGTAGTCATAATACGTGTGTTGCAGGACATCATTTTCGACATGCTCCACAACTTCATGCAACCTGCCGAGATGATCCGTGATCTCGTCCCTAATTCGATCGTCCGGATCGGTGATCATGGTCGTCAGCCCGGTTGTTGCTCCGGTATAACTTCGCGAAGTTATGATATGAGCATATGTTTCGTCAAGCCTGTCTTGAGTTAATGCTCTGCCGAAGTAATCGAATGTGAATTGGGTGGAGGCAAAATTCGTGGGATACACCTTTGGAAACTCAACTACATCGCACGTTGACGCTGCAAAGAATGGCCCGTCAATGCGGTAGTTTCTGCCCATCTCATCGTAATATTTCATTGTGGTTACTGATTTGTCAGATTCGCCGCACGTGAACGTCTGAACAGACCGGCCCAGCCCGTCAAAATGCTCGTAGGAATTAATATAATTCCCCGCTGTATCCTCCTTCTGCTGCGTGAGGACATATCGTGGAACCGCACTGTCGTAATATGTTTTCAGCGTCTGCCCGCCGTCCGGATAAGCCCGGCATGAATTTTGTTGCCGACACCCACGCTATGGCTTCCTGAGCACGTCATGCGTTCCAACCTTGCGGAGGACATAGACATCGCCGTCCATCTCGTAAGTGAATCTGTAGTGATAGTCGATGTAACCTTCCCATATGCCGCTTGTCCCTCGAACCGGATGAAGGTTCAATGACGGATGATCGAGATTGTCCAGCAGAAATTCAAGCTGTTTATCAACCTTGCCCTTGATGGCATCAGGCAGTTTCCAGTAATCCTTCTTGAATGTTCCGAGAATCCTCAGTCTCTTAGCCACTTGATCGCCCCGGCTGCATCATCGAATTCCTTGAGGTCTCCCGCCTTTTTTGCGGCTTCCGCCTCTTTTTCACCGGTCTGCCATTCCTCCGACCAGAAGTAAGCCTGAGCCTTGTCCACCACAATTACCGGCTTCACGATCAGAACGCCGTCTTTCTCAACAATATCAAGGGTATCGCCGATCTCAACCCTCAGGCTCTTGCGAACATCATCGGGGATTACGATCTGAAACTTGTTTTTTACCTTGACCAACGACATGTCGCGCTCCTTATTCAACTGATCAACTTTACAACTATCCTACTTTCACCGTCGGCATCCGTCAAGCTTACGCGTTGAGGCCAACAGGAAATCTATCCCCTAACGAACATTTCGAGTCATGCCTGTTTGTTGTTAAAAAACTCCCGATCGCCAACCGGTTTCTTTCGCACGGTTTCATGCCGTTGCTCATCCAGTCCGTCAGTTGCTCCGGATCGCGCCCCATGAGAGCGCCCAACGGTGTTATCAATATTTTACGGTTCTATTACCGGCGATGCCGAGCGGTCGAATGGGTTTGTGCGCATTGCAAGCGAGAAAAGATACGGATACTCGCTTTTCAGATAGCGCATGTAGCCTATCCATTGACGAAGAAGCAGTCCGTATGCGCGGTGCATATCGCCCGCAAGATGCATGGTGTCATCGTGCGGAAGATTGTCGTATCCCACCCGGCACGACAGTTCCTCGGCCAGGTGAAACACTGCCCGAAGCAGATCCGTGAATGTTTCATGATCCAGAACCGACGGATTTTCGAGCAGGCGCACAAGAAAGTCGCGGTTTTGCGAAAGCAGCGTTCTCACCGTTTCGATGTCGATACTGTCCGCCTGCACCTGAAATCCGTGGGATTTCAGGTAGCCGTCCATCGCCTGAAAATCCTTTTCCGACCAGTTGCCGTTGATAATGAGCTTTTCACGCAGATTCCCGATCTCCGGATCGGCATCCGAAAACAGCACGAGCAGGCGCGTGCCCACTTCGCTGAAAAATACGCCGATCACGATATGCAGTTTATTCAGACGCGACTCCATCTCCCGGCGGCTGAGCATGATCTCGGTTGCGTTTGCAACAACGCCAAGGAATATGCCAACACCCGTGACAATGAGAATGACGGTCAGAATCTTTCCGGCGGTCGAGACGGGATGAACGTCGCCATAGCCCACCGTTGCCACGGTCACGATAATGAAATAGAGCGAGTCCACAGCCGATCGGTTTTCAACAACCATGAAGCCCAGAGTGCCGAGCAGCATCACCACGACAAGCGCGGCAACGAAAACCTTCAGTCGAAAACGAATGTGTTGCATGTCATGAGATTAGCATAAAATAATTCCGTTCATGCTTCAGACATGGGTGTGAAATTATCAATACAATCCGCAACCGAGGTTATCGCGATAAAGCAAACAACCTGAGAGCAGCGTTCCATGCGGCAGCGCGCGGCTCCTGCTCAACTCTTGATTATGCTGTGAAGCTTGAAGCCGATCCGGAAGTTATTGAGATGCCTGATTGGAAGAAGTAATAACGAAATTTGGAAGAAGTAATAGCGAAATATTGGGGCGGTTCGCAAACCGCCCCTGCGGCAAAAGCAATCAGTGCCGGAACGCCCGCTGGCCGGTAAACACCATCGCCACCTTCGGGCTGGCCTCGTTGCATGCCTGAATCGATTCAAAATCGCGGTCGGAACCGCCCGGATTCACGATGGCTGAAACACCCTGCGCGATGCAGACATCCACGCCGTCCCTAAACGGGAAGAAGGCGTCAGATACCGCTACCGAGCCGATCAACCCGCCCTTCGCGCGTTTCGTCTGCTCGTCTATCTCACGAAGCGCAGCCGCGTCGCGCTTGCCCTGCGCGGCCTCAAGCTCAAACGTTTTGTACGGAACTCCGTGTTTTTTAAAGCAAAGAGCGTCGGCGTGCTTTGTGTAGGCCTTAAAGACAGCAATCTCGGCCACGCCCACCCTGTCCTGCTCGCCGGTTCCGATGCCGACGGTCACGCCGTCCTTCACGTAGATTACCGAGTTCGAGGTGATGCCCTGCTCCACAGACCAGCCAAACAGCATGTCGTCGAACTCGCGTTCGTCCGGCATCCTCTCGGTTTTGTAGGTCACGCCCTTGTAAACGGTTTCGGCGGGCAGGAAATCGGATTTTTTCAGCACGCGGTTAAGCGGAGATTGCTGGACGATCAGGCCGCCGTCGATCAGGCTCTTGAACTCGACAAACCGGCGGGTAGCGAATTCGGCCAGCCTGTCTATGCGGCTGATGCGCACGATGCGGAGGTTTTTTCGCCTGGCCAGAATCTCAACCGCGCCGTCTTCATAATCGGGAGCGGCCACAACCTCAAGATAGTTTTCGCTCGCCATTTCGGCTGTCGCCATGTCCATCGGGCGGTTCACGATAAGCGCGCCGCCGAACGCCGCGATGCGATCCGCCATGTTGGCGCGGTTGAAAGCCTCGGCCAGCGTTGCGGCCTGCGCCGCTCCGCACGGGTTGTTGTGCTTGAGGATCACGGCGCACGGTTTTTCCATGAGATATTTAAGGATATTCAGGCCGTTGTCCACATCGGTCATGTTCGTCTTGCCCGGATGCTTGCCCGACCGGATCATGTCTTCCTCGGTTATCGCGCTCACAAGTCCGTTTCCCGGCTCGATGAACCGGCAGCCGCCAAGCTCCAGATTACCGGAGACAAGCTCATACATCGCCGCCTCCTGCCCCGGATTCTCGCCATAGCGAAGCCCTTTTTCTATCAGCTCGCCAGTCTTGTCGTCGGGAATCTTCCACGACTTCTTACGGTAAAGAAGCTCCTGCCCCCCAAACGATATTTTCATGTCCTCCGGGAAATGATCGTCCATAACCGTCTTGTACATCTTTTTAAGATCAGACATCTTCCTGCCTCCGTTTATTCTGTTTGCGGTAAAACGCCATCAAAAGATTTCCTGCCCTCGCGGTGAATCTCGGTGTGCCGGATGATCTTCCCCTCGATCAGATACACTACCATCTCGGCTATGTTCGTTGCGTGGTCGGCGATGCGCTCCAGGTATTTCGATACATAGCTTATCTTGACCGCCCGCCGCACCGTGCTTGAATCGCGGGTCATGATCGCGGTCAGTTCCTGAAACACGATCTCGTTCAGGTCGTCCACCTCATCGTCGCGCATTATCACATCGAGCGCCAGCTTCTTGTCGCCGTTCACGAAGGCGTCGATGGCGTCCCTGACCATGCCCTGGGCTATGCTTCCCATGTGCGGAATATCCACGTATGGCTTCAGCAGCGGCTCGGTGTTCAGTTCAAGCGCGCGTTCGGCGATGTTCACCGAATTGTCGCCGATGCGTTCGAGATCCGCCGTGATCTTGAGCGCCGTTGTGATGAACCGCAGATCGGACGCCATCGGCTGCGTGAGCGCCAGCACCTTTATGCACTCTTCATCGATCTGAACGTCGAGGCTGTTTATTTCGTGATCGTGATCGATCACCCGGCGGGCGAGTTCGGAATCGCGGTTCACCAGCGAACGCACGGAATCCTTGATCGAGGCCTCAACCAGAACTCCCATCCGGATGAGCATGTCCCTTAGCTTTGCAAGCTCCCTGCTTCTTATCATCAGCCAAACCTTCCTGTGATGTAGTCCTCGGTAAGCTTGTTCGAGGGTGTTGTGAAAATCCTGTCGGTGCTGTCTATCTCGATGAGTTCGCCGAGCATGAAGAATCCGGACGTGTCCGACACGCGGGCCGCCTGCTGCATGTTGTGGGTGACGATGATGATCGTGACCGCCTTCTTCAGCTCAACCACAAGCTCCTCGATCTTTGCTGTCGAGATCGGGTCGAGCGCCGAAGTGGGCTCGTCGAAAAGCAACACCTCCGGCTCCACGGCAAGCGCACGCGCGATGACAAGCCTCTGCTGCTGGCCGCCGGAGAGGCGATAGGCGCTTTCGTTTAGCTTGTCCTTCACCTCGTCCCAGAGGGCCGAGTGATGAAGCGCGCGCTCGACGCGCTCCGAAAGATCGGCGCGTTTCTTTATTCCGCGAAGTCTCAGGCCGTAGGCCACGTTTTCGAATATGCTCATCGGAAACGGCGTGGGCTTCTGGAAGACCATGCCCACGCGGCTTCGAAGATCTATCAAATCTATGTCGCCGCCCAGAATGTTTCGGCCCTGGAATATGATCTCGCCCTCGTAGCGGTTTCCCGGATAGAGGTCGTGCATACGGTTGAAACAGCGCAGAAGCGTTGTCTTGCCGCAGCCCGACGGCCCGATGAACGCGTTTATCGAGTTGCGTCTAACCGCAAGCGAGATGCCTTTCAACGCGTGAACGCCGCCGGAATAGTAAAAATTGAGGTTCTTCACCTCGATTTCGATTTCATTGCCGTTGTTCATTTATTTCCGTACTTCCAGCGTATGATACCCCGTCCGATGATGGTTATGGCAAGAATAAAAATCGTGATCACAAGCGACGCGGCCCAGGCCTGCGCCTTCCATTCGTCGAACGGCCCCGTCGCGTACTGAAACACGGTGACAGTGAGCGACGCAATAGGCTTGCCCATGTCGGTTGCGAAGAAGGCGTTGTTGAACGACGTAAACAAAAGCGGCGCGGTTTCGCCCGCCACACGCGCAATCGAAAGCAGTATGCCGGTAAAGACGCCAACCGACGCCTGCCGGTAAACCACCTGCACGATAACCTTGTAATACGGCGCGCCAAGCGCGAACGCCGCCTCGCGCAAGCGCCACGGAACAAGCGAAAGCATGTCCTCGGTTGTCCGCATCACAACCGGAATCATTATCATCGCAAGCGCCACGGCTCCGGCCCAGCCGCTGAAATGCTTCACCGGCTTCACCATCACGGCGTAAACGAACGTGCCGATAACAATCGACGGCACGCTGACCATGATGTCGGCCAGAATGCTGATGAACCGCGAAATCGCCCTGCCGCGCGCGTATTCTGCCAGAAACGTGCCGCCAAGCACGCCCATCGGCACGCCGATCAGCGTGGCGGTTCCTGTAATCATGAGCTGGCCCACGAACGCGTTCCGCAGGCCGCCGCCTTCGGTTCCGGGCGGAACCGGATCCTCGGTGAAAAGCGCCCAGTTCACTGCCGCGGTTCCGTGCTTCAGAACATCCCAAAGGATGAACCCAAGCCAGAACAGGCCAAAAAGCGCGGCCATGCCGCTAAGGGTGAGAGCAATCGCGCTTTGAAGCTTGCGGCTCCGCATCCGGGTCATCGGTCGTGCTCCTCGGTTTTTCTGTTGATGAAGAATTTGGCGACGGCAAGCGTTATGAAACTGAGCGTAAAGAGAATAAGCGCCAGATGGTACAGGGCGGAAAGGTACATGTCTGTGTCGGCCTCGGTGAATTCGTTTGCAAGCGTGACCGTGATGGTCGATGCCGCGTCGAAGAGCGAGAGCGAAATCCGCTTGCTGTTTCCAAGCACGAACGCCACAGCCATCGTCTCGCCCAGAGCGCGGCCAAGCGACAGCACCGCGCCGCCGAAAACGCCGCGCTTCGAGTACGGAATCACCACGTCGCGGATAACCTCCCACCTGGTTGCGCCCACGCCGTAGGCCGATTCCTTGAGGATGGACGGCGTCTGGTTGAAGGAATCGCGCGACACGCTGGCGATGAACGGAACCACCATTATGCTCAGCACCACGCTCGACGTGAACATGTCGATGCCGGTGGTGTTTCCGGAAAACAGATGGCCAACAACGGGAATTCCGCCGAAAATCTTCTGCATGAACGGCTCAACCGTTTTCCCCATAAGCGGCGCAAGCGTGAACAGGCCCCACATGCCGTAAACGATGCTTGGGATGGCGGCCAGAAGCTCGATAGCCGCGCCGATGGTTCCCTTGAGGGAATCAGGAGCGATTTCGGTGACGAAGACGGCGATGCCAATGCCTATCGGCACAGCGAAAAAAAGCGCCAGCGCGGTTGTCACGGCTGTTCCGAATATGCTGGCCGCAGCGCCAAAGAGTTCCTTCACCGGATCCCAGTCCGATGAAAACATGAACGAAAACGCGCCGAATTTGTTTATGGAAAGCGACGACTCGCGAACAAGCGACACGAATACGCCAAGCATTATCAGGCAGACCGTGAACGCGGCGAGGGCTGTCATCGACGCGAAAACAAGGTCAATGGGCGACCGCCCCTTGAGAAGCGCTGTCATTCGTTCCCGGATCATAGGCATAGACGGAAATATTACACGGGGATTGTTACATGAATGTTACAGACAGCGGAATGGGCAACCGTGACGAGGCTGCCGGATCAGGCTTGCATTCAGGATTTTATGTAATAAAATTTTCGTATTCTGTTGCAACGGTTCAAACCGGAGGTCATGATGAAACATTTCACAAAACTCGCACTTATTGCAATCGCCATCTTTGCCCTGTCCGTCAATGCATACGCCGAGACCGGCCTTGATGATTTCATTAAAAGCCTCGATGTTCAGGCCGAAGGCAACATCGGAGATTTTAAAGTTCAGCTTGGAGCCGCATTCGGCACACCCACTCCCAAAATAGATGTCCTGATAAGCAACGTCGAAAAGCCTGCCGATGCCTACATGTGTCTTCGATTGGCGGAACTGACGGGAAAACCCGTTGACACCGTTCTTAAAGAGTACAAAACGAATAAAAACAAGGGTTGGGGTGTAATCGCCAAAAATCTAGGCATAAAACCCGGATCAAAAAACTTTCACGAATTGAAAAGAGGCAAGCTGTCAAAGGGCAAGGCAAACGGAGACGGACATGGACAAGACACGGGGAAACACGATCGCGACAAAGGTAAGGGAGGGAAAGGCAGGAAATAGCCCCGCCTCTCCTTGGACAGTTCCGCCTGAACTCCTCAATTGAGTGGTTCAGGAACTAGCTAATAATCTGGTTAGTCAGGAGATACAATGAAATTGCGTCATCTCTGGATAACAGTAATGATTACTGCACTCGCAGGCTGTGATGGATACATTGCTGTGAAAGGTACAGTGTATGAATGGAACAATCCGCCGCGAAATGCTGCTGAGAAAATCATCGTTGATAAACAGGTGCCATTTGATTTTCTTGACGTTACGCCAATAGTCGGAGCAAAAGTCACAGTTTTTCACGGCGGGGATTACGGTAAAAAGGAATTGGCAGAAGATACTATATGGCAAAGAAGCCAGACTACTAATAGCGAGGGGTTCTTTAACATTGGTGACGTTACAGCGCCAAGTAAATTTACCGCCATTATTCGTGCACAGAAAGAGGGGTATCAAAAAGTCGAAACGAAGTTTCTTCACGACAAATTAATGCATGAGGCAATCATATTGCTTATTAAGAACCCACTAGTTTCCACTCACGCTACGCAAACCCAATAATTATGATTCTAACGAGGCGCGGCGAAGGGGATCAGCCTCCGCCGCGCAAGCCGCCGCTATTCGAACGCAATCAATAAATCCCGTTCTTCTTCCAGTAATCCCGAACCTTTGCCTTCAGCGCGTCGGGCAGCGGAACATAGGTGAGTTTCTCCGCCTGCTTGTCGCCGTTTTTGAAGGCCCAGTCGAAGAATTTAGCCACCTTTTTGTTTACGTCCGCTTTCTCCTTCGCAAGAAGTATGAACGTTGCGCCCGCTATCGGCCATGAGTTCTTTCCGGGCGCGTTAACAAGCCACGCATGGAAATGTTTCGCAGGATCGAAGTTGCCCGATGCTGCGGCATCCCTGAAGGTTGCATCCGACGGCTCGACAAAATTCCCTGCCTGGTTTTTCAGCAGAACATGCGACATTTTGTTCTGCTTCGCGTATGCGAACTCGACATATCCAAGCCCGCCCTCGGTCTTGGCCACATAGCTTGCAACACCCTCGTTGCCCTTGCCGCCGATTCCGGTGGGCCATGCAACAGCCTTGCCGGCGCCGACCTTGTTTTTCCATTCCGAACAGGTGGTTGCCAGATATTCTGTGAAAATCGCTGTGGTTCCTGAGCCATCAGACCTGTGAACAACGATTATTCTGGAGTCGGGGAGCTTCACGCCGGGGTTCAGCGCGGCAATCGCCGGGTCGTTCCAGCTTCTTATGCCGGTCATGAATATCTGGCAGAGGGTGTTGGAGTCGAGCTTCAGCGTGCCGGGTTTTATGCCCGGAACATTCACAACCGGCACAACACCGCCGATTACCGCGGGGAACTGAAGCAGGCTGTCCTTGGCGAGCGCATCGGTTGTTGTCGGATCGTCGGAAGCGCCGAAGTCAACGGTGCGGCTTACTATCTGCTTTACGCCGCCGCCTGAGCCGATAGACTGGTAGTTCAACTGAATGCCGAATGCCTTGTTGTAATCGAACGCCCACGACGAGTAGAGCGGATAGGGAAACGACGCTCCCGCGCCGTTCAAGGTTTCGGCGGCGTTGCCGCCGGACGGACTTAAAAATACGGCGGCGACAATCGCCGCAAGAAGCATTCGCGCAATCTTCATGACTGCATCCTCCATATGGATTGTATTGCGCCGCCAATTCAGGCGGCAGATATACGGTACACGTTCAATGTTACGGAAATATTACAGTCCGGCACGAACAGCTGGCCGCTTGACATATCCGCTTATCCGGATATATTCTTTCGCCATGAGAAACACAACGCGTCTGTTCAAAGCCTTGGCCGATGAAACCCGGATTCGAATAATGGCGCTCCTGCTGGCCTCCGGCGAGCTTTGCGTCTGCGAAATAACGGAGGCGCTCCAGCTTCCGCAGTCAACCGTATCGAGGCATCTGTCGAACCTGAAAAACGCCGGATGGCTCGATGACAGGCGCGAAGGAGTATGGATATATTACAAGCTTAGGGATGATGGCGCTTCTTCCGGAGTGCTCAAACCGCTTGCCGCCGTCCTTGAAGAGTATCTTCCGGTGCTGCCTGCCGTTGCCGCCGATATTACGCGGCTTGGCGTGGTGACGGCGAGAAAACCACGGTGCGGATGATTTTTTTCGGAACTGCATATCCGTTAATCCGGATACAGGAACCCGTTCCAATATGGAGGCTGCATGACTGAATCCGTTTCCGGGAGGCTTTCGTTTCTCGACCGTCATCTCACACTGTGGATATTTGCCGCGATGCTAGCCGGAGTGGCGGCGGGCGCTTTCGTGCCCGGAGTTGAATCGTTCGTCAACCGTTTCAGCGTTGGAACCACAAACATTCCGATTGCGCTGGGACTGATACTGATGCTGTATCCGCAGTTTGCAAGGGTTCGTTACGAGAAGATGGGCGATGTGTTCAGAAACACAAGGGTTTTGATGCTCTCGCTTCTTCAGAACTGGGTGATCGGCCCGGCGCTGATGTTCCTGCTTGCCGTCCTGTTTCTGCACGGCCATCCCGACTACATGGCCGGGCTGATAATGACCGGGCTTGCCCGCTGCATCGCAATGGTTATCGTCTGGAACAGGCTTGCCGGCGGCGATACGGAATATGCCGCCGGACTCGTGGCTATAAACAGCGTATTTCAGGTTCTTTTTTACAGCCTGTATGCCTGGCTGTTCATCACGATTCTGCCTACGGCATTCGGTCTTCAGGGACGCATGGTCGAGGTCGGCATCGGCCAGATTGCAGAAAGCGTGTTCATCTATCTTGGGATGCCTTTTATCGCCGGAATCCTTACGCGATTCATCCTCATCAGGGCGCGCGGGCGGGAATGGTACGAGGCGAAATTCCTGCCGCTGATAAACCCGTTAACTCTTGCAGCTCTTCTTTTCACCATTGTTGTGATGTTCAGCCTGAAGGGCAATCTCATTCTGACACTCCCGCTGGATGTCGTCAGGATCGCGGTTCCGCTTGTCATCTATTTCATCGTGATGTTTCTTGCCTCCTTTTTCATCGGCAGGAAGTCTGGAGCCGGTTATCCGGTAACGGCAACGCTTGCCTTTACTGCGGCCAGCAACAACTTCGAGCTTGCGATAGCCGTGACCGTGGCGGTCTTTGGGCTGAACTCCGGCGCCGCCTTTGCGGCTGTAATCGGCCCGCTGGTGGAGGTTCCGGTCATGATCTGGCTGGTAAACGTGTCGCTATGGCTTCAGCGCAGGTATTTCATGCGGTCGATCGATTCGGAGGTTCAGCCATGATGGCCAGACCAGGAAAGGTTCTCTTTGTATGCATTCACAACAGCGCCAGAAGCCAGATGGCGGAGGCTTTTCTTAACTGTCTGTCGGATGGCGCGTTCGAGGCCTCAAGCGCCGGTCTTGAGCCAGGCACGCTCAATCCGGTTGTGGTCGAGGCGATGTCCGAGGCCGGAATTGACATATCGCGCAACAGGACAAAAGGCGTTTCCGAATTCATCAATAATGGAATCGGCTTCGACTACGTGATTACCGTGTGCGATGACGCAAGCGCCGAAAGATGCCCGTTTTTCCCCGGCGGCGGCAAGCGGATTCACTGGAGCTTTCCGGATCCGTCTGCCCTCACCGGCCCGCACGAAAAGATGTTGATGGCTGTCCGCGCAATCCGCGACGACATCAGGGAGGCAATAATGCGGTTCATTCGGGACGAATCAGACGCCTGATCCTGCGCTTGCGGCGCCTACTGCGGCAGGAATGGTAACTTCCACCCTTGTTCCCCGCCCCTCCTCGCTTGCAATTCGCATGTTCCAGCCGTGCGCGCGAACAAGGTGCTTCACTATCGCAAGCCCAAGCCCCGTGCCGCCAAGCTCGCGCGAGCGCGATTCATCCACGCGGTAAAACCTCTCGCCAAGCCGCGGCAGGTGGCGCGGGGAAATTCCCATGCCGGTGTCCGTAACGGCAATTACAATCGCGCCATGACCTCGCCGGGAGCTCACGGTAACGCCGCCGTTTGTGGTGAACTTTATGCCGTTTTCAACAAGGTTCGTGAGAATCTGTGCAAGCCTGAATTCGTCGGCAGCCACCTCGCGCGCGTCGTCCGCGATGTCGCTTGCAAGCTCGATTCCCTTGCCCGCCGCCTTGCATTCGAGCGCCGCAAAGACGCCGTCCGTCACCCGCCCAAGCTCAACCGGAGCGATCTTCAATCCGATCTCGCCGCGCTCTATGGTCGATATGGTAAGCAGGTCTTCAACCAGATTATTGATGCGCTCGCTGTTTGTTTTCACAATCCTCAGAAACCGCACCGCGTTTTCCCTGTCGTCCAGGGCGCCGTCCAGAAGCGTGTCGGCAAATCCGCTTATCGCGGCAACCGGCGTCCGGATCTCGTGAGAAACATTCGCAACGAAGTCGCGCCTCGACTGTTCGAGTTTTTTCAGGCGGGTAATGTCGTGGAACACGGCCACATAGGCGTGAGGTTCGCCGGATGTATGAAAAAACGGCGACACCTTGGCCGCCGCCATCCGCTCGTCGTTATGGTTCAGGCCGATCTCCCGTTCTCCGGGCTGAAGCGAACGCCGCACATCGTCCATAAGGGCAAAGAACTCAGGGCTTCGCACAATTTCAGCAACCGGATGGCCTTTCAGCGTCGAGCTTCCGAAGTAGTCCATGGCCGCCGGATTCGCAAGCGTCACAACTCCGTCGTGATCGATGATGAGAAGCGATTCAGGCATGTTTTCAAGGATAATCCTCAGGCGTTCCTTTTCCTCTTCGTTCCGGCGCGTCGTCTCGTCGAAGCCTGTCGCTATGCTGTTGAGGCTTCCGGCAATACCCGACAGCGGCCCGCCCTCCTCCGGAATCAGACGGCTTGCAAGCTTGCCGCCTGCCAGCGAGGCGGCGAAGCCGTCGATTTCAGCAATGGCGCGTTCCAGTCCGAAGATCCGCCACGACACAACCGCTCCGGCAAGAAGGAAGAGCAGGCCCATCGCCACGATAATCCTGATCCTGATCGCAGCCACGCTCTCATAAACCTTGTCAAGCGGCGCTGCAAGACGCACGAACCCGTTGTCATTTCCAATTATTCGCGCCACATACAGAAAACGTCCGCCGGTGGTTCTGCTTTGATGGATGGAAGAGCCTGAGCCGGTCATTATGGCCTGCTGAATCTCCGGCCTGCCGGCATGATTTTCCATGGATGCCGGATCAGCCTCGGAATCGGCGGCCACAACGCCGTCGGATGCGATGAACGTTATGCGGGCCGTCTCAAACTTTTTCAGTTCGCCGACAAGCGCCACCAACCCGGGTTCCGGTATTCCCGATGCGCGCTCCGCAATCAGGCCGGTTTCGGCAACAAGCCTCTCCCTGATGTTGGCAATCTGGAACTCGCCGACAACCTCGGTCAGGTAAACCACCGCAATCGCAACGGCAACAATCGAAACCGCAACCGACGCGATTACGGTGCCGATGAATATCCCTGAGGTTAATTTTCTATTCATCTGTCGCAAAATAGCCGAGGCCGCGCCTCGTGCGAATGAGCGCGGGCCGTGCCGGATCGGTCTCGATCTTCGCACGCAGCCTGCTGATATGCACATCCACTGTGCGCGGCTCCACGAACGCCTCGTCGCTCCAGACCGCATCCAGAAGCTGATCGCGGCTGAACACCCTGCCCTTGCGCCGCGCGAGATAGAGAAGAAGCTTGAACTCGGTTGCGCTAAGCTCCACCAGTTCGCCGCCGCAAGCAGCCCTGCATGTAGCCGGATCGATTAAAACAGGGCCAAGCGAAACAGGCGGCCCCACGGATGCCTCGTCCTCCGGATTATTGTCAGCCGCCCTCGACACATCGGCCCGGCGCAGCAGGGCCGATACCCTTGCCGACAGCTCGCGCGGTGAAAACGGCTTGGTCATGTAGTCGTCGGCCCCCACGTTCAACCCCGCCACCTTGTCGGAAACATCGCCCTTGGCGGTAAGCATGATGACCGGAAGAGACGAAGTGCGCGGGTGATCCCTCAACCGGCGGCATATCTCGATGCCCCCGATACCGGGAAGCATGAGGTCGAGGATCAGAAGGTCGAACGGGTCGCGGCGCAGCTTTTCCAGCGCCCCGATGCCTTCAAGCGCGGTTACGGTTTCATGCCCCTCCTTCCGGAGCGTGTATGAAACAAGCTCCAGCAGATCGGGTTCGTCATCGACTATGAGAATGCGTTTGCGCACGGGCATTTGCCCACAAGTATAGTATGAAAAGATGGATTTGGCATGTCTGACTCTACACACCCCGCTTTTGTCATCCATAACCGCGCGGTTTTCGTTGTCAATAAGATGTCCCGCCGGATTGATCGCGTAGCATTCGTTTTCACCGGCCATGTATGCGATAATGAATTGTTGCGATTTGAAGCCCATGGGGGAGGAATATGATGCCGACGGTTGAAGCAAGAGTGGACAGTCTGGAAAGCATACTCGGTCAATTCATCGTTCATAGCGACGTGTCCTTGAGGCGGCTTGAACACGAAATGTCCGCGTTCAAGGACGAGATGTCCGCGTTCAAGGACGAGATGCGTGGTTTCAAGGAAGAAATGGCGCTTTTCAAGGACGAGATGGGGGTGTTCAAGGACGAGATGGGGGTGTTCAAGGACGAGATGTCCTCGTTCAGGGACGAAACCCGTCAGGATCGCCGCGAGATGAACAAGCAGTGGGCCTATCTCGCAAAGAAGATGGGAACGCTGGAGGAAGACCTGATCGCCCCTGCGGTGCGGCCCGTGATCTCAAAATACTTCAATTGCGAGCCCTCGGCCCTGAGCGTTCGCAACCTCAGGCGCAAGGGCGGCGAGGATTTCGAGGTCGATCTGGTGGTTTCCTGCGCCGACAATGTATTCATGATCGAGGTAAAGTCCAGCCCAAAGTCGGAACATGTGCGGGAAATCATCGAAAAGGCGGCGCGGTTTACGGAATTCTATCCGGAATACGCGGGCAAAACGGTTATTCCGATGTTCGGCGGCATTCTGTTTCCGGAAAACGTTCTAAAGGCGGCGTCGCGAAAAGGCGTTTACGCCGTGGCCTACCGCGAGTGGGATTACGTTGACATCCTGAATTTCGACGCGGTGGCGGGGCGGAAGGGGCGCTGAGGGGGCCACTTCAGGGGAAGATGTAGAAACAGTTCGTATTCCGGAGGCGGGCTTCCGGCTTGCAGTTCGGCTTCCCCGGCGCGTTATGCCTCAACCTCTTGCATCGGTTGTATGGTAATGGTCAACCCCATGCCATGCAGGATATTAAACAGGTTGGTGAGTTCCGGATTGCCTCGCCTGGAAAGCATTTGGTAGAGACTTTCGCGTTTTACGTGTGATCTTTCCGCAATTGCCGCCATGCCTCCGTTTGCCTGCGCCACTTCCCGCAATGCCGGCAACAAGGCGGCCTTGTCCCCTTCTTCCAGCACCGCGTTCAGATATGCAGCCGCATTCTCCGGGGATTTCAGCCATTCATGAAGGTCTGATTCATAGTCGGTCATATGTTTCATCTTCTTTGCTCCTGATGGAAAAGCGAAGCCATATCAGGTTAAGCAATTATTTCAGCTACTGGAACGGTATAATCTTCAAATGGAGGATGAAGCATGAAAGATTATCACTTTAATCTGTTTTACAGCGATGAAGACGAGGGATACATTGCAGACATCCCCGACTTGAAGCATTGCTCCGCCTTTGGCAAAACAGAGGAAGAAGCCTTGCGGGAAGTGCTGAAAGCAAAAGAAGCATGGCTTGAGTCCGCCCGTGCCAACGCAAAACCAATACCAACTCCTCATTTCCGGCCACTTATTTATCAGGTCGCGTAATTTATTACCTGATCGAATTGCATAATATCGGCATGGCTGGAAACGATGATATTGTTTTGTTGGTGCGTGAGGCTGCCGGAAAAAGGCGGCTATATTTGTCTCATGCGCTTCGGCAAATGGAAAGGCCGGATCGCATGATAACCACAGCGGAAGTCAGGCTGGCAATCGAACACGGTGAGGTCATCGAAAACTATCCGGAAGACGCCAGAGGGCACAGTTGCCTTATACTTGGTTACGGGAAATCCGCCCGTGCAATTCATGTTGTCTGCGCTCCAAAGGAGGATTACCTGGCCATAATCACGGCCTATGTTCCCGATGAAAATTGCTGGTGCAATGGATTCAGAACGAGGAGAAAGCTATGAAATGCATGTATTGCCGGGGCGAGATGAAAAAGGATGCAACGCCTTTTCATATTGATAGAAATGGCTGTCATCTGACGCTGGACAATATTCCGGCATGGGTATGTTCCCAGTGCGGCGAGCCATATTTCGAGGAGAGAGAGGTTGACGCAATCCAGGAACTGATCGAGTCAATCGAACAGAAAACCCGGTCATTTGCCCTGACCGCATGACGGCAGACAAAGGATTGCCGGGATTTAAGTCTTCAACAAATCCCCCGCGAACGTCACATAATCGTCATCCTTCGGCAGCTTGCCCGTCCATTTGGCGAAAAACGCTATTCGGCCCTTCCATTCATATTCCGGCGGCGGGCTTCCGGCGGGCGTCCCGGCGAATGTTTCCCTGAACGCAAACGCGAGGCTTTTTTCGGCGAACAGCGCCGGGAAACCGGCTTCCCTTGCCGATAGCGACAGATCGGCCTCGGCCATGCGGTCGTCGATGCGGGCATCGAAACCGCCTGATTTCTCGTAGATTTTCCGCGACACGCCAACGATTCCGCCGCCAGCGGCAACCCGTTTTTCCTGCGGCGTTTCCGCGTTGGTGATTCTTCGCGGCACATGGTTGAAGTCGAAGGTCAGGCCCATGGCGTATGGCGACATGTCCGGGTTCTTTATCGGCATCCCGGCGACGCCGGTTCTGGCCGCCTCGATGAACCCCTCGTCTTTGTAGTACAGAACGCCCGGCCTGATGAACACGAAGACATCGCCAAGCGCGGCCCCGGCTCCCTTCCGCCACAAGGCGGCCAGCGAACGCTCATGCGCCTCGACAACCCGAACATCGCCGGTTACGCCGGACATAAGAGCCAGGATGTCCGGATTGTTCACGACAATCACCGTTTCCCAGTCGGGCAGCTTCACGTTTTCGGAAAGCGACGTGAGCGTGGCAAGAAGCGCCTCGACGTCGTCGCCGGACGGCACGATGAAGCTCGTTCTGCCTGAAACGGCTTCGGCATTGGAAACTGGCGCTACTGCGTCGTCATTGGCTCTCACGCTGAAAATGTGTTTCATCACCTCGACTGCCCTTTCAGGCGCAACGTCGTTAATCCGGTGGAAACAGTCGCTTGTGAATTCGCGCACATGCGTTGCGTGGTCTTCCGGAACGCCATGCTCGATCGTTTTCCGCAGCGCGCTCCAGTCGCCAATCGGCCAGACGCTCTGCGCGATGCCCTGATCGTAATAATGATCCGGCGCGCCGTCGGTTCCCGGAAGCGAGAATAGCGGTTTTCCAAACGAAAGCGCCTCAACCGCGAGCGTGGTCTTGCCAAGCGTCACGCAATAATCGGCCATCTGAAGCAGCTTGTACGGATCGTAGGTCTGCGTCACCCGGCATTCGGGGAAGTGTTCAAGAAACATCGCCTCGGTAGCTTCCTTGTAGCTCTGGAACGAAACCTTCGGATGCCATTTGAAGACCGGCACAACGTCGGGGGCTTCGAGCGGACGAATCAAGTCCTCCCAAAACTTCAGCGCCTGAATAACGCCCCACTGGATGCCCACAAGAAAGAGCACCACTTTCTTGCCCTTGGGAATGTTCAGGTCTTTTTTGATCTGCGCAACTATGGCCGGATCGCGCATCGAGCGCTTCACCTCGGCCAGATGGGTGTTGCCTGTAAGCACGAACTTCTCCGGAGCCGACTTCATTTTGGCAAGCAGGTTCACCGTGCCGTTGCCCCAGAGAAGAAGCGCGGTCGAATATTCCGTATGCGCGCTGAAGCTGAGCCTGTCTTCGTAGCAATCGCCCTCCTGAAGGGTGACATACGGAACGCCGTGCCTGGCCGACAGATGCCCGATGATCTTGCCCCAGCGGTTTCGCTCGTGGAGGGCCAGAAACATGTCGGGCTTCTCCCTTGCGATGAACTCCTCCAGCAACACGTAGTCCTCAAAACCGTTCGGGATGAGCGAGGACTGCATCACGAACGGCCAGTGGCGAAGACCGTCCCAGTCGAAGCACCGGTTCACCCATTTGTCGAAGAAGGCCACGTTCATCTCCTCGATGCGCCGCCGCGTTTCCGGCGTGGCATAACTCTGGAGCAGGCGGCATTCCTTGCCGCGCCGAATCAGATCCATCTCGTAGGGAAAGTCGGCAAGCGTTGTGAAGAAAACGATCTTCGCGCCGCTTTTTTCGGCCAGACCGGTGATCGGCCAGAGAAACCGCGTATGATGTGGAAGCGCCACGAAACAGGCTATTTTCTTACCCTTGAGATGCATGTTTCATTATCCTTTCAACAGCGCCGGAGAGCGTGACGGCCTTGCTCCTTCTTTCGTTGGCATCCTCCAGAATCCGCGCCAGTTCCTGCCGCGTCTGCACGAACGACACGCCGCGCGAGATCGGCGGGCTTTCGCGAAGCGGATTGTAGACAACTCCGGCCTTGCCGTATCTTGCGGCGAATTCCAGCGGAACGATGTGGGTGGTAGAGATAATCACGTCGCTGAACATGAGCGCCTTGACGATGCCGCCAGCCTGCACCACAAAGAACTTTTTCAGGCTTTTTTCGAGCGCCGGGCGCAGCATGACCTCGAACAGTTCGTTTTCGTGATATTCGCGCACCGCGAAGTTCACGAAGCAGAATATCAGCTCCTTTTCGAACTTCGCGCTTCCGATGGTCTCGAAAATCTCGTTTAACTGCGGCCTGTTACGCGGATTGTTCACAACCGTGACAACCAGCCTGCCGGGCGCGAAATCGAACTTGTGCTCGCCGAAAAGCATGTTCTTGTACGAGTCTTCAACGGTTCCCATCGCGTATGCGTCAATGAAGTCGTCCACAACGAAGACCTTCTCCGGGCTGAATCCGCACCGTCCCACATATTCGCGCTCGAAATCGTCGCGCGCTATCAGATAATCGAACAGCCGCCAGAAGACAATCGGGGCGTCGTACACCGGGAAAAGCTGGTAGCCCGCAATCGGAACCTTGTGTTCCTTCGCGTAATAGACCACGTTGGTTATGAAAACATCGTTCTTCGACGAGCCCGACTCCTCGGTGGACGGAACCGGCATAAGCACCAGATCGTATTTTTCGGTGATTCGCGGGAACAGGTTCACGTTCACGTTCCAGAGGAAGTCGTCGAAGCCCACCTGTTTCCAGAACTTGAAATCGGTTCCGGGAACCTCGATGTCGTGATAGAGCTTGATGAAGGTTCTGGCGAAGTTGTCGCGGTGCATCATGCTCCAGAAGCGGTCTTCCGATTTGTGCGTCAGCACGCGCGCGCCTTCCGTGTTGCCGAGCTTCTCCCGCGCCTTGCCGACAAGGTCGTCTTCATAAGACAGCAGATCAACCGAATGACCTGCCTTTGCAAGCGCGCCAACCATGTTCAGCATCCGCCCGTCGGTCGAGGCCAGTTCTTTCGGCCCCACCGGCATCAGGATTTTAAGCCTCTTGCTCATTTTTTCCGGCCTGTCCGGCATCCTCTGCCTCCGCGTCGATTTCATTCATGATGCCGCATACCCGTCCGAAAAGCGGGCTGTTTGTGGCCGCAAGCATTTTTTCTACCACCGCCTTCATCTCGGCCTTGCCAGCGGATTTCCTGTACGATTTCGGAACTAGCGTTTTAAACAGCTCTTCGAGTGTTGCCTCGTTCGCGAAGTCGCAGGCAAGGCCTTCCGCGCCGCCGGTGACCAGCGCCGCGATGTAAGTGATTACGGCGCTGAACATCTCCTCGTGCCGCCCCTGCCCCCACATGTGGAGAATGTTCATGAAGAGGAAATCCGGATGGTTCGGCCTGAGCGCCAGGCCCTCCTGAACGTATTTCAGAGCGCCGCCCGGATCGTTTCGTTCGAAATGCGTCTTGCCCAGAAGCGCCAGAATCCGCAGGTAAACCGGGTTGTCGGCCCGCTTGTCCTCGTCCGGCACGCCCGCAAGCGCCTTGAAAAGACTCTCCTGCGCCCTGTCGGTCAGCTTGGCGTTGATGTAGGTGACTGCTGTTTCCAGATTGGCAAGATAGCTCATTCGATTCCTTTCAACGCACGAAAAGCACGTTCTTGAGACCTTTGCTCATAAGGCTGTAACGCTCGGCAACCGCAAAACCGGCTTCGAGCATGAATCCGTTCACTGCGGATGCCGCTCCCGGATCGGACTCGTCAATCTCGATCATGACGGTCTGAAGCCTCGGATCCCTGAATGTGCGCCTGCCGCCCGCAACCACGTCCATCTCGCCACCATCCACATCGATTTTCATGTGATTCGGAAACGGCAGCCCGTAATGCTCCACAAGATGATCGAGCGTGGAGTACAGAACCGCAACGCTGTGTTTCACTCCCGAACGGATGTTGCCGTGCGTGGAGCCGAAGTCGGTGCTCGACAGCCCCATCATGCCCATGTGATCGCTTGACGACAGCGCCACGCTCAGCGGAATGATTCTTCCGGAAAGCCTGTTTAAAAGCATGTTTTCGCTCAGCTTGAAGAAATTCGGGTAGGCCGGTTCGAACGCAACCACCCGGTCGGTTTCGCCGCTCATCAGCGACGCGGCGATAAGCGAGTATGAGCCGACGTTCGCGCCCACATCGTAGAACACGCCCTTGTGAGCGGTCTGCCTTATCCAGTCCGCGGTGCATGGCTCCTTGGCGCACGCATGGGCGCGGAAGGTCTTTTCATACTGCGAATCAACGGTTATGAAAAGATCGCGGTCGGGAAAATCCAGCCTGGCAATGTTCGGTTCGTCTTGCATGTTGTTTACCGCGCTTCAGGCGGCTCCTTTCGTCTTTCGAGCAGGATTTCGGCCAGCATGAAATCGTGGGGATTGTTTATATCCACCGATTCCTCCGCGTCCATGATAAACGGCACAACAATTTCGCCAACCGGCGTTCGCTTTTCGCGTATCACCGTCGGCCTGTAGATGTAGATGCTCGCGTTCTGAATAAAAACCTCCGGCAGCAGATGATACGAGAGCGTATGCGTGGCCGAATTCCCTGCATTGATAAACGGTTTCAGGTATTCGCCGTGGCGCACCCACATCTTGTACGGATGCTCCGTGCATTTCCGCGCGGAACGAAGCGAATCCGCCTCCGGATGCGCCATCATCGCCTCGATAGCGCCATCGATGGATTCCGCGCGCCTGAACGGCGAAGTCGGATACAGAAGCACGATCAGATCGGGAATGTAGTTTTCGTTGTTTTGAAGCCAGTCTAGCGCATGTTCCAGAAACTCCATCTCTGTGGAATCCGCGCCCGCCAGACTTTCGGGCCGCATGAACGGAACCTCAGCGCCGTGCGCTCGCGCCGCCGCCGCAATGTCCTCGGAGTCGGTCGAAACGATTACTCGCGTCACATAGCGGGAAGCCCGCGCCGCCTCGATCGTCCAGGCGATCAAGGGTTTTCCGCCAAGCTCGCGGATGTTCTTTCCGGGAACCCGCTTCGATCCGGCGCGAGCCGGTATGAGCGCCAGGATGTTCATGATGATGTCAACAGAGGGCTTAAGCCCTCTGTGGTAGCAGCAGCCACACTCGCCGCGATGCCTTCCGCGTCGAGGTGGTGATGAGCGAGTACCTCAGCCGGAAGTCCGCAAACCGGGTAATCATCCACCGCCAGCTTGCGGAAAGTGCGTGACTGAATCAGGCTGGTCTCGCTCAAGGCATTGAGAAGACTGTCGCCAAGGCCGCCATGCGGGCTGTGATTGTCCAGCGCAAACACCGCGCGGCAGCCGGAAACCGCTTCCGCAAGCCATCCGGCATCTATGCGGTTCAGCCACGGCATGTTCACCACTCGAAGCGAAAAGCCTTTATTCGCAAGCAGTTCAGCAGCCTTCACCGCTTCGAAAACCATAACCGGCCCGTATACGAAAATTACGCCGTCGCCGCCGTCACGAAGCATTACGCCGCGCCCGGCGGTCAGCCGGTAATCATCAGGCAGTTTTACCGGCCCCGGCGATGAGAATATCGAAAGCCGGATCATGCAGTTTTCCTTCGCCTCATCCGCGCACCACTCGATAAGCTGTTTCGTCTCGTCGGCGCAGCACGGCTCGGCGATCACGCAGTTTGGAAGCGCGCCAAAGAGCGAGGCGTCGCGCACGCCCTGATGCGAGCGGCCCGCGCCAGCCGGAAGCACCCCGGCGTAGTTGCAGACATAGATGATCTTTGTGTTTTCGGTGGCGTTTGCGTATATCTGCTCGTTTGCCCGCGAGGCAAGAAAGACCGAAAACGAGTGAACGATGGGCAGAAAGCCCGAAAGCGCAAGGCCGCCGGCAGTCGAAACCATATCCTGTTCCGATATGCCGCATTCGATGAACCTGCCGGGAAACGCCGCCTCGAACGGGCGGGTTCCGCAGTCGGCGGACAGATCGGCGTTCAGCGCCACGATGTCTTCGCGCCTTTTGCCAAGCTCAAGCAGCGCCTCGCCGTATGCCGCAACAACGCGCTCCGTCGATACGGGATAAGCCGTTGAAATTGCCGGATTTGCCGGCCTGAATACCGGCTTGCTGATGCCCAGCGTGTCGAACGCCGCATGCAGGCGGCCCGATATTTCGTTGATGGCCCGTTCATATGAATCGTCATCCGGCGCGCCGGAGTGCCATTTGTACAGGCCGCCGTCAATAGTCTCCATGAACGACACGCCCTTGCCCTTTACCGTGTCGGCGATTATCATCTTCGGCCCGGAAGCGTTTTTAAGCAGGCGGAACGCGGCATCGAGGGCGCTGAAATCGTGGCCGTCGCATCGGGCAACCGTCCAGCCGAAATCCCGTACCTTCGCCTCAAGGTTCTTCAGCTCCAGCACGTCGCAGACCGGCCTGTCGGTCTGAACCTTGTTCGCGTCAACTATCGCCCAGAGGTTGTCGATGCCGTGATGCGCCGACGACTGGAGCGATTCCCAAATCTGGCCTTCCTGGAGCTCGCCGTCGCCGGTAAGCACTATCACCCTGCCGCCGTCGCCGCGCAGGCGTTTCGCAATAGCAATGCCCTTGCCCTTCGAGATGCCCATGCCGAGCGAGCCGGTGTTGGCCTCGATGCCGGGCGTGGTCACTTCGGGATGGCCTTCAAGTCCGCCAAGCCGCCTGAGTTGCTGAAGTTTTTCATCGTCGATCATTCCGGCGGCGGCCATCACGGCATACTGGCCTGGGCAGTCGTGGCCCTTCGACGAGTAGAAAACATCGCGGCCCGGATGCGTTACGCCAAGCCTCAGCAGGTTCATCTCCTCGAAGTAGAGAAACACGAAGATGTCCATCGAGCTAAGGCTGCTTCCGATATGGCCCGAACCGGCCAGCTTTATGGACGAAAGAGCGTTGATGCGGCAGATGTCCGCGATCAGCCGCAGCTTTTCGTGGCGCGCTGCCCCGGATTCGAGCACGCGAAATATTTCGGCGCGCGGTATGAAGGATATATGGTTCATGATTTGTTCGATCCTTTCAACGCCTTTGATCAACTCCCCCCAGCCCCCCTCATTGAGGGGGGTGGCAAAGCCGGGGGGAGTTCTCTAACTCAATCTTCCGCCCCCGTGGCAAAGCCGGGGGGAGTTCTCTAACTCAATCTTCCGCCCCCGTGGCAAAGCCGGGGGGAGTTTTGCCTCTTCCACAAACTGCACGTTCTGAATCCTCGCGCTGTAATCCACATACAATGTTTTCACCTCGGAAAACGCCTCTATCGCGGCCCAGCCCGCTTCGCGGTAGCCCAGCCCCGACTGCTTCACGCCGCCGAACGGCATATGCGGCTCCGAGCCGAACGTCGGCGCGTTGATGTAGCAAACGCCCGCCTCGGCGTCGTCGAAGAACGAAAACGCCCGGTTAACGTCGCGGGTAAACAGCGACGCCGAAAGCGCGAGGGTGGAATCGTTGAGCATGCCGATTGCATCTTCGTATGACGCGGCACGAAACAGAACCAGCACCGGGCCGAAGACTTCCTCCCTCGCGATTTCCATGTCGGGCGTCACGTTTTCGATGATCGTGGGCGCGACATAATACCCCCTGCCGTATGCGCCGCCGGACAGCCTTTCGCCGCCGCATAGAATCCTCGCTCCGCCTGCCTTCGCCCGTTCGACATATCCAAGCACGCGGTTCATCTGCCGTTCGCTGATTAGCGGCGTGATGTCTGATGAATCATCGCTTCCCGGCCCAACCCGCTGGCCGCTGGTGCGCGAAAGGAGTTTTTCCAGGAATGCATCGTAAACCGCCTCATGAACGATAACCCGCGAAGTGGCGGTGCAGCGCTGCCCGGAAATAGAGAACGCGCCGCAGACAACGCCGTCGGCTGCAAGGTCGAGGTCGGCGTCATCCATAACCAGCACCGCGTTTTTGCCGCCAAGCTCAAGCGAGGCCTTCGCCAGCCGGGCCGCGCAGTTGGCGCCGATTATCCTGCCTGTTGCGCTTGAGCCGGTGAACGAGATCATGTCAACGCCCGGATGCCGCACAAGCGCGTCGCCGGCCTCCGCTCCGAAGCCGTGAACCAGATTCAACACTCCGGGCGGCAGGCCCGCTTCCTCCATTATCCGGGCAAAATGAACTGCGGTTTCAGGCGTGTTTTCTTCCGATTTCAGCACCACCGCGTTGCCGCAGACCAGCGCCGGAAACGTCTTCCAGCAGGTTATAGCCATCGGAAAGTTCCACGACGTAATCACGCCAACCACGCCAACCGGATAGCGTTTCGTCATGGCGAAACGCTTCCGCAGGCCGGAATGCGCGGTTTTGCCGAACCAGCGCCGCCCTTCCTCAGCCGCGTAGTAGGCCATGTCGATTCCGGACTGAACATCGCCGAGCGCGCCCTTTACGGTTTTGCCGTTTTCGCGCGAAATCACCCGCGCAAGCTCTTCCTTTTTTGCCTCCATGATCCGCCCGGCGGCGCGAAGTATCTTTCCACGTTCCGGCGGCGGCACGCTTTTCCATGCTGCAAGCGCGGCTCGCGCGGCGCCGACGGCGCTGTCCACGTCTTCAGCCCGCGAGCGCGGAAAAATGCCAAGCACCTCGCCGGTGTCGGACGGATTTATATTTTCGAACGTCGCGCCCGAAGACGCGCCAACCCAGTTGCCGCCGATCAGATTTGCGAATTCCGTCATTATCGTTTTGCCGCCTCCTGATTTCTTGTTGCCGCCATCGCCCGAAGCGCTGTTTCGTTTCTCGGCTGCGCCGCGAGTATGTCGCTCCAGATGCCGATCGCCGCGTTTTTATGCCCAAGCCGAAGCTTCGCCTCGGCCAGCTTGTTCAGCACGCCGATGTTGCCCGGAAACGCAAGCGCCAGTTCCGATGCGTAACGGTGAGCGTCTTTTGCCAACCCATATCGCGCAAGCTCGTCAACCATGGCCAGCTCGTCAGCGCAGTTCATTACATCGTTCAACGGCGCGCCGAGGCCGGGCCGGTAGAGAACATCGAGCCGGGTTTCGGCGAAGGTATCGGCTGCAAGCGGGATCAGCCGCTTGCGATGCTCCGGAATGATCGTCGATTCGCGCAGATACTTCTCCATTATCAGCCATGTTCGCGTATATGCAAGCGGGTCGGCGGCCTCGAACCTCATCGACTGCTCCCCTGAATGGCGTTCCAGCATCGGCCTGTCGTGAACCGTGCGGTCGTGCAGGAATTCGTCCACGTAGCGAAATCTTGTGGCAAGCGCGATCTGGCACATCAACAGGCGGTCGGCGGCGGGAACGTCGGGGGCCGGTATTCGCACCGCGTTTTTGATGATTTCGGCGCGGAAAAGCCCGTAGATGAAAAAATGAAACGGCGTGTTGGCCGAGGCCATGCCCATCAGGAGCATCAGATGCGACATGACGCTGGGGTTGGTCGCGCCCTCGAACCTGTGCGCCTGAAACAGCGTGCCGTCTTCCCGCAGCCGCCGCAGCGCCGACATCGCAACGCCCGCCTGCGGATGCCTGTCCAGCTCCTTCACAAGGCGGTCAATGAATTTTGGATGCCACCAGTCATCGGCGGCGGCCCACATGAAGTAGCGGCCTTCGGCCAGTTCCACCACGCGGTTGAAGTTGAAGATTATTCCCTTGTTTGTTTCGTTCCTGAAATAGCGTATCCGCCTGTCGCGATTGGCGTATTCGAGGCAGATGCGCTCCGTGCCATCGGTTGAGGCGTTGTCGGAAATAACTATCTCGAAGTCGCGGAAGTTTTGGCCCAGAAGCGAATCGAGCGCGCGGCGGATTTTCGCTTCCTCGTTATAGACCGGCAGGCCGACAGTCGTTGTTGCCTTAGCCATGGCGCGTGACCGCTTCAAGCTGTTTCAGAATGCCGGGGAAAAGATTTTCGGGCCTGAAATTGTTGATTATGAATGGCGCGGGGCAGTGTTCGCAGATGATACCCGCATTGTCATCAACCGCCTTGCCCACAAGCCCCATGCTCGACCGGTAGTTGACGTCGGGCGAGCGCCGCGCAAGCGACCGGGCCGCCCTGTATCGCTGCGTATTGAACGCCGCAATCACGTCCGGCTCCGCGTCCATCCTGCCGAAATCGTGTTTTTCGTGAGCCACGCTGCAACATGGCGATACGCTTCCGTTTGGGTTATGCACCATCGCAAACCAGAGCCATGAGCATCCGGCGGTTTCGGCGTCCGGCGGGATGCACCTGTCGTAATTCGTCTTTACGTCGAACTGCCTGTTTATGCGCGGAGGATTGATCCCGGCTTCGGCGTCATGTGGCAGAAGGGCGGGCGTGAATGTCACGGCGTCCACGCCGTGCTCAAGCAGGAATGCCTCGGCGCGCTCCATCTCATGCTCGTTATGCTCGAATATATGGAAAAAGACCTTCAACAACGGGGTCTTTGCGCCAAGCTTTCTTTTTGCCGCAGCCAGCTTTCCAACATTGGCAAGCGCCAGTTCGAGGTTTCCGCCGCGCCTGTACCGTCCATACGTTTCCTGCGTGATGCCGTCGATTCCGATCTTGAGCAGCGCCAGTCCGCCGGAAACGATTTCATCCGCCGTTTCATCCGTCATCCGCACGTTCAGGTTGCTGCTTGCATGAACCACTATTTCCCTCGATGCGGCCATGCGAACCATCTCCGGAAAGTCGGGGTGAAGAAGCGGTTCCCCCTTGTTGTACATATACAGGATGTGCATGTAATCGCCCCAGACATCCATCAGCCTGCGGAAGCCGTCCAGCGGGATGAACGCCCTTTCGCGGATTGGAGCCCTGAGACCGGTTGGGCACGACGGACACCTGAGGTTGCAGTTGGTTGTCGGCTCGATGTATCCGACAACCGGGTAATGATCGGCAACCACGTCTCCACGGCGGAAGCTTTCAATAGCCTTGACAACGTTTTCCCTGAATCCGGCGCTTCTCACATCAATGCTCCCATCTCCTGCAATTTATTCCCCGGTTGGTTTCATTTCCGCAGTTGCGTATTCGCGGCAGTGAGTCAAGCGCTTCCGATACAAGCTTCTCCCCGTTGTAAACAGGCAGGCCAATGGCAATGTTGGAGGGCATCAGGAACATCCCTCCAGAGCCGACAATAGCGCATCGCAGACATAATCTACATCGTCGGCCTTGAGATTCATCGCGCCTGGAAGATTTATTCCGCGTGGCGAGATGCTGTAGCCTTGCGCGTTTCGATTGCGCGCCTTCACCGCTTCCGGATGGTTGCGGTAGGCGGGAAGCGAGCTTAGCGGATGGAAAAACGGGCGGCAATCAACTCCCCTTGCATCCATCAGGGCCATGAGCCGTTCCTTGCCCATTTCCCGGCGTTCGTCAATCACCGCCGTTGTCATCCAGTACGAGTTCCTCGTGCCGGTCGGCTCATGGTTCAGGGCGATGTCGCTTCGTCCTCCAAGCCTGTCCGTGTACATTCGGAAAATTTCCCGCTTCCTGCCGACAAGCTCATCGATGCGCTCCAGTTGGGCAAGACCCATTGCTGCCTGCATCGACGACATTCTGTACTTGTATGCCACCTCGGCGTTAAAAAACATCCGGTCTCCGGGAGGCCTGCCGTGATCCCGAAGGAAAAGAATGCGTTCGAACAGGGCTGTGTCGTCTGTCACAAGCATTCCGCCCTCTCCGGTAGTAAGCGTTTTCGATCCGTGAAAGCTGAACACGCCAACCTTGCCAAGGCTTCCGGCCCGCTGCCCCCGATATTCCGAGCCTACGGCCTCTGCCGCGTCCTCGATCACCGCAATGCCGTGCCGGGCGGCAAGCGCCGAAATGCTGTCGAAATCGCACATGCCCCCATAGAGATCAACCGCGATGATCGCCTTTGTCACTGGGGTTATCAGGCTCTCGATCGACTGCGGATCGACGCACCATGTAACCGGATCGATGTCGGCAAACACGGGGGTTGCGCCCATGTAGGCAACCGGCGCTGCTGTCGCTATCCATGTGATATCCGGCACGATCACCTCGTCGCCCGGCCCCACTCCAAGCGCGGCAAGCGAAAGATGAATTGCCGATGTGCAGGACGGAAGCGCAACCGCGTGGCGAACGCCGACGTACCCGGCGAACGCGCGCTCGAACATCCCGGCGTAACGGCCCGCGTTTTCGTACCAGTCGTTTGCCGCCGCGTCCGCAACATACGAGATCTCGCGCCCCGTGATCCATGGCCCGGCAACCGGAATTTTTTTTGTGAGAGATGTCATTTCAGGCATTTCAGAAAACCATCCGGCGCGGTTGTTACCAGCAGGCGGTTTTCAAGCTCATAATCGATTGCAAACCGCCGGTTTGTCCGAAGAAACTCGTGAACAGCCGTCTTGGGGCTGTTGCCCCTGCCCCAAGGCCTGTCCGGAAAGAAGCCGTCGGGCATATCCTCAATCGCGGTGTCGAGCACCACAAGATAACTGCCCGCCGTAACAAGTCCGGAGTAAAGCTCAAGTTCCCGAAGCACATGATCGCGCGTATGCATCGAATCGAGAATCACAAGCACGGAAGCCTTCTCTTGCGCCATGGCTGCAACGCGGCTGAAAACAGCCGGATCGACGGACGAGCCTTCCACCAGCCGGATGCGCCTGAACATCGGATGCGCCTCGATCCTGGCGCGATTTTCGGGCCGGATGTCAATGTCGATTCCCACAACCTCGCCGCCGCCGGTCATCTCCAGAATGGAGGCCGAAAGCACGAGCGAGCCGCCGTGCGCCACGCCTGTTTCAATTATCAGCTCCGGCCTTACCTTCCAGATGATCTCCTGAATCGCGAGGATGTCTTGCGGGAACTGGATGATTGGCACGCCCAGCCATGTGAAGTTGTACGAATAGCGATGCGTGTTGGCGGCGGTGAGCCATGCAAGCGACAGCGGCTTGATGCAGGTGTCGGCCATCACGCGCCTCTTGCCGGCCTGGCTGGCGCGAAGTGAAGCGACGCCCGGAACGACAGCCTGTTTTTGATGACCGAAACGTATTCGCCCAGCAGTGTGGGCAGAAAGAAGACGGCAAGCAATCGCGGCGTTGCCTTGAAAAGCCTGAGCCTGGATGCGATTCTGGCAATGGCCCGGTGAACCGGCCCCTTGAGCGAAAGGGAAAGAAGTATTGCGTACCAGTCTGCGGTGCGGCGCGAAAGCGGCTGCGGCCTCTGCTTTTCGATCATGTCGCGCATCGGGCTTCCCGGAAACGGCTCAAGCTTGTAGATGAAGGTGGAGCCATACGGAAGGCTGTATGCGAAGGCCAGCGATTCGCGAAGCTGCGCCTCGGTTTCGAACGGGTTGCGGTAGATGAAATGATAGGCGAATTTTATCTTGAGGTCGGCGAGCGTCCGGGCGAAACGCACGATCTTCTCCGGTGAAAGCATTCGCTTGTAAACATGTTCGCGTATCTCCTGCGAGCCCGACTGAACGCCAACCATCGTTACGCAGAGCCCAGCCTCATGCAGCCTGGAGATGATCTCCGGATCGTGGAATTCTGGCCGGACAAAGCCGAAGAACGGAAGCCCGATCTCTTTCGGATAGCGTTCGAGAAACGATGCAACCCAGCGCCTGTCGGTCGGGAAAACCTCGTCCTTGAACCTGATGAACCCCGCCCCGCGCTCCTTCGCAAGCCGAACCTCCTCCAATACCACATCGAGGCTGCGAAGCCGGTATTTCGGACAGGCCGCGCCCGCGAACTCCTTGTATATGCTTCCGTATTTGCTCGACATGCAGTACGTGCAGTTCATAGGACAGCCGCGCGCCGCAAAGCAGTCGTAGACCTTGTTGTTGTAGAATTCCGCCCCGCGCCGCACTGTTCCGGCATCAACCAGATACTTGTTCTCCGGATCGAAATCCGGAAACGGAAGCGCGTTCATCCGGTCTGCTGACAGCGGCGCGACAACGACGTTACGGACAATGCTTCCATCGCGCATATGGATGAGATTCGGGATGTCATCAAAACCCTCGCCGCCATTAATCGCCTTGCATATGCGGCTTACCGCCTCCTCGCCCTCTCCGAAGCAGACGTAGTCGCAGAACTCCAGCCATTTCTCCGGCTCAAGCGTCGGCCCCCATCCCCCGGCAATTATCGGCACGCCCGGAAGCGCGGCTCTAACCATCGGCACAAACTCCCGGCAGATCGGATGCGCAAAGCTGCGCGTGCTAATGCAGACAACCGAGGGGCTTGTTTCGGCTATAAGGGCTATGGATGCATCGAAATCCGCCTTCGTGACCGGATCGACGGCGTAGTAGCTGCCGCGCATCAGGCCGTTGTAAAAGTACTGATAGGTCGAATATTCGTCCTTGTCCCGCCAGACGGGAATGTAGGATTTCTCGCTTTTAATCAGCACTGTGTGCGGCTCAACGCCGCACTGGCGCGCAACGGAGGAAAGCAGGCGAAGCCCGTAACATATCATGTCGTAGAATGTCACGAACACTACTCGCTTCATGGCCGCTTCTTCCCGAAAATAACATGGTAGCCATCGGGCCTGCCGTCGCATGTATCGAGAAAATATTCGCCCACATGCGTCTCGGCAAAAGGCTCGAAACGGTCAAGAATTTCCTGCTTGTTCTGAAACAGGTGGTATTTCATGCCTGCCCTGCCCGGATCGGGGAATGAATCGGTGAGCATGAGGCAGTTGTCGCCGATCATGCGGGAATGCGCCGGATTCGTGAAGAAATGCCGATGATTTATGGTTGTAAATAAAAAATGCCCGCGAGGCGCAAGAACCCGGAAAACCTCCCACAGCATGGTGTCCATTGCCTGCCTGCCCGCATTGAAATGCAGGGATTCGAGCCCGATGACAATGTTCATGCTGTTATCGGGGAAAGGCAGGTTCGGCGGATCGAACAGGCCAAATGAATAGCTCTCCGAGCCAATGCCGCGTTTTCCTGCCATGCGTATTGCTTCATCGAAACATGCGTCCGTTACGTCGATGCCCGAATAAGCGAATCCCTCGGACGCAAAAAGCCATAGATCTGGCGCGGTTGCGCAGCCTATGTCGAGAACGCTGCCGCCGGAGAGTTCAGGCTTGACATGCCGGAAGTACCAGCCGACAACATAGGAATGCGGAAAGTTGTTTCTTGGGCCGCCCTTCGCTAAAAGCCCGCGCCATGCGGCGGTGTTTTCGTTTGCAAGCGTGTCTGCCGTCATGACGCCTGTTGCGCCACACGCGCCGGGTTGCCGTAAACCACCGCGTGTTCGGGAACATCCCTTGTTACAACCGCGCCCGCGCCTACAATCGCGCCCGCGCCGATTGTTATTCGCGGAAGCACCGTGGCCCCTGCCCCGATGGTCGCGTAATCGCCCACCTGCGCCTCACCAGCCAAGACCGCGCCCGGACAGACATGAATGCCATTGCCCAAAACGCAGTCATGATCCACTACCGCGCCGGTGTTAACGATACATGCCTCGCCCAGCACGACATTCACGCATACCGCCGCCTTGGCCAGAATCTGGCTTCCGGCTCCCATGGAGGCGCTGCCCGCGATGAATGCCGCCGGATGGACAACAGAGGCGGGCTTAATGCCTCGTTCAGCAAGGAATTGCTGAATGCCGTGCCTGTCCCTGCCGCGAACTCCGCCAATCGCAACCAGCGCGCCGATACCGGCGGCATCATCGACGCCTTCAAGCCAGCGGCCAAATCCCTCCTGCCCGTAATATATGGGAACGTCGGCAAATGGCGGCCTGACCGATGAATCGTTGTCGAAAACCGCAACCAGTTCGCATCCCAAATGCCCCAGACATTCACGCAGCACCCTGGCCTGTCCGGTCGCGCCCCAGAATATGATCCGTCTGCCGCCTACCACGTCATGTCCCTTTCGGAGATGATTCGCTCCGCGGCCTCCGGCCAAACAACGCCAAGCGCCGGATCGTCCCATCGAATGCCGCGAGCAGCTTCCGGTTGAAACGGCTGCGACATCAGATAGAGAACCAGCGTATCGTCGGCAAGAGTCTGGTAGCCATGGGCAAAACCTTCGGGAATATAAAGCATCTTGCAGTCGTCGGCCTTAAGCTCGACGCCGAACCATCTGCGGCAGGTCGGCGAATTTTCGCGCAGATCGACTATCACATCAAACATCGCGCCCCTCACGCAGCATGCGATCTTGGCCTCGGAATGCGGCGCAATCTGGTAATGAAGGCCGCGAAGCGTGCCCGCCTTCCTGTTCCACGAGAAATCCGTCTGCACCGGAACAAACCCGATGCCGCGCGCGGAAAACTCGTCGTGGCAGAAACCGCGCGCGAAATAGCCGCGCCCGTCGAAGGCGGGAGGCGATTCGATCAGGAAAGCGCCAGCAAGTGATGTCTCTGCAAAGCGCATCAGATTATCGTCACTTCGGGCGCAAGCGTCACAAACTTCCCGCCCCATCGCCGGATTTTCTTCATCGATTCAACGATTTCATCCTTCAGGTTCCAGGGCAGAATCACCAGATAGTCGGGCTTTTCCATAAATATGCGTTCCGGATGAAACACAGGAATGCGGCTTCCCGGCAGATACCTGCCCTGCTTGTACGGATTCCTGTCCACCGTGAACGCGATCAGGTCGCGCCCTATGCCGCAGTAGTTCAGCATGGTGTTGCCCTTGGCCGGAGCGCCATAGGCCGCCACTTTTCTCCCCGAATTCCTTGCTTCCGCAAGAAATTCGACAATTTCGCCTTTGAGCCCGGCACCCCGGTTCCCGAAGTTCAGATACGGGGCGAGGCTGTTGTAGCCGTCCTTTTCTTCGCGCTCGATGAGCATTCCGACAGCTTCGGCAACCGGCGCGGCGCTGCTGCCGGAATGACGCGCGTAAATCCGTAGCGAGCCGCCATGCGTCGGCAGCTCCCGGACGTCGAATATCTCAAGGCCATGCGCTCCGAGAATCTTCCGGGTCATGGTGAAAGAGAAGTAAGAAAAATGCTCATGATATATGGTGTCGAACTGCATTCCCTCGATCAGCCTGGGCAGGTGCGGGAATTCCAGGCAGAGAACGCCGGAAGGCTTGAGTATGGTTTTGAAGCCGCCAACGAAATCGTGGATGTCGGGAACATGGGCAAGAACATTGATCGCGATCACAAGATCGGCGCCGATGCCCCCGGCAACCAGTTCACTGGCGGTCTCCTGCCCGAAAAAGGCAACCTTCGTGGGAACGCCTCCGGCAATTGCCGCAGCCGCAACGTTCGCCGCCGGATCGATGCCGAGGCACGGAATGCCGGCCTTCACAAAATTTCGCAGCAGGTAGCCGTCGTTGCTTGCCACCTCAACCACAAACGACCGGCTGCCAAGCTGCATCGAGCCTATCGCGTCGGACGCAAATGATGACGCATGAGTCAGCCATGAGTCCGAGTATGACGAGAAATAGGCGTATTGGCTGAATATGCGTTCAGGAAGTTCGGACGCCCCGGCCTGAAGCAGACGGCAGGATTCGCATAGATACAGCCCCAGCGCATATGCCGGTTCATCTAGTGGCAGATCATCTTCGGACAGAAACGAATTGGCAAGCGGCGTGGCTCCAAGATCGAGAACAAGCCTCAGGTGATTGCCGCCGCAGAGACGGCAACATTTCAGCGGCTCGAAACGCATGTCGGCAACAGGCCCCGGTTGGTTTTCAGCTACCAGCAACTCCATCCCCCGTCGATAACCATGTTCGCTCCGGTCATGTACGACGACGCCCGCGACGCAAGAAAAAGCACCGCGCCGTTGTATTCGTCGGCGTTCGCCATGCGGCCAAGCGGCGTCTTCGCCGCGTAGTTTCGAAGAAACGTATCGTCCTGATTATTGAAAACCCCGCCGAGCGTAAGCGTATTCACCCGAACATTCTTTTTCGCCCAATACGTTGCCAGATAGCGGGTGAGGTTGATGATTCCGGCCTTCGTCACCGAATAGCTCACCGGCTTGAAGAACGGCTTGTCCTTGTATTCGTAGATGCGCTGATCCGGCGAGAGCATACCGTAGATGCTTGATATGTTGATTATGCTTCCGCCGCCGGTTGCTGCCATGTTTCCGCCCACAACCTGACAGCAGAGAACCACGCCTTTTAAGTTCACGTCCAGCATCGCATCCAGCGACGCCTCCGGATATGTCTCGAACGGCCCGGTTTCCTGCAATGTTTCCAACTCCGAGGCGTTCGGCGGCGCGTCTATGGCGGCGTTGTTGACCAGAATCGACGGACTCCCGAACGCGCTGACCGTCTGCCGGAGCGCTTCTTCCAGCGAATCGCGGCGTGTAACATCAGCGCGTATCTGTATGAATCTGCCGGATGAAATATCCCGAACCGTTGATTTCGGGTTTTCGGGCCAGACATCCCATCCAGCTACCGACGCGCCGGCGGCAAGCAGCGCGCGGACGTACTGGCCGCCAAGCTGGCCGGACGATCCGGTGATGATCGCTACGCTTCCTTCAAGATCGAACAGGTTATTCATGCGCCTCCTTGCACCACTCTTTCCATGCCATCCGGTAAGCGTCTTCAAGCCGTTGCGCGAAGTCGGCGGCGTCGCAGAGCGGCGAAGTAGTCAGCATGTTCCGAAGCGACATGCGAAGATCGGCGCGAAAGTTTTCCTTCGAAGCAAGCTCCGCCGCGATGCTCACGTATTCGTCCTCGCTTTTGGCTATCAGGCCCGGAAGCCCCGCCGATGTTAGCGCGCTTGCGGAAAGCCGTCCGGCGCGGGTTTCTCCCCGGAGAGTGACCACCGGAACCCCCATCCAGAGCGTCTCGCAGGTTGTGGCGTGTCCGCTCCACGGGGATGTGTCCAAGGCAATGTCTATCTCGTTGTAAATGTTCATGTATCCGGAAATTTCATGCTGCGTCGCAGGAAGCTCGCTCCCCAGGTCAAGCCTTGCGGGAGGGATTCCATTGGCCGCGAACATTCCCTCGATACGTTTCAGAACGCTGCCGCGAAGGGTGTTTCTGAAGATCAGCATTCGCGAGCCCGGAACGGCCAGAAGCACGCGGCTCCAGAGGGCGATCACGCGGTCGTTTATCTTGGTGAGATCGTTCAGCGAGCCGAATGTGACGAATCCATTTTTCGATGACGGCGATGGGCCGGTGTCTGGCGCGAATTTGCCAGGCGCGGCTTGCTGCCATGGCCGGAAACACGCGAAACCGTCGTCAAGACGGATCAGCCGTTCGGTGAAAAGCGCGTCGGTTCCGGGCGGATTCAACACCGCGTCGGTAATCATCCAGTCCATCGAGTCAAGCCCGGTGGTGTTCGGGTAGCCAAGCCACGTTATCTGCACCGGCGCGGCGCGTTTCGCAAAAACCGGAAGGCGGTTGCCGGATGAATGCCCGGCAAGATCGACCAGAATGTCGATTTCATCCTCGCGAATCAGGTGGGCCGTTTCGGCGGACGAAAGCCCCGACGTTCTTCTCCACCGGCCCGCGGCCAGCCTGATTCCGGCTGTCACATCGTCTGGCCTGGCAACATCAGAGTAGCAGTAGCATTCAACCTCGCCTGCGTCGTGGTTTGCCATTACCGGCCCTATGAACGACGCAACCGGATGCGAGCGGAAATCGGGCGAGATATATCCGACGCGAAGGCGCCGAAGTGGCGTCCGGTCGCGTGTCTTGAACAACTCCGCACATTCAGCTTTTGGCAGGCAATGCATCATGGTTCCCCATTTGCGGTGCTTTTCGGCTATCTTCTCGGCTGAAAGTCCGGGATGGAAATTGAGGGTGTAAAGGTAGTTGTCCCACGCCGGGCCGAAGCCGGGCTTGAGGTCGATGGCCTTGCGGAAAGAATCTATCGCTTCGTCGATCAGGCCCGCGTCCTTGAGCGCGTTGCCCAGATTGGTGTGAAGCGACACCACCTCAGGGCGTTTGACAATCGCGGCCAGAAAGCAGGAAACCGCCTCATCCAGCATTCCGGCCTCGTGATGCCAGACGCCCAGATTGATCCGTGCCGGAATGAACTCCGGATCGGCCTTTATCGCGGCCCTGCACGCGGCCATGGCTTCGGAAAGCCGTCCCGAACCGGCAAGCGAAATGGCGAGGCTGTTCAGGTAGACCGGATTCTCCGCATCCTCCCTGAGCGCGCGGCCTATCAATTCCGCCGCGCCGGAATTATCGCCGCGAAGATGACGGATGACTCCGAGCATATGAAGCGCCTCCGCAACAGGTTCCCGCTCAACGATGCCGTTGCAGAGCGCCTCGGCATCGGCATACGAACCGGCGTGAAAGAGCCGCCGGGCCTCGTCTATGCCGCCGCCTGTCCTGTTCATGACCGGAGAGCCGCCGCTCATCCCGGCACGAGCAGCCGTTCCCTCAAGCGTTTCCATTCCAGAAACCTCCGCCGGTTTTCCTCCCAGCCGCTTCTAAGCTCGCCAAGACCCCAGTGGTAGAATTCGATGCCGTCAAACGTCCGGTTGACATAGCCCCGGCGCGAGGCTTCCCAGGTTATCGAGATGTCGTAGAAATCCCAGCCTCCAAACGATGATTCGTCCCACCTCAGCTCATCGAGCAGCGACCGTCTGCAGAACAGTATCACGCCGTCCAGAACTTCCACCGGGCCGAACGGGCCATAGATGTTCCGCCACCTGACAACGCCCTGCTTCTCGCGTTTCTGATGCCCCGCCGCGCCGGACAGCAACAACTCGGCGGGCTCGTTTCCGTGATCCCACCAGCAGGCATTCTCCGGCAGCTTTATTGCTCCGGCGGCGCCGACAAATCCGGTTTCAGGATCGTCGAGCAACAGCTCCAGCCGTTCCACGTCGATGCCGGCAACGTCCAGATCCTCATGCGCGAAACAGACGTAATCGCTTCCGGATGAAAGTTCGATTCCCCTGTTGTAGGCGGCAAAGATGGATTCGGCGCCCTCGATGAATACAGGAGCGGCGGCGCTGCCAAAGCATTTTCCAATCCACCGCTCTGTGTTCATTCCAAGCGCGTCGTTTCTGGATGAGACAACAACGCTCCATCTAATGGCATTGTTTTCCCGGCTCATCGCATACCCTTTCCGGCGGCAACTATCATGTCGCAGAACTCGCGGACAGCGCCGTATCCACCCTTGCGCATTGTCACATGCCGCGAAACGCGGATCACCTCAGGGTATGCGTCAGCCACGCACGCGGGAAGCCCGACGATTTCAAGGCACTCGATGTCGTTAATGTCGTTGCCAAGGTACGCAATCTTGTCCAGCGGTATGCCAAGCTTGCCTGTCTCCTCCATCAGGACAACAGCCTTGTTGTCGCAGCCCTGAATGCACGGCAGCCTGAGTTTGGCGCAGCGGGCCGACACCACCGGATTCACCTCCTTCGAGATGACCATCATCTGCAAACCGGCCTTTCGCGCCGCCTCAAGCCCCATGCCGTCGGCGCGCGAGCAGACCACGCCCTCGGTTCCATCCTGAAGCACGATCACGCGGTTGTCGGTGAACACGCCGTCGAAATCAAAGACGATCAGTTCGATCTGCCGGGCGATTTCGGGGATGTCTTTCATTGCCCCTACGCCAACACTTCCGGCGCAAACTGCTTGTCCTCGGCCAGATCGGCCTTCATCGTTTTTCCAACAATGTCGTTGAACATGTACGGCGGCATTCCGCCGTCCGGCGACTTGATCGCGATGTCGTCGGCTGTGATGACGGTTCCGGCCTGAAGATTGCGCGCGGCATACAGGCTCTTTCCCATCTTGTTGCGGGCGTCGCGCTCGAATTTCTTCACTATCTTTGTTCCGTCGCCCAGAGCCTTGTCCACGCGGCGAAGATCGCGGATAACCTTGTAAAGCCCGGTTGGCTCAAGCGAAAACCTGTGATCGGTTCCCTTCCATGCCCGGTTCAGCGTGAAATGCTTCTCCACCACCACCGCGCCCAGCATGTAGGCAACCACCGGGGCCAGAATGCCGTAGTCGTGACCCGAAAATCCGATCAGGGCAGCCGGGAACTCTTTCCGCATGGTGTCTATGAATTTCAGGTTCAGGTCTTCGTACTCGGCGGGATAGGCGGCTGTGCAGTGCAGAAGGCAGAGCTGGTTGTTATGCTTCAGCACAGCCTCGTAGGCCATGCGGATTTCATCCATCGAGGCCGCGCCGGTTGATACGAACATTGGTTTGCCGAATTTGGCGATGTACTCAAGAAGCGGCGTGTTTGTGAGGTCGCCGGAGGCTATCTTGTATGAGCCGATGCCGAGCTTTTCCAGAAAGTCGGCGCTTTTGAAGTCGAAGGCTGTACACATGAACTCCACGTCGTTTTCGTCGGCGCATTTTTTCAGCTCGACGTACTCGTCCCAGCCGAATTCGAGAAACTCGCGGTGCTCGCCGTATGTCTCGCCGTAGCTGTTCTCGTTGTCGTAAGGCTTGTAGTACATCGCCTTGGTGAACATGCTCTTGTTGTCGCGCTTCTGGAACTTTACGGCGTCAACGCCCATTCCGGCGGCGGTTTTTATCATCTTGAGGGCGGTCTTCAGGTCTCCCTGATGGTTGTTTCCGATCTCCGCGATGATGTAGCACGGCCCGCCTTCAGTCACCCTGCTCCTGCCGAAAGTAATCGTCTTCATCTGCGCCTCCTGAGGTTCCATTTTTCCTGGCAACGTCAAACGGTTGACTCGGCGGAAGCCCAAGTTCAGGCCGCCGCCAATGTAATAACGTTCCTACACCATGTATTAACGGCCCGAATCAGCCAAATTCCAGTCCTGGCTGGCGCATGATGCTGTAAGGTTATTGACGCCAACATTCATTGCAATGTGTTGTTTAGCAAAAGAAGTGCCATATGATGCGGGGAACGATTTACGACGTGTAACGGCCTGGAAACCGGCAAATAATTCCGGCGTGTGGTCAGGATCTGCCGCAGACAGGGCGGGTGCGGAAAAGACAATGGATCGTTACGCTCTGCCGGGTTTTGCAAAACCGGCTGCGGCTTGATGATTTCTGCGAACCGCCTGTTTCGGGCTAACATAAAGGTGAGGGGCGCGCCGAAGGCGCGTCCCGGCGACCGGAGAGGGAGCGGACTTGAGCGTTGGGTTAGGCTGCACGCGCAAGTGGAACCTCCCAGCCGGGAAATACGAGCACAGCAGGATGGCACTGGAGAGCACGAGCAAAAACCTTTGCGCGCTCGACACCCAAATTTACTCTACCGTTTTCAATGGCTGAGATAGTGGCTTGAGGGATACCCGTAAGTTCGGAAAGCTGGCTTTGGCTCAACTCCTGGAGTTCACGCAAAATGCGAACTGACTCTCCCACCGAGACTTCAACTCGTTTCTTTGCGGGACGAAACTCTTTCATATCATGGCCTCCTGTAATCGTGGGCGGTTACTTGAACAACTTGAATCAGCAATACATTGGCAACAATGCGGTAAATCACCCGCCACTGGAGCCCTAGCCAGGAAGAACGATGGCCTTTCCATTCACCTGACAGCGCCTCGTCGTGAAATCCCTTGATAAGGCGCAATCCCTGCGGCCCCGATATTCTGGCAATGTCTTTCCACTTCTCGTAACGTTTCAGAACTTCAACAGGAACGGAGCCGGAAAGCTGTTTGTCAACGCGGCGGTGTTCTTCGATTTCCCACATGCCACATTATGGCCATATCATAAATGGTATGTCAAGGGCGACGATTCTTGGGTGGGGCCTAACGTGGAGCTAACCGGCGTTGCGCTTTTGCGGTGTCCGGGTTGAACGTCGGGGCTGGCTGGTTTGCGGCTCCACAAGACGCCCCGTGACGTACTTGTGAAGGACGCTGGACATCAGTGTTTGATAAGGGATTGCTTCTTCTGCGGCCTTGGCCTGAATGTCATCAAGATCGCGGGAAGAGATGCGAATATTAACCCGCTTGTCTTTAGCCAGAGATGCGGAAGCCATTGCAGCAAAGCGTGCAATTTCACTGTTGCCCTTTGGAGAGGGTTGCCATTCTCCTCTTTCAAAGGAAGCCAGAATTTCTTCCTCAAGTTTTCTTTCTTTGTCCATTTCAACGCTCCTCATCAAGGTAGATGCGAGTAGCTTTCCTGCTCGGTATGATTGTTTTCAGGAAGACTTCTTGCTTCGTCTCCACAAACGGCACCAGATAGGCGTAGCCACGAATACGAACCACAAACATGCGTTGGTTCGGATATTGATCTGTGTTTGGATGATCCAGCACTACAAGAAGTCCGCCATTCGACATGGCCGACAACACCTCCTCAAAAGATACACCTCGCTCTGCTTTGAGGCGGATATTTTTCTCGGTATTCCAGCTCACAGGCTTCATGCGGTGAATAATACACCTGTGTGCCTTATGGCATCAAGTGGCCTAACGCCAAGCCTGATCCGAGCCCGCCGAGGACTTCAGGGAAAAGCAACAGGCGTGGTCGGGCGTCGGCTCGATGCTTTTGTTATCCCTTTTGTAATAATCCTTGCCGCATAGCGGCCCACCGTGCATAGTTCTCTTAGACACCATCCGCCGTGCATCTGACCGTCTCTTGTTTTGTGATTTTCACGCTGTTGTACACTTTTTCGCATTTGGTGACGTTCTGAAAAAGTGAACGCAGGTAGCCTGCGGCGTACTCCCCCTCGCAGTAAGTGAAAACTTTATCGACTGTGGCAGCCAAGATACCGTCAAATCCTTCCCAGTCGAATTTGGGCAGGCATTCGTTCAATTCCTTGTCCCACCCGATATCTCTGACAGCAATTTGTGTCACCAAGAGGCTACCATTCGACATTACCTGCGCCTTCCGACCCGACCGGTCTTGCTCCGGGAGTGTCTTTTGCAAATTCTCAAGGTATGCATAAGCGTGTCGCTTTATGATGACGCCGTTGATCACCGAGAAGCCAGTTGTGGACGGATTGAAGAGAATCTTGTAGGGTGCCCTGTCGGGAATGTAAAATCGACCAACTTCTTTCCGGAAGACCGCTGTCAGGTTAGGCTGTTTAGAGACGACAACCATCGACTCAATCGCCTCATCGAGTCCAAAGGACTTCTCTGATGGCGCAAACGAGCTATCCCGCTTGACTTGATAGCGGAAGCCCTGCAGACGTATCTGCCTCTGAAGATCATCCTGAACGGGGTCTTGGGAGATGAAGTCTTTTGACAGTATCTCGTTCTGGGTATTGTTAGTTCGCGTAATCTCCTTCTTCAGAGATTCCGTGTCGCCAGATACAGCGATGACTCGGATGGGCACTTCAATTGTTGAGAGGTCAGCACCGGATTTTGCCAGATCTCCCAATACGCTGACTGTTTGGGCGCCGTTGACAACGCTCGCGCCTTCGGCCTTGAAGTACCCGAAGTCGCGATTGTCTCGGTTCTCTTTGGTCTTTTCGACGGACTCTGCAAGGAGTGTGATCCCGTTATTGAAGTACCAAAAGTACTCCGGGCGCCTTTTCGCCGTATCCGCGATTTGGTCGTTCACTGGTGTTGAGCCAAGCATCTTCCGAATGTTTGAGTCAAGGAGTCGGTCACCATGTTCCTGCCACCATTCGCCGATTTTGGTCCCGTTAATTCTTCCGAAGTATGACTTCAGCGGCTCCGCCACCTGGCCCCATTCCTTTAGGTGGAATTCCAAATTGAGCGACGTTGCGGTACTATCACTCGAAAGTATGTTGAAGATCGTGGGCCGGCTAAGACTATGATAGCGGAAAACTGGATCGTCGGTGGGATCGTCAAAATCATTCAGTCCCGAAATTAATTCGTCTACAATCTCTTGGCCGTGCTTCGCCAGCTCTGGTTTTCCCGTGTGCGCCAGGACAATGTCGAATTTCACACCAAAAGTGCTAACAGCTGTGAGTTCTGCTGTTTTCGTCTGAACTTTGGAGTTGAATTTGCTCAGTTTCCCGTCGAGGAAGTCGTGGATTCCATCCCGGAACGTTCGGAGTTCATTGGCAGATGGCTCACCGACACCGTCTTGGATGAACTTTGCTTGGACTATCGTAAGGCGTTTCGTGATCTGATTGTAGTATATGGCGTCCAGGCCATTGTCATCTCCTCCGTCAACAACCGCTTTCCCGGCAATCACTTCCGTGCATTCGCCGAGGTGGTGCGCAGCGAATGCCGCAATGCACCGTGTAGTCAATTTCGTCTCGAACTCTTTGTCAGAAGTGCTCAGGTCGGACGTGTCGATATGGGTGGCATACAGCTCACGCAGTCTCGATGCGATCTGCTTCACTATAACCTTGCTCATTCTATTTCATTTCTCCCTCGGTTTTGACCGAACTGCGCGGGCTTTTCCCTCTCTTCGTGCTCCTATCGATGATCATACTGGCTCATTGCCATCAACTTTCAACTCTCTCCTATGCCTATGGATAACCAGTGATTAACCGGTTAACTCGTTATCCACAACCAGTTGCATGATTTTTTTACCATCGCTGCTCTTTTCCCAAGCAAACCTGCAAATTCTAACTTGTTATTCACGCAAAAGGGGGAGATAACGAGTTTCTCGTTATCCAAGCTTGAAATCCTAGAACTGGAAGATCATCCCCCACTGCACCCCCTCGGCGTTATTCTCGGATGCGGTTAACTTAGCCGCCGGTTTGGGCGGATGTCAAGGGAAAACGCCGTTCCCGGACGGTTGCACTATTCAAGGATCACAATCCGAAGGCTGTCCAGCAAAAGCCGCTTGTTATTATCCTAAATCTCTCCAAGATGACCAAGAAACCGCCGGTTGTTTGCGGAACCGAACCTAGAACGCATGTCCCAGGCTGAAATGAATCTCGAACCTGCTCTCGCCCGGTTCCGGGGCGAATTTTTGCCCGTAATCGAGCCTGAACGGCCCGACCGGCGTGTTGTAGCGGATGCCGCCTCCATATGTGTACTTGAAACCCACCGGATTGACGTCCTCGGTTTTCTGCCAGACGTTTCCTCCATCCACAAAGCCCACCAGCCCCAGCCCCTTCCAGACATCAACCCGCAGCTCGGCGTTTCCGAGCGCGTACACGTTTCCGCCTGTCGGGGTTCCGTCATCGGCCTTCGGGCCGAGGGTGTCGCGGGCGTATCCCCTCACGCTCGAACCGCCGCCCAGGAAAAAGCGCTCGACAATAGGAAGCTCCTTGTCGCGCCCCATGCCGTGGGCAAAGCCGCCCTTGAAGGACAGCGCCGCCACAAGCGGACGCGCCAGATGAAAATACCAACTGCTCTGGCCCGTCAGCTTGATGAATTCGGTCTCCGACATCAGGGCCTTGCTTGCGATCTTGACCACGGCGGCGTTCAGCGAGCCGTGGCGCGGATTGAACGGATTGCTTCTGGTGTCGCGCGCAAGTGACGGGCTGAGGCTGCTTATTCCAAGCGTGCCGACGTCGTCACGGCTCAGAATCTCGCCCGGTCTCACGTTGAATGTATCCACAAACGAGTATTCATACTCCAGCGAGCCCTTGACCGTCTCGGAAAAATCGCGGTCTATTCCGGCGATGAATGCGCTGCGGTCGCTCTCGTATCGAATCTCGCGGGTGTCGGCGTCCAGCTTCCTCATGTTCTCGCGTATGAGCGCCGCCCGGAACGGAAGCTTGTAACTGGTCAGAAGCCACGGGTCTTCATAGCGAAGAATCCATCGCCGCTCCACCGCGCTTGCCTCGCCGCGCAGTGAAAGCCTTCGGTTCAGGCCGCCCAGATTCCGGTGGCCTATCTCCACAAATCCGCGCGCAAGGTCGTAGTCGCCATATCCCACGCCGAAATCAACGGAGCCAAACGGGGCCTCGGTTACCCGCACAACCATGTCCTGGCTGTTGGGGCTTGCGCCCTCGCGCGCCGTCTCGATGTCAACGGACGAGAATATCCGCATCTTGTGAAGCGCCCGTTTGCCCTCCAGCACCTTGCGGTAGTCGAAATATTCGCCTTCCGAAACCCCGAATTCGCGCTGGATTATTCCGTCCAGGGTGCGGTGGTTTCCGGCGACTATCGTCTTGCCGAAGCGGAACTGGCGGCCTTCGGAGACCTGGAACACTATATCCACCTTCCGCATGTCATCCGAAAAATTACGCTGAAGATTCACCGACGCGTCAACGAATCCCGCCGAGCCGAACTTCTCGATCAACCGCATCCGCGCGTCGGATACGTCGGTCTCGTTGTATGTCCGGCCGATCTCCAGCCCAAGCGTATCGTGAATCTCCGATTCGTCGAAGGCCGTCACTCCCTCCAGCGCAACGCTTCTTATCGTTGTGCGCGGCCCCTCGCCGATTGTGACCGTAACCGATGCCTCGCCGGGCTTGAAGTCGAGATTGCGAGTGGAGACCATTGCCTCGGCCTTGAGCCAGCCAAGCGCGTTGTACAGCGAGATGATTCTGGCGATGCCCGCGCCAAGCCGCGCTTCGCTGTACGGATCGCCTTCCGGATAATCGAACGCCTCGCGAATTTTCTCTTCGGGCAGCGTGGCTCCGGTGAATTCAATCCTGCGCAGTATTATCCTTGGCCCCTCGTAAATAAAAAAAACCACGACGCGCTCATCGCGCTCTTCCTCGACTGTGGCCGCAGCCTGCGCAAACGGATACCCGCGCTTGTGGTAAAGCGAGACATATCTGAGCGCCGCCTCCTCTATCGTTTCGTCGGAGAACGGTTCGACAGCTTCATCCATCCGGTATTCCGAAAGGAGTTCGTGTTCATTGACCGCCTCGATCCCGTCGAACCTCACCCTGAACAGCGGCCCGTCGTCGAACACCACGCGAAGCGTCCCGTCCCTGAACGACCAATCCGGTTTGCGAGCCGCATAATGGCCGTCCAATTTCATGTCGGCATAAAGCCCATCAAGCGCGGCGCCGAGAGCCGCGCTGTTGAACCTGTCGCCGGCGGCAAACGGAATATGCATCGCCACCCGCTCCCTGTCGCCGTTTCCCTCCAGTTCGATCCGTTGAACCAGCCTGGGCTCGCCTTCCGCAATCAAAATCTCAACGTCAACCACTCCCGAACCGGCTGCCGCTTCAGCCTTGATTGCAACCCTCGCATCGGGAAACCCGTATTCATCGTATGCCTTCTCAATCCGGCGCTCGACGTCGGATCTTCTGTCCGCATGGAATTCCGCGCCACGCCTGTAGCCGGACAACTTCATGATTTCCTTGTTCGGGAGGGCGAAATTGCCGTTTACAGTCACACCGGCAATTCGTGTCTTTTCAGTCACAACCACAAGTATCGGCACGCCGCCCTCATCGGGATCAAGCGCCTCAACCCTCACATCGGTGAATATGCCCTTCCTGAAAACGCGGGAAATGCCGCGCCGCACGCGCTCCATCGTGATCTTCATTCCGGGATGCAGGCCAAACAGCTCCAGAAAATAGTCTTCGTCCATGCCGGTCAAGCCCTGAACCGCAACAACGGAAACCGGCCTGCCGAGATAATTTTGAGGTTCAGCGGCAGACGCGGGACATGCGGGCAGGAACGTGACGATCAGCCAGACAACCGCCACCAGCGCAAGCATACGGCGGATGGCCGATGCCGTTGTCCTGCGCTCATTCATGGCTCGCCTCCTTTGGATTAGTAACAGGAATTAGGACTTTAACATGATTTTGGGGGCAAGGTGACATGAATTGCATCCGGAAGACCGCGAGTAATTGTACGAAGCGTTCGGGGCGATTGACTACCCTTTCGCCTATTCTTTATAATTCCAGACTTCGGGCGATTGGCTCAGCGGAAGAGCACTGCCTTCACACGGCAGGGGTCGCAGGTTCGAACCCCGCATCGCCCACCATTAACATTAAGAAGGGAGCCTTTGAAAAGGCTCCCTTTTTCAATGGGTTGAAAAGATACATGGTAACCCGCCAAGCCTTCTGAATCGCTCCTGTCATATCAATTTATTTTGATTGTGCCCATTCTGTGCCCGTATTGTGCCCGCTCTGTGCCCACCCATAAATTCACGACGCCTACCACATATCGGCAGGTATCACATTTTGACGCCTGCCGTATGCGCCAAGAAAATCAATTCACATCACGCGCAATGAAAAATGCGGATAATCAGACGGGCTCCTTCGGTGTGTACTCCAATAGGTCTTCTATGGAACTGAGCTTCCCCCGTTATTTCGTCGTCCACGGACTCACATCACCCGCTCCCACGCCCTTTCCCCTGCCTCCCCCTCCGTTTCTCATTAATCCTCCTGTTCCTGCTGCTCTTGTTCTCCTTCGCCTTGGCCTCATATTCCTTCGACTTGCTGTCCCACACAAACATCGGCAGCTCGGCACGTATGGCCGTTATCTGCGGATCGTCGGCATCGGGATTGCGGCGTTCCCTGATTTTATGCATCCATTCGGCGAGTTCTTTAAGCTCATCTTGCGACAACGCCTTTGACTGCACCAGCGTCCAGCCGCGCCGGGTGAGACAGAGATCGCCCTGTTCGTTGAGGTAGCGCTTCGCAAGCTCAATTCGGCGGAGAAACTTTTTGTCACTTGCAGAAGCGGCGGCAGATTCCATTGCAGCCGGATCAATTCCTGCCGCGCGTAAACTTTCGGCTTTTGCTGAAGACAGCTTCCCAAGCTTGAGCCGGCTTTTCAGGCTGCGCACCCATACCGAAAGGCTTGCCGTATCGCCATGCTCCGGCGGAATTACGTTGCCTTCGGCGGCGATCCATGCCTTAAGCTCGCCAAGCATCCGCTCCCAAAGATCTTTGCGTTTTACCCCTCGTTTATCGAAACTCATCGGTTCAGGCAACTCGCTTCAACAATTAAGCACATAATCCAATTACACGCATACAAAATCCGGAGGCTTAAGAGTTGCTGTCAAGGCCGCCCTTGACTTGAAACGACCCGTTTTCTCTTCAATCCCAATTCCGATGCCGCTTCCTGAAACGAGCGCCCCTGCTGGTTTCGAGGATCTGACTTGGCCTTGCGTAATGCCAACAGATCGTGATAGTCATCCAGTTCTTGCCGCATACGAAGGAAATCCTTATAAGGAATTACGGCAAACTCTTTCTTGCCCTGTTTTTCGATCACTTGTGCTTCCATTTGATTAGCGGTATGCCTCCTTTCGATGAAGAATCCGGTAAATGATGGCCTTGTTCCCTGCTACTTCGAAAAGAATCCGGAAGTTTCCGACCCTGAGCCGATACTCTGGAGAAAAATTGGTTAACTTCTTGATATCACCCACCAGTCCGTCTTCAAGTCCGAAGATAGCATCTGCAATATCTTGGGCATCAGCTTTCGAAATGGCTGACAAATCTTTCTCCGCCCGTTTACGGATTTCGATGTCATATCGCATGGTTGATTATAGCGCAGAATCCATAACCAGCAGAAACACCCGGTCATAAATATCCGTCATCGCTCATCACTTATTCAGTCCCAACTCCGCCCCGAATGCAATCAGTGCCATCTGCATGGCGAAGGTAAACACATTGCTGGCCTCCCGCCTGGCGTCGATGTCTTTTGGAGGCTTCAGCACCTTGACGCCAACTGCTCCATCACTGCCTGTGGTGTATTTACCGGAAGGCACGCTTCCGATGGCAATGTTTATCTTTGCTCCGGCAAGCGCCTTGCGCCATGTTTCCATTGACGCCGAAGCATCCTTCCCCCGCACAGGATAATGCGTAAGAACAATCTCCTTTCGGCTTACCGGCATTGCGGCAAGGAACTGAAGCCAGGCAACAAGGTCGCTGCTGTTTCCGGCAAGAACATTGTTCTGCGTCGATCGAAAGGATCTCAAAAACACCCTTAATCCGTGGTAAAGCAGGGCCATCTGCCTGGAGTCGGCAAGCTTTTCGCAGGCGTTCAGGATTTTGTCTGCCAGCCTGAGATCGTTATTGCCGTGCGGCTTGGCAGGTATCAGGCGCTTCGACACGGCTTGCGAATTTCTGCTCAGCATGGCGGATGTCTTTTTCGCCATGACTTTCCACCTCTCAAACGATTCAAGACCGATTCCGTACACCTCCAAAACTCTATCCGCCTCCATGCCCTCATGCAGATGTTTTTCGAGCGCTGCATGTATCCGCCTCCACGAGTATCGCTCTGCCGATGACTCACCGGCAATAACGATCTTTTTTGCCCCAGTGTTTCTTGCGCTATCGTCAAGCGGCTCCCTGAGAGATTCCGAAACCGTTACGTCGAGGTTTTTGACCATGCCTTTAACATGCGGCCCGATAATCCATCGCTTATTGGCAAGTTTCCCCTGATTTCTGTAGATGGTGGCTGTCGATAGCCCGGTGATCTTTTGTATGGTCGGCTCGCCTATTTCCGGCTGGGCATCTTCCTGCCAGAGCGCTCTGCCAAGCATGAAGTCGCACAGATGCGTGTAGTTGAGAAGCGTGGTTGCCGGAGACGCATGGCCGCAGAGCATCGAAACGCTGTATAGCGCCGGGCGGCCAAGATGCTCGTTGCCAAGCAGTCCCTTTATTATTTTGTCGCGCGATTTGTCCTTGTAATTATTCATGAACGGAAACCTCGGCAGACCCGAAGCATCGGGATTGCCAACGAGGCACAGCAGCAGCCAGTTTGCAAACGAATGGCGGAGATGATGAAACCGCAGCCTGTCGTCTCCGGTAACGGCCCGAAGCGCTTTATGTATCTGCGGAAATATCGTCTCTTCCGGAATAGGAAGGCGGCTTCCGGGCTCGGCGAACACCGGCGCGGTTATGTCCTCATCTTCCTTCCTGCGTTTCTTAATCCAGTCAACGAACATCCGAAGTTCATCGCTGTCCAGCAGCAAATACATCGGAACCCGCCTGACCGAATCTGATGATTTCAATAAAGCGTACCGGCTGCTTCGCACAAGAAGCTCCGGCTGTTTATCGCCGTGAACATCGCAAAGCCGGATATTGCGCGCCTCGTTTCTCCGAAGCCCGCAGCGAAAACCGAGTATCGTTATCAGCAATCTCACCATCGAAATCCTGTCGGCGTTTCCGTCCGGATTAAGCAATGCCAAGGTTTTCTTGTGCATCGCCGGTGAGATGAGGTTTGCATCAACTGAAGCCTCAGGCGGCCCAAGCTTTCTTGAGGCTATGTTGTTGAAATCAACCGGCGGGGCTCCGTAGCGATCCATCAGGAAAAGATGAAACCTGTAAAGCGTCAGTCCGCAAAGATACCGCTGCGATACATCCTTGATTTTGTTTACCACGCTCAAATACAGCTCGCGATAATCATCGCCTTCGAATGAAGCCAGATCGGCATCAATAGCTTCGGCGATAAGGTGTCCACCGATCGCGCGTATGTATCCGCGAATCGTACCCGGCCTCACCTGCGCCTTGGTTGTCCATGAGGGTATGCTGGTCTTCCGCATCAAATGCTTAACCGTCCAACTGGCCAGAAGATGCAATACCGGTAAAAACATATGGCTCTTGTCCCTGACGAATTTTTCAACGCGGCTTCTGACGTCAGAGTTTTGCTCCCTTGTTATCTGGCCGGGCGGAACAATCGTATTCAGCAGCTCCTTTAACAGGCTATGCTGTTTGTCGGTGTCTTCGCCCGCGTAATCAGACGGAATGGAGAGGTTTTTCGCATCCGTGGGCGCGTTATCGAGATCGTTCCCGCCACCTGTAACGGTGTGCACCGCCTTTCCCGTCCGAAGCCGCGTCCACGCGGAAGGCGAAAGTGAAACGGCTTTCGTATCTCCCTTGGCGTAGGCAACAAGGTATTGCGGCAGATAAAGGCTTAGGCGAACAGATGCCCACTGAGCCAGTGTCTTTATGTCCGGCGCTGATTTGCGGTTTTCGCCAATCTCTTTCCAGAAGGCGGAAAGATATTCATCGGAGCTTGAATCAGGCTTGTCGGGATTACCGGCAAGCCAGCGCAGCATGAGCGCCTGCGTAAGCGGATCGGCAAACCACCTTCGAATTATCCTGAACGTTTCGCTTTTCTCCCCGGTTTCAAACGTGTATTTGTTCGCCGCCGCTTTTTCGATGTCCACCCAGAAAATATCGCCGTCCAGTCTTGCGCGCGACGGAATCGAGCCAAGCCATGCCTCAATCCATTCAAGATCGAGAAGTCCGCCGTACACCACGGCAGAATATAGCAGCAGGCCTATTTCCGAACTACCACCCGATTGAAAGGATTGGGAGAAAATATGTTCGAGAACTTTTCCTTCAATTGCCCGCAGTGCTGCCAGCCCACGGAAATAATCCGGAGTGAACGTCGGCGGATCGGGAGTTATTGCAACCGGCGGAGCTGGTACGTATGCTTTCCAGCCAAGTGTGCGCTTTCCGTCTTCCACTATCCTGACAAGAAACTGCATCCTGTGCTTGAAAACATAGATGTCGTTATCGTCTTTGAGTTTTGCCCTTATAGCCTCGACATCGGCGCGGGTTATCTCCAGATCGCGCACGCCCGCAAACATATCGGGCTGAAGATGTTTCAGTACGGTGAGTGCTTTTTGTTGCTCATGCCGTCGCTGTTCGCTTGGACTTTTCTTTTCGCCCGGAATTATCAGGCGGCTCCAATAGCCATAATCCAAGGACATAGAATTATTTCGACAGGCCGGACATCGGCTTCCAGCCCAGTTCCTGCATCATTTCGGGAAGATGTCTGGCCAGTTCGTTACGGTAGTCAATCGGCGACATGCCGGAATAACGCCCCCAAGGCTCTTGCCCGATATGCGAATGCCCCATGAAGGCGTTAATCACATCCACATTGCATCCGCGCTCAAAAAGCGTGGAACGAAGATAATGGCGGTGGGCGTTCATCGGCAGGGAATAGACATCGCTCACCTGTCTTGCCAGCAGGCCCGGCGAAACCTGCTCGAAAGCTCTGTTTGGCTGAATTATAAATGTTTCGGGAAAGCTGTCTGATCGTCGCCCCGAATCGACTTTGCCAGCAAGCCGGTGGTACAGCTTGACATTCACCTCCGGCGCTAAATTTTTAAAAACAGCCAGATGACGCCTGTAATGCCTGATCTGCGTCCGGCACGATTCCGGCAGCCACACTATGCGCGTATTGTAATAAGTGCGGCGATATTCTCCACGCCGTAATTCCTCGCCCTCCTTGTCGCTCAACATCGCAAAGCCGCTTGCCTCGTCCATCTCGGTCTCCTCGAAAAGCGGATCGACAACAGCTCGATACCCGGTCGCAAAGCTGAGCATGAATACCGTGTACAGCGTCATGCGGTTATGAACCTCGATGATCCTTGGCAGTCCGCGAGGCATATTTCGCGAATTGGCCAATTCCGATTGAAGTTTCCGGACAAGCGCGGTAATGTCGTCAAGCTCCGGAACCATCCGGCTTCCGATATGCAAGCCTGTTCCGGCGGCTTCAGTGGATTGGAGTTTCCCTTCTTTCATTGGTATGATGTGCGATCCGTGCTCCTTGACCCTTGCGGCAATTTCCGCCCAGGTTTCCCTGTATATCCGGTTCAGATCGAATGCCGATATGCGCGTGTAGTGCAGGCCGGAACCCGATAGAACATGGTTCCGTCCGGTGATGAGGCTTGCGGCTACTATGTCTGAATCTTGATGACGGGCCAGCTTGTTGAATATGAACCTTTCAACTCGCGAAATGGATAGTCTGGAGCCGTATTCGCTATTGAGATATTTAAAAAACAGTTTGATACGGTTCGCGTAGTGCTCCAATCCCTTATCAAACGGCTTACAGAAAGGTGAATTCCGTTTGATGTTCGATCCGGACACGGTATTCATTATTTCGAAATATTCAATTAATCTGTATTCCAGACCCACGCCGCTTGATATCCGCACAAATTGAAACTCAGATGCTTGATTGTCCGCCAATTCCGGTCTTGCCGGCCTGATAAACCATGAGGCGCTATCCATGCTGAAGTACCACGCGTCCGGGTCACGGTCACGGATTTCATGCAAATTGTCGTCTCGCTCAATCACACGCAGGTGCGGCAGGGATTGTAGCTCACAGCTTGTCAGCGTCAATGTCATCAGCGCGGCCTTGATATCTGTATCCATCTCTGATGTCTTGCCGCATTGCTTCATCCAAAAGTGGCTATTTACCAATCCGGAAATTACCAGACTTGCCTCGTAATCTGTCAGTGTTTCATAACTTCCGGAAAGCACCTGGTTTCTCTTTGATATCGCGTCCTTGGCATTGCCGCAGTACCGGGCGTAGATGGCGGCGGACATGCCTCGCGTCGGCTTTTCAGCATTGTCGGCAATTTCAACGATTTCAATGTTGGCGGCATACTCCGTGTGTGTGGCTCCGGACTGTCTCAGCGCTTGAGAATATTTCTTTCCGACGGGCATGGACATTGTTCTTATGACTTGTCTTCTCTGGGCCTGATATGTCTTCTTCTTGGCATCAACCGGGCTTGGCAATTCGTCGCCTCCAGCCTCGTCGAACGTGGCTTCCATTATGGCGGGGCGCTCATGTGTCGGCTCATTTCCATGGCGAGTTCTTTTTACAGGAGATGTTATTTGAATCGCAATCTCCATGAAGCGAAGTATGTGTTCGTACTTTTTAATGCTGTTTTGTTTGGAAGCATTCGCGTGGTCGGTTTCAATTGAGTCAGATGTTTCTTTGAAAATGAGATCAAGTAAGTCGCTTTCATTTTTGTCGAAGTTGTTAATAGAGTCGGATATTTCCTTATAGTATTTTTCAATCCCGGCGGCCTTTTCAGGGAAATCCCGTAATAGTGAAGATTGCTCTTTGTATGATAATTGTCGTACATCGAGAAAAGCGTAGTATTTTCTGCTATTGAACGCTTCAGTATCTTCATCGCTCAACCCGGAATCATACGTTTTTCGATACAGCATTAGCGCGACAAGGCTTTCCGCCTGTAACAGCCGGTAAGCTGATTTATGCGAGGATTTTGTCGGACTGCAACAAACCGCAGCATACGCCGGATTGGATTGGAGATACATACGAAGCGGCGGGCTGCCGGGATCGGAAACCGGGAAATCGAGATCTTTGATGCCAAGACCAAGTTCCACTCTTTTATCCGCTATTATCTGAACAGCCTTAATCCACTGTGGCAGGTCATCAAGGCCACCTAGTGAACCGTGCGGTTAATTCATTAAGCATTCACATTTCCGTGGTAGAGTATCCGGCATGGGAAAACGGCCAAGGGAATTTACAATTGTGGAAGCGGATCGTGAGGAGCTGGGGCGGTGGCTGCGGGCCGGAACCACGG
>JACRHH010000027.1 GCA_016212095.1 Nitrospirota bacterium
ACAAGGACGCGGCGGTGCTGCGCGATATTTTGCGGGGAATAGCCGGATAACGCCGTAGGGGCGGGGTCTCTCCCCGCCCTTACTCAACAGCGGGCTTTAGCCCGCTGTCTGCATCGCGTTATCCCGCCACAGGAGAAGGGCGAACACAAGGTCCGCCCCTACGGCGCATTTGTTACGTTTTGAACCAGCTTGCCATGCCGTTCAAGTCAGACGCCAGATGCGACATGTTGCCTGAAGACCGCTTGATCTCTCCGATGGAAACCTCAAGTCGCCGGGTTACGGCGGCTATCCCCTCCATGTTTTCGGCCACGCCGCGAGACACCGAGGACTGTTCCTCCGTGGCCACGGCAATCCGCTGAATCATGTCGGTGACGCGTTCAACATAGGCAACAATCTCGTCGATTGACTTCAGCGATGAGTTCACGCTTGCCAGAACCTTCGCGACGTTATTCTTTTCCACGCGCATGAAATCCGCCGACTCGGTTGCCGTTGCCTGCATGTCGCGCACGGTATGCGCTATCTCGTCGGTTGCCTGCGTGGTGCGTTCGGCAAGCTGGCGCACGTTGTCGGCAACCACAGCGAATCCCTTCCCCTGATCTCCGGCGCGAGCCGCCTCTATGGCGGCGTTCAGCGCCAGCAGGTTCGTCTGTTCCGCTATCTCCTTGATAAGCTCCACAATTTTATTGATGTCAGCCGACTTGGCTCCAAGGCTCTCGACCTTTCCGGCGGAATTGTTGAATGTTTCAGTGAATTTCTCAAGCTCGCGCACGGTGAAGTCCATCGCCTTCCTGCCGTTTACCGCCACATCCTTCATCTTGATTGCCGCATCCGCGGTGTTGGCCGCGTTCTCCGACATGTCGGCTGTGGTCTGAGTCATCTGGGTTATGGCCGTGGCCGCATGTTCAACCTGCTCCGTCTGGGAATGCGAACCATGCTCAAGCGAAACAGCGGTTGATGAAAGCTCGCTGGAGCTGTCCGCCAGCCCGTCAATGGCTCCGCCAAGTTTCTCGACGATCTCGCGCAGATTGGCCACCATTGTTGCAACGGATGACTGCACCGCGCCGATCTCATCCTTTGTTCCCTCCGATATTTCAACGCCAAGATCGCCTTCGGCAACATTTTCCGAGACAGCGATGAGCATTGCAAGAGGCTTCGCTATCGACCTGTACACCCATGTTCCGAAGATTATTCCGAAGATGATCGCGGTAACGCCGATTACGCCAATCAGCGATGTGCTGATTGCAACCCTGCGGTTAACCTCGCCAATCGCCTTTTCCTGCTCGTCCTGCGCCGTGATTACGGTTTCCTTTCCCTTGCGGGCATGTTTCAGGACAGCGTCCCTGACTTTGGCTGTCATCTCCAGAGCCAGGCGATCCTGCGCCAGATGATCCCTCACCTTCTCCGTTGCGCCGCCGGTTCCCAAAAGGTTCGATCTGACCGAAGCCAGATCGGCGAGAACGCCTCTAACTATCCGTGCTTCATCTTTTGCGGATATTTTGCCGAGAAAGCGTTCCACCTTCTTTCCGGTGACGTCAATCCGCTCGTAAACCCTGCCGGTTTCCGATTCAAGTTCAGACACTTCCGCCGGATTGCCCAGCGTGAACAGCCTTGTGACAAGCTGCTCGACTGTCAGGCCGAGAGCCACAAGTTCCGCTCCGCCGCCAAGCACGTTGTTGGCTATATTCGACTGCACGAGAAAAGTGTTCTGCTTCTCGGACTCAGCCTGCAACGTCGCGCCTGTTGAAGCCGCTTCCCTGTCGAGGGCTGAAATTATCGAGGAGGTTTTTTCGGACGCGAAACCGGTTGCCGAATCAAATGATGCCGTGGCTCCAGCGTCGGTCTGTTCGACCATCGCCGTTTTAAACCGGATCATGTCGTCGATGCGTCTGACGACAGCATTCATGCTGTCCGAATGGATTTGCGACGATTGAATGCAATCGGCCGCCAGCACCTTGGCGGCGGCTGCATCAAGTCCGGCCTTGGCCGGTGCGATGTCGCGCTTGCTGGCGGCCTGCCGAAGCTCATGAAGCGCGATCTGGAAATCCTTGAGGGAAACCTTGGCGGTCTCGATGCCCTTTAGCCTGTCCGACACATTCTGTGAATCCTGAAGCGCGGTTACGAAAAACGCCGAACGGCTAAGTTGCAGGGCTTTAACCCTGGAGTCGAAGTCCTTCAGGCTGACCGATACGTCCCCAAGCCTTTGTGTGAGAGCCTTTTGCGCGGCCTCGGCCTCATCTTCCGCCATGAGACGCCGATCGGTTACGGAATACAACTCGTTGGCGATGAGTTTGAGCTCCGGATACGAGGCGTCGCGTTCGTCCGACGCAAGCGATTCCAGCGATTCCTGCGCGCTTTTGACGCTTTCAAGTGATTTTACGGAAGCCGCTCTTGCCGTGTTGAACTCGTCGCGGTTTCTTGCCATGCTGACCTCGACAAGGTCGGAAGCGGCCGACTGCATCGCCTTCTGAAGCTCAAGCGTCTTGAGCTGGTAAGGCGTGCTTCTTTGCGTAAGGTAGAAAAGCTTCTCCTTGACGAATCCCATCCCGACAATGCTTGTCATGGCAACCGCGGCAACCGCAAGGATGATGGTAAGCACATTAAGAGTCAGCTTTGTTTTTATCGTCATGGAACTTTCCCTGAACAAACAGTGGCAACAGAGGGCTGAAGCCCTCTGTTGATGACAGTTTCGTTGAAATTACTCCGTCGGCAGCCCCTTCTTTTTCCAGTCGGGCATTCCGTCACGGTACCAGAAGAGTTTTGTGAATCCGAGGTGTTGCAGCATCAGGGCGGTTGAGGGCGAACGCCAGCAGTGGGTTCCGTTGCAGTAGAGGATGTATTCCTTGCTCTTGTCCAGTTTTCCGGCCAATGCGGGATCCTTCAGCAGGTCATCGCAGAACAGCCATTCGGCTCCGGCAATCTTTTCCGTGTCGAACTGGCTCTTGACGCGATTATCCAGAATAACCGCCTTCTTTGTCTTCAACATCTTCTGAATGGTGTCGGAATTGACCACCTCAATTCCGGGAAACGACGCGGGCATGTCTTTCTTGACCTCGGCGTCGGCCTTCATTGCCATGATTGTCTTCATCATGTCATCCGGATATGCCCCGGCATATGCATTCACTGCGGTCATGAAAAACGATGCAAGCAAAAACGTGATAAAGCCGATTTTTTTCATCCTCAATACCTCTCGGTGGAGATGTTGCCGCCGGCGGCGGTTGTTATTCCAGACATATCGTCACGTAGAACAAGCTCTTTAGCGCCGCTCCTCAACGCTGGATAGCCCTTGCCGCCACGGCAGGCAGCTTCGTATGCGAATGGGCATGCGGCGCATGGGAATTCTCGCCGGTCTTGTGCTCGCGATGCTGGATCATCCTGTCGATCAGGCCGACAACTTCATGTGAATGCCCCTCGATTTCATCGAGCATCTCCCGCGCCTGCTCGGTGCGTCCCTGACTGAACAGTTCAACGCATCGTTTCGCCTTGTCGTGAAGCGCCTTGTGCGGGCTGTCGAGCCTTGAAAACTCCGGCATTGCCTTGCAACATGCGCTGTCCTCTCCAAAATACCACTTGCCGAGCCTGCAATTGTGATGGTCGGTCACTTCCTCCGGGCGGATCTGCTCCTGTCCGTAGACCATGCGGTAGAGGCGTTGCACCCACATCCTGTGATCGGCCCTGGTCTGTTCCATGACCACAGTGGGGGTTTGGTCGATGACGAAATGGTCGTTGTCCCGCCGCAGCTTCGACACAACGGACGAAACTCCATTGATTTCATTGATGAGATTGACCGCTCTTTCGGCAATCGATTTTGCCATCTGGGAGGTGCTCAGGATGTTGCTCGCAATCTCCTCCGTGGCTGTCGATTGCTCTTCAACCGCCGTCGCGATTCTGGCTATCTGATCGTTCGAGCGATGCACGGCGTCAACAATGTGGTTGAATACCTGCTGGGTTTCGCCCATCAACGTGTGACTCTGGCCGATCTCTTCCGACGCATCCTTCATGGATTGGGCAGTTGATCTGGCGTCATTCTGGATTAGCGATATTTTCCCGCCGATCTCCTTCGTGGCGGACATCGTTTTCTCGGCAAGTTTCCGGACTTCGTCGGCAACGACCGCGAATCCGCGTCCGGCGTCTCCGGCGCGCGCCGCTTCAATGGCCGCGTTCAGGGCCAGCAGGTTTGTCTGGTCGGCTATGTCCTCGATAAGCGTGATTATTCCGCCCACTTCGTCGGCCCGCGTATCGAGATTGCCGATCATTCCGGCCAGTTCCTTCGACGATTCCGCCAGACGGTTCATCATGTTAACCGTGCGCGTCATGGTCTCTTTTCCGTCGGTTGCCAGATTGATGACGTCCGATGAAGACGCGGAAGCCTGCGTGCTGTTCTGGGCGATTTCGGTTACGGTCTGAGCCATCTCTTCGGCGGCTGTAGCCACCCTGTCCGCCTGTTCGCTCTGTTTTTGCGCATCGATATTGGTCTTCTGCGCCTCGACCGAGAGCATGCTGAGCGATGCCGCCACCTTCGATGTGGTTTTCTTTATCTCGTTAATGGATACGCCTACCGAATGCACCATCTGGTTTATGCTTCGGCTCATGTCTCCTATTTCGTCATTTCCGCCCTCCTGCACCTGTACGGTCAGATTGCCGTTGGCCGCCTCCTGCATGGGCACGGAAACCGACAGAAGCGGGGTGACGACCTTTTTGCGAACCATCAAATAACCGAAAGCGGCAAGCACGAGTGATGTTGCAAACATGGCGATAGCCATAAATTGCAGTCGGGCCACCCTGGCCTTGCTGTCGGCTTCGAGCATGGATACCGTCTCGTTCATCTCCTTCAGAAGCGAGAGGTTGCCCTCGGCAATGTACTCAAGATTGTTTTTTTCGCCTGTTGACTGAAATGCCCGGATATGCTCCTCCAGTTCGCCCCAGAGCGATTTTACCTTGCTCATTCGCGCCTTTGCAGCCTCGTTTGTCATGCGGGGCAGGCCCAGCTTCGCGCTGCCGCCAACCAGGCCTTCATGGGTCTCCTCGAACAATGCCACGGCATCGTTTAGTTCCCTGGACGTATCAAGTCCGGCTGCCATGGCGAAGACGCTTTTAGTGATCTTCTGGCTTAACATGCGTTGGCGGCCCGCAAGGTTGATGACCCGCGAGTCGTGCTCGGACGAATTAATCCAGGACTGAAGCGCGGCAAGATTGAGAAAAAGCATGGAAACAAAGAGTACAAGCGCGAAGAGGACTTGGCGGGCGATACCGATACGCATAAAAGTGTTACCTCCGATTTCGGCGAACTTCATACATGGGTGATTCCCTATCGGTAATCATTGGTGTATCTTAAGTGGTATGGAAAAGCATCGCCCATCACCCGTGTTAACCATGACATATATCGCGGTCGGTATTCGCCGGGTTTCATGACGCAGCCTCTCATGCTGTCGAACTTGCTTCTTGTTGCGGCCATTACCGTAATGCTCGCGTCGGTTTATCTGAGTTTCAGGGCCGGAGCCGTGATGCCGGAGTCGATGGCCGGGAGATGGAAAACTTTGAGCTGGCTGGCAACCGTCTTCATCGCCGGCTGCGCTCTTTATCTTGCCGCGCGCATCAGGATTCCGGGCTTTCCGATCGATCTTCCGGCAAGCGTCATCCTTCTGTGCGGGGCCGCGCTGGTTTTTCTGGTCATGAAGACGGCCAGCACGGCGATCAACAGGATCAAGGATGCCGACATGAATCTTGGCCAGGCCAACGAGACGCTTCGTCACCAGAATGTGGTGCTTGAGCAGGAGATCAAGGCCCGGCGCGACGCCGAGGCCCAGTCCAAATCGCGTCTCCAGCATCTGGCAACGCTTCACGCGATAGACACGGTTATCACCTCCAGCCTCGATCTGCGCGTTACCCTGAAGGTTTTCCTCGATCAGCTCATATCGCAGCTTCAGGTTCACGCCGCTGCCGTCCTGCTTCTGAACCGGCATACGATGGTGCTCGAATACGAGGCCGGAACCGGATTCTCCGGGCATGGCATGCATAAATCGCGGGAAAGGCTGGGAGAGGGAAGCGCCGGTCGCGCGGCCATGGAGCGCCGCATAGTGCGTATCGAGAACCTTGCCGAGGCGGAAGACATGTTCGAGCGCCTTCACCTTCTCGACGATGACAAATTCAGTTCGTACTTCGCCGTGCCGCTAACCGCCAAGGGACAGGTCAAGGGCGTGCTCGAAATCTTCCACCGCTCGCCGTTGCCGAACGCTCCGGAATGGCTAGATTTTCTTGAGGCGCTTTCGGTGCAGGCGGCCATAGCAATCGACAACGCCACGCTGTTCAACGATCTTCAGCGCACGAATGCCGAGCTCGTGCTTGCCTACGACACCACAATCGAGGGCTGGTCGAAAGCTCTGGAGCTGCGCGATCAGGAGACCGAGGGCCACACCCAGCGGGTTACGGAGATGACCGTGCGGATGGCCCGCATCTTCGGCATGGGCGAGGAGGAGATAGTGCATGTCCGGCGGGGCGCGCTTCTGCACGATATCGGCAAGATGGCGATTTCCGACAGGATTCTGCTCAACGACGGCCCGCTGACGCCGGATGAGCAGCGGCTCATGCGTCAGCATCCGGTTTACGCCTTCGAGATGCTCTCGCCCATAACCTATCTCCATCCGGCGCTGGTCATTCCGTACTGTCATCATGAGCGGTGGGATGGAACCGGCTATCCGCGCGGCCTCAAGGGACAGCAGATTCCTCTTGCGGCGCGGATATTCGCGGTGGCAGACAACTGGGACGCGCTGGTTTCCAACCGGCGATACCATCAGGCGTGGTCGAAGGAGAAGGTGCGCGCGCATATTGAATCGCTTTCCGGCACGCATTTCGATCCGAAAGTTGTTGAGGCGTTTCTGAATATAGACTGGTGACAATCCCTTCATCCGCGATTACGGCAAGAAATAGTTGTTGCGCCGAAACAGATGACCAGCAAGGCGCATGAACTCTTCTCCTCCCTTCGGCTAACCGCCGCGCTTCTTGCCGCGCTTGCGCTGCTGTCCATTCCCGGCACTCTTCTGGAGCGATCGGGCGTTGTGCTTGCTCCGGTTTACGCCGCGCTTGTTGTTGCGCTCTGCGTCAACGTGGCGGTATGCGTTTTCAGTCGCCGGCGCGGAATTCGCCTCTCAGCGCTCGTTATGCATGTCGGAATCATCCTGCTGATTGCCGCCGGTTTTTTTTCGATGACCAGGCGCGTTATGACGGTGAACATTCATGTGGGCGATTCGGTCTCCACGGTTTACGACTGGTCTGCGGAGCGTGAAACCACACTCGATCATGAGATACGCATTGTTTCGATGGATAACCGGCACTACCCTTCGCGGGTGAAGGTTGGCGTTCTTTCCGGCGGCGAGAAGGCGGGCCTGTTCGAGATCGAAACCGGCAGGAGTTTTGAATCCGGCGGTTACAGGGTTATGGCGTCAAGCATCGATCCGCTTGCGGTTACGCTCAATCTGGAGGTTTACAGGGGCGACACACTTGTAGAGAAAATACAGGTTCCACGCACAGGCGATGCGCCGCTCCCCGGCACGCCGCTTTCGTTCCGTCTGGTTGCGTATCAGACTCCGCGTCTTAAATCAGCGTCGGTGAATATCGAGATCGTTAGCGGCGGCAAAGTTGCCGCAAGCGGCTCAAGCGGCGTGAACAAGCCGTTTTCGTGGGGCGGACGGGGCTATTACCACACAAACACGGCGGTTGATGAGTTCGGCAATCCGTATGCCGGAATCCAGGTTGTTGAAGACCGGTGGAAGCCGCTGGTTTACATCGCGCTTGTGGCGTTGGCGTGTGGCGTTTCGCTGAGGTTCGCGGAAGTGCTCATGGGGCGGAAGTTGTGATTCGACTGGCGTTTCAACTGGTTCTGTTGCTGGCCGCAAGTCTTTCAATCGCCGGCGCGGCAGAGGTTTCAGGCGTGATAACGGCTGACGCCAAATGGAGCGGCGAGATAGTGATGACTGGCGATCTGTATGTGGTTGAAGGCGTTTCGCTTACGATTGAGCCGGGAACGACTGTTCGGGTGAAAAAGAGCGAGAGCACCAAGACCGATCCGGAGTATCTTTCGTCGCTCACGGAGCTTCTCGTGCGCGGCAGGCTGGTAGCCGAAGGCACAGCCGAAAAGCCGATAGCGTTTCTGCCGGATTCCGACGCGGCGGAAAAGGAGCATTGGGCCGGGATAATTATTGACCGTGGCGCGGCCAGTTTCCGGCATTGCAGGATCGAATCAACCGAAACCGGCGTTTACGCCATTCAGTCGTCGCCGGCAATCGATAGCGCGACAATAACAAAAAACGCTTACGGCGTGATAAGTCAGGGCGAATCGTCGAAGCCTGTCATAATAAATTCGCGAATTTCCGGAAACGCGGTCGGCATCATGGCTCTGGACGGCGCGAGGCCGAAGTTAGTGAAAAATACCGTCAGCGGCAACACAGATGAATCGGTTTATATCGGCAGGGGCGCGGATGCCGTGCTTGAGGCAAACGAGATCACAGGCCCGGCTATAAGGAAATTCGAGCTTCCGGCTGCTTCAATATCCATCCCGGTTCCGTTTGGCGCGGGCAGGCATCCGGCATCGGGCCTGGAACCGGAGGTTATTCACAGCACAACCATCATGGGCGATGCCGTCTGGAGCGGCAGAATTCTGATTGACGGAGTTGTGCGGGTTCCAGCCGGGGTGAAGCTTACAATCTTGCCCGGAACTATGGTCGAGTTCGCCAAGTTCGATTCAAACGCCGACGGCATCGGCGAAAACGAGATTTTCATCAGCGGAACGCTGCTGGCCAAGGGAACGCCTGATGCGCCGATTGTGTTCACTTCGGCGGAGAAGATCAAGCGCATGGGCGACTGGGGAGCGATAAACATGATGGCCGCCGACGCTGTTCCCAATATCGTTGAATACTGCATTGTCGAATACGCGTATCGCGGCCTGCATTCGCATTTTTCGATGCTGGAGGCCAACAACAATATTCTGCGCGAAAACATGCGCGCCGTTCAGTTTCAGGAATCGACCGTAACGCTTCGCGGCAATCTGATGACCGGCAACCTGAGCGGATGCCGGTTTCGCGACTCGAAAGTCACTATGACGGGCAACCGTATCCACGGCGGATATGTTGGCGCCAACATTTTCAGAACCGATCTGGAACTTCGCGGCAACCGGATAACCGGCGCGCTTATCGACAGCCTGCGCCTGCGCGAATGCCGGGTGCGGTCATCCGGCAACCTGATATTCGACAACCGGCGCGGCGTGCTGGTGATGGAAGCCGAAGACGGCGAAATGTCTGGCGATCTGTTTGCTTTCAACGAGGAAAGCGGTTTGAAGGTTCAGCGCTCGCGGCTGGCAGTCAGGGGCGCGCGCATGGCAGGAAACGGTATGAACGGCATGTCGGTTGATGCCTTTAACGGATCTGTTTCGGCAAGCGATTTTTACGGAAACGGGCGATATGCGATTGGAAACAGGGGCGCGGGCGATGTTTCAGCCGCGAACAACTGGTTCGGCGATTCGCCGGATATGGACAGACTGGTTTTCGATCACGCCGACGATGCGAAGGTTGGCCGAATTCTGGTTGAACCTCGCTCGCGGGGCCGAAACAGCTCTCTGACGTTCGGAAACGCCGCAATCGCAATTGACTCGCGCTGGCGGGGCGAGGTTGAGATATACGGCGTGGTTACTCTGCGCGATGGCGCGGCGCTTGCGATTGATCCGGGATCTCGGGTTCGTTTTGCGTTCAGGGATGTTGACGGCGACGGCGCGGGAGACGCGGGAATTACGGTGAAATCCGGTGGCAGGATTACAGCGACCGATGCGGTATTTGGCTCGCTCGAACCGGATGCGCGGGCTTCGGCGTGGGGTGAAATAGCGCTGGATCACGCCGGCGAGTCGGTCTTTTCGCGCTCCGCGTTCCGCCACGCGTCGTGGGGGCTTCACCTGCACTACACCAAAACGGATATTCTGGACTGCATTTTTGCGGAAAACGGCGGCGGCGTGAGAATGCGAAGCGGGCCGGTGCGGATAAAGGGGAATAGCTTTATCGGGAACGAGATTGGAATACGGCTGTTTCATTCATCGCCGAATGTTACGGGAAATCTGTTTACCGGAAACATTACGGCTGTCTTCTGCAGGGAGGGATGCGGCGAGACCCGAATTCACGGGAACGATTTTTTTGATAACGTTGAGTATGACATCAAGCTTGGAGACGCTCAGACCGGCGATCTGGATGCGTCTGGAAACTGGTGGGGCGGCAGCGACAAGAACGATGCAACGGGGAAGTTCTTTGACGGCTTGCGTGAGCCATATGTCGGCAGGGTGAGGACTGAGCCTCACTTAATGAAACGGGCAACGAAGCTGAGTGATGGCTTGTGAATTGCATTCTGGTTTTATGTAAATAGCGCGTGATAAAATCAATAGATTTCTTATAACAAAGAGGCATTTAATGAACCTTTCCGATAGAAAACGACTCCTGCTAACCCTCATGCTTTCAGTAATTGTCATGATTGTGTACACTGCGCCCGGTTTCGCCTGCGTTGGGCGCATTCTATACATCGGCAGCCTCAAGGGCGCTGAGCCGTCTGTGCTGTCCGGCCTGTTTTCGGCCTTGATCAACGAGCGCACCGGAACGACCGTGAAAATTCGCTATTACGACAAGCCATCCGAGATCATGGACGGCTTGAAGGCGGGCGAAATCGATATAACAGTGGAATACACAGGAAACGCGCTGGTGAACGTGCTGGGTGAAAAGCCCGAAAAGGATGTTGAAAAGGCGCTGTCGGCTGTAAAAGACGGGTATCAGAAGCGTTTCAATCTGGTCTGGTTGAAGCCGTTTACGTTTAGCAATCCGGACGGCCTTTGGGGCGGAGCCAGGGGAAACGCGGTTTCGGCGGAGCCTGCTCCGGTGATACGGCTTGAAGTGCTGAACCAGTTTCCGGCGCTTCCCCGTGTTATGCAGAAGCTTTCCGGAAAAGTTGAGCTGGCCGACCTCAAAAAGATGGCGAAGGATGTTGATGGCGGCGAAAAGTCCGACAGGGTTGCCAGGGATTTTCTGCGCTTGAGAAAACTGATCTGATGCGCGTCCGGTTTGTCGGCCTGGTGTTGCTGCTCTCCGCGTTTCTGCTTGCGGCCGGTTTTGCGGCTGCGGCAACCATTCAGGGGAAAGTTTGCGATGAAACCGGAGCTCCGGTGGCTGACGGATACGTTTATGTTTATGTTGAGGGCGGCGATAAAACGCATGGCCCGGCAGCTTTCATGTCCGGCGCAAGCGGGCTTGATGGCGGCTATATGGTTTTGCTGCCGCCGGGTGAATACTTTGCCGTGGCGCGCAAGCGCGCAAGCGGCGCAACCTCCGGCCCGATAGCCAAGGGAGACCTTGTGTCGGGAATGGCAGTGAAGATAGCGGTGAATGAAGGCGTGGAAATGAAGCTTGATTTCACCATGAGGCCTTTCGGCGGCAAGATGCTTTTTAATTCGCGAGCCGTCCGGAGCGGCGGTTCGGGCGTAACGGGCGTTGTCGAGGATCGAAACGGAAAGCCGGTTGCTGGAGCGTATGCCTTCGCGTACGCAGGCGGCATGAAGAGAAAAAGCTCGCCCGATTTCGTCTCTTCATGGACGGACGAAACCGGCGGATTCACGCTGTTTCTGCCTGCGGGCAGCGATTATTTCATCGGCGCAAGGGTGCGCTATCCGGGAATGCCTTCTCAGGACGAGCCATACGGGCGGCTGAACGAAGGGCGGCTTGTGAAAATTATGGATGGCCGGTTTGTGGAAAACGTTAAAATTACGCTGAAGACGTTTGGGGAGTACAAAAAATGATGGACGGCGGATTCATGGGCCTGTATGCCGCTTCGTTCGTGCTTGGCGCGGCGCACGCGATTGAGCCGGGACACGGCAAAACGGTTGTTGCAGCATATCTGGTTGGCAGCAAGGGCCGGAACATCGACGCGGTGTTTCTTGGGCTGGTCGTTACGCTTACGCATTCCGTGAGCGTTATCCTGCTTGCCCTGGCCGGGAAGATCGGCGCGCAGTACGTTGACGACAAGACGCTTCATGTTTACCTTGGCTTTGTTTCCAGCCTGATAATCCTGGTTGTTGGCGCGTGGATGCTCTACAGGCGGGTGTTTCACGTAGCGCATGGCCACGCACACGGACAACACGGGCACGGACATAAGCACGGACGTGAACACGGACATGAACACGGACATGAGCATGACGCACCTGTTGCCGGACGAAAACGGGCTGGGCTTGGGCAGCTTGCGGCCTTGGGCGTTTCCGGCGGAATTGTGCCGTGTCCGTCGGCATTCGCGCTTTTGCTGGCCGCCATATCGGCTGGCCAGATGGCTAAGGGGCTGTCTCTGGTTATTGTTTTCAGCCTGGGCCTTGCCGCCGCGCTTGTGGCGATAGGTCTGGTGGTTGTTAATACTGCGGCGTTTGCCGGACGCTACTTCGACTTCGACGCGCTTGGCCGTCGCATGGCGGTTGTGAGCGCCGTGCTGGTTACGGCGATAGGCGCGTATGCGCTCTATTCGTCGATCAGGCATATGATATGAAAATGATTGCGAATGGGCTGGTTGCGGCGGCGCTTTTGTTTTACGCCTGTCCCGCGATGGCGCATCCGGAGGATGAGTCGCTTCCGGATTCGGCTGCTGTCATGGAGTATCAGATTGTGCTCAGCCTGACTCCTGATGATTGCATGACGAGAAACAAGCTTGCGGCGGTCTATGCCAGGATGGGAAAACTTGACGCAGCCGAGAATGAGTACCGGAAGGTTCTTGCGAAGGACGCGGCGAACGCGGATGCCAAAGAGGGGCTGAGGCTGACTTCCATGAAACGCGTAAAATGAAAAGAACGATTGCAGTTGTTCTTTTGGCGCTGCTGACTGTCTCATGCCAGAGGCAGGACGCGGCTGCCGGGAAGGGCAGGGCGGTGTCGGGCGCGCCCATACGCATCGGCTACATGATCTGCAACAGCGAGGACGAGACGCTGCGGCGTTTCCGTCCGCTTTCGAAGTATATCGAGCGCGAGGTCGGCAGGCCGGTTGAAACGGTTGCAATCGACACGATCAACTTCGAGAAGGCGATGGAGCGGGATCATCTCGATTTCACGCACACCAATTCACTTCTATATATAATCCTAAACCGCAGACACGGCGTCGAGGTGATGGCCGCCGAAAAACGCGGGCCGCTGGGCGAGAAGACGCGCGGGCTTGTCATCGCGCGAAAAGACTCCGGAATCAAGACCATCGCCGATATGAAGGACAAAACCATGGCGTTTGGCCCGATGCTTGGGCCGCTTTCATATCTTGCTCAGTACGACATGATGCTGGCGCACAGATTCGATCCTGAAACTTCACTGGCGTCGTATTCCATTCCGTCGGGCTCGTTCAAGCACGAGAAGGTTATCTACGGCGTTCTGTTCGGAAAATACGATGCCGGAGCCACGCCTGAGCTGGATTTTGATCTGATGGCGAAGGAAGGCAGAATAGACCCGAACGATTTTACGGTTGTTGCGAAGTCGGCTCCGATTGTCTACTGCACATGGGGAGCGTCGCAGAGAGCGGATGAGGAGCTTGCCAAAAGGGTTGAGAAAGCGCTTTTGAAGCTGAAACCGGACACGACTGTGACGATTGACGGCGAGACTGTTAAGGTGCTTTCGGCTGCCGGTATCGATGGCTATGCTGACGTTGCCGATTCCGAATACGATCCGGTGCGCGAGATGGCGAAGCGCGCCAATATGCCTCCCTATCAAAAACTGTGAAGTGGGATTTTTTCGATAAGGCTCTTGCGGCGTTGGCGTCCATGACCGTTGCTGTGATGGCGGTCATGATAGCCGTGCGCGAGCCTGAGGCGAAAACGCCGGTTGCAAGGTCGGAAACGGCGCGAGCATATGCGCAAACGGGTATCGATTCGGACGCCGCAAGAAAATTGATTGATGCCGGGATGCTGGACAATGCCGAAATGATGCTTCGGAACGCGCTGACTTCCGGTTTTTCCGATCCGCAGGCTTACGCGCTTCTTGCCGATATTGCATCGAGGCGCATTGATCTGGGCGGCGCGGTTCGGTATTACCGCGACGCCGTGAACATGAACCCCGACTATGTGGACAAGCGTTCGGGCGTGTTTATAGGCAAAAAGATCAACGTGGCGGCGAACGAGGCGATACGCGAGTTCAAGGCGCGGGTTGCCGTAAACGGCGATGACGCGGAGGCTCGCGAGGGCTTGAAGGTGGCATATTACCTGAAGCGCATGATCGCGGGATCGTGCCAGTGAGTTACTTATGAATGGAGCCGCCGCCAGCGAAACCAGCGAAACCAACAGGCCGCAGCCGCTTTTCGCCTGTTGCGTCATGGGCCTGTCGTGGGCGGATGGCCGTGAAGCGTGGGCGCGGCGGCTGGTTATCGCGGCTGGAGCTGTGATCGGCGTGTTTGCGGTGATGCTGTCGTATTTCGGCAACCCTGCCAACACCGGCATATGTATTTCGTGTTTTCTGGAAACCAGCGCCGGAGCGCTTGGGCTGCACGGAAACGAGCGGATGCAGTATCTGCGGCCTGAACTTGCCGGCTTTGTGCTTGGCGCGTTTGCGATGGCGCGGCGCAGCGGCGAGTTTGCGGCAAGGGGCGGCGCGTCGCCGTTGATACGTTTCATGGTTGGAATGTTTCTGATCGTCGGCTGCGCCGTCTTCATGGGCTGTCCGATCAAGATGATAATTCGGCTTTCGGCTGGAGACCTGTCGGCTATTGCCGGAGTTGCGGGGCTTGTGGCTGGCGTTGCGGTCGGCATCGCGTATTTCAAAAACGGATTTTCGCTTGGCGCTCAGACAAGCGTTGGGGCGGCAAACGGATTGGTAATGCCGGTTCTTGCGACTATATTTCTGGCAATAATGGTAGTGCAGCCGGACTTCCTGCGATACAGCGGCAAGGGCGCTGGCGGAAGTCATGCCCCGCTTTTCCTGTCGCTTGCAGCCGGACTGATAATCGGCGCGATTGCCCAGCGTTCGCATTTCTGCGTGACTGGCGGCATCGGCAATGTTTTGGTCGCCCGCGATTTCACGATGTTTCAGGGAATAGTTTCGATGTTTGTAACTGCGATGGCGGTTTCGATGCTGACCGGACAGTTCAATCTTGGACTTCTGGATCAGCCGGGAAGCCACCCCGATTATGGCTGGAGCTTCGCCGGCCTGTTTCTGGTTGGGCTTGGCTCGGTGCTGGTTGGCGGCTGTCCGTTCCGGCAGATGGTGCTTGCCGGTTCCGGCAATGTCGATTCAGGATTCACGCTGATGGGCATGTTGGCGGGCGCGGCGTTCGTTCAGAACTGGCAGCTTGGCGGAACGAGCGCGGGCGTGCTGTTCAACGGCAAGATCGCGGTGCTTGCGGGATTGGCGTTCATGGCGGCGCTGGGGCTTGCGTTCCGGAAGAGGGAAGGCGCGGCTGCATGATAGAATCAATGGATAAAATTATGCTACAGGCAGGAGGATATTGCCATGATGCTTAAAACAACGGTTGAGTTATGGAAAAAGGATAAATGGTGCATTGCCCGGATACCTGAACTCGACTTTATGGCGCAGGGGAGCAATATGGATGAGGCGCGGGAAAATCTCAGGCAGGTTGTGGCTATTCAGTTCAGCGAAATGCGTGAGATGGGAACGCTTGACGATTATCTGTCTGAGTGCGGATTCGCTATTTCCAACGATACCGTTGTCCAGTTGGCTGAAATGGTTGGTTTTGAGAGAGACATCCTTCAGGTGGCCTGATGCCAAGGATAAGTCCTGTCGACTCCCAATGCCAAAAGAGCTGTAGTAATACCGGAATATGACGAGATTGACGTTGATATAATCAAAAACAACATGAGAACGGTGAATATGAGCAGGGAAGAATATTTTTCCCTGTTGGACAGGGTTTGATATACTTGGCTGTTGCGCGAACATGGCGATGGAACGCCATCCCTTCATTGATGCTTCTGTTTTTTGCCGCGTTAACTCTTCTCGGCTGCTCCGCCGACAAGTCGCTCGTGCTCGAAAAACAGACGCTTTCGACTGATACAACATGGTCTGGAACGATCATCGTCAAGGGCGACATTGTTGTTCCGAAGGGCGTTACGCTGACGGTGCTTCCGGGAACGGTTGTCCGGTTCGAGCGGATTGACAAGGACAGCCCCGGCAACATGTTCGGCGCCGATTCGCCGTGGTATCCGGAGGCCGAGATTATTGTTTACGGCAGGATCATAGCGCAGGGAACTCCTCAGAAAAACATCGTTTTCACATCGAACATGCGCGACGCTCGCCCGGCGGACTGGGGCGCGATCAACCTGCTTGGCAGCCGCGATTCGGTTATCCAGTACTGCAAGATATACTGCGCCTACAACGGCGTTCACGGCCACAGCTCAACCGCTGTTGTTACGAATAACGAGTTCGCCAAAAACGGCGTGGCCATAAGCTTCAAGCGCGAAGACGCGCCTGACGGCTCGTATTCCGGCGAGGCGCGCATGGTTATCCTGAACAACAAGATCAGGAACAACAAGGGCGGAATAAACCTGCGGCGGGCAAGCGCGGTTATCGCTTATAACGACATCAGCGACAACGGTTTCTTCGGCGTATGGGTGAACGAAACCTCCGACGCGCAGATCCGCTACAACACGATCACCGGAAACGTGAAAGGCCTGTATTTCTACGATATTCCAAAGACTCGCGTGAGCTTCAACAATATTCACGACAACAAGGAATACAACGTGGCGCTGGCCGAGACGCAGACAGCCGACATTGACGCAAGCGGCAATTATTGGGGAACAATCAACTCGCAAAAGATAGCCGAAACCATCTTCGACAGGCGGCGAGACGCGGAGGTGGCGGAAGTGAAGTTCGAGCCGGTGAGCAAGAGGCCGGTTGAAGGGGCGGGCGCGAGGTGAGCGCGAAGGCATGAGAATATACCTTGACTTATGCTGCTTCAATCGTCCGTATGACGATCAGGGTTCAAAGTCGGTCTATCTTGAAACGGAAGCCAAGCTATTATTGGAGGCGCAATAATGAGAACGGACAGCGTAATCAGGGCGGCAGGCTTTCAGGCGCTTCATGAAAAACTGGATGTTGTTGAGGCGGAACGTTTTGTTGCGTTGCTTAACCGAAATCAATTCGATTACACGGAATGGCGGAAAACGCTGTGGGAGGATTTAACCGTGGAGGAATTGTCCCGTAAAGCCATGGCACATTGGAACGCAAATAATCCGCACAAGCCTACCGGATGAATTGCTAACTCCATGACATCCCCCGACCGCAAAATAGCCTTCGCCGCCGGTTTCTCGCACATGTTCTGCCACGGCTTCATGACGATATTCCCCGGCGTGCTTATCGTTCTGGCATCCGAGCAGTCTATGGGCTACTTCGCGCTTGGCATGGCGGCAAATATCGCGTATTTCCTGTTTGGGTTCGGCTCGATTCCAGCCGGGCTGCTGGTTGACCGCCACGGCTCGCACCGGATGCTTGTGTTCAGCCTGCTTGGCATGTCGGCGTCGTCTGCGCTGATCGGCCTGTCGCCGCATATCGTGGTTTTCGCAATGGCGTTCGGTCTGATGGGGTTTTTCGCCAGCATCTACCATCCGGCTGGGCTTTCGCTTGTAACTAAACACCTTGAAAAACCGGGCAAGGCTCTGGGGCTGCATGGCGTGCTTGGCAGCGTCGGGCTTGCCGGAGCGCCGCTTGCGGCGGGAATTATCGTGAAACTGACCGGAAGCTGGCGCGCGGCCTATTTTGCGTTCGCCGCTTCGGGCTTTCTGTTTGCCCTTATTGTTTGGCGCATGAGCCTTGAGGGCGAGGAGAAGTTCCGTATTTCCGACGCGCCAGCGCTTTTGGGCGACATGGTTTTCTCGTTTGGCGGGAAGAGGGCGTCTGTGCCCAATGAAGCCCGCACCGGAGAAGTTCGTTCGGGTGAAAGAGGCGGCGCGATTCCGGTCTCGCTGGTTCTGCTGTATGTTGGCTGCGTATTCTTCGGTCTGGTCTATCGCGGGTCTATAACGTTTTTCCCCGCGCTCTTTGCAAGCGAGGTGAACGCCATTGCGGTGTCGGACAATCCGGCGCTCTATGCCGGAATGCTCACAAGCGCGGTGCTGTTTGCGGGCGTGATCGGGCAATGGGCTGGCGGCATGTTCGTTGCGCATCTGAAACGTCCGGAGTTCGGCCACATCATAATTTTCGCCATCGCCGTGCCGACCTTGTGGTTTGTGGGCCGCACGGCGGACACGCCGCTTGTGGCATGGACAATCGCATTCAATACCGTTTTTTACGCATGGCAGCCGGTGCAGAACGGGCTTGTGGCGAAATATACGTCAAAAGGCGCGCGCGGGCTTGGCTACGGGCTGAACTTTTTCCTGCTGATGGGCGTCGGCTCCATCGCAACTGCCATTGGCGGGTATATTGCTGATGAGTACGGAGTGTACAAGGTGTACCAGGTGCTATGGTATCTGGCTGCTGCGTCGCTTGCGGTGTCGCTCATGGTGCTACGGTTTTCTCGGTACAGGGTGAAGGTGAGGCTTCAGTATGAGCTTGTTACGGAGGGGAAATGATCGACAGGCCGCTTAGGAATCCGGCGATTATCTGGCGCGAGGAGGACGAGCTTCGCGACGCCGCGATGGCCATGCTTGAACGCGGCGAGGACGCTTCCGGCGAGGGCGTGATGATTCTGCTCTGCGCTGGCGTGATGCATCAGCTAAACATGCTTGGGGCCGAGATATGGAAACGCTGCGACGGCGAACATACGGTTGACGCCATTGCCGCCGGGCTGGCCGAGGTTTTCGACGCCGAACCGGATGAAATCGCCGCCGACGTGCGCGAGTTTGTGTCCGACATGCAGCGGCGCGGGTGGCTTGCGGAATGAAGCCGTTTGTTCTGTCGGCCCCGCTTATCGTCAACTGGACGCTCAGTTTTCGCTGCAATTTTGCCTGCAATCATTGCTATTCGCGCGCGGAGGACGCAAGCGCCGAGCTTTCAACCGCTCAGATCAAGTCGATCATGGACACGCTTGCGGCTCGGAAGGTTTCGTTTATCAACTTCGGCGGAGGCGAGCCGCTTCTTTGTAGCGATCTGTTTGAGCTTGCCGGATACGCTTCAGGGCTTGGCTTCAAGGTTTCGATGAACACAAACGGCTGGCTGTTGGATGAAACCCGCGCCGCGTTGGCGAAAAACGCAGGTTTCGAGACGGTTGGCGTGAGCATTGACAGCCACCGCGCTGAAGTCCACGACGGATTCCGCAATATGCCGGGCAGTTTTGAACGCGCTGTAAATGCCGTTCGGCAACTTCGTTCCAATGGCGTTCGGGTAACTATGTCGTCGGTTATCTGCCGGATTAACGCGGATGAGTTCGTCTCGCTTGTGGATATGGCCGAATCGCTTGGAGTGGAACAGATTTTCCTGCACAACTACAAATGCGCGGGCATGGGAATGACAAACCGCGATGAGCTTGATCTGTCGCCGCCGGAGTGGAGAGAGTTTTACATAAAGGCGATGAATTTGAAGGCTGCCCGAAGCGGCATACGTATTTCGATGGACGATCCGATCACTGCGACGATCAAGGGCGGCGATGCGGAATCGCCGCTTGTGAAGGGAAGCACCTGCGGAAAGCTGTCGCTGAACATCCGCGCAAACGGCGATGTGACGCCATGCGGATTCATTCCCGTGCCGATAGGGAATCTGTTGCGCGACGACTTCGATTCGATATGGCGCGGATCGGACGTGCTTGGTAAACTAAGGAACAAGGAGCCGAAGGCGAAGTGCCTGCAATGCAAGCATTACGCCGACTGCCTTGGCGGTTGCAGCGCGCGGGCCTACGCCGCCACCGGCGATTTCGAGAGTCCCGACCCGCATTGTTGGTTTGAACCGGTCTGATACCAGACCGGATGGGTGGTTTGAACCGGTTTGAAGGCCGGATGGGTTAGTCCGGTGGAATGAGAGGAGGTGATGAGGTGCGGAAGGTTAAGTATGTGAAGCCCTCTGTTGTGGGCAGTTCCTCGGTGCATCCCTGCTAAAGGGCGCATCAACCGGCGGCAGTCTGTGAAAAGGCTGCCGCCGGTTTGGCGACTCCAAATGTTGAACGGAGGCTGGTGATGGTTGAAAAAGAGATTGAAAAGATAAACGAGGAGAGAGCCTCCTACAACCTCAATTCCACGGAATATGAATATGTTTTCACGGAGTTGATCGGCAACATTGGTGACGCTTCGTCCGGCGGTAATAGCGTGGAAGATATTCATTTGGAGCGCCAGCGAGTCTAATTCTAATTTGCATAAGAAACTGTAATAATTGTCCGGAATATCCTTCCGGATTTGAATAAAGCCCTGTAAGGGCGGAATAATGTAGACCGGGGCGTAAGCCCCGGTTATATAGCGTGGCGACACTGAGTTTCACCGGGGTTTACACCCCGGCTTATAATATTTCGCTCCTTCGGGGCTTTTAATAAATAATGCAACTTATAATGCTAATTGGAATAATTCGTCTTTCTTGATGTCAATGTATCACGACGCTCGGCGGCGATAAAACCCGGCGTGTTATAATTCCCGATGCAGATTCGATACACAGCCAAGCATGTAGTCATATTCCTGATCGCCCTTATTCAGATCCTTGCCGCGTCTTCATGCGCCTCGGCCTCTGTAAGCCGGAAGGGCGAGTCTTTCGACGACTGGCTGAAGGCGTTCCGCGCCGACGCCATGCGCGATGGTATTTCCTCCCAAACGCTAGACGCCGCCTTCGAGGGTGTTGAGCCGATTTCGCGCGTGATAACCTTAGACCGGTCACAGGCCGAATTCAAGCTCACATTTCCCGAATACCGCGATCGAATCATGCCGGAATCCCGCATTCGCGCCGCAACGGAAAAACTTGCCGAAAACCGCGCAATGTTCGATGAAATCGGCGCGCGGTTTGGCGTGCAGCCGAATTTTCTGGCCGCGCTGTGGGCGGTGGAGTCGAACCTGGGCAGCAACAAGGGGAATTTTCCGGCTGTCGCATCGCTTGCCACGCTTGCCTACGACGGGCGAAGAAGCGGTTTTTTCCGCAAGGAACTGATGGAGGTCATGCGCCTTATCGACCGTGGCTATGTGAGGCCGGAGAGCATGAGAAGCTCGTGGGCCGGAGCGATGGGGCAGATGCAGTTCATGCCATCGACAATCAAAAGCTACTGGTTCGACTACGACAATAACGGAATGCTGGACATCTGGGACAATCCGGCTGAGGCTATCGCATCAGCGGCGAACTACCTCTCGAAGCTTGGCTGGAACCGCGATGAGACTTGGGGCCGCATCGTGACTGTTCCCGACGGCTTCGACGCGCATGGCAAAAAAGGCGCGAAGAAGACATCCGCCGAGTGGAGCAGGCTTGGCTTGCGGCTTGAAAACGGCTCGGAACTTCCCGAAGGCGATCCGGCGTCAACGCTTGTGGTTGTTGACAAGGGCGGGCCAACCTGCGTCGTGTTCGAAAACCATCGCCATGTCATGTCGTGGAACAAGTCCACGTTTTTCGCCGTGGCGGTCGGCATGTTCGCCGACAGGCTGGCTGTTGCGCCTGCACAGCCTAAAGATGCCCCGTAAGCGTCTGGGGCAGCACTTCCTGCTCGACCCGTTTATTCTTGGCCGCATAGTTGATGCCGCCGGGATAGAGCCGGGCGATACGGTTGTGGAAATCGGGCCGGGTTTGGGCCGCATGACACGGATGCTGGCCGAGCGCGCCCGCCGTGTTATCGCCATCGAGCTGGACGAGAAGCTCTGCGACAAGCTGGCCAAGGAACTTCCCGCGGAATCGAACATAGAGCTTGTTCATGCCGACTGCATGAAATACCGGTATGAAAATCTGGAGGACTTCAAGGTTGTCGCCAATATTCCATACTACATAACAACGCCGATTGTATTTCGGCTGATCGAGACCGGCGCGCGCATGGAATCGATGACGCTTACGATCCAGAAAGAGGTTGCCGAGCGCATTGTGGCCGCGCCCGGCGGCAAGGATTACGGCGTGCTGACGATTGCGGTTGGCGTCAGAATGCAGCCGTCGATGATAATGACAATTCCCGCCGGCGCGTTCCATCCGCCGCCGAAGGTCGATTCAGCCGTCATTCGCCTCGACAGGCTGTCAACTCCGCCGGTTCCCATTCACGACGAGGAATTGTTCATGCGAATAGTGCGCGCCGTGTTTTCGAGCAGGCGCAAAACCATCACCAACGGACTTCGCTCGATAGCGCCGCCCGACGCCGTCTTGAAGGCGCTGGAAACCGCCGGAATTCCGCGTGACATCCGCCCGGAGCGGCTTGCCATCGCCGATTTCGCGCGGCTTTCCAATGCGATGTTTGATTCCCCCGCCGTCAAGGTGATAAATTAAAGTTTCACTTTAACAGGAAGGAAGTACGACTATGAAACCGTTGACTATTGCGGAGAAGATATTCCGCTCGCATCTCAAGGACGAGCCGTTTCCCGGAACGAAGGTGCTCGGCATCGACGTGGTGATGTGCCACGAGATAACCACGCCGATAGCGATAAACGATCTTGTGGCGCGCGGCATGGATCGCGTCTTTGACGCGACAAAAATCAAGGCGGTTGTCGATCACGTCACGCCGTCGAAAGACACCAAAACCGCGATGCAGGCCAAAATACTTCGCGACTGGGCGCGACGCCACGGCATAATGGACTTTTTCGACATCGGCCAAAACGGCGTCTGCCACGCGCTTTTTCCGGAAAAGGGATTTATCAGGCCCGGCAACACGGTGATAATGGGCGACTCTCACACCTGCACGCACGGCGCGTTCGGCGCGTTCGCCGCGGGCGTGGGCACAACCGATCTTGAGGTCGGCATTTTAAAAGGCGTCTGCGCATTCCGCGAGCCAAAGACGATTCGTGTGAACATCATCGGAAGTCTGCCGAAGGGCGTTTACGCCAAAGATGTGATTCTCAAGGTTATTCAAACACTTACGGTAAACGGCGCAACAGACCGCGTGATAGAGTTTCGCGGCCCGGTGGTTGATGCCATGTCGATGGAAAGCCGCATGACGCTCTGCAACATGGCGATCGAGGCGGGCGGAACCAGCGGAATCTGTATGCCTGACGCCGTAACGGTGGACTATCTCTGGCCGTTCATCTCCGGAGATTACGCGGATAAGGCCGCCGCGCTTGCCGATTTCACGCGCTGGCATTCGGACGATGGCTGCGACTATGAGCGCGTGATCGAGATTGATGTGACAAACATCGAGCCTCAGGTGACGTTTGGCTACAAGCCGGATCAGGTGAAAAATGTTAGCGAAATCGCCGGAACGCCGGTGGATCAGGTTTACATCGGATCCTGCACGAACGGGCGGCTTGAAGACCTGCGCGTGGCGGCTGAAATCCTTAAGGGCCGCAAGATTGCGCCGACGGTTCGCGGCATTGTTTCGCCGGCAACGCCTAAGGTTTTCCGCGAGGCCGACGCCGAGGGAATAATAAAAATATTCATGGACGCCGGTTTCTGCGTGACGAACCCCACATGCGGCGCGTGTTTGGGAATGAGCAACGGCGTGCTTGCGCCGGGCGAGGTCTGTGCCTCGACCACCAACCGCAACTTCAACGGACGGATGGGCAAGGGCGGAATGGTGCATCTGATGAGTCCGGCAACGGCGGCTGCAACGGCTATAGCCGGTGTTATCGCCGATCCGAGGAGGTAATAACAATGAAGAAATTTGGCGGGCCGGTTCTGTTTCTGGACAGGGCCGATATAAACACCGATGAAATCATTCCGGCGAAGTACCTGACAGAGATCGACAAGGACGCGCTCAGGCCGCATCTGCTTGAAGACCTGAAGATGGACGGCTTCGATCCGGCTGGCGACGCGCTCAAAAATGCCCGTGTTATCGTGACCCGCGCCAATTTCGGCTGCGGCTCGTCGCGCGAACATGCGCCGTGGGCGCTTGAGGTGAACGGCATTACAGCGGTGATAGCGCCGAGCTTCGCGCGCATATTCCGGCAGAACATGTTCAACTGCGGCATGATGGCGATTGAACTGGACGAGGCGCAGGTTGCCGCGCTCTTTGAACGCGCCGGAGATGGCGCGGCGATAGAGTTCGATCTGAAATCCGGCAAATTTGCGGTCTCATCCGGCAAGGGCAGGGCTGAGTTCACGTTTTCGCTGGCCGGATTCGACCGCGAGCTGGTTGAGTCGGAAGGCTGGGTGGGCTTTGCCGACAAGCGGTATTAATCGCCGATGACCACAAGCGGGCAGGCAGAGGGCGAAAACGTTCCGGTGGACGATTCCTTCTGCCTGCTCTGCGTCTACGCCGCCGGAAGGCTTGATCCGGCTGCCATCTCAGTGCCTGACGGCCCGTGCGGCTTGTCGTTTACGCCCGGCGATGAATTTTGCCTCGATATGCGAACCGCGAACTGCGGGATAAGAAGGCGGTAAACAGCTTGGTTAATTGATGTTAAGTTGCCGCGACTGCATCGCTGGCGGCTATTCGGTGAGTGGGGGGATGTTTTGATGGAACCGGTGACAAGTCCCGCATTGCCACGCTGATATTCGGCAAGTCCTCGCTCCGCGATCGGGATGAGGAGGAAGTGCGCGGTTATCTCAATGCCTTGAAGCTTGTCCATGAAGGCGGCGACATGCTTTCCGTATCCGAATCCACTATCAGAAAACTTCACAAGCTTTCGCGCGGAGAGATCTGGGATGCCGGAGCCTACAAGGAAAAGGATGTCGATATCATCCAGACCTATCCGGATGGCCGCAGCCGCGTGCGCTTCAAGCCGGTTTCCGCCGGGCAAACACCACAAGCGATGGCGGAGATGATCGATCTTTGGAACCGCGGTCTGCGTGAGCGCTGGGTGCATCCGCTCGTTTTGGCCGCCGCATTGAACCTCGACTTCCTCTGTATCCATCCCTTCCGGGACGGCAATGGCCGGGTTTCCCGGCTGCTGTTCCTGCTGACCAGTTACCACTGCGGTCTCGAAGCCGGGCGGTTTGTCAGCCTCGAACGTCTCATTGAACAGAACAAGGCACGCTATTACGAGGTGCTCGAACAAAGCTCCCAAGGCTGGCACGAAGGCGAACACGACCCGTGGCCCACGATAAACTTCCTGCTTTCCATCCTCAAGCAGGCGTGCAAGGAATTCGAGCAGCGCGTCGGCCACATCAAATCGCCACGGGGCGAAAAGACCGCTGCCGTGCTTGCGGCAATCGACCGGCAGATTGGCGACTTTCGGGTGACAGATTTGCAGGCCGATTGTCCAGCGGTGGGCGTAGACTTGATCCGCAAACTTCTGTCCCGGCTGCAACAAGAAAGAAAGGTTTGCTCCCTTGGAACCGGACGAGGCGCGCAGTGGCGGAAAACCGGAAACTAGGTACTATCCCGCAAACCAGGTATTAAACTACGTATTGAGGAAATTTCGGTCAGCAATGAGCTTCAAATAGTCCAAATAAAAAAGGATACCCGTTTCCGGGTATCCTTTTTTATTCCAGCATTAATGTGTGGCTTTAATTACTGTCCGCAATATGCGGCGCAGGCCTTTCCGTTATTGTAGTCGTCGAGCTTCAGGTAGAGAGGCTCTCCCACCTTCCACGCCGCGCTGTCACCAGTAACCCCGCTGCCTGCCGGATACTGGCCCATCCATGAATCGGCGGCGGTGATTGTGTCGGTGATGCAGGTTGAGTTCGCCGCGGAAAGCACGTTCAGTTTTGCCGAAACAAGAGCCCGGAACAGCGTGTAGGTCTTGTCGCCGCGAACCGATTTGCTCATCAGGTTGATGGCGTCGGCCTTCGAGTATGTCCTGCCGCCGATGGTGATCGAGCCAACCGGCCATGCCTCCGGATGATTCTTCCAGTAGCCGGGCGACCTTACGCAGCCGCCTGAAGTTGTATCGCAAGTGGAGCCGGTGTAAATTGCAACGTCCGTGTCGGACACGATTGTTGTGTTGTAGGTTCCCGACGCCGTTGCTGAATTGGTGTGAGAGCCGGTTCCGGCGGCAAACGGGCCGATCACGCATGTGAATGTGGCTCCGGACTTAAGCCCGGCAGGAACCGCGCAACTGTCGAGAGCGTAGAGGCTGTCTGAAAGGCTGAAGCCGGTCAGATCGACATTGCCGGTATTCCTGACCACAAACCTGTAATAGACATTGCCGCAGGTTTCCGGGTTGCCGGAGGAACTTCCGGAATTGGCGCCGCAGCCGGATGCATCGCGGTCATCATATTCGCGGTCGTGCTTTCCGCATGATTCCTTGCGGGATGAGCAATACTTGCCATCCCTGTCGTCACAGACGCCGTCGCCGTTGTAGTCGCATCGCCCGATCTCGTGCTCGTCATGTTTTCTCGATTCGCACAAGGTGTTGTCCTGGCTGTCATCGCAGCGGTATTTGCGTGTGTGGCTGCCGTTGTCGCTGTCCTTGACGTCGCAGGACGACTTGTTCAGCCTGCAGTAGTCGATGTCGCGCTCGTCGCATTTGCCGTCGCGGTTGTAATCGCTCGTGCCCTTTTCGGCATCGTGGTGCTCCTGAACCTTAAGGGCGCAGTAGGCCAGGTTGGCGCTGTCGTCACAACGATATGAACGCTTGTCGCTGACAAAACGGATGTCCTGCGCGTCGCAAACGGCCTTCTTTGCTTCGCAGTAGCTGATGTCGCTTTCGTCGCACTTCCCGTCGCGGTTGTAATCGGCGTGTTCCCTGTCGCGTTCCGTTTTCGCCCTCGATTCACAGTCAGGCTTTAAGAGGCTGTCGTCGCAGCGATAGTTTCTGCTTGAGTTGCCCTTCTCCTTGTCGTGAATGTCGCAGGACTCCCTGTCCTGTCCGCAATAGTCCATGTCATGCTCGTCGCACCTGCCGTCGTGGTCGTAGTCGCTTCTCTCCCTTTCAGCGTCGGATTGGGTGGATGTGCAGGGTTTGCCGTCAGGGCCGCAGAGCTTGACCGGAAGTCCGGGTGCTATATCGCCGTCCTGCCAGTTGATCCCGTCGGCTGAAACGTATTTCTCAAGATCGATGGACGGCTTGGCCGAACAGTCATCGCCATGATAGATGGCGATGTCGGTTGCCTGAACGGTTCTGCCGTCGTATGTGCCTGTGGCTGTCGCCGTGTTTACATGCGGCCCGGCAATCGCATCGAACGGGCCGATCACGCATGAATAGGCTGCCCCGGCGGCAAGCGACGCTGGAACCTGACAACCTGTGACAGGATACTGACTGTCGGAGAGCGAGAATCCAAGGTCAACCTCGCTTGTATTGACCGCATCGAGCTTGAAATAGACCTTGCCGCACAAGCCTGGCTGCTTGCCGCCGCACGAAGCGCCCTCCATTTCATGATCGTGTTTCCTGCAGTCGTCGTAGTTGAAGATGCAATGCAACGTGTCGGATTCGCCGCATTCTCCGTCATGATCGTAATCGCAGCGTTCAGTCTCATGCGCTTCGTTTGCCATGGATTCGCAGTAGGTTTTACCGTAACTGTCGTCACAGCGATACTTGCGCCTGCCTTCATCGTGCTGCTTGTCGTGATCGTTGCAGTCCGATCCGTTCTGCCTGCAGTAGTCGATATCGCGCTCATCGCAGCTTCCGTCGTGGTTGTAATCCGAACGCTCTCTTTCTCTGTCGTGTTCGGCCTTCACGCGATCGGCGCATGCGATCTTGTCGGAGCTGTCCTCGCACCTGAACGACCTCTCGGAACATGAATGGTTTTTGTCCTGCTCGTCGCAAGTATCCTTGTGGGAGCGGCAGTAGTCCATGTCGCGCTCATTGCTCTTGCCGTCGTGGTTATAGTCGGAATGCTCCTTCTCGTGGCGCTCACGAACCTTGGTCTCGCATGAGGATTTGTTGCTGCTGTCGTCGCAGCGATATGAGCGGGCATGGCTTTCATGCTTTCTGTCATGGGAATCGCATGAGGCCTTGTTTGCGGCGCAGTAATCGACATCCCGTTCATCGCTTTTGCCGTCATGGTTGTAATCGGCATATTCCCTGTCGCGCCGTTCGCGTGCTTTCGATTCGCACGAGGATCTGCTGCCGCTGTCGTCACAGCGGTATTTACGTGATTTGCTTCCATGTCGCCTGTCTTGCCCGTCGCAGGAAGTCTTGTTGTTGTCGCAGTAAGTCATGTCGCGCTCATCGCACTTGCCGTCATGATTGTAGTCGGCATGATTTCTGTCACGGTCGTTATCGTGGTGTTCGTCGTCGTCATCGACGCCGCCGTCATGCTCCGAACCGGCTGCCGGACAGAGGCATACGGCAAGACCGGCGGCATCGTTGGCATCGAACCAGTTAATGCCATCCGTTGAAACGTACTTCCTTAAGTCAAGAGTCAAGGCAACAGGCTTGTTGAATCCGAAGTCTGTCGTGTTGTCCGCGCTGAAATCCGTTATCGTCACGCTTGCCGTGCTGCCGTTGCTGTCGGCGGTGGTGTTTCCGCCCTGACCGGAAGGCGACGGCACGTAACCTGCGGGAGCTGAAACGCTCACTGTGTATGTTCCGGCACAGAGGCCCCGGAAATCGTAATGGCCGGAAGCGTCTGTAATGACGGTCATGCCGTTGCTCAAGGCAACGGTTATGCCCGCAAGGCCCGGCTCGCCAGCGTTCTGGATGCCGTCACGGTTGGCGTCGTCCCAAACGAGGTCGCCGATCATTCCGGCGCACGGCTTGTTGAAACCGAAGTCCATGTCAAGATTGTTGGTGGCGTCGGAACCGAGTGCAACCGGTATCGGAGTGCCGTCAGCCGGTTCATCGCTGTCGAGTGCATTGTTGCCGCCCTGGTTGGCTGCGGTAGGAACCATTCCGGGCGGAATGGTGTTTTCGTCAACGTCAACGAAATAATTGCCCGCGCATAGACCGGTGAACTCGTAGAATCCGAGAACATCCGTGATCGCTTCACCGGTCTGCACGCCCTGGGAGTTTTTAAGGATCACGCGCACGCCTGACATGCCCGGCTCGCTCGCGTCCTGAATGCCGTCACGGTTGGCGTCGTCCCAGACGAGGTCGCCGATCATTCCGGTGCATGGCGACAGATAACCGAAATCGATGGTTTGATCCACGGTTGCGTCGGTAGTCATAACGATGGAAACCGCGCCCCCGTTTGCCGGGCCATTGCTGTCCAGCGCGGCATCGCCTGTGAACGGCGTTGTTGCTGTAAAGCCCGGAGGCAGTGTTGACTCGTCAACATCAATGGCGTAAGAGCCGGAGCAGATGCCGGTAAAGGCGTATGAGCCATCGGCGGCGGTAATGGCAACCGAGGAATTGCCGAAGCCGTCGGTCAGAACGATATTAACGCCTGACATGCCCGGCTCGCCAGCGTCCTGGATGCCGTTACGGTTTATGTCGTGCCAGACAAAATCGCCGATCATGCCGGTGCATGGCGATACATAACCGAAGTCGGCGGAAAGATCGGCTGTTGCGTTATCAGGCAAGGAGACCGAAGCCGCGCCACCGTTTATCGGGCCATTGCTGTCGAGGCCCGTATTGCCGCCGGCAAAAGGTGTGGTTGGAGAAAATCCCGGCGGCAGGGTTGTCTCATCCACGTCGATAAAATAATTGCCGGAACAGAGACCGGTAAAGGCGTATGAGCCGTCGGCTGCGGTTGCGGTGATTGCAGTGTTGCCAATGCCGTCAGTTAGAACTACATTAACACCGGATATGCCTGGTTCACCGTTGTCCTGAATGCCGTTACGGTTTATGTCGTGCCAGACAAAGTCTCCGACCCGGCCTGTGCAGGATGATATGTAACCGAAGTCTATGGTTTGATCCACATCTGAATCCGTGAGCAGCGTTATGGGCGCGGCTCCGCCATCAACGGGGCCGTTGCTGTCAAGCGCGGCATCGCCAACGAGAGGAGTGGTTGGCGTCAGGCCCGGAGGCAGGGTATTTTCGTCCACGTCAACGAAGTAGTCTCCGGCTGTCAAGCCATAGAATTCGTAAGTTCCATTTGCATCGGTGGTGACGGTATCCATCACAAATCCGGCAGGGTCGAGGAGATCGACAGTAACGCCCTCGATGCCAGGCTCTCCGGCGTCCTGAACGCCGTTGTTGTTGATGTCATGCCATACGGTATCGCCGATCTGGCTTGCAAGCGGCGCGATATTGATGTGAAAGCTTGTGATCTCCGAGCCTATCGCTGTCCCCGGATGAGTGACTCTCACGGCGGTCATCAGTGTTATCGGATCCAGCGAAGGCATCAACGTGGTCATCGAACCTGAAAATCCGCTTTGCTGAAAGCTTCCAGCAAGAAGTCCGGAATCCAGCAGCAATGAGCCGTTGGCGTAAGTCTGTATCCAGACCGAACCCTGGGTAACGAGCCCATAGGTGGTTTGCAGGTTCAGCGCAACAAGCGGGCCGGGTACCGTGTCCGTCAGCATGATATCTATATACTTTGACCCCGCCGGAGCAATTGGCGGCGCCATGCTCAAGTCCACGGAATCAAGGTGTGTCTGAGGCAGGCCGGGTAAACCGAACAGCGGCGAACCGATGCCTGTTGTCACGTTTACAACCCACAGCCCGATTGGGCCGCTGAAACCGACGATCCCCGGCGTTGCGTTGGTGTCTCCAGCTCCGCCATCTACCACCGTGACGGTATTGGCGCCATCAGAGAGTGTGATCGTTGGGGCAGCCTCGATCGATCCTGCCGTGAACAATGCAAGCATGGCCAGCATTAAAGCTCTTGGTAATTTGCACATGGATAAACCTCCAGATTCTCCCATCCAGATTGATAATTATTGACCGTGAAACATCCTTGGCCATTCTTCGGAAAAACGGTAAAGCATATTTGTTGCTGTATATTGCAAGAATGTTGCCAGATTGTAACTTATTGATAACTCGTGGTTTAATTTTCTGAGCATATTGGAGATGTAAAATCCACCAACAGTAGCCCGAAGATTGTTGTTTGGCGGCGTGACCGGATAACTCTTTGTTATCACGCGTTTATTCTGATGAGGGCAACTGCGGGGCCGGTTCCCCCCTGCTAATGGCTAATGACGAATTAAATTTCCCGACATGAACCGCATGGCCGAATTATCGTGCTGAATAATCCGGTCTTGATCTTATCCCGTCGTGGCCGGTTGCCGACGCTTAGCCAAGCTCCTTGCCGCAGTGCTTGCAGACCACGGCGCGGGCCTTGATCACTTCGGCGCAGTACGGGCATTCTTTCGTGAAGTGGGTCTCGTGAATCTTCTTGATGGCATCCGCTATTGCCTTGCCTATTGCGTCATGCCCCGGTTCCACGGCGTGCAGCGCGTCGAGCGATTTGGGGTCGCCAATGTCGCCAAGCATCTGGGCGGCTTTCAACCGGACGCTGGGCCATTCCTCGCTTGAGCGAAGGATCTCCATTATCGGGCCGGTATCCCTGGCGATAAACGCATCGGTCAGCCGGGCCATCGCGAGGCGGCGAAGTTCGAGGCTGGCCTCGTCCTTAGCCTCCTGAATCTCATCCAGGATATTGCCCTTCATCGCATCCACGCTTCCAACCGGAACCGCCATGCACTCGTTGGAGTCGGGATGAATCATCGCCCTGTATCCCATGGAATGGCCGAATTGCTCGTCCATATGATCCCAGCTTCGCTTGAAGAAACCGCATTCATCGTTGAAGCATATGTACAGATGGTCGGAGCACCAGCCCAGGCCGTCGGAGAAGTTGAACGGCGGAACCTGCCATTTGTTCATCTTTTTATTGCAGTACGGGCAGATGTATTCCTTGCGGGCGGCTTTTTTTGAATTGTCGGGGCCGGCTGCCTTGCTGTCTTTGGAATGAGGCATTTGTTGCTCCTTAATAATGTTTAAACAATCGGCGAGATTAGCGGCGGGCAAGCATGTTTTCGCCGAAAAGAACCGTCCGCATCCATTTCACGCCGAAACCGATAAGTTCAATGTCGTCCTCGCGAACACGGCGAAGCGTCTCTTCGTCAACGCTGAAATGATTCAGGAATCCGGAATTGAAAATCATCGAGCGGAATTCGTCGGGGTTGTAGCTGCCGATGAAGAACACGTCGCGTCCGGGGCCGTCCAGCAGGTTCACCCTGTCAACCGCCGGGTGCTGCGTTACGGATGACCAGATATTGTTTACCGCCTCGTGCAGTTTCATATCCTGACCGTCCCGCCAGTCGGAGACTTTTTGAACATGTTCGCCGTCGAAACCCAGACAGAAATCGCGCTTGACTATACTGAAACCCTCGCCATCCGCCGGTTCCAGCGGAAAGCTTCTGCAAGACCAAGGGCGGGCGTTGTAGATTCGGCAGCCGTTGTCGGTGGTAAATGGGCAGCTCTTGTCCGATTTCCGCATCTTCAGCAGCATCACCGGATGGCCTATCGCCTTCGGGAAAAGCGGAATTACATGGGTTTTCAGCAGTTCGCCGGACGAAATTCCCAGCGCGCGCCGCATCAGGGCAATGTCTATTGGCGTGAGATAGATGTTCACATCGCGGCAGCATTTGTTGAAGCACGCCAGTTCACGCCCGCACGAGAAACGGAATTCGCCGGATTCGCTCAATGTCCGCGGGCTGTTTTCGATAACGGCACTCATTTAATGATCGTCGCCTCCGTCGCATCGGCACGGCGAATAGATCATGATGGCGTCCTTGATCTTGTTCACGGCTTCGTCCGGCGTTGACCCAAACGCGCGATAGCCGGGCAGCCTGGCGTATTGCGCCTCCCATCGCCCGTCTTCCGTCTGATGCAGTATCAGTTCTCTCATGGCCAGAAAGTATAACAATCCGCCATGTTTTCTGTCACGCCGGGAGCGCGGAGCTTGCGGATTACGTATCCAGAACCTCCCGTATTTTCGTCAACAGTTCCACCGGTCTGGCAGGTTTCTGGATCATCTCAACCCCTCCCTCAACTATCATTTTCCTGCTTATCACCTCGTCGGCGTATCCGCTTATGAAAAGAGCCTTTATATCGGACTTGATCGCGCGCATTTCTTCAAGCGCATCGCATCCGCTCTTTCTTGGCATGATTATGTCAAGCAGCACAAAACCGATCTTGTCCGTATTGTCCGCAAACTTCTTGACGGCATCAACTCCGTCCCGCGCCTCCATAACCTTGTATCCGTGCTTTTCGAGCAGCTCCCTTGTGAGCTTTCTGACAGCTTCATCGTCATCGGCTATCAGAATCGTCTCGCTTCCTCCGCGAACGGGAGCCGATTTCAAGCCTTCGGTCTCCGGAAATGCCGTCTTCACCAACGGCAGATAGATCCTGAACGTGGTTCCCTTCCCCGGTTCGCTGTAACAGTTTATGTAGCCGTTATGCTGCGTAATGATTCCGTAGGCAATCGACATGCCCAGCCCTGTTCCCTTGCCCGGTTCCTTGGTGGTGAAGAACGGCTCGAAAACCTTGTCGCGCGTGACAGCGTTCATGCCTGTCCCGGTGTCCGATATCGAAACCAGCGCATATGCCCCCGGTTTCCCGAAGCCATGCAGATGCACAAACGCATCGTCCATGATCAGATGTCCGGTTTCTATCCTTAGAAAACCGCCGTCAGGCATGGCGTCGCGCGCATTTGTAACCAGATTCATCAATACCTGCTCCAGTTGGCCGCAATCACCCAATACGGTCAGCATCTCCGGCGCAAGAATGATTATTGTTTCTATATCCTCCCCGATCAGCCTGAGCGCCATCTTCCTCATGCCGTCCACCAGCTCATTGATCTCAAGCGGTTTGAACTCGGCGTGCTGTTTCCTGCTGAAGACAAGGAGCGACTGCGTCAGGCGCGCGGCGCGTTCCGATGCCGTCAGTATCTCCCTGACATACGGGGAAACAGGACTGTCCTTCGGCATGGTCATTTCCATCAAGCCGCCGTAGCCCACGATTACATTGAGAATATTGTTGAAATCGTGCGCCACGCCCGCCGCAAGGGTTCCAAGCGCCTCCAGCTTCTGCGAGTGACGGAGATGGCTTTCCAGCCTTTTCTTCTCCGTCACGTCGGTAATGGTCTCGATTGCCGAAACAATGTTCCCCGATGCGTCCGCAATGGGGTATGACCTTGTTTCGACATGCTGCTCGACGCCCTCGACATTGACGTGAACGTGGGTAGCCGTATGCGGCGCCTCGGTTGCGAACGTCCGCCTGACAGCGCAGTCTTCGCCTGCTTCGAAACACGGTCTGTCGATATGATGGGACACCTTGTAGCACGGCTGCCCCAGAACCTTGTCCTCAGGCAGTCCGGCAAAACGGCAGAACGCCTTGTTGGCCGACAGGATTTTGTAGTTGCGATCAACCACGATGAATCCCTCGTCAACCGTTTCCAGAATATTGCTGATGAACGCCTCACGCTCGCGCAATCTATCCTCTGCCAGTTTCCGCGCTGCCAGCGTCTTTTCAAGCTCCAGCACCTTCTCCTCAAGCTTTGCCGCAACTATCTGGCTGTATCTCTTGAAATACTCCGCGTCTTCACCGGCAAGTTCGCCGATAACAGACTTTTTCTTGTCGCTTCCGGCGATTATCCGTTCAACGTCATTCCACAACTCCGAAGGTTCCCTTGGCTTGATGATGTAGCCGTCGGCGCCAAGGGAGGCGGCAAGCTGCCGATCCTGATCCGCGATATATGAGGCTGAGTAGAAGATAAACGGCGTCGAAGCAAAGCGAGCATCCTGTTTCAGCCGTCTGAGAAACTGAAAGCCGTCCATGACCGGCATCAGGACGTCGGAGATAACGATGTCGGGCCTGTGAGCGGATGCCATCGTAAGGGCTTCCTGCCCGTCTCCGGCCAGGACGACCTCATGTCCGCGCGACTGCACGATATACCGGAGCACGGTTCTGTCGTCTGGATTGTCGTCCACGATAAGTATTTTCATTTTGCCGCCGTCCTTGTTATCTTGTGTATCCGATCCATGATTGTTATCGGGTCTATCGGCTTTTCGATGTAACCGTTGCAGCCCGCTTTCATGATCCTTTCCCTGTCTCCGGTCATTGCGTAGGAGGTCACCGCTATTACCGGAATGCTTTCGTCCGCATCCGAGTTCCTTATCCTTCTGGTGGTCTCGATTCCGTCGATGCCCGGCAGGTTGATATCCATTATGATGAAGCATGGCTTTTCCTTCACGGCCAGTTCCACGCCTTCTTCCCCGCTTCCGGCGGAAATCACTTCATAGCCCGCCCGTTGAAGCGCATATTGAACTATCCTCAGATTGTCCCTGTTGTCTTCCACAACGAGCACTTTCTTCACGGCCGCCTCCTCTATTGTCGAACCGGAACTCTCAGGTAAAACCTGCTTCCCTTGCCGTATTCGCTCTCGACGGACACTTCGCCTTTCAGCACTTCAGTGGCCAGCTTCCTTGTCAGGTACAGCCCAAGCCCCGTGCCGAGGATCTTCGAACTCACGGGCGATTCCAGACGGACAAAAGGCGAAAAGAGTTTCGGAATATCCTCCTGCCTTATGCCTATGCCGCTGTCGCTCACCGATATCTCAAGAATACCACCAGACGATATGGCGCGCACCTCCACGGAACCCTTCAGCGTAAACTTGACCGCATTGCTTATGAAGTTGAGCAGGCACTGGAGCAACCGGCGTCTGTCGGCATGTATCGTCAGGTGCTCGGCATCCGCCTTGAGTTCAAGTTCCTTGTCTTTTACGTCCGCCGTAAAGGTGGACATGGCCTCGGCAACCACGTCGAAAACATCGAAATCTTCGGGACTTGAATCGATCATCCCGGCTTCGATCTTCGAAACGTCAATCACGTCGTTTATAAGAGACAGAAGATGCCTGCCGGATCTGAGTATGGCGGAGAGATTCTCCTTCTGCTCGCCGGACACAGGGCCTGCCCATTCATTGAGCATGATGCTCGAAAAGCCTATGATCGAATTGAGAGGCGTCCGGAGTTCGTGGCTCATCGATGCTATGAACATCGATTTCAGGTGGTCGAGCTCTTTCAGCTTTGCATTGGCCTGTTCCAGTTCCATGGTTTTTTCGTTCAGGTCTTCCACGATGTTCATGAGCGCCATCTGGCTGTCTTTCAGTTCGGCGCCCGTTTTCTCCAGATCCACGGTGCGCTCGACAACGCGGTTTTCAAGTTCCTCGTTCAGAGCCATGATCTCGGCTTCAGCCCGTTTTCGTTCGGTGATGTCCCTGAATACAACAACCGCGCCGACAACAACCGCGTTATCCACAAGGGGAGTGTTGACATGCTCCACCGGGAACATCCTTCCGTCACTTCTCCAGAATACTTCATTCAGCCCGCGGTACGTTTCTCCATGGGCAAGCGATCGATGCAGCGGACACTCTTCAGGCGGGTAGGGCGCGCCGTCGGCTTTTGTATGATGAAAGATGTCGTGGCTTTTTTTACCCAGAACATCCGGTATGGCGCATCCGAGCATATCCTGCGCGGCCTTGTTCATGAACACGATATTGCCGTTTATGTCGGTTCCGTATATGCCGTCTCCAACGGAATTCAGGATCATCTCATTTCTAAGACTAAGCTGCTTGAACAGATCTTCGGCCCGTTTGCGTTCGGTGAGCTCGAAGAGCAGTTGTTTATTTGCGTCATGCAGGTCGGAAGTGCGTTCCGCTACCCGCGCTTCCAGCTCATCCATGGATTTGCGAAGGGCATCTTCCGCCAGCCTGCGCCGATAGACATTGAACGCCAGAATAACGATGCCGGAAGTCATTATGATGAACATCATCAGCGCGCTTGCGACAAGATACGTGTGGGATTCGATGAAAGGAACCGGCCTGTTGACAATAATGCTGCCCTTGGGCAACGCCCTTGCCGGAATGCCGAAACGTGCAAGCCGGTCATGATCGAACATCATCCGTGTTGGCGGCTTCATCTCAACCGGAATGCCCGATGCCGGAGTTCCGGATAATATCTTGAGAGCCAGCCGGGCCGCATCTTCCCCATGAATTTTTCCACCAAGAAGGCTTCCGCCCACAATCCCGTATCCGAGCCTTTCAAAATGCACCCCATACACAGGCACGGGAGAGTTTGCGGCAAGAAGCCCTGCAATATCCTCATGCCCTATCACCTCCCCATCCTTGAACACGCTATATGTAAGCGCAAGAACCAGGCTGTCCTCATGAAGCCCATTGAGCAAGCGCATCAACTCTCTTTTCGTCAGATCCTCCACATTCCGGAATGATATTCCGTCGAACATTCCCTTCATCTGCTCCTGCGCCTCCTGGCGTGTAGCCAGACCGGTGGAGGTATAGTCATGCACAACAACTATCTCTCGTGTTTTTGGATGGAGCTTGAGCGCCATGCGCACAGTGCCAACCGCATCGAGGACTTCCGCATGGCCGGTTATGTTTTCCTGTCCGCCGAGCATCTCTTTCCTGAAGTTGTTCACTCCGCAAAAGACAATGGCCGAGCGGGGGAAAAGCTGGGAGCGGTACTCTATGGCGAATTTGAGCGCCGGATTGTCGGCAGCCATGACAACCGGAATATCCCTGTTGCCGTATTTGAGCTTGAGCAGGTCTTTTAGCAGATCGAAATGCTCATATTTCGGGTGGCGCTTGCAGTCCAGATATTCCACATGATACCGGACGCCGGGAGCCGAATCCTGTAACATTGCGATTATTCCGGCTATTTCGTTGTCCGACCAGGCGTGTCCCACATGGTAGGAGTTGAGAATGAGGATTTCCACTGAAGGCTTAAACGGCTCTGTCGAAGCCTTGGCGTGTTTTGTGTCAGCCTGCCTGGTCGGCAGTTCGATCTGAACGGTTTTTCCCACTTCCCGGTATGCGATGTACATCAATGCCAATACTGCAATGCTCAGGAGCGAGATTGCAATGGCAGCCTTGCGCGAGGCAAAAAAGACCGGCGAAAGTCGAGCCAGAAAAGCTTTCCAGTGTTCCATCATGCCTCCGGCGTTACCTTGCCTGTCCCCTCTTCAAGTTGCCTTATCCGCTCCTTCAATTCGATCATCCTGAGTTCCCTGCCCACAAACAGCCGGTTCATCCGCTCCAGCTCCGCGTTCTTTTCCTGAAGTTCCGCAGTTCTCTCCCTTACGCGCTGTTCAAGAGCCTTGTTGAGATTGCTGAGTTCCTCCTGCGCGATGATCCGTTCCGATACATTCACGAGCGACAGAAGGACTGCCTCCACCTCGCCGCCCTGTTCCCTTATCGGCGTAAGGCTCCAGTCCCAATGGGAGGTTCCACGCTCCGGATGGAACCTGTACTCAAAAGGCTTTGCCTTGGCGATATGCTGCTCGCCTGTCTCAACGACCTTCCTGAAAATGGCCTCGTTTTCCTCATTCGGGTAAAGTTCGAAATGGTTTCTACCTATAAAGTACTCCGGCTCGTTTCCATCCGCATCCGCATACATTTTGTTGACGCGGATAAAATTGAAATCCCTGTCCATGTAGGCGATGCATGTTGTGGTCATGGAGAATATTTTCTCGACCATCTCGTTGTTCTTGCGAAGCGCTTCATCGGTTTTCTTTCTGGCGGTAATGTCGCGCTGAAGGCCGAAATGTCCGGTGATGCGTCCTTCCCGGTCGTAGAGCGCGATGTATTCGCCCTCGATCCACATCTGCGTTCCGTCCATCTTGCGCTCGTAGCTTTCCACGTGCAGCTTGCCCGCGTCGAAGAAGCGCCGCCAGAGAGCCCTTCCGTGGCCGATGTCGTGCTCGAACAAGTCGTTTGGCGTAAGTCCCATCATCTGCTCCCGCGTTGCTCCATACTGCGCCAGCATGGCGTCGTTGATTCTGGTTATCTTCTGATGCGCGAAAACGTAGTCGAGCATCTGTTCCTTGTCCGTGGCGTCGTTCCAGAACACCGGATAGTCGAGCATCATGAAGAAGCAGCCGTCGAGCGCCTGCGAGAAAAAGGCGTTCAACTCGTCCTCGCTCTCTCGCAGGCTGTTCAACGTATTGTTCAGTTCGGCGGTGCGCTCGCAAACAAGCGTTTCAAGCTGCTGTTCGTGCATCTCTATCCTGCGGCGCTGTTTATACAGGTCGCAAAAAACCCTTACTTTGCTTCGCAGAAACGTGGGTTCAACCGGTTTCAACAGGTAGTCGAACGCGCCGGCCTCGTAGCCCTTGAACTGATGCTCGGTGTCTTTCATGGCAGCGGTAACGAATATTATCGGCAGGCGTCCGGTTTTCGGGTTTGCCCTCATCAGCTCGGCAGTCTCAAAGCCGTCCATCCCAGGCATCCTGACGTCCATGAGAACTATTGCGAAATCGTGCTTCAGCGACAGGCGCAGCGCTTCGTTTCCAGATTCGGCCTTGAACAGGTCAATCCCCATGTCGCCCAGAAGGGCTTCCAGCGCGATCAGGTTTTCCGGCCTGTCGTCAACAAGCAAGACCGGTATTTTATCGGGTTCGGTCATTTGTATTGCCCTTTGTTTCATTCGGAGTGCTCCTGCTTAAACAGGAGGACTCCAGGCTGCATAAAAGCCCGCATATATCCTTTAACGGTAAAACATGGTCTGCTTCAACCGCCGCAAGCGCGCTGCGCGGCATGGAGTCCGCTTCCGCATCCGAAGGATCCTGCACGACCGCAAGTCCGCCGTTGTCTTTAATCTTTCTCAAACCGTTGGACCCGTCAAAGCCTGCGCCTGTCAGGATAACACCGATAAGTCCGGCGCCGAAAGCGTCGGCGGCGGATTCAAAGAGAACGTCAACCGAAGGCCGCGCGAAATTCACAGGCATGTCCACCGAAAGCGCCAGGGTTCCGTCCTTTTCCACAAGCAAATGGTAGTTTGGAGGGGCCAGATACGCGGTTCCGGGTGTTATAGCCTCTCCTTCGTCGGCTTCCTTTACGTGAATCGCGCAGCGGGCGCCAAGCAGTTTTGCAAGGTCGCTCCCGGAATCGGCGCTGATATGATGCACAATAAGCAGAGGCAGCCGGAAATTGACCGGCAGGCCGCCAAGCAGTATCCTGAGCGCCTCCACTCCGCCCATCGACACGCCCGCGACCACCGCGCAAAACTGCCGGTTCCTATACATATTGTTTCCTGTAAATCCGCATTCCTTGCGCCATTTCCATGTATCGGCCCGCGATGCCGCGGCCTGAAAGGGTTTCCTTCACTCCAAGGCAGAGGAACCCGCCGTTTGCAAGGCTTCCGTCAAAAAGCGCGAGCACACGCTCCTTCAGCGCGGCCTTGAAGTAGATCAGCAGATTCCTGCAAAGCACCATATGCATCTCGCCGATACCGGCGTCCACGGTCAGGTTGTGCGAGGCAAAGACAATATTGTTTTTGAGCTTTTGCGCCAGTATGGCGCTGTCGTAACGGGCGGTGTAATAGTCGGCAAAATCCCTTTTTCCGCCTGCCTTCTGGTAGCTCTGGGTGAACTGCTGTATCTTTTCGATGGGATAAATGCCGTCAGCCGCCTGTTTCAGCGTCTTTTCGTTTATGTCCGTCGCATATATCCTGTAATGGCCTTCAAGCCCCTCTTCGCAAAGAAGAATGGCCAAAGAGTACGCCTCCTCGCCTGCGGCGCATCCCGCAACCCATATCTTTATGAACGGATAGGTCTTGAGGTGCGGGACAACATCTTCCCGCATTGCCTTGAAGAATAGCGGATCGCGAAACATCTCGGAAACATTGACGGTTATTCCATCCAGCAGGCAGTTGAACAGCTCGTGGTCGCGCAGCACATGCGCCTGCGCCTCCGAGAAACTGCCGAAGCCGGAACACTGGAGCCACTGCGTCAGCCGCCGCCTGATGGACGCCTCGGCATATTCCCTGAAGTCATATCCGTGTACCTGGAATATGCCTTCCAGAAGGAGCTTTATCTCAATATCTTCAACGTCTTGCCTTTTCATTCCCTGTTCCTGTCGTCTCAAAGTCTGTCACGCCGTTTCATTTCTCCAGTTCCCTTATCCTCTCCTTTAATTCGATCATTTTCAATTCCCGCCCTACAAAAATTTTATTGAAGCGCTCCAGTTCCATGTTCTTTTCATCAAGCTCGGCTGTTCGCTGTCTGACACGCTGTTCGAGCTCTTCGTTGAACTTCCTCATTTTTTCCTCCGCCCGCTTGCGTTCGGTGATGTCGGTAAACATTCCAAAAGTGCCTTTGAACTTCTGCCCGGCATCCATGATCGGCACAGCGGACGCCAGTGTCCATAGCGGCAGACCGTTCTTGTGGCGATACCTGCGTTCATAGTGTTCGGACACCCCGCGGCGGCGTTTTTCCATTCTCCGATGGTGATCTGGCGCATCCTCTTCAAACATGAAGTCGGTCACCGGACGGCCAAGCATTTCTTCGACGGAATAGCCGAGCAAGTCGGCCATCCGCGCGTTTGCAAATGTTGTCAAGAGATCCTCGCCGAGCACCCATATGCCTTCATTGGACGCGTCCACGAGCCTGCGATACTTTGCCTCGCTTTCCCGCAGGTCGCGCTGGGACAACAGGGTGGTCAGCGCGTCTGCCAACCGCCTGCCGATTTCTTGCAAGAGCCGCTCTTCTTCAACTGTCCAGATGCGCGCATACGAACACTGATGTATCCCGAATTGCCAGGGTTTGCCGACTTTGGGATGTATGGCAATCGACATGAAAGAGCGGAAGCCGAACCGTTGCGCAATATCCTCCGGCAAGGGATGTTCCGTCTCCAGGCCGAACTTCACGGGCTTGCCGGAGGCGAGCAACTCACGAAGCGTCCGGGCCACCTCCTCATCCATCGGCAACTCAAACCCATGGCTCCAGGCGCCGGGATATTCGGGTTTATTGCGCTCCATCGGCACTCGCCAGAAGGCTGCTTCGGGATCGCAGGGATACATGAGAAATGCCCGGTCGCAATCGAATAGCGAGAGCGCCGTGTCGAGAACATCGCTCATCATCTGTTCCAGATTGTTTGTTCCCTGAATGGCCCGGTTGACCTTGTCCATGCTTTCGAAGAACTTTAGGTTTGCCTGGCGCTCCTGCTCCCGTGAACGCAGGTCATTGGTCAGTTGTTCCGCCATCAGGAGCGCTTCAGCGCGTGTATTGAGCAGGGAACGGGTCAGGAAGTATACAAGCAGGGCGAACATACCTCCAATGGCTCCATTTAGCGCTAATCCCATCGGATCGCCCCAGCCGTTCAGCGGCGCCACGCTCAGCGTCCAGACACCGTTTGGCAGTTCCATCCGATGGTCAACCGGACTGATGAGCTGAGCGGAGGAAGAGGCGGCGATGATCTGACGCTCGCCGGTATCCGGATGAATCCGCCAGAGCGCATATCCGAATCCGCGCTGCTCCAATGCCGCCAGCCGGGCCGTATCGAGCACCTCCGGAAAACGGATAAGGACGTTGGTGAAACCCCAGAAGTGCGATCTGCTTGCGCCGTTGTCGAGATAGACAGGAAAACGTCCGACAGCGCCGAACCCGCCTTGTTTCAGCGTGAACGGCCCGGCCAGCGCCAACGTCTTTGCGTCTCGCGCCCGGATGGCCTCCTTGCGCCGTTTCGGATCATTAAACAGATCGTGGCCTATCGCGCCCTCGTTGCCGGCCAACGGCACAATCTGCCGGACTACGCCTCCCGGCGCCAATTGCAGTGATGACGCCCCCGGAAAAAACGGCAGCATTTCCCTGGCGGTGGCGTCGAAGTCGTCAATGGTTCCGTTGCCTTGGCGCACCAGTGCGGCCAGCGCATACGTGGCCGAGAGTGAACGCTCGATGTTGCTCTGGAGTGAATGGGCATAATCGCTGGCGAGATCGGAAACCCGTGACCGCTCCATCAGGTAACGTCCCCTCTCATAGCGCCACACCAGGCCGGCTGCAACAGCAAACGCCAGAATAAAGACCAGTATCTCTATTATCCTGTTTCGGTGCATTCCAATCGGCTTGCTATCCATCTTCACCTGCCAGTTCCAAATGTATCGCCGGTCATGCCTGACCTCCCGACGTCTGTTGTTTCTCCAACTCCTTGATCCGCTCCTTCAATTCCAACATCCGCAATTCCCGGCCCACGAACGCCTTGTTCATCGTTTCAAGCTCATGATTTCTTCGTTCGAGATGCTCGTGATACTTGCGCAGTTCTCTATTGGATTCTTCCAGGCGTTTTCCGGCAAGTCCCATCTCGCCAATAATGCGGGCAAGACGCGTGAAGAATTCCATCATAATCCGCACCTGCTGCTCGGAGAAGACAGGGACTTTGTGCAACGCATCAAGATAGCTTCTCTTGTCAAAACCGAATTCTTCCGCCTGGACGACGAATGGTTCCTCGTTCGGGGATTGAAAAAAGAACTGGCCGGTGAAAAAATTGGCAATATGTTCTCCGCCGACAATAATGGGCACGGCAACATCAACCAGGCCGTTCTTGCATTTGTAGACGTTATAGGTTTCCCCCTTTTTCAATTGACCGGCAAGGACGGTATCGCTCTCTGTGCAGCGGCATGCCGTTTGAGGATTCACTCGATGAAAACGTGTGCATATATCCTGCCAGCCGGTAGCTACAAGGATATTGCCTTCCAGGTCAAGAATGGCCGTCACTGCGTCGGTGAAAGCGGTGAAACTCTCGCACAGCTCCCGTAACTCGTTGATGTCAACAAGCTCTACAAACTTCATGGAATCTCCACTTTGGCATATCTTTCAATGAGTTGATCAAATGAATAGCCGGTCATGCCTGACCTCCCGACGTCTGTTGTTTCTCCAACTCCTTGATCCGCTCCTTCAATTCCAACATCCGCAATTCCCGGCCCACGAACAGCTTGTTTATTTTTTCCAGTTCTGCGTTTTTAGCTTCAAGCTCTGAGGTTCTGTCCTTAACACGCTGTTCGAGCTCTTCGTTGAACCTCCTCAATTCTTTTTCCGCCCGCTTGCGTTCGGTGATGTCGCGTATGAAAACCGCCGCTCCGACAATCACTCCGTCTTGATTGACAGGGTTCCAGATGAACTCGTAATAGATATTCAGCCCCGGCTGGTGTTGAACCTCTGCAAACACTTCCCCTCGCAAGGCCCGGTCGATGCTCTGCCTGGCTAAATTCCTCAATTCAGGAATCTTCATGCAGTCGAGCAGATTCATGCCAACCTTGATGTCGGCATCCCACACTTTCTTCATTTCCTCCTGATGCTTTTCGTTAAACGCGGTGTAACAGTAATCCCTGTCCAATGAAAAAATAATGATATCCTGGGAGCTGTTCAGAATGGCGGTCAACAAAGCATGATGGGCCTGCAACTGCTGTTCCGCCTGCCTGCGCTCGGTGATCTCTTTCTCAAGCTCTTCGTTGGCGGCTTTAAGTTCAGATGTACGTTCACCGACTTGCCAGTCCAGATTGTCGCGGGCCTTCTGGAGTGTCTCTTCAGCCTGCTTGAGGTCTCTGAAAACCAGTTCAAAAGGCTCCTTGAAGCCGGTTACGAGTATTGCCCGGTAAACAAGGTAGAAGGCGGCAAGCTTGGCAAAGTGGCCAACCATGTTTGCTAAGCCGTACACGCTCACGTAGGCGGTGAACGACAGTTCGGAAAGGATGGTGCAGGCTATCGATGAAGCAACCAGAAAATACACCCTGTCGCTGAAATGCTTCCGCTCTCTGGAGAATAGATACAACGCGGCCAGAAGAGCGGCGGATACCACGTATTCGCTGCCTATCTTGAACGTGGTAAGCCCTTTGCCCTCGATGAAGCAGTCGGGAAAATTGCCGGAGTAGATCATCGCCGCAAGCCCTGCAACAGCCGCCGCGTATCCTCCGAAAAGGGAGTGGTTGCTCATCCGGCGCTCCATGAACAGCGGCGCGGCAAAAAGGGTGACTGCTTGCAGATAGCGCGCCGCGATCCAGAGCTGGGTAGGCAGGTTTGCTCCATAGCCGGGGAATACTCCCATGCCTTTGTAGGCTATGGCATGGAGCAGGTCGATCAGGGCGATGAAGCCATAGCCGACGCCGAGCATCCGGAGATAGTTGCTTGCCAGATACTTGCGCGTGTTCCAGGTGAGGATGAAAAGCGTAAAGGCAACGGCAATGGTTACGATCTCGATGAGGCTGTGGAACAGAAGATAGCTGTAGAGGCTGCTGAGGTAAAGCCCCAGAACCACCGCGGAAATCACGCCGGTGTAGTAGAACCTTTCCGGTATTTTACTGCCCGGCATGCTCAGCCCCCGTAGAAAGCTTGTTTTCACCCCTGCCGGTAGAGCCATACCCGCAGAAGCGAAAGCAACTTTTCCATGTCGAGCGGCTTGGAGATATAGTCATCCGCCCCTGCCTGAATGCATTTCTCCTGATCGCCGGCCATTGCCTTGGCGGTCATGGCAATGACCGGAAGGTTCCTGAACCGGGGATCGAGGCGTATCTTGCGAATAGCCGCGTAGCCGTCCATCTCCGGCATCATGATGTCCATGAGCACAATGTTCACGTCCGGATGCTCTGCGATCCTCTCCAACGCCTCCCTGCCGTTTTCAGCCTCCAGCACTACCATGTTTTTGCCGGAGAGGATGCTTGAGAGGGAGAAGACATTGCGCATGTCGTCATCCACCAGCAGCACTTTTTTGCCGTCGAGCATGGCTTCCTTGTCGAGCGCGGCGCGTATCATCCGCTGCTTGTCGCGGGGCAGGTCGTTTTCGACCATATGGAGAAAAAGCGTCACCTCATTCAGGAGGCGTTCCGGGCCCTTGGCCCCCTTGATGATGATGCTCTTTGCATAATGTTGCAGCTTCAGCTCTTCTTCATGCGAGAGGTCGCGGCCTGTGTGTATGATGACCGGAATGCGGCGGAGCGTTTCATCCTTGTGGATATGTTCAAGGAGATCGAAGCCCGACATGTCCGTCAGGCCGAGATCAAGGACGATGCAATCGATCTGTTCGCGGCCAAGAACGGCAATCGCTTCTCCGCCGGTAGCGGCAACGCTGATTTCGAGGTTGCGATCCTGAAGCAGGCAGGTCATGCCGTCAGCCTCGCTCTTGTTGTCCTCGATGATAAGCAGTCTTCTCATTGTTCTGGCAACACTCTGCTCTATGCTGCCGAATACCTCTTCAAGCTGCTTCGGCGTGACCGGTTTTGTAAAATAACCCACCGCGCCCATCGCCATTCCCTTCTGGCGTTCGTCGAGACATGTGATGAAATGAACGGGGATATGCCGGGTGGCCGGATTGTCCTTGAGACTGCGCATCACGCCCCAGCCGTCCATGCCGGGCAGCATAACGTCGAGTATTACCGCGCTTGGCTGGTATATGTCGGCAAGATGAATGCCGCTGGTGCCGTCGGCAGCCACAAGGCAGCCGAACCCTTTATCCCTCACCATGACCATCAGCGTCTTGGCGAAATTGAGGTCGTCCTCGATTATCAATATGCTTCTGTCGCCTCTGTTTAGCCTCTGCCTGTCATCCGGAAGCGGCTGCGTGATTTGCGTGGAGACGCATTGCAATGCGTCTCTGCCGGCAGGCATTTCTGCTTTTTTGGGCTTCAATGCGCCCGGCGTTGCTCTTTGCATGTCCACGTCTTTTCCGGCAACAGGAAGATAAAGCGTGAAGGCGCTTCCCTTGCCGCGCTCGCTTTCAAGCGTAATGTTGCCTCCCATCCTGCGGGCAAGCTGCATGGATATGGACAACCCCAGCCCCGTCCCGCCGAACTTTCGGCTGGTGCTGCCGTCGGCCTGCTGGAAAGCCTGAAAGACCAGTTCCTGCTTCTCCTTCTCTATGCCCATGCCGGTGTCCCTCACGCTGAACGCAACCGCCGGAACCGGCAACGGATTCGCATTGTCTGCGGGGGCCGAAATGCTCAGGATTACCGAGCCTTTTTCGGTGAACTTGAAGGCATTCGAGAGCAGGTTTTTAAGAATCTGCTGCGCGCGCTGCTCGTCCATCCGTATTGTTTTTGGTGCGCTTGCCTCGACAATCAGTTTGAAGTCCAGCCCCTTCCTCTCGGCCTGCTGCCTGAACATATCGTCGAGGGGCTCGCAAAACTCGCCGGTCTCCACGTCTTCATAAACCAGATCAAGCCGCCCGGCCTCAACCTTCGAAAGGTCGAGAATATCGTTTATCAGGTTAAGCAGGTCTTTCCCGGCGCTGTTTATGGTTGCGGCAAACTCCCTCTGCTTCTCCGTCAGCGTGCCTTCCTTGTTCTCCATGAGAAGGGTGGAAAGTATCATCATGCTGTTTAGCGGGGTGCGGAGTTCATGCGACATGTTGGCAAGGAATTCCGACTTGTAGGCGCTGACCTTCTCAACCTCGGCGGCCTTGCGCATCAGCTCGGCGCTTGCCGCCTCAATTTCCTGATTCTTGGCCTGTATCTGCTTTCTCTGCTGATCTAGCATCTCGGCGCGCTCTTCCAGTTCCTCATTGGTCTGTTGCAACTCTTCCTGCTGCACCCTCAGCTCTTCCGTCTGCTGCTGTGTCTGTTCCAGAAGCTCGTTTATCCTCTGCCGCGAGTGCGATACCCCAAGCCCGATGGCAATGCCCTCCATCGCCTGATTCAGGAAATCGAGCTCCTTGTCGCTGAACGGCCTGAAGGTGGCAAGTTCCACGGCGGCCACAAGTTGTTCGTCATGGACAAGCGGCAGCGCGACAATGTTGCCGGGCGCAGACTCGCCCAGCGCGGAGCCGATCTGGAAGTAATCGGGTGGAACATTGGAAAGGCAGATCATCTTTTTTTCAAGCGCTGCCTGGCCAATAAGTGCTTCTCCGGGCTTGAAGCGGTCGCCAAGATGCTTGCGGCGGATGAATGCGTATGTGGCCGTGAGCACAAGGGCCTGCTCCTTCTCCTCATACATGTAGAAGGCTCCGGATCCGGCGCTAAGATATTCGGCAAGGAAGGTCAGCACCTTGTCGGCTATTTCGGCGGTCTTCTGGTCTCCGCGCATCAGGGAGTTCAGTTCGTTCAGGCCGGTTTTCAGCCAGTCGCGACGCTGTTCCTCCTCGCGGCTCCGGCGCAGCGATTCGGTCATGCGGGCAAAAGCCATGTCAAGCGAGGACTGGATTTCGCTCATGCCGACTATCGCTTTCAGCAACATGCCGGCTTCGTCCCTGCCGATCCGGTCAGGCTCGAATTGCAATGGCTCGGCAACGGTTACATCCCGGCTTAAGTCGCCGGCGGCGATAGCCTCCACCAGATGAGCCTTTTCCTTTCCCCCTTCCTGCTGCAACCGGACGGATTCCAGCACCATGCTCAAGGGGTTGACGACGCTGCGGCTGATAAGCACGGCTATGATTGCCGCAAGCAATGATGCGCTGAATGCCAGAACGAGCATGACCCTGCCTGTCATGACCGCTGTGGCGGTATCCTGATCCGAGAGTTTCCTGGCGGCTCCGGCCAGATAATTCGACAGAACCTCGATTTTAGCGATCATCTCCTTCTCTGTTTCATAGGAATCGCCGGTCAGGTATTCGAAGGCTTCCTTGTCCTTGTTCTGCCTTGCAAGCGCAAGGACATTCCCCTGGTGCCGGATATAGTCCTTGCGGGTTTCCATGAAAGCGTCAAGCAAGCTCTTTGCCTCGGCGTCCGGCAGGGCCTTTTCCAGCTCCTCTGCCGCCTTGCCCACCACTTCACGGAATTTCAATACCCGGCCTTCGTAATACTCGATTCTCGTTGGATCCTGTTCCATGACGATCTCACGAATATTTGCCCGAACCCTCTGGAAATTCGAACTGACATCGCCGATCAAGTCCAGCGCCACAACCCCTTTCTCGTAGAGTCTGGTGTCGGCCTCGCGCATCTTGTTTATCTGGACATAGCTGAAAATTCCGATGGCCAGGGTAATGACAACCACAACCGCATATCCTGTAAGCAGCTTGTCCCTTATTTTAAGATTCGCATACCAGCTCATGTTGTTAACCCTCCTGCGCCTGAACGCCCGGTTTTGTTCTCCAGCTCCGCTATCTTCTTCTTGAGTTCAATCATCCTGAGTTCCCTGCCCACGAACATCCGGTTCATCCGCTCCAGCTCCGCGTTCTTGTCCTCCAGTTCGGTCGTACGCTCTTTTATGCGCATGTCGAGTTCCTCGTTGAGCATTCGCAACGATTCCTCCGCCCGCTTGCGCTCGTCCAACAGATGAATGCGGTCGAGCGTGACCGCCATGTGGCTTGCCAGGGCGCACAGGTATTCCTGTTCGGATGTTGTGGGCATCCGCGCGCCCTCATCGCCGAACGTACCCGTTCCCACCGATCCCATGTGTTTGTCCATGAGGAAAATAGGGATATTGACGATTGTCCTGTTTCCCAGTTTCGCCACGATCTTCTTGTCGGTTCGTTCGTCCGTGCGCGCATCCTCGACAACCACAATGTTTTTTGCCTCCGCAATCTCTTCGAGCATCCGGTCGCCCCGGATGGTGAGCGTTGCCGCGCCTTCCTCCGACAGAATGGCATCAGCCATCGCCCCCTCGGCCATAAGCGCCTTCGCGTATTGCTTGTCCTCGGTAAAAAGATACGCCCACAGGTTCTGATAACCGATGATCGCGCGGACTTCATCGCGCGCCGCGTTCAGTACCTCGGCGTAATTCCGTGCTGTTTCCAGCCTTCTGGAGAGGCGAAGCAGCGATTGCGTGAAACGTTCCTGCTCGCGCAATGCCTCCTCGCTTCGCATGAGCGCCTCATGCGAAGCTGCCCGCTCCATGATGAATCGCCTGCCTTTGGCAAAGAAAAGGCCGAGCATTGCCGAGCCGAGCAGCCAGATGGCAAGGTGAGAAAGGAGAACCGCATTTGCCGCCTTCTTCTCCATGGCCTGATACTGGGCCATCGGCACGTTGACGCCCACGCCGCCCCTGACATCGCCAGCCTTGTATCCCTGATGCGCATGACATTTGAGGCATCCTGCTTGCGCCACCATGGGGCGCATCAGCCGGAGGCTCTTTTTCCCGTCATGTTCGGTGATGGCAAAAAACTCCTTCGCGCCATGCTCAAATGCCGTCAGCGCCTCGCGTTCCCATGGATCGGGCGCGTTTGCCGGATTCAGCGGCTTGAGGCTGGTTATGCGTCCCTTGATACCGTAGAGTTCATCGAAGTCGGACATCAACTGACGCACCATGTATGCCGGGTTCATCAGTGTGAGCCGCTTGCCTGATGGCAGCGTGATGTCACGATCCGGGATGTGGCTCAGATACGGATTGGGCGGGGTCTGCACGGTCGGCGGCACATAGACACCTCCATGCTTTGTTCCCCACAGGCGAAAGGCCATGTCCTTGTTGAAATTGGAGACGGCCTCTTTCTTTGCGAGCGCAAATGTCTGCTCGTGCTCGTTGTATACGTTCCATGAAGCCGAGCCGATGACAGTGGCTGTCCAGATGAGCGCCGCCGCTGCGGATATCCGGTGGAAATATGTGAGCCCGTTATCATTTTTGGCGTTCATTGTCGTGTTCCTGGCGCATCGGTCTATCCGGTTTATCATCCTTGCGATTATTCCAGCTTACCTCACATCAAACGGAATGCAATGGCATCACGACGCATGAACAGGATAAGATATGCGGATGAAACGGAGACTTTCATGAGCCGTTGCCCTTGCGAAGCCGACTTGCCGCCGGTTATCCGGTCTGTCGGATTTGTCTGCACCGGCAATATCTGCCGTAGCGCGATGGCCGAGGCGATCCTGAAGGATCTTCTTCCGGACAATGCCGAACTCCGCGTTCTGTCGTTCGGCACGCTTGCAAGGCCCGGAAACCCGGCAACCGACGGAACCGTCATCACGGCACGTGAAACCGGACTTGATCTCTCCAGTCACCGCGCCACGCCGCTGTCGGCTGATGCCGTGAAGTCGCTGGATCTGATCCTTACCATGGAGAGCCATCACCGGTTCGACGTGCTGAACATCGCTCCCGAAGCCGACGGCCCAGACGTTGACGGAAAAATATTCAACCTTGGATGTTTCGCTCCGGACGATCCGTCGGCGTTTCGCGAAATCGAAGACCCCTACGGCGGAAGCCTGCACGACTACAGGCGGTGCTTCATGGATATACGCGAATGCATGGGCAGCCTGGTTGATTTTCTTGAGCCACGGCTATTGAGGAAACCGGACTGACGCTTCCAGCGCGTTACAGTGAATAAAGCTCCTCATCGTGAGCCGGAGGCCGGTTTGAAACGCTTTTCGGCCCGGTTTTCATGCCGATAACAGGCTCTTCGCCCTCGATCATGCCGCCAAGTTCCGCCTCAACCGCTTCCGGGTCTTCACCCGCTTCCATGCGCCGAAGCGCCTCCTCCATTCCGGGGCCAAGGCTGATGCCGGTCATGTCGGTAAGCTTGCGCATCAGGTTCACCGCCTGACGCGGATCGTTTTCGTCGATGCGCTCGGCTTCCGACGCCAGCGACGCCATGGCGCGTTCGAGCTTCGATTCGTCGATGTCCGGCATTCCGTCCTCGCCGCCGTCCCTGGCCCCTCGCGGCGCGGCGAACATAGAAACCTTGCGATCCAGTCCGGCGCGTCCGCAACGCGGACAGTCGGGCCGCTTCTCGGTGTTGATGCGGGTTGAAAAGAAATTGAATATCCTGTGGCAATCGGAACAGTAAAATTCGTAAATCGGCATGTCTATTGAGTTTCCTCCATGGTCCGATATGTTTTCCGTCGGGCCGCTACTTCCTGATCTCGATGTTCGCCCTGCCTTTCAGCCCGGCAATCCATGCGCTGTAATCCTTCCAAAGCGTCGCATCCCGCAGTTTCTCCCGGATGGCGTTTTTCTTCGCCTCAATCGTGGTTGTGTCGTCCTTGAACGACTCAGCCTTCACCAGATAGATTGCGCCCGCCGCCCGAAACGGCTCGCTCACGCCGCCGGGCTTCAGGGCGAAGGCAGTCTGCTCTATTTCCGGCAGGATCATTCCCCGCTTGATGAAGCCGATGTCGCCGCCCGCCGACGCCGATGGATCGGCTGAATATTCGCGCGCAAGCTTGCCGAAGTCTTCGCCGCCGCCTGCGCGCCGCGCCAAGTCCGCGCCAAGCTCCATCGTTGCCGACTCTGCTCTGGCTTCGCCGTATTCCAGCCTGATTACCCGGATACGCGCCTCCCGGCTGTCCTTGTTCGCCAATGCCGGAAATTCGGCCCTGAACTGCGCGTCCACATCGCTTTCATTAATCATTATCTTGTTGCGCACTTCCTGACTCACAACGCGGGAAACGGTTATCTGGTCGTGAATGTTGGCCTTGTATCGCTTCAAATTCAGGCCCTGAGCTTCCAGCGAGCGCATGAAATTCTCTTCAGTCAGGCTGAACTTGGCCTTGATCTCGCCAATGGCGGCATCCACTTCGGCATCTGAAATGTCGATGCCGAGACGTTTGGCCTCGATAAGCTGAAGCTTCATCTCGATCAGGTTGTCCAGAAATTCGCTCTCCATCTTGCGGATGGCGGCTGAGGCTTCTTCGGCTGGCAGTTTCGTCGCGGGTTCGATCCTGTCCGGCGGAATCTGCTCCCTGAGTTCGCTCCACGTTATTACCGTGCCGTTAACGATGGCTACAACACGGTCGAGTTCAACCCGTTCGGCATGAGCCAGTCCTGATGCGAACATGAAAAGCGCAACGGATAGCGCGGTTATCGTCTGTCTCAATTTGAACATGCTCCTGTCCTGCGATCAGAATCGTTTGATTATTTTATAGAAAGTGTCGCGCTGGGCCGCGCGGAATCCGGCGTTATGCGCGGCTTCCACCAGTTCCTCCATCGACACCCGGTAACTTACGCCAGCCGCCGCAACAACGTTTTCCTCGATCATCGTGGAGCCAAGATCGTTTGCCCCAAAGCGCAGCGAAAGCTCGGCCATTTTTATTCCCTGCGTAACCCACGACGCCTGAATGTTGGCGATGTTGTCCAGATACACGCGCGAAAGCGCAAGCACGCGAAGATAATCGGCTCCGGTGGCCGGGCGGATGTCGATGTCGGTGTTCGACGGCTGAAACGTCCACGGAATAAACGCGGTGAAGCCGCCGGTTTTGTCTTGCAGCTTGCGGATGGCGTCCAGGTGGGCGATGATGTCGTCCGGCTCCTCGCCGCTTCCGAACATCATAGTGGCGGTGGAACGTATGCCCTGCCTGTGCGCCGCCTCCATAACGCCAAGCCACTGCGCTGTTTTTATCTTGTTCGGGCTTATGGCCTCGCGAACCCTGTCCGAGAGTATTTCCGCGCCCGCGCCCGGAATCGAGCCAAGCCCCGCCGCCTTCAGCCGCGCGAGCGTTTTCGGCACGGAAAGCCCCGACTGCTTCGCTATGTAAAAAATCTCCGGCGCGGATAGCGCGTGCAGGTTAACGTCGAAGCGCGACTTGATGGCGCTGAAAAGGTTTTCGAAGTATTCGATGTTCAGATCGGGATGAAGGCCGCCCTGAAGCAGAATCTGCGTGCCGCCAAGCGCAACCGTTTCGGCGATCTTCTCGAATATCGCCTCGCGCGAGAGCAGATAGCTCTCCGGATGTCCGGCGTCGCGGAAGTAGGCGCAGAACCGGCAGCGGTTTATACAGATATTGGTATAGTTGATGTTCCGGTCGATGACAAACGTGACGGTTTTGCCGCGATGTAGTTTCTTGCGAACATCGTCGGCCATGCGGCCAAGCTCAAGAAGCGGCGCGTTTTTCAGAAGCGAAAGGGCGTCCTTGCGGGTTATGCGCCCGGTTTCAGTCACCGGCTTACTCATAAGCCCTTGAATCGGTTGCTGTGGTCGTGGAACGCTTGCGTTCCACCGGGTTATATACCGCATTTCGCTCAACCGGCGTCTTTCCGGCCCGCCGTATCAGATCGGCCAGCGCCCCGATCTCCATAGCTTCCGGCGACGAGCCGCCTGCCATATGCGCTATCTTCTCCTCGATCACCGTGCCGTCCATATCATCGGCCCCGAACGAAAGCGCGATCTGCGCTATTTTGACTCCAAGCATCACCCAATAGGCCTTGATATGCGGGAAGTTGTCCAGAAACAGCCGCGCAACCGCGATGGTTTTCAGATCGTCGAACGCCGAAGTGCGCGAGCCGCCGTCCATCCGCGTGTTTTCGGGCTGATACGCAAGCGGGATGAACGCGTTGAATCCGCCTGTCTCATCTTGAAGCTCTCGCAGCTTGAGCATGTGGTCAACGCGGTCTTCGATCTTTTCCACATGCCCGTAGAGCATCGTGGCGTTTGTTTTCAGGCCGGCCTTGTGCGCCGCCCGCATAACCTCTATCCACCGCGCTCCGGAGACCTTTTCAGGACAGATTTTGCGCCGGACGCCCTGGCCAAGTATTTCGGCCCCGCCGCCCGGCATCGAGCCAAGCCCGGCGTCGATCAGCGCGTTGATGGTTTTCCGCAGGCCAAGCCCGGAGAGCTTTGTCAGGTAATCGATCTCGACCGCAGTGAAAGCCTTGATGTGAAGGTGCGGAAACCGCGATTTTATCCCGCCCAGCATGTCGGTGTAGAACGAAAACGGCCAGTCGGGGTGCAGGCCGCCCACGATATGCAGTTCCCGTGTGTCCGGCCCGCACTCCGAGGCGCGCCGCATGATGTCGTCCATCGTCATCTCGTATGCGCCGTCCTCGCCGCGCGAACGGCTGAAGGCGCAGAAACGGCAGCGGTTTATGCAGATGTTTGTGGGGTTTATGTGGCGGTTGCGGACGAAATAAACGCGGTCGCCGTTAAGCTCGCGCGCACGGGCGTCGGCAAGCAGGCCAAGGCCGAAGATGTCGTCGGAGCGGTAAAGCTCGACGGCGTCCTGAGGCGAGAGGCGTTTCCCTGAAATCAGCTTTTTCTCTATCCGGCGAAAACTCATCGGGTGATTATAATATTTTTGAAAATATTCGGTTGTGAGCGCCAGATTAGCTACGAAGAAGGAGCGTGAAGATTATGAAGAAAACATCCGCCGCAAAAAAACGCGCCCGCGCAATCTGACAGCCGCAATCCAACCACTCTTCCGCCTTTGCCTTGCGAACGGGCTTTCGGCTCTGATACATTACCCGTCTTATGAAAACACCTGATACATTATCTTTAAGGAGGCTTGCATGGGCTTGAACTGCGGCATTGTCGGGCTTCCGAACGTCGGCAAATCCACCATCTTCAACGCGCTAACCGCCGCAAAGGCCGAGGCGTCCAACTATCCGTTCTGCACAATAGACCCGAACGTGGGCATGGTGAAGGTTCCGGACACCCGCCTTCAGGCTTTGGCTGAAATCGTTCATCCGGATAAAATCATCCCGGCGGTTGTCGAGATTGTTGACATAGCCGGGCTTGTCGAGGGCGCGAGCAAGGGCGAGGGGCTTGGCAACAAGTTTCTGGGCAACATCCGCTCGGTTGACGCCATAATGCATGTGGTTCGCTGTTTCGAGGACGAAAACGTGGTGCATGTGTACGGCTCAGTCGATCCGGTGCGCGATATTGAGGTTATCAACGCCGAGCTTATTCTGGCCGATCTCGACTCGGTGGAAAAGCGCATTGACAAGACATCGCGCATGGCGAAGCTTGGCGACAAGAAGGCGAAAGAGGCGATGACCGCCTATGAAAAGGTGATCGACGCCCTCAAGCGCGGCGTTCGCGCGGCGGCTGCCGGGCTTTCAGACGACGAAAAGGCTGCGCTTTCAGACCTGTTTCTGCTTACCGGCAAGCCGGTTCTGTACGTGGCGAACGTGGCCGAGGACGAGCTTGCGTCAGGCAACAAATACGTTGATGCCGTTCGTAAAATCGCCGAATCGGAAGGTTCCGAGCTTATCATGATTTCCGGCAAGATCGAATCCGAAATCGCCGAACTGGACGGCGAGGAGAAGGCGGCGTTCCTGAGCGATCTGGGCGCAAGTGAATCGGGCATCGACCGGATTATCCGGGCGACTTACCACCTCCTTGGCCTGATAACCTACTTCACCGCAGGGCAGCAGGAGGTTCGCGCATGGACAATCCATCAGGGCGACAAGGCGCCGCAGGCGGCTGGAGTCATCCACACCGATTTCGAGAAGGGTTTCATCCGCGCCGAAACAATTGCGTTCAGCGATTATGTTTCAGCCGGTTCCGAGACGCGGGCGAAGGAGCTTGGCCTGATGCGCGTGGAGGGCAAGGAATACGTGGTTAAAGACGGCGACGTGATGCATTTCAGGTTCAACGTGTAGGGGCAAACGCCGGGCAACAAGGTCTGATGAACTTCGAGGCGGTTGTGACTTGCCACCCCTGATCTTCCGGAGATTCAGGAAAGGGCGGTTGAAGAGGGGATGCCAACCCGTGTTTCCATAATACTGGCCAATTGATTAATTGGAGGATCTGTCCATGCGCTATTCAAAACTGTTTATTCCCACGCTTCGCGAGGCTCCCGCCGACGCCGAGGCGATAAGCCACAAGCTGCTTGTTCGCGCCGGTTTCGTGCGCCAGCTTGCGTCCGGGCTGTATATCTACCTGCCGACAGGCTGGCGGGTGCTGAACCGCATTAACCGCATAATGAAGGAGGAGATGGACGCAATCGGCGCTCAGGAGCTTTCGATGCCGGTGCTTCACCCAGCCGAAATATGGCAGGAAACCGGGCGCTGGAGCGTGATCGGCGACGAGATGTTCCGCCTGAAAGACCGCGGCGGGCGCGACATGTGCCTCGGCATGACGCACGAGGAGATCATGACATGGCTTGCGGCGCGGGAAATCCGCTCATACCGCGACCTGCCGCAGGTCTGGTATCAGATGCAGACCAAGCTGCGCGACGAGGCGCGCCCAAAAAGCGGCATCCTTCGCACGCGCGAGTTCATAATGAAAGATTCCTACAGCTTCGACCGCGACGAGGAAGGGCTGGACATAAACTACCGCTCACACTCGGAGGCGTATCACCGCATTTTCGCGCGTTGCGGCCTGAAGTTCCACGAGGTTGAATCCGATTCCGGCATGATGGGCGGCGCGGTGTCGCACGAGTTCATGGCTCCGTCGGCTGCGGGGGAAGACACGATTGCGATATGCGCCTGCGGCTACCAGTCGAATGTGGAATGCGCGGCGTCCACCCCGAAGCCGGCTCCTGTTGCGGCGTGGGAAAAGGAAGAAATTCACACGCCAAACCGTAGAACGGTTCAGGAGGTGAGCAATTTCCTGAAAGCCGACGCGTCAAGCTTCATGAAATCGATTATGGTGATGGCGACCAGCCCGGAAAACAGCCCGGTTTTGGCCGTTGTTCGCGGCGATCAGACGCTGCACGAGAAGAAACTGGCGAAAATCATCGGGCAGTTTCGCGCGGCAACAAAGGACGAGATTAGGGAAACGCTCGGCGTCGAGGCCGGATTCATCGGGCCGATGGGGCATTCCGTCAGAATCATTGCTGATCCGTGCCTGAAAGACGGCATGTTCATCTCCGGCGCGAACAAGGCCGATTATCACATGCGCGGCGTGCAGGCGGGCGTAGATTTCACGCCGGAATGGGCCGACATACACGAGGCGAAGCCCGGCGACGCCTGCTCAAAGTGCGGCGCGCCTCTGGCATTCGAAAACGTGATCGAGATCGGCAATATTTTCAAACTTGGCACGAAGTATTCTGCAGCGTTGAACGCCGCGTATCTTGATGAACAGGGAAACAGCCATCCGATCATCATGGGAAGCTACGGCATCGGCCCGGCGCGGATCATGGCGGCGGCGGTGGAGCAGGGAAGCGACAAGAACGGCATCGTATGGCCGGAGGCTATCGCGCCGTTTGATGTGGAGATTGTGCCGCTTAATGTCGGCAATCCGGAGGCGGTGGAAGTTGCCGATGCGGTTTGCGCCGCGCTGGAAAAGGCAGGGCTTGAGGTTCTGATCGACGACCGCGACGAGCGTCCGGGCGTGAAGCTGAAAGACGCCGATCTGATCGGCATTCCGTGGATCGTGGTTGTCGGCGACAAGACATTGAAGGATGGCATGATCGAGTTCAAGAGCCGCAAAACCGGCGAAGTGGCGAAACTGCCGGTTGAAGGCGCTGGTGAGGCGATAGCGGAGCGGATGGGGAAGAATGTATAACATGGATGAGCAGGATGGACAGGATGGGATAAAGTGACCTCTTTGCATTTCAAATTCGAATCCTGTTCATCCTGTCTATCCATGTTAATTTGATTCTTTCTTGAAAGGTGGGGTAAAGAGTATGGACTCACATCCTGGTGAAAGAATAAAAGATGTTCGATGCACGACTGAGCCTGTGAAAGTCGGCATCATCTCCGACACCCACGACAACATGCCGCTCATCCGGCGGGCTGTCGAGCTTTTCCGCGCCGAGGGCGTTTCGCTGGTGGTTCACGCCGGAGATTTCGTCGCGCCGTTCACGCTTGCGCTATACCGCGAGCTTGGCTGCGATTTTATCGGCGTTTTCGGCAACAACGACGGCGATCAGGTGCTTCTGAAAAAGCGCTCAGACGGGCGGATTCACTCCGCGCCGCACGAGTTCAGCTTTGGCGGCAAGCGGTTTATAGTTACCCACTATCCCGACGCGGTTGACGCCATGGCCGCCGGGGCCGACGTGGTGATTCATGGCCACACGCACGATCCGGTGATACGGAAGTCCGGAAACGCGCTGATAATAAACCCCGGCGAATGCGGCGGATGGTCAACCGGACGGTCAACCGTGGCTGTGCTGGATGTTGAGGCGATGAAGGCGCGGGTGGTTGATCTGGATTTCAGGCCCTCTTCTTAAGGAATAATCGTATTGGCGTTCCGGCGAATCCGAATTCCTCGCGCAGCTTGCGCTCAACAAAACGAATATATGCCGGTGTGATTCCCTGCGGCTTGTTCGCGAAAATCGAGAACGAAGGCGGCGCGGTTTCAACCTGGGTCATGTACTGAATCTTTACGATCTTGCCGTTCAGGAGCGGCGGAGCCTGTTCCGCCGTAAGCCTCGCCACGAATTCGTTCAGGCGAGCTGTCGGAATGCGCTTTCTGCGCTGCGCCATGATCTCGTCTATCAGCGGAAACACCTTGGTTATGCGCTGCCGTGTAAGCGCCGAAATGCTCAAGACCGGAGCATGTGCCAGAAAAAACGCGGAGTTTCGGATCGTTTTTGTGAAGTCCAGCAAAGCGTCGTCGCTTCTTTCGGCGATGTCCCATTTGTTGACGAGAAAAATAACGCCCTTTCCGGCTTCATGCACAATGCCTGCAACCTTCTGATCCTGCTCGGTGAAACCCTCCACGGCATCGATTAAAATCAGGGCAATGTCGGCCCGCTCGATGCTTTTTACGGTTCGCACAACGCTGTAGTATTCGACCGATTCCTCAATGCGCGACTTTTTCCTCAGTCCTGCGGTGTCGATCAGCAGATATGGCTTGCCGTGATACCGGCACTCGGTGTCGATCGAATCGCGGGTTGTTCCGGCCACAGGGCTTGTTATCAGCCTGTCCTTGCCGATCAGCGCGTTTACAAGCGTCGATTTGCCCGAATTTGGCTTGCCCACGACAGCAATGCGCGGCATGTCGGCAGCGGCTTCCTCATGTTCTGTTTCCTGCGCGAAATCGATTATCCTGTCGAGAATATCATCGAGGCCGCGCCCGTGCAGGGCGGAGAGCATGAAAAGCTCATCGGGCGCGAGGGCGTAGAATTCGGTTGCGGCATCCTCCTGCCTCGGCCCGTCAACCTTGTTCACCACATGTATCACCGGCTTTGCGGATGCCCGAAGCAGGTTGGCTATCTCGATGTCGTCGGGCATGACTCCGTCCCTGCCGTCAACCATGTGCAGGATGACGTCGGCCTCCTCGATTGCCAATAGCGCCTGTCTGCGAATTTCCGATGTCATTGCATCGGTGGATGCTTCCGGCACAACGCCGCCGGTGTCGATAAGGATGAAGCCGCGCCCTTCCCACGACGCGTCGGCATAGTTTCTGTCTCGCGTGATTCCGGCCAGATTCTCGACTATCGCGGTGCGGCGTCCGACAATGCGGTTGAAAAGCGTCGATTTGCCGACGTTTGGCCGTCCGACAATTGCAATTGCTGTTTTCTTCATTGAATTAACCTAGACGGAAACCTGAAAAATGAACTCTATCTCGACTGCCGCGTCCAGCGGAAGCTCCGACACGCCGACCGCCGCGCGGGCGTGGCGTCCTGCCTCGCCAAGCACATCGGCCAGAAGCTCCGATGCGCCGTTTAAAACGGCGGGCTGTGCGGTGAATCCGCTTGCTGAGTTGACGAATCCGGTTAATTTAACGCACTGAATTATCCTGTCGAGCGAGCCAAGGGCGGCCTTTGCCTGCGCCAGCCCGTTAATGGCCGATATACGGGCGGCCTCCTTGCCCTGATCCGCGTCGATGTCGCGACCGACCTTGCCGGTGAACCTGAGCGAGCCGTCTGCCATCGGAAGCTGGCCGCTGATGAAAAGCAGATCTCCGGCGATTACCCAAGGCCGGTAAGCCGCAATGGGAGCGGGCGCTGCCGGAAGCGTTATGCCAAGCTGATAAAGGCGTTGCTCAACGTTGTTCATTTAGATCTTGAGCAAAATCATGTTGGAAACCGGATCGAGTTCGCGGGTCACGCTCACGCCGGTTATCTCGATGATCACGGCTTCAAGCACCAGAAATGTTGACGACTTTTCGCGCAGGCATCCCATCTTTACCATGTCGTGCTTGCCGAATGCGCCGTGAAAATGAACCTTCGGCGTTTCGCCCTGCATGAAGATTGTGCCGAAGCCGACCACCTCGTGCGCCTGTCCTAGTGTCCGCCATACAGGCGTCGGAGGTATTGTGTCGGTTTCCGGCCCCACCACTATTCCGCCCTCGCGCATTCCTCCCACAAGATGAAACGATGCGGCGCGTATGCCTTCCTTGAGAGCGATATCCGCAAGCCCGGCCAGAATGTCGTCGTTATCCTCGAACTTGGCCACGACCACGCGCCCTATGCTGCCTGTCTGGTATTTCATGTGTGTATCCTCCGCAAGCTGATTATCGTGCAACTGCAAACTATAACAGAACTTGCGCGCATGTTTCAGAAAGCCTGTTGTTTGCGGAAATAAAAAAAGCCCGGCGCTTAGGTTGGCCGGGCCAGTGGGAGGGGAGAAATTGCAATCACGCTTTATTTATGCAATGGATGTGCCATTTTGTAACCTCTTGAATATTCAGCATATTGCATACTCTTGTGTGTCATGATGTTGACGTTTTGCAGTGTGAATGGCATTAAATCATTGGAGTTGGTGGCAGCCGGATGACGGCGGAATGATGACGTATGTAGCATTTGATTGGCAGCTTGAATGAATTGGCCGGATATGTTATGTTTTGAAACGCTTTTTCAGCGGTTCGGGCTGATGATCCACTGATGTCCGTGATTTCCATTCCCAAGGAGGATGGCTAGTGAAAAATGTTTTAAAAGTAATGGTTGCGGTTTCCATTGTATCGCTTGCTTTCGGATGTTCGGACAAGGCTCCCAAAACTGCTGGTGCTCCGTCACCCGCTCCCGCTTCGGCACCCGCTCCCGCTCCGGCGGCACAGCAGGCGGCTCCGGCGCCCGGCCAGCCCGCGCAGATGATGGAAAGCCACCCGCCCATCGAGAAGGCTTCAGCCGATGCCTCGGCTCCGAAAGCCGGAAGCATCAAGAAGGCTGAAGGCGGCACGGTTGCCGACATTATCGGCAAGCGCGCTTCGCTTGGCGGCAAGCCGGTTACGTTCCGTGGCAAGGTCATGAAGTTCTCGCCGATGATCATGGGCAAGAACTGGATTCATGTTCAGGACGGCAGCGGCGACGCGACCAGCAAGAACAACGATCTGACCATTACAACCATGGACACGGCCAAGGTTGGCGATGTTGTTGTCGTGAGCGGCAAGGTTGCGGTTAACAAGGATTTCGGCGCCGGATACAGCTATGAAATCATTATCGAAGATGCCAAGGTGAAAGTCGAATAGGACTTGTTCATATCCGAACCATAGTCAGCGCCACATCGAAAGGCCGGGGTAATTCCCGGCCTTTTTTTTGCCATGTCAAGTTTTTTCCGTGAATGACGATAGGGATGTGAAATCATCCGGATTAATCCGGCAAAACAGCGGTGGAGGTGCATATGAACATGGGAAAGATGCAGTGCTGGGAGTTCAAGGGATGCGGGAGAGACAAGGGTGGTAGCTCGTGTCCGGCTGTAAAGGAAAACGCCGGAAGAACCTGCTGGCTGGTTGCCGGAACGATGTGCGGAGGAGCTGTTCAGGGAACGGCTGCCCAGAAGATCGGCAACTGCCGCAACTGTGATTTCTATAAAAAAGTCAAGGCGCGGGAGATATAGCTCCCCGCCATGAGTTCAACATCTCGATTTAATCTCGTTACAACAGTTTCATCGTTGCTGATCGGTTCGCTTCTTGCTTTGGCCGGTGGCTGGCCGGCATTGCTGGCCGCGCTGACATGCGGAGCAATTTCCTGTGGCGCATGGCATTTTCAGATGAAAATGATCGGGCGTTTGGCGGGTGTTCCCGGAGATGAAAAGGATCCCGTCAACTGGCTTGTCACCGAATGCAACAGTCTTACCGCCTGCAATCAGGAAGTCACGTCGAGGATGACCGAGCACAGGGTTGCCGTTTCCAACAATGAGCATGAAGTGATGACGATTTTCGACAACATGACGATACATCATGAGATGGCGATGGAGCAGATGGGTGAGACTGTTCAATCCATCTCCGAGATGGAGCGATCGATAAGGGAAATAGCCAGAAACAGCGAGGAAGCGGCGCAGGTTGCCAACGATACGAGGGATGTGGCAAATGCCGAGGTTGACAAGGTGCTTGCCCCTGTAAGAAGGATGCAGCAGATAGTCTCCGTCGTCGAGGAGGCAGAAACCGGCATGAGCAGGCTCAAGGAGTCATCCGACAAGATCGGCGTTGTGATAAACGTCATCGACGAGATTGCGGATCAAACAAACATGCTGGCGCTCAACGCCGCCATCGAGGCTGCAAGGGCAGGAGAGCAGGGCAGGGGCTTTGCGGTCGTGGCCGATGAGGTGAGGAAACTGGCGGAAAAAACCACGCGGGCTACACGCGAGATCAATTCCACCATAAACGAGATCAGGGAACTCACAGGATCGGTCATGACCGTAATGCGCGAAGGAATGCAGGGAATCGGATCCGGCGTTGAAATCGTTACTGCAACCGGCGAATCGCTGGCCGATATTGTCAACATGATGGACAAGGGCGTCTCCATGATAGAGGCGATAGCCGCGGCAGCCGAGCAGCAGGCTGCGTTGACGAGCCGTCTGGACGTGTCGGTGAAAGACATGATCAAGGCTGCAAGGAATGCCGCCGTGGATGTCGAAAACGGCGCCCAGGCAATGACGGATCTCATGAAAACACTATCATCCGACATGCCGCTGTGCGCCTCGGCGGAGGGGCTTTTGGCGGACGTTGCCGCAGTGAGGGCGGTATGAAAGCGTTTAAAAATCCGCAGGCGTCAGCGATTCGATTCGTTTCGCGGTCGCGCGGCTGATGTCAACAAGTTGAATCAGGTCTGATTGCGAAAACGCCGCCCCGGAATCTTCAAGCGACGTTCCTTTTCTGCTGATCTGTGAAACACCGATAACCTTGCCGGTTGGCGTGACAATCGGCGCGGTCATCATCTTCTGGATAAGGCTTGCCGGGCGGTCGCTCAGCCGTATCTGCTCATAAAAGCTGAGATGGCGCACTTTTGTTGCGTCGTTATCGACCCTGCCCAGTTTTGCCCTGAAAACCTGCGCGGCAATGCTCTGGCTTCCAACCGGAAATACGTTCATTTTGCCGACATACAGCTTGATCGGATACCCGAACCGGAACATCTGGCCGTTGTCGGCAAGCAGAAGTATCGCCACTTCGTCGGCATTGACAGCAAAAGCCTCCGCAAGCAGCCCGCCAAGTCTTTCCATGAAAAAGCGGAAAATTTCCTCGCGAGGCCTGCCTTCCGCAGCAAGCCTGTCCACCTCCATGTCCAGTTCCGGAATCATTCTTTCGGTTATCCTTCTTATCGTCTGACGCTGATCGTTGAATGCGCCGGACGGATTCATCTCGTCGGCAATGGTTCTGCGATCCTCGCCTGAGCGCCGCTCAGGTATGTTTTTGTCGAGTGGTGGCATCATGGTCATCCGGCTAACCTCTGTATATATTTGCTGTTCATTCCGAGATGTAATCGGTAAAGTTTATGATAAAATACCCGAATAATACATATCATCAAGTGCATTGATGCACCATTATATCAAAACAGGCAGTTCCAGCGGATAGAATATGACGGAAACCGGGTTTGCAAAAAAAGAGAGAAGACGTCTGGGTGAAATCCTGCTGGAGGCCGGACTCATCAACGAGCTGCAACTTGCGCGCGCCCTTGGGCAGCACAAGCAATGGGGCGGCAAGCTTGGCAATTCGCTCATCAAGATGGGCTTCATAAGCGAGGAGGATCTGGCTGCCGTTCTTGAATCGCAATTGGGCATCAAATGGATATCGTTGCGCGACATAGTAATTTCCGAGGGCGCCATCGGATCGATGAAAGCTGAAGTCGCCAAAAAATATCACATCATGCCGGTGCTGGTGGCGCGGAAGAATATCACAGTCGCCACAAACGATCCCACCGATCTGGTCACGCTCGACACGGTGGAATTCATACTCGGCAAGCGCATCAAGCCGGTTATCGCCATCAAGTCCGAAATCGAATGGGCGATAGCCAAATACTACGACGGCGTAGAAACAGATGAGCCGCAGACGCACAATCACAATGCCACGCGGTTCCCCCGGCAGTCCATCCCCCTTTCCATCGACGAACACGTTGCGCCGACCGCTGTCAAACGCACAGTCAGGAATGAGGATGTAATTATGGCGCTTGTCAGCATCCTTATCGACAAGGGGCTGCTTGACGAAAACGAGCTCATGCGCCGGGCCGAGACGCTCAAGGGCAGGAATCAGTAGCGCCTACATAGTCGCTATCATATACGTTCATCCCCGATATGTATTTATATTCTTCATAATCCTCAATTGTCTTTTCCCTGAATTTCCGGTATGAAACGTTGTCGTTGATTGCCAGAACCACCCTGTGTTTCATAACCTGATGCCGCAGAAACGCCGACGCCTTGTTAAGGACAACAATGTCCACATCCCTGCCGGTCATATTGGATAGCCTGTTGATCAGGTCGAGAAGTTCCAGCCCTTCGGGCGGACTTCTGAAGTAAACGGCAACGTCAAGATCGCTGTCCTTGCGCATCGAGCCTTTTGCCGCCGAGCCGAAAAGCAGGGCAAAGACCACATTCCGGTCGTCTGTCATTTCCTCGGCGATGGTGTTGATCCCCGGCTCCATGTCCGTATTGTAGCATGGGGCGGTTTGAAGGATAACGGTCGATAAGTTAATATAGCCGATGCATTCCGGGTTCGTTCCCCTTCACGTACATTCGCAGTATAGCCTGCTGGACGGCGCAATTCGACTGGATGAGCTTCTCGAAGCGGCGTCCGCGTTCAACATGCCAGCCGTCGCGGTCACCGATCACGGCAACCTGTTCGGCGCTGTGGATTTCTTCAAGAAGGCGCGCAAGGCCGGAATAAAGCCGATCATCGGCTGCGAGGTTTACATATCCTCCACCACCCGGTTCGACAAGTCATCAAAAGACCAGAAAGACGCATCCTGGCATCTTGTTCTTCTGGTGCGCGACAGCGACGGCTACAAGAACCTCGTTCGCCTCGTGTCGGCGGCATATCTTGAGGGTTTTTACTATCGTCCGCGCATAGACAAGGATCTGCTCACCCAGTACAGCGGCGGGCTGATCGGCCTTTCGGCCTGCCTGAAGGGCGAGGTTCCGAACCTTCTGCTTCAGGGCAGAATAGACGAGGCCCGGCAGTCGGCGCTCGATTACAAGCATATCTTCGGCCCGGAGAATTTCTACTTCGAGATCCAGGACAACGGGCTTGAGGAGCAGGACAGGGTTAATAAAATGCTTCTTGATCTGTCCGAGGAGCTTCACATCCCGGTTGTGGCAACCAACGACTGCCACTACCTGAGGCGCGACGACGCCCGCGCCCACGACGCGCTGGTCTGCATACAGACCGGCAAGACGGTGAAGGAAACAGGGCGCTTGCGGTTTTCGTCGGAGGAGTTCTACCTGAAATCACCGCAGGAGATGGCCGAGGCGTTCAAGGATATTCCAGACGCCATTCGAAACACGAAGGTCATTGCCGAGCGCTGCAATTTCGATTTCGAATTCGGCAAGCACCATCTGCCGAAATACAGCGTGCCGGAAGGGTTTACGCTCGCGTCTTATCTCCGGAAGCTCGCGGAAGAGGGTCTTGTTGACCGTTTTGCCGGAGGAACTGAGCCGGATGAGTACAGGGCGAGGCTTGAAATGGAGCTTGGCGTCATCGAGCGCATGGGATTTCCGGGCTATTTCCTTATAGTCTGGGATTTCATACACGAGGCCCGCAAGATGGGCGTGCCTGTCGGCCCCGGACGAGGCTCCGCCGCCGGAAGCCTGGTTGCCTGGTCGCTCGGAATCACAGAGATCGATCCCATCAAGTACACCCTTCTTTTCGAGCGTTTCCTTAATCCGGAGCGCGTGTCGATGCCGGATATAGACGTGGATTTCTGCATGGACAGGCGCGGGCTGGTTATCGACTACGTCACGCGCAAATACGGGCAGGATCACGTTGCCCAGATCATCACGTTCGGCACGATGGCCGCGCGCGCCGTGCTTCGCGACGTGGGGCGAGTGCTCGATGTTCCATACGCCGAGGTTGACAGGGTCGCCAAGCTGGTTCCAAACGTCCTGAACATCAAGCTCAAGGATGCGCTCGAAATGGAACCGAAGCTCAAGGAACTGTACGAGGAAAACGAGACGATCCGCGAACTGATCCAGATCGCGCTCAAGCTCGAAGGGCTGAACCGTCATGCCTCCACGCATGCGGCTGGCGTCGTCATATCGCCGGAGCCGCTCACTGAATACCTGCCGCTCTACAAGGCTCCGGACGAAACCGGAGTGGTCACGCAGTTCGACATGACCTGCGTGGAGGCGCTTGGGCTTCTGAAATTCGACTTTCTGGGACTGAAAACGCTCACGGTTATCGACAAGGCCGAGAACATGATAACCGCCGGGCCTCACGACAAGACAGCTCCGGGCTTCGTTGACGGCGCGTTTTCCGTCCGGAACATTCCGCTCGACGACAGGCGCACGTACGAGCTTCTTTCGGCTGGCCAGACAACCGGCGTGTTTCAGCTTGAAAGCTCCGGAATGCGCGACATCCTGGTGAGGCTTCAGCCTGAGGTTTTTGAAGACGCAATCGCGCTGGTTGCGCTATACCGGCCTGGCCCGCTCCAGAGCGGCATGGTTGAGGATTTCATCAAGCGCAAGCGCGGCGAGAAAAGGGTCGAGTACGAAGTCCCGGAACTGGAAGAGATCCTGAAGAACACATACGGCGTGATTCTCTATCAGGAACAGGTGATGCACATCGCAAACAAGCTCGCGCGGTTTACGATGGGGCAGGCCGATGTTCTGCGGAAGGCGATGGGCAAGAAGAAACATGAGCTTGTGGCCGAGCAGAAGGAGCTTTTCCTTAAGGGCTGCAAGGAAAACCACGTTCCGCTAAAAAAAGCCGAGCGCATATTCGAGCTTATAGCGTTCTTTGCCGGTTACGGTTTCAACAAGTCGCATTCGGCGGCATACGCGCTAATCGCCTATCAGACGGCTTTTTTGAAAGCCCACTACCCGGTCGAGTTCATGGCGTCGCTTCTGAGCTGCGACATGGACAACACCGACAAGGTTGTGAAATACATCAACGAATGCCGCGACATGGAAATCTCGATTCTTCCGCCCGACATAAACAGAAGCGGACGCGAGTTTTCTGTGGTTGATGGCGCAATCCGGTTCGGGCTGGAGGCGGTGAAGGGCGTGGGCGGAGGCGCGATCGAGGCGATAATCGATGCGCGGACGCGGCAGGGCCGATTTGAAAGCTTTATCGATTTCTGCGTGAAGGTTGAGCTTCGCAAGGTTAACCGCAAGGTGCTGGAATGCCTGATAAAGGCCGGCGCGTTCGATTCGCTTGGCTACCATCGCGCCCAGCTCATGGCGATGATAGACGGATGCCTTGAAGACGCCTCACGCACCCAGAAGAACAGGATGAACGGCTACGCGAGCTTTTTCGATAACGAACCGCTTGTCGAGTCAAAGCCGGTTGTGCCGGAATGGGACGACAAGCTGCTGCTGCGGCAGGAGAAGGAGACGATCGGTTTTTATATAACCGGCCATCCGCTAAGGAAATACGCCGACGAACTTGGCCGTTTTGCCTCGGCAACCACATCGGGACTGGCCGAGATGGACGACAAGGCCGATGTTTCCGTTGGCGGAATAGTGGCGTCGGTCAAGCCGATTGTCACCAAAAAGGGCGACAAGATGGCCGCGTTCGTGCTGGAAGACCTGACCGGCAGCACCGAGGTTATTGTTTTTCCGGGTATCTATGCTGAAACTTCGGCATTGATAGGCTCGGATGCGCCGATTCTGGTGACCGGCCACCTCGACAAGTCTGAAACCGGCCACAAAATAGTTGCGCGAAGCGTGACTCCTCTTGGCAACGCGAAAGCGTCGAGGGTTGAAATCCGGCTCAATGCCTCTGTATTATCCCAGTCCGATCTCGAACGGCTGAAGGATGTTGTAGGCAAACATGCCGGATCGTGTCCGCTGTCGATCCGTCTTACCTCGCCGGGCATCTGGGAAACGGTTGTCACAGCCGCCTCAGGCGTGAAACCGACCATGGATATGGTAAAGGATGTGGAAGGGATTTTGGGGCGCAACACGGTTATATTGAGCAATGGCTAATTATCTTGAATTTGAAAAACCGATTGCCGATCTTGAACGGCAGATAGCCGAACTGCGGCGTTTCTCGCACGGCCAGGGAGTTGACCTCACAAAGGAAGTCGCGAGGCTGGAAAAGAAGCTGCACGAGGTGCGCAAGTCTGTTTACGAGAAGCTGACGCCGTGGCAGAAGACGCTTGCGGCACGCCATCCGGATCGTCCTTACACTCTCGATTACATCAAGCAGATGATGACCGGATTCCACGAGCTGCACGGCGACCGGCGGTTTGGCGACGACGCGGCTATTGTGTCGGGATTCGCGCGTATCGACGATATGCCGGTTGCCGTGATCGGCCATCAGAAGGGGCGCGACACGAAGGACAGAATCGCTCGCAACTTCGGTCAGGCGCACCCGGAAGGCTATCGCAAGGCGCTTCGGATAATGAAACTTGCCGAAAAATTCGGACGTCCGGTGATCACTTTCATCGACACGCCAGGCGCGTATCCCGGAATCGGCGCCGAGGAGCGGGGGCAGGCCGAGGCTATCGCGTACAACCTGCATCAGATGGCGATGCTCCGCACTCCGGTTGTGATACTGGTGATCGGTGAGGGCGGAAGCGGCGGCGCGCTTGCCCTTGGCGTGGGCGACAGAGTGTACATGCTGGAGCATTCGGTATATTCGGTGATATCTCCGGAAGGATGCGCCGCGATACTCTGGAAAAAGGACAAAAGCGGACTTTCCCTGGATGATTTTTCGAAGGCAGCGGATGTCCTGAAGCTGACGCCCGGCGATCTCAAGCGGTTTGGGGTTATCGACGAGGTTATCAAGGAGCCGCCGGGCGGAATGCATACTGCCGGGAAGGCCATGTTCGACTCGGTCAAAAGCGTTATCAAGACCGCGCTTGATGAACTTGCCGCTCTGCCCGCCGACGAGCTGGTCGCAAAGAGGTATTCCCGAATCAGGGTGCTGGGTTCGATCGGCTGAATGCCAGTTGTATTTGCCGAAATCCGTCAATGTTTATGAAAAACTTCTTCTCAGTTGCTCTAATTTCCCGATTTCATTGGGAATATCGATAAATAGTGCTTGACATTTCAGCGCCGTGCCTGTAATTTAACCCGTACCTTTGCCCTTTGGAGCCTGTCCGGTCTGGTTTAGCCGCCGGATAGTCTGCCAGTAAATATCCATTTCGAGAGGTTTTTAAGTGCAGAAAAGAGGCGGCAAGGAAGGTTACGACGCGCAAGGCAAGAACAAGGTGGCCGTGCCGCCGCTTTCCGATGAATTCCCCGGTCTTGAATCCATGACAATCAGGATGGTCTACTATCAAAAGGGAGACAATCCGGTGCTGATGACGCGCACGCTTCATGTGTATCCGGAGAGCGATCCGGCGTTTCTGTTCACCCCATGCCTGATTCATGATTGCGAGGGGGGGAGTTTCGAGCTTGCGCCGATTGTGTACGAGCTTCTGAGGAATGGCGGAAGTTCCGTCTCCGGGCAGTTGTCATGTGTCGGGAGCACAAACAAGGATATTCCGCCGGATCATGCAAGCATGGATTATGCCGTTGAAGTTGTGTACAAATCCATGACAAAACCGGAGCCGCCGGTTGAAACGAAACCGGCTTTGAGAAAAAAGATTGCTTCCGGCAAAGAGGTTATCCCGGTTGCCGAACCGGCAAGGAAAGCTGTTGTTCAGGAACCTGTAACGGTAATCAAGCCGGTGGAGCCGGTTAAGAAAATCGTGGCGAAAGCGCCTAAAAAGCCGGTTGAGCATGTAAAGCCGGTTGAGGATGCAAAGTCAATTGCGCCGGCAAAGCCTGCTGTTGCATCCCCTAAAAAGGCTCTTGCCGTTTCGGCTCCAGCGGCAAAAGCTTCAGCACCGCAGGTGAAACCAGCACCGCCGCTGCCTAAAAAGGTTGCGAAGGCTGTATCCGTACCTGTTGAGGTGGCTGCTCCATCCGTGAAAAAAATCAAGCCGTCTGTGGAGCCGGTTTCAAACAAAGGGACGAAGACGGCTCAGGCCAGTAAACCGGCCAATAAACCGGCCAATAATGCTGCGCCTGCCGTTTCGAAGCCTGCCGCCACCAAACCTGTCGCCGCTAAATCTGCCTCCGGCAAACCTGATGTCAGGAAAACATTGATCCAGCCGACAAAGGCGGGCAAAAACAGTCCTGTTGCGATTCAACAAGCTCCGGCGAAGCAAACTCCGTCAACAACATCGAAACCCAGACCTGTTGCCGGTGTTAAGGCTGTTCCGGTGGCTGCAAAGCCAGTAGCGGCAAAAAAAGCTCCGGTAGTTGCCACAAAGGCGGTCTTGGGGAAACCTGCCGGAAAAAACAAAAAAAAGTAATCGATATTGCGTTGTTCGGGCCATGGCCCGTTCTGCCATGATTCAAGCATATTACAATGGAGGCGGTATAAGTTAATGAGTTCACAGAGTGTTGCATTGCAGGATTACAAGGTTGCTGACATCGGCCTTGCGGAATGGGGAAGAAAAGAGTTGACGATTGCCGAGACCGAGATGCCGGGCCTCATGGCCCTGCGCGAGGAGTACGGCAAGTCGAAGCCGCTGAGCGGCGCGCGCATTGCCGGTTGTCTGCATATGACAATCCAGACCGCGGCGCTCATAGAAACGCTTGTTGAGCTTGGCGCCGAGGTTCGCTGGTCTTCGTGCAATATATTTTCCACACAGGATCATGCGGCGTCGGCTATCGCGGCTGCCGGAATTCCGGTGTTCGCATGGAAGGGCGAGACACTTGAGGAATATGACTGGTGCATCGAGCAGACCCTGTTCTGGCCAGACGGCAAGCCCCTGAACATGATACTGGACGACGGCGGAGACCTCACGCAGATCATCCACGACAAATATCCGCATCTTCTCAAAGACATACGCGGCATTTCGGAGGAGACAACTACCGGCGTTCACCGCCTCTATGAAATGATGCAGAAGGGAACCCTCGGCTGCCCGGCGTTCAATGTGAACGATTCGGTAACCAAGTCGAAATTCGACAACCTTTACGGCTGCCGCGAGTCTCTGCTTGACGGCATCAAGCGCGCAACCGACGTGATGATTGCCGGCAAGATCGCCGTCGTCGCGGCATACGGGGATGTGGGCAAGGGATGCTGCCAGTCGCTTCGCGGGCAGGGCGCTCGCGTGCTTGTCACCGAGATCGACCCCATATGCGCGCTTCAGGCCGCGATGGAGGGCTACGAGGTTGTCACGATGGAGGACGCCGCGCCCATCGCCGATCTGTTCATCACCGCCAGCGGCTGCCGGGACGTCATTCGCCGCGAGCATATGGATGTGATGAAGCATCAGGCGATTATCTGCAACATCGGCCATTTCTACATTGAGATCGACGTTGCCTCGGTCTTCGACGATCCGAATCTCCGCAAGGTGAACATCAAGCCTCAGGTCGATCAGGTTATCTGGCCGGATGGCAGGACGATCACCATTCTTGCCGAAGGACGGCTTGTGAATCTTGGCTGCGCAACCGGACATCCGTCGTTCGTCATGTCCAACAGCTTCACCAATCAGGTGATGGCGCAGATGGAGCTTTGGAACAACTCAGACAAATACGAGAATAAGGTCTATGTGTTGCCGAAGCTGCTTGACGAAAAGGTTGCCCGGCTGCACCTGAAGAAACTGGGAGTGAGGCTAACAACGCTTACCGACGCGCAGGCCGAATACCTCGGCATTGCCAAATCAGGCCCGTACAAGCCGGAGTATTACCGGTATTAACAGATAACACAGGCAACAGCCCGCGCGGTCTGCGGGCTGTTGCATTTGCAAAACACAGCCTGTTTGTGATATAAAACACGGCTTCTCCTTGCCTGTTCTCCCGGAATGGGCTTAATATCCAGAAGGAGGTTACCGCCAAGCATGGCGAACCACTACGAATCCCTCATTATTCTCAAGGCAAACCTCAACGACGAAGAAATCAAGGCTTCGATCGACAAACTGAAGACCGTTATCGCAAATAACGGCGGCAATATCATCAAGGAAGAGAACTGGGGAACCAAGGAACTTTCCTATGTGATCAAAAAACAGATCAGGGGACGTTACTTTCTGCTCGTTTTCACGGCTGAACCTTCCGTTGTGGGCAATTATGAATCCACCTGCAACGTGATGGAAAACATGCTCAAATACGTTGTCATCCGGCTCGACAAGGCACGGATTGACGCTTACGAGAAGAAGGCGGCGCAGGCTGCGGAGGCTGCCAAGCCCAAGGCTGAAGCGGCGGCGGAAGAAGCCGCCGGGGAAGCCGCTGTCGAGCAGGCCTGACGGTTATGTATAACAAGGTCATTCTCGTCGGCAATCTGGTTCGCGATCCAGAAACCCGCTTCACGCCCCAAGGCACGCAGGTTGCAACATTCAGCATCGCCGTAAACCGCATTTACAAGGTCGGCGACGAGACGAAGGAATAAGTGTCGTACTTCGACATCGTTGTTTTTGGGAAACAGGCGGAGATCACAAGCCAGTATCTGAGCAAGGGCAGTTCCGTGCTTGTGGACGGACGCCTCAATCAGCGCCGATGGGACGACAAGGACACCGGACAGAAGCGTTCGAAGGTTGAGATAGTGGCGGAAGTCGTGCGTTTCATGTCTAAAAAAGGTCAGACGCAGGGCGGCTCGCATGGAGCGTCGGAGCCGGAATACAGCGATTCGGATTTCACGCCGCGTGAAGTTACCGATGACGAAGTTCCGTTCTGACGCCCGTTTATTGAATAATTTCAGATCAACAGCTTTTTATAGCGAAAGGAGTTTTCAGAAATAATCATGGTTCAGCAGAAACGATTTCACAGGAAAAAGTTTTGCCGGTTCTGCGCGGAAAAGACGCCGTTCATAGATTACAAGGATTTTCGTCTGCTCAGGGGCTTCGTGACTGAGAGGGGCAAAATCATGCCGCAGAGGCTTACAGGCACATGCGCCGGACATCAGCGTGAGCTTTGCGCCTCGATAAAGCTTGCCCGCACGATGGCGCTTCTTCCGTTCATCGAGAAGTAATAGCCATGCGTCTGCCTCGTGCATGGATTCCGATGATCTCCCGCGCAATCGTCGAATCGATTGTGAAGAGCGACGCTGCAACGCTCAAGGCCGACAAGGCCGCCGTGACGGGCGTTGTGAATGAGATCGTGCTGAACGAACTCATGGTGGAGGATCGGCTGAACGAGGAAGTGCGCGAGATATTGAAGAAATTCGAGGCGGATATTGAAAAGGGCCGCCTCGATTACAAACAGTTGTTCGACCTCACCAAAAAGAAGCTCGTCCGCGAAAGGAATGTAATCCTGTGAGATTGAGCGACGACAAAATCTCCCATCTAACCCACACGGTTTTCACCGGATTGAAGTCGAAAAGCCTGATCGTTCCCAAACGGTCTGAACCGGATGTCCGCAAGGCGATAAGGCTTGCCATCAACGAATCGGTTCATCTGTTTGACGAGATAGACGAAAAGGTTCGCCGCAAGCTCGAATCATACTCAAGAAAAATGATCGAGGGCACTGCCGAGTGGAACATCCTCTATGAGAAGTTCATCATCGAGGAGATGAACAAGCTGGGGCTGGAATAAGCAGTTTTTTAATTGATTTACCCTGTTTCTCCGCGTTATACTCCTTCGGGCGGTGGCGTGGGGAATGTTGTAACTCTTCGATAATCCGCAAAATATAGCGCTGTACCCTCTCGTCATTTAAATTCTCGGCATCAGTCGTTTCGTTTTTGTTGCAGCAGCATCACCTTCAGGAGGATGGGGATGGAAGGCATCAGTTACGGATCGTATGAGTTCACGCTTGCGGCGCGCGAGCGGCTGGTTCTGCCCGCGTACAAGGGATCGACCTTGCGCGGCGGCTTCGGCCATGCCTTCAGGCGCGTTGTATGCGCTCCGCGAAAACCTGTCTGCGACGGCTGTTTCCTTAAGGGAAGCTGCGTCTATTCTTACGTCTTTGAAACCCCGCCTCCGTCCGGCTCCTCGATGATGCGCAAATACGAGGCCGCGCCGCATCCGTTCGTGATCGAACCGTCGGTTGACAGGCGAAGGCAGTACGAGCCGGGGCAGGAGTTGACATTCAACCTTTTACTGATTGGCCGGGCTGTTGAATATCTTGCGTATTTCATATACGCGTTCTCGGAGCTTGGCGAAATAGGCATCGGCAAGAAACTGGGCAAATTCGAGCTTCGCTCGGTGACAAGCGGCGGCATTATGGTTTACGACGCAGAAACGCGGCAGGTTCGGAATGCGGAGCCGCGAAAGCTGACGCTGGATCTGGCGGCAGCGCCGGAAATAGTATCCGCGCCGATGCACCTTTCAGTCGATTTCCTCACGCCCACCCGAATCTTCTACAACAAACAGCTTGCCGCAACACCTGAATTTCATGTGCTGATTCGCGCAATCCTGCGCCGGATGTCGCTTTTGCACTACTTCCACTGCGGCGGCGATCCGTCGGGCTGGGATTTCCGGGGGATCATCGAACGGGCCGGTGCGGTTGAGATGAAGAGAAACGGCACGAAATGGCACGACTGGGAGCGATACTCGTCGCGTCAGGATACCAGGATGACGCTTGGCGGATTTATGGGCGATGTTGAATACGAGGGCGACATTGCGCCGTTTCTGCCGCTGATAAGGGCGGGCGAGGCGCTGCATGTGGGCAAGGGGACGGGGTTTGGGCTGGGGAGGTTTGGGGTTGGATGAACCGCTTATGGTTAATAGACGTGTTTCCGATGTTTTGCCGTAAGGATATGGACGGCATGGCTTGTCTTGTCAACTTCATAAATGATTCGGTAATCCCCGACACGAAGGGAATATTCCCCGGAGTGATTGCCCACAAGCGGCTTGCCATGAAATGGATTATCGGCAAGCGACTCGATTCTGGCCAAAATACGGCTGAAAAGCCGCCGGTCGGCAACATGCAACTCTTCGAGATCGCTTTGCGCTTCTTTCGCAAGCCTGATCTCGAACGTCATTTAACGCCAACCCGCGCCTTGAATTCCTTGAGCGAAACCGTTTCGCCCATTTTAACCTGCGCCTTAGCGCGGGCAACAGCATCTCGTTCTTCAATGCTGGAAAGCAGGTCGAGGGTTTCCAGCAGGCCCGCAAATTCGTCGGAGCTGAGGATGACGGCTTTCTCGACGCCGTTTTTTGTGACGGCAAACCGGTCGTATCTTTCATCGACATCCTTGATGATGGCGGACAGGCTTTTTTTTGCCTCCGCAAGGGTGATGGTTCGGGTCATTAATCGTCTCCTTTTGCTGAAAGTTATGACCATAATTATAGGCTATATGGCGCGATATTGGAAAAACTTGCCGCCGGTCATCACATCAAGAACAAACACCTATGCCAATGGATCGTTGCCGTGGCGGCCCATGAATTGGAACCGCCGGATACGATGGCGACATCGCGCCGTGTCTGCCGCTGATAAGGGGGAAGGTATGGGGTTGAAGGCTGAGGATGCAGCGTTGAAAACTGACTGATAATACAAGGGGGAAGCGCATGAAAAGTTGGCAAAGATGGGGCTTGGGAGTGCTTGTAATTATTCTGTTAGGAGGGTTATCAGTTTATGTTGGCTCACTGATACCTGATGGAATGCTCAAAAAAATCGAAAATGCCGGCATTATTCTGGGCTATGCTTTCACAATCATTCCAATCGGTTTTGCACTCGTTGCCTGGTTTTCCAAAAAACAGCTTCGCAGTTTTTTTCACAGCAACTATTTTACGGGGCTTGGAACACCTTTCCCGCTTGGAAGCAAGCAGATTGATGGCCTGCTGATTCCTGTCAGCCGGGAAGAAGTTCCCAAGTGGCTGCTTTGTCATCTTCGGCCAAAGCATGTTGCTTTTATCTACACAGTTAAGACCGCTGAGATCGTTAAAAAACTTATTGATGAATTTTCCAAGGATATCAAGTTCTACCAGATTGTATCCGGTTCGCCAAGCGGGGAAGATGTAGTTGATCCTTATGATCTGCCGGGCATAAAAACGATGGCGGCGAAATGGATACGGCGCTTGGAAGCCGAAGGCTTGAGCTTGGACACGATTTATGCTGATACGACAGGCGGCACGGTTCCAATGTCGCTTGGGGTTTTTCAAGCTGCGGAGGAAAGCGGCATTTCGAGCATATACGTAATCGGCAAACACGAAGGCGGGCGTATTCTCAAACCGGAGGTGTCAGATGAGGGGAAGCCAATTCTTATCAGCGATAGAGGGGAGGGTAAATGATGTCACAACCAACCGTAATTGAGGCTGAATACAGCATCGTCACGCCAATGTTTCTGGGTGATGCGAAACAAGAGGCTACCGAGATAAGGCCTCCTTCGATCAAAGGCGCACTCCGGTTCTGGTGGCGAGCGCTTAACTGGAGTCGAATGTTGGCGCAAAACGGGAATAACGTAACTGAAGCGTTAAAGACACTCCATAGCGAAGAAGGTCGGTTGTTCGGTCAGGCTGGCGATGAAGACCGTGGTGGGCAGGGGTGTTTTTTGATGAGTGTTACGTCCATCGGCATTACCCTGCGTAGCAAGGAGCAACTTAACGGTAACGACTCGCCAGCACCACTTGGCAAGTGGCGCCCCTATCTGGTTGGCCTCGGCCTTGCGAGTTATAACAAAGAGGAAAAGAAGTCGAAGTACAACCGTAGCGCAATCACAAGCGGTAAATTCAAGGTTCGAGTTCGTTCTCGGCCTGAAACCACTCTGGCTGACGTCAAGTCCATTGAAGAAAGCCTGCTGCTATTCGGCTTGCTTGGAGGTTTAGGCAGCCGCACACGGCGCGGACTTGGTTCGGTTTCTATTACGAGTCTTTCCGGCGGCAAGCTGTCTGCGCCTAGCGGCATCGAGGAATGGAAAGCGGCGATTCAGAAACTTACAGGAACACCCATAACCGCACCCGAACCGCCGTTTTCCGCATTCTCGTCAGTAACCCGCATGGATATGTCTCTAAAAGGCAAAAACGCATGGAACTTGCTGGAGAAAACCGCAAGTGAAATGATGCGTTACCGTTCTTGGGGGCAGGACAGGAATAACACCGGAACACACAAAGTTAATGGCATTGAACTGTTTGTGGATGATCATGCAATCATGCTTAACGCGATTGCAAACGGAACTCCGCCGACAGTGCTTCCAGATCGTATCGTGTTCGGACTGCCTCATAATTATTTTTTCTCTTCGATAACCGGTGCTGAAAAAATGAAAAAAGCCGAGATTGCACCAGATTCAGAAGGGCGTACCCGCCGGGCATCACCACTGTTCATCCACATCCACAAGTTTAAGGATAACGATTTTGCAGTAATTCAAACGCTGTTTCAATCCATGTTTCTTTGCCCATCGGATTATGTCGCTGTAAAAGCGGAGAAGCTCCGCCCCACACACCGGCTCATTCCATCGGTGGATTGGGGGCATATCCGGTGCTATCTCGACCGCTTTGCGGACAGAGAGGTGGTGTTGCCATGAAATACCTGCACTTCACCATCGGCCCGGTTCAGGGATTTGTGGCACAGGCGCGCCGGACGCGAGATTTCTGGGCCGGGTCTTTTATCCTGTCTTGGCTGTCCGGCATCGCCATGAAGTCGGTTGAAAAGAATGACGGCAAAGTCATTTTCCCTTTAGTTGCTTCAAGTTATCTGAATTGGCTGGAAGAAATAAAGGGAACAGGAATGAAGCCACGGCAGGGTGCGGCTCCGAATCGTTTTATGGCCGAGATACCGGATGCAGGTTTCGATCCGGCATTAGTTGAGCAAAGTGTTAGATCTGCCTGGACTGAGTTGGCGGAAAAAGTCTGGCAAAACGATTTGAGCAGCATGGGAATGACCTCTAACCAGCGAAAGATTTGGGATGAGCAGGTAAACAAATTCTGGGAAATTTCATGGGCGATAACGGACACCCGCTCAGAATCCAGCATCCTTGATCGACGGAAAAACTGGCGGACTTCATTCCCGCCTGAACAGGGCGGCGTCAAGTGCATGGTGATGGACGCTTGGCAGGAGCTTTCCGGCAGCGAAAGGCCGGGTAAGCAAGTGAGTGATTTCTGGCTAAAAATACGGACTGATGGCCAAAACGGCATGAAAACCGATTTGCGAGATGGCGAGCATCTTTGCGCTATCGCGTTTATAAAGCGCAGGTTTGCCCGCTGCTTTCATAAAGTATCGGCAACAATGCCTGGCGGTTGGCGCATAAGCGGTTGGAATGTTTCCCCAAACGTTCCATCGGTGGTCTACATGGCAGCCGCTCACTGGATTGCCGACACCATCAAGGCTGGCAAGCCGGAAATGATCAAAAGATTTCATGATGCCGCATTCATGCTCACCCGCGAGCATGGAGAAACCAATTCCAACATACGGTGTATTGAAGATGCCCTGCATGGCAAAGATGATCCGACAAGACAATTTGCCGCGCTGGACGGCTCAGTGTTCTTTGAGACAATGCTTTCCAGTCCAAACATGTATCCGGACGCTGACGAAACAACGGTTAGCGCTACGTTGGCACGTCTCAATGAACTCATAAAAGAAACCAGCCTTGAGCCTCCAAGTCCATTTTACGCAATGCTGCTTATGGACGGCGATTCGCTTGGCAAGCATATGGGCGATGAGGAAAAGCAGGTGCCGATCAGTAAGGCGTTGGAAATATTCACCCGCGATGCGTCGAAGATAGTTCAGAAGAACAGCGGCTTCCTGATTTATGCCGGTGGTGACGACGTGCTGGCTATTCTGCCGGTGGAGGACGCCTTGAAGTGCGCCGCAGAGCTTCAACAGCATTACAATAACTGCTTTGCCGGTAGCGGGGTTTCCTCAACACTTTCCGGTGCTATCGAGTTTGCACACATCAAAATGCCTCTCACACGTGTGCTGCGTGACGCGCACTCCCTGCTTGACGATATTGCCAAGGATGAGCGCGGACGCGATGCCGTGGCTGTCCGCGTCTGGAAACCCGGCGGAAAGGCGGTGGAGTGGGCGATGCCGTGGGAAAAGGCATTTGCCTCCGATGGCAAGGTTGAAATCCAGAAAATCGCCGACGAGTTCAGAGCGCAAGACGAAGATGCCAGATACAGCAATAAGTTCTTTTTCAAAATACGGGAACTTGTTGGGGTGATTGGGCAGGGAAAATTGCTGAGTTACGATGACATGGTAAGTCTGATGGCTGCCGAGTATCTCCATTCCGGCATAAACGAAGGCAGGGATCCCAAAATATCGAGGGGCGAGGCGGAAATTCTCACCAAAAGGCTTCTGGATCAATGCCAGCAGTTGAGAAGGATTGTCACGGATAAACCGGGTGGCCGAACCGATGTTAGCTTTGACTCGCTGCCGGGCGCGATGTTTCGAGCCGATGGCGCGTTGCTGGTGCGCTTTCTGGCGCAAAAGGGGGTGGAACTATGACGAGCAGAACATTGCGTTTATCGGCTCTTGATACATGGTTTTTCCGCGAATCCCGTCCGCATGGTTCAGTAGGCGGCACGGAGCTTGACAGCGTTTTCCCGCCGCCGCCACGAACCGTGGCCGGAGCAGTGCGAACCATGATCGGAAATCATGCAGGTGCGGACTGGGATGATTTCAAAAAATGCAAAGAAACACCGTATTTACGAAACGAAATTGATCTAAGGGCTGAAATCGGTTGGGGCGATGACACCGGCAAACTCGCCATCAATGGGCCATGGCTCACTCTTAATGGCTCACGACTTTATCCCGCCCCCAGCTTTCTGGTGAAATCCGAGAACTCTGGCGTGGTGAGACTTGCAATAGGCCCGTCAGCGGTTTGTGATCTCGGTTGCCTTCACCTGCCGATTCTCGGAACTGGTTCCTCAGTAAAACCTATTGAAAATGCCTGGCTTACACATGAAGCATTTAACCGTGTGCTTGGCGGTGGTGTGCCGGACATTGCTGATATTCTGTGCGAATCGCAACTTGTCGCAATAGAACCGCGACTTGGCATAGCCCGCAATAACGCGGTGCGAACGGCTGAAAACGGAATGCTTTATCAAGCACGGCACATCCGTCCAGATGCTAAATTTGCTTTGGAAGTGGATATTTCCGGAATAGCTGAGCGTTTGCATCCTTCAGGTGGCGCAACACGTTTCGGTGGCGAAGGCCGTCTGGCTCTGGTTGAATCATTGCCAACCTCTCCGTTGTTTCCGCAACCGCCGGAGCCACTTGCTGATACCAAAGGCGTTATTTTGATTTTGCTGACGCCTTCCGACACAGGCGGCTGCTGGCTGCCAAACTCCAGTTTCAAGCTGATTGAAGAAGACGGCGTCTGCTATTTTGACGGAAAGATTAATGGAATCGGTCTTCGAATCGTATCGGCTGTTTTGGGGAAGGCGATTCGGGAGGGTGGCTGGGATTTGGCGCAGCAGAAACCGCGCCCGGCGCGAAGCCTTATTCCTGCTGGCAGTGCTTGGTACTGCACCGTAGCTGGCGGCGACATCAAGTCCGCCATTCAGGCGCTTCATAACTCTCAAATTGGTTTGGAAACATCGCTTGGCCGGGGGCATTTGGCTGTCGGCCTTTGGAATAACTCGGAATATCCTGATACCTCAAGGAGGGGAATATGAACAACGCAATTTTAGGTTTACTTGCTGAAACATCCATCCATGCCGGAAGCGGCCAGTCCGTGGGCGGCGTTGATCTTCCGATTCAGCGCGAAGGACATAATAATTGGCCATGTGTCTTTGGCTCGGCAGTGAAAGGCGCGCTTCGGGCGCGTGCGGAAGACATTAAAATGCCTGACATCGACATAGCCTTTGGGCCACGGCCTGCTTCCGGTCAGGCCTCCGATCATGCGGGGGCGCTCGCGGTTGGCGACGCCCGGCTTCTGCTTCTTCCGGTTCGTTCGCTCACCGGCTATTTCAAGTGGGTAACATGCCCTGCGGCGTTGACACGGCTGAAGCGGGATGCATTCAGACTTGGTCTCGACATCGCAATGCCGGATTCCCCGGATGTTCCAGCAGACGACACGGCAATTGTTCCAGATGGGGCGGCCAGCGGCGGCATGTTTCTTGAGGAATACCGATTTAATGCGATTCCACAAAATCTTGCGGACGTCATTACATCTCTTGCCAAGTTGATGAAAGGTGAGGACTCAACGGAACGCCTAACTTGCCAACTTGTAATCGTCAGCGACGATCAATTTTCTTTCTTCGCTCAATATGCAACGCCCGTAGCCGCCCATGTCCGGATCGATAACGGAAAAAAGACCGTGGCAAAAGGCGCGCTTTGGTACGAAGAGACTTTACCACCCGAAACCCTTATGTACGTTGGACTTGGTGCGTTCCCTTCTAGGAGAAACGGTTCCGCTATTTCCGGAAAGGAAATTCTTGATTCAACGGTTCAGAGCTTGTTTGGAGCGCACCCTTACCTGCAACTTGGCGGAAATGAGACTGTAGGAATGGGCTGGTGTCGAGTTGCGGTAAATCGTACATCCATTGTGCCAAGCGGCGGCCAAGTGGCGGTTACCGAAAGCCAAGCCGTAGTTGCGGCACAGGAGGTTTGATATGCAGACAATTCAGCAAAAACGGGCCGCAGCCGCGCTTGCTGCGGTGAGAGAAGCTTCATCAGAACTCTCCGGCGACGACAGGAAAAAATATAAAAGCTACGCGAGCCAGTTTCCGGCCATGATCCGAATGAATGGTCTTGGCCCTGCGGCAGCATTCTTCCGAGGCAAGGATGAGTTATACAAGAGTTTGTACGATACGCTTGGTTCATGGCTTAGAAGTGAAAACGGCCCCTATTACGGGGTTGACGATCTTATGGACGGAATCACAACGCGCAACCAGAACGAATACCGCATGGCTCAGGTTGAAGCGGTTGTCTTCATGGAGTGGGTCAAGAAACTCGCAAATGCCTTCATGGAAGAGCCAGTAAACAGCACTGTTCAGGGAGCAGGTGAAGCCGTCACAGAGGATGCATCATGAAAACTCCTCTATATTGTGCTCACGATGCTCCACTATCCAAACCTCAAGATGCTCATTCCGGTCTGTGGTTCGACAGGTTTTTTAATAGGTTTACAGATAGTTGGGAGACAGAAAAAGAAGGTGCGAAGCTGAAATGGATTGTGAAAACAGTCGAGGGCTCATGCTGCGACATGGCGGCAGTAAAATCTTTTTCGCTTAGACAATATGAGATTGCAGCTTCCCTTGGCGGTGAAAGCCGGGCGTTTACAACTTCATGGCGTTTTGCCTCCGGGCTTGGACTGCCGCATCCGGTCGAGAATGGTTTTGCTTGGCATCCGACACTTGGAACGCCATATCTGACGGGAGCGGCGGTAAAAGGTCTTGTTCGAGCATGGGTGGAGGTTTGGGAGCCAAGTTTTGATGATCGAATCGAACGAGATAATCGATTGAAAAGCTGGTTTGGTGAGATCGATCAGTCCGGAGGACTGATTTTCTTCGACGCAATTCCTGTCGCCCCTCCCGCGCTGTCTCCCGATGTTATGACCCCTCACATGGGAAAGTGGTATGAATTGGGCGGCGAAATCGGTGTAAATCCGGAAAACGAACCGAAAAGTCTACCGGCGGACTGGCATGATCCGAACCCTATTCCATTTTTAACCGTGAAGAATGGGACGTTCCTGTTCAGCATTGCGCCAAGAAATCAAAAGTTCACAGATGATGTGCCGCTTGCAATGGACTCGCTCAAGCAGGCTCTCGAATGGCTAGGGGCTGGCGCGAAAACTGCGGCTGGATATGGACGAATGGAGCCAGATGACGTTGCCAGAAATTCGCTGAAGGTTGAAGCCGACAAGCGGATGAAAGACCGCTTGGAAAGAGAGAGCGTTGCCAGAATGTCGCCTCTTGAGCGTGAGTTGCATGAGCTTGCAAAAAATAATTCGCAAGATACAGAAGTATTTTTTCTGAAAGCGCTTGAAGACGGGCGTTGGAATGGTGACAATGCCCGCGTTGTGGCCGAAAAGATTCAAGCCATGATGCAGGAAAAGGACAAGTGGAAACCGGTATGTAACAGCAAGGAGGAGAAAAAGCTTAAATTGCATAGACGTACATTGGCAGTAATGAGGTATCTTGGGCGGTGAGGCTCCGGCATGACAACGTATTTTGTTACACGCCATCCCGGCGCGCGTGAGTGGGCGGCTGAGGAGGGCGTTATCGTGGATGAGCAGGTGGAGCTTTTCTTCAAGTGGATCAAGCAGAACCTGCGGATAAAAAGCTTTTACGGAACATCGGAAAACGCCGTCAAGACACAGATATGGATTGCGGTGTCGGTTTATGTGCTGGTGGCCATCATGAAAAAACGGCTGAATATCGAGGCAAGCCTCTACACAATTCTACAGGTGCTGAGCGTAACCGCTTTAGAAAAAATGCCGTTAATTCGACTACTTGCAAAACAGGATTACAGAACAGAGATGGGCGATTATCGTAACTCATTGTTTTTATTCGATTAAACGTTGGGACGCTAGTGATTTGAACATATAGTGCTGAAACTGCTTGGCCGGTTCAGCGGAGCCGAAAGCGTAACGCTCGATGGTTACAGAAACCCACGGCCACCGGGAAATCGCAGGGTGTGGGGAACTTCGCGGTTTATGGTTGAACAGATGTATCCGCTTGGATGGGTGAAGGTATCGGTGAATTAAATGCATCGCATTATGAGCGAGTGATAATGGTGCAGTATAATGCCTGAAGAGGATTGAGGACATGAAGCGAGATATTACGGATTACATTGCCGACATGTTTGATGCGATGAACAAAGCCCGTCAATTTGTCGAGGGAATGGATTTTGACTCATTTGCGGCTGACGACAAGACCGTGTACGCGCTGATCCGGGCGCTGGAAGTCATCGGGGAGGCGGCCAAGCGAATACCGGACGACGTTCGCGCCCGATTCGCGCATGTTCCATGGAGGGACATGGCCGGAATGCGTGACGTGCTGATTCATGATTATTTCGGAGTGGACGCCGATACCGTATGGCGAACAGTTACGGAAAAAATCCCTGAAGTCCTGCGTGATATGGAGACGATTTTGAAGGAGTTGCGCAATGAAGCGAATCGACGAGATTAAGTCTGCTCTGAAAGCCGAGAAATCCCGTCTTGAGCTGGAATACGGCGTGAGCGAAATAGGTCTTTTTGGTTCAAGAGTCACCGGCATTGCAACCGACGCCAGCGACATCGACATTCTTGTTGATTTTCACCGATCAATCGATCTGTTGCGGTTTGTCCACCTGAAAAATGAACTGTCCGACCTGCTTGAATTGCGGGTGGATCTTGTGATGAAGCGCGCCGTCAAGCCCGAAATCGGCAGGCATATCACGAATGAGGCTGTGTTCATCTGAACAGACCCATTACTCGGTGATATGGCGAATATTTACCTGACCGAGCAGGGTTCAGTGGTCGGAAAGACCGGCAACAGGCTGATTGTCCGCAAGGACGACGTTGTTTTGCTCGATGTGCCGTGCGACAAGATAGATTCCGTGCTGATCTTCGGCAATGTGCAGGTCACCACGCAGGCGGTGCATGAGATGTTCGAGCACGGTATCGAGCTTGCCATGCGATATTCAGGAGGAATTCCGCGCCTCGGTTGACCGGTTCACGCTCTACCTCCTGAACAACCGGATGCTTAACGCGGAGGATTTCTACGAAAACAACAAGGACGGGGCCGTGTACCTCTTGCGCGACGCCATGAAAAAGTATTTTGTGGAATACGAAAAGCATTTTACGCGGGAATTCACGCATCCGGTATCGGGGGAGACGACGAACATCCGGAAATGCTTCCGGAGTCAGGCCGAAAGACTGGCGGCGCACATCAAGGGCGGCCCGGCATATGTTCCGTTTCTGTTCGAGGGGTAAATGTGTTCCACGTTGTTACTTACGATATTTCCGATGATCGTAAAAGAGACCGGGCGGCAAAGGTTTTGCTCGATTACGGCAAGCGTGTACAATACAGCGTGTTTGAGTGCGTGATGGACAACGAGGCGCTGAAAACGCTTGTCTCACGGTTGAGCGGACTAGCGAGCGGCGAGGACAGCATTCGCGTATATTCGCTATGCTCAGGGTGCGAGAGGCGGATTGAGGTGATCGGAACCGGCGCGGTGACAAAAGACGAAAATGTCATTATTTTATAACGGGTTTACGGAGATTTTCCATTGCGCCAAATAGCGCAGGACTTACGGTTGGCAGTGGATGCGCCTGTAATGACGCAGAAAATTGGTCTTTGACAGATGAATTATTGATGTTATCATTGCGGATGTGATGGTACGGGAAGGGAGGTTACGGGAAAACGAGCTATAACTTATTGGAAAAACGCATGGAATTGATGGCGGACAGAGAAACCGAGACTTAACGAATAAAGGATTGAGACCGGTCAGGTCTGTGGTTATATCGCCGGGGCCGGAAATTGGCAGAGAAACCGAGACTTAACGAATAAAGGATTGAGACCAAGCCAAGACATCATACTTACGCTCCGCGCGAATTATCAGAGAAACCGAGACTTAACGAATAAAGGATTGAGACAAAAAAACGCCGGGCAGACGAACAACAAAAATACTCCGACCTCAGAGAAACCGAGACTTAACGAATAAAGGATTGAGACAGAGATTCGGGCGAACGGAACCTTAAGGCCATCCATGCACATTTCCAGAGAAACCGAGACTTAACGAATAAAGGATTGAGACGGTTGACGTGCAGTGCGACTACATCAAGGAGTCGCTGGGGCACAGAGAAACCGAGACTTAACGAATAAAGGATTGAGACTATATTTCATCTTTCCATAGGCCACTTTCTGCTCAGTTCCCCAGAGAAACCGAGACTTAACGAATAAAGGATTGAGACTAGGCAATATGCTAAAGGGGTATCGCTGGTTTACCGCAGAGAAACCGAGACTTAACGAATAAAGGATTGAGACTAATGACGTTCGCTGTCTGGTTCGCCCGGCTGAAACAGAGAAACCGAGACTTAACGAATAAAGGATTGAGACAGGCCGCCGAGTTAAATGGTAGGAGCTTCCGGATCAGGGAACAGAGAAACCGAGACTTAACGAATAAAGGATTGAGACGAATTTCGATAAGACGCTCGTGCGGATCGTTTCGGAAGAATCCGGCAGGTTGCGTCTGGAAATTGAGAAAGTTGGCGTCGAGACGGCAAAATCTCGTGCGGAGCTTATCTGATGGATGTTTATCTTTTGGTGTGGTCAGATTGACGTGATGATCGCCCTCTTCAGGCAGTCCCTGAAATAATCAAGCCTTTATCCCAGGTTAGCGGGGGGGCATTGCGCCCCCCATCATGTTCTCAAACCCCGCTTTCGGGATTTCCAGTCTTTTTCCGCATCGCCAGCCGGTTGATGGCCGAGAGATACGCCCTTGCCGCAGCCACGATGATGTCGGTGTCGGCTCCATGCCCGCGCACCTTGTCGCCGTCCTGCTCAAGCGCAACCGTCACCTCGCCGAGCGCGTCGGTTCCGCCGGTGATGCTTTTCACCTCGAACTTAAGCAGGCTGCTTCCGGTTTCGGTAAGCGCCGCGATGGCGCGGTAAACCGCGTCAACCGGGCCGTCGCCGGTTTCCGAGCGCTCGATAACGCCTGTTGCAGTGGCCAGTCGCACGACAGCCGTCGGCCTCACGCCGATGCCGCCCGAAACCTCCATGCCCTCAAGCCGGAACGCGTCGTCGCCGCCCGATACTCCCTCGGAAACAAGCGCCTCCAGATCCTCGTCGAAGATGTCTTTCTTGCGGTCGGCAAGCTCCTTGAAGCGGGTAAACGCCTGTTCAAGCTCGGCGTCTGAAAGCTGGTAGCCAAGCTCCGCAAGGCGCGCCTTGAACGCGTGCCTGCCGGAGTGCTTGCCGAGCACCAGATTGGCCTTGGTGAATCCTACCGATTCGGGCCTGATGATCTCGTATGTTGTGCGTTCCTTCAACAGGCCGTCGGTATGAATTCCGGCCTCATGCGCGAAGGCGTTCGCGCCCACAATCGCCTTGTTCGGCTGAACCGCCATGCCGGTGATCTTGGTCACAAGACGGCTCGATTTCACGAACTCTGTCGTGTTGATGTTCGTGTCGGCGTTGAAATAGTCGCGGCGCGTGCGAAGCGCCATCACAACCTCTTCCATCGAGCAGTTGCCTGCCCGCTCGCCGATGCCGTTTATCGTGCATTCAACCTGCCCCGCGCCCTCGATAATGGCCGAAAGCGCGTTTGCAACCGCAAGCCCAAGATCGTTGTGGCAGTGAAGCGAAATCACGGCCTTGTCGATGTTCTTCACTCTTGAGCGAATCTCGCGGATCATCGCGCCGAACTCCTGAGGAATGGCGTAGCCGACGGTATCGGGAATGTTCACCGTTGTTGCTCCTGCGTCGATCACGGCCTCAAGCACCTCGCAGAGATAACCAAGATCCGTGCGCGTGGCGTCCATCGGCGAAAATTCCACGTCTTCCACGAGGCTTCGGGCCAGTTTCACCATCTCCACCGAGCGGCGGAAAGCCTCATCGCGGCTTATCCGGTACTGGTGCTCAAGATGTATGTCGGACGTTGAATGAAACGTGTGAATCCGGCGCTTCGGCGCGTCCTTCAAAGCCTCGTATGCGGTCTTGATGTCGGCCTCGCGTGCGCGGGCAAGGCTGCATACTATCGGGCCCTCGATCTCGGCCCCGATGCGCCTGATCGCCTCGAAGTCGCCCTTCGAGCTGATCGCGAATCCGGCCTCGATAATGTCCACGCCAAGACGAGCAAGCTGCTTGGCCAGCAGCACCTTTTCGTCAACGTTCATGCTTGCGCCCGGCGATTGCTCACCGTCGCGGAGTGTTGTGTCGAAAATCTTTATCGTTCTCATGATGCCTGTTGCCGCCCCGTGGAGCGTTTCCTCATAAAGAGATAAATGTTCTCTATTATACCCGCCGTCATGTAGATCATTCCAAAGCTGAACAGCACAATCGGCGGATGCGCGATGACCAGCGCCACTATCACCGCGAAAAGCACCAGCATCCAGAACGGCTTGCGCTTGCCGAGTTTGACCTCCTTGGCCCCGTGATAACGAAGCGTGCTGACCATCAGTGCAGCAAGCGCAACGGTCAGAAGCACCAGATACCAGTTCTTTCCGGGCGGCGCGTCCCACATCTCAAGATAAAAGAGCACGGTTGCCGCTGCAATTCCAGCCGCGCCCGGAATCGGCATCCCGGTAAACGCCTTGCTCTCGGTGGTTCCAGACTGCACGTTGAAGCGGGCAAGCCGAAGCGCGCCGCATCCCATGAACAGAAAGGCCACGGCCCAGCCTATTCGTCCAAACGGAACCAGCGCCCAAGTGTATAGAAGCACCGCCGGAGCCACGCCGAACGCAACGAGGTCGGAAAGGGAGTCGAGCTGAACGCCGAAGCGCGACGCCGAGTTGGTAAGCCGCGCCACCCAGCCGTCGAGGCCGTCGAACACGCTGGCGATAAGTATGCCCCACGCTGCCGCCTCGAAGTTTCCGCGAAACGATGACAGTATCGAGAAGAATCCGAAGAACATGCCGGTCATCGTCAGTGCATTTGGAAGCACGTAAACGCCTTTTTTCATCCCCTGCGCCCTTTCGGTGGAATCCTTTGGCGGTTTCATCGCATAAAGCCCAGAATTGTTTCGCCAGCCTTCACAACGTCGTTTAACTCAACATTCACCTTCGCGTCTTTCGGAAGATAAACGTCAAGCCTGGAACTGAATTTTATCACGCCGTAGCGTTCGCCGCGCCTCAGGCTGTCGCCCGGCTTCACGCGGCAGACGGCCCGCCGCGCCAGAAACCCCGCCACCTGCCGAACCAGAATGCGGCCCTGCGGCCCTTCAAGAACCATGTTTATGTGCTCGTTCGCAATCGAGGCCTCGTCGCGATACGCCGCAAGAAAGCTACCCTTGTTGTGAACTACTTCCCGCACAACCCCGTCCATCGGCGCACGGTTCACATGCACGTTGAACGGCGACATGAATATCGAGATCATTATCGCATCGGCCTTCAGGTGCGTTCCTTCGTAAACGTTCTTCACCACGATAATCTTGCCGTCCGCCGGTGAGATGAAGGCTCCTTCATTGCCCGGCGTGGCGCGTTCCGGATCGCGGAAGAAAAAGATCATGAACAGCATTAAAAACACCGGAAGGATGGCGGCCCATGGCCGAAGCGCCGCGCCCATGACAATCGCCAGAAGCGCGAACGCGGCTATGAACGGCCAGCCCTCCGGAGCTATCGGAATTCGCACTTACGCCTTGCTCTTGTCAACCAGCTTCTTCTTCGAAAGCCACGGCATCATGGCGCGAAGCCTGCCGCCCACTTCCTCTATCTGGTGCTGCGCGCCCTGACGCTCAAGCGCCTTGAACACAGGCTTGTTCGCCCTGCACTCAAGAATGAACTCGCGCGCGAACTGTCCGCTCTGGATTTCGCCCAGAATCTTTTTCATCTCCTCTTTCACCGCAGGGGTGATGACGCGCGGGCCGCGCGTGAGGTCGCCATACTCGGCGGTGTTCGAGACCGAATAGCGCATGTTCGCGATTCCGCCCTCGTAGAGAAGGTCAACGATCAGCTTGGTTTCGTGCAGGCACTCGAAGTAGGCCATCTCCGGCTCGTACCCGGCTTCCACCAGTGTTTCGAAACCGGCCTGAATTAATGCCGTGAGTCCGCCGCAGAGAACAACCTGCTCGCCGAAAAGATCGGTCTCGGTCTCCTCGCGGAAATTGGTCTCGATAATGCCGCTTCGTCCGCCGCCCACGCCGCTTGCGTAAGCCATGGCAACAGCCTTGGTGTCGCCGGTGTGATCCTGATGCACGGCGATGAGGCACGGCACGCCGCCGCCGTTTTCATACTCGGAGCGCACAAGATGGCCCGGCCCTTTCGGCGCGCACATGAAGACGTTGATGTCTGTCGGCGGCTCTATCTGGTTGAAATGGATGTTGAAGCCGTGCGCGAAGGCAAGATACGCGCCGCTTTTCATGTTCGGGGCGATCTCGTTTTTGTAGACGTCGGCCTGAAACTCGTCCGGCAGAAGTATCATTATTACGTCGGCCTCTTTCGAAGCGTCAGCCGGTGTCATCACCTTGAATCCGGCGCGCTCGGCCTTGTCCCAGCCGCTGCCCTTGCGTATGCCGATGGCAACATCGAAGCCGCTGTCCCTGAGGTTGTTGGCGTGTGCGTGGCCCTGGCTGCCGTAGCCCATGATGACTATCTTCTTGCTTTTCAGGACGCCCGCGTTGGCGTCTTTATCGTAATAAACCTTGACCATGATTGATCCTCCTTAAGGTGTTTTGGCAACAAAAGTATCGGGTATTATACAGAAATACATCTGCAAACTGCATCGTTTCCGGGCGCGTCAATTCCGGAGGGAATTCTTTTGCTATCATATCCGGATGCTCGCGCTAGGCAATATAAAAAAATCATACGGAACCCGCCGGTTGCTCGACGGCGTTTCGCTCTCCATCAACGCCGGTGAGCGGCTGGCGCTTGTGGGCCCCAACGGAGCCGGCAAGACCACGCTGTTCGAAATTATTACGAAAAGGATGCAGCCGGACGGCGGCAATGTAATCATCAACGACGGCGTTGTGATTGGCTACCTGCGGCAGGAGGTGAACGCGGCAAGCGCGAAAAGCGTGCTGGAGGAAACAATCGCGGGCGCGGAGGAGACCACGGAGCTTGCCGAACGGATAAAGCGCATCGAGGCGTCAATTAATGAGGCGACCGGCGCGCGCGAACTTGCGCCGCTGGTAACGGAGCTTGGAAAACTTCAGACGCGCTTCGAGTTCCTTGGCGGCTACAGGCTGGATGCCGAGTCGCGGAGAATTCTGGCCGGTTTGGGATTCAGCCCTGAGCGCATCGACGGGCCGGTTCGCAATCTTAGCGGCGGCTGGCTTATGCGCGTCTCGCTTGCGCGCCTGCTGCTCAGAAAGCCCGACATCCTGCTTCTCGACGAGCCGACCAACCATCTCGACCTTCAGTCGCTTCTCTGGTTCGAAGATATGCTCAAGGGCTATGCCGGGGCGATTATTCTTATTTCGCACGACAGGGCGTTCATAAACCGCACGGCCACGCGGGTTTCGGAACTCTCCGGCGGGCAGCTCACGCATTACACCGGAGATTACGACGCATTTGTTCAGGAGCGCGAGGCGCGGCTGGAGCTTCTTTTGGCATCGAAGTCGAATCAGGACAGGAAGATAGCCGAAACCGAACGGTTTATCGAGCGGTTCCGTTCCAAGGCAACAAAGGCGCGGCAGGTTCAGTCGCGCATAAAGCGGCTCGACAAGGTTGAGCGGATCGAGCTTGCGCAGGAGGCGGGAACGGTGCATTTCTCCATTCCGCCCACGGCGCGCTGCGGCAAGGATGTTGTCACACTGGGCGGCGTGTCGAAATCGTATGGAAACACAAAGGTTTACAGCAATCTGGAGATAAGCCTCCAGCGTGGCGACAAGGCCGCTCTAGTGGGCGAAAACGGCGCGGGAAAATCCACATTGCTCAAGATGCTGGCCGGAGTTTCCGCACCCGATTCCGGCAGCCGCATTCTTGGGCATAACGTTACAGCCGCATATTTCGCCCAGCATACAGCCGAAACGCTGGATGCCGGAAACACCGCGCTCGATGAGATTACGCGAGCCGCGCCTGAGGAATCGCCCACACGGCTGCGCGGAATGCTGGGAGCGTTTCTGTTTCGCGGCGACGACGCATCCAAAAAGGTTGCGGTCATGTCGGGCGGCGAGAAGAGCCGCCTCGCGCTTGCCTGCATGTTGATGCGTCCGGCGAACCTGATACTTCTTGACGAGCCGACCAACCATCTCGACATCCCCTCGCGCGACGTGCTTGAAGATGCGCTTCAGGACTATGACGGCACGCTATGCCTCATCACGCACGACCGGCATCTGATCCGCTCTGTAGCCAACAAGATCATCGAGGTTCGTGACGGCGCGGCAATTGTTCATGCCATGGACTACGATTCGTATCTGCTTCGCAAGGAACGCGAAAACGCCGAAGCCGAGGCCGCGCGGGCCCGATACGAATTGAAGCCCGACGCCGAACCGGTGAAAAGGGGAAAATCCGAACGCCGGGCGATTGGAGAGCTGCGAAACAGGTTCAACGCCGAAACACGCGAAATCAGGAGGCGCATCGAGGAGATTGAATGCGCGCTCGACCGGCTTCAAAACCGCAAGTCTGAGCTTGAAGACGCGCTTGGCCGCCCCGAAACGTACTCAAGCGGCGGCAGCGTGGTTGCTGTCCGGGCGGAGCTTGAGGCGGCAGCAGCCGACATTGTCCGCATCACCGGCGAATGGGAGCGGCTGTCGATGGAGCTGGAGGAGAAGGAAACGCGGTTTCGCGCGGAGGAGTCGAGGATTTCGGGATGAGGCTGCGGATCATTGTCTGAACCGCAGATTAAACTGATTACGCTGATTGCGCTGATTTAATCTGTGAAATCCGGTTCATCTGCGTAAATCAGCGGTTTAGACATTTTTCCATTCTGCCGATAAAGTCTCTGATGACAATCATGAAACCAGCCGAAGATACCCATAAAAAGACCAACGAGAAGGCGTTGGAAGCGATGCTGGCGCGAATCCAGCGCAAGGGCGATTTCCCGGCGATGTCGGAAAACATAACCACAATTTGCAGGCTCACGTCGAAGGAAAGCGCGTCGGTTGATGAGCTTGCAAACGCCATATTGGACGATTTCTCCACCACGAACAAGCTTCTGAAGGTGGTGAACTCGGTCTATTACAACCAGTACGGGCAGGAAATCAGCACCATTTCGCGGGCGGTCATCCTGCTTGGGTTTCAGCAGGTGCGAAACGCGGCCACAAGCCTGATGCTGTTTGAGGGCCTGATGAACAAGTCTCACGCCGCCGAACTTCGCGATTCGGCGTATGCCGCCTTTTTCAGCGGAGTAATTGCGCGCGAGCTTGCCGAACAGACCGGAATTGAGGATCACGAGGAGGCGCGCATATGCGCCATGTTTCATTCTCTGGGCAAGCTGCTGGTTCAGTTTTATCTGCCGGAGGAGTATGCGGAGATACGCAAGGCCGCATCCGAGAGGCATATAAGCGAGACAAGGGCGTGCCGCGCCGTGCTGGGGTTCTCGCTTGAGGATTTCGGAACCGGAATAGCGAAAATCTGGCGTTTTCCGGATCGGATCATCGCCAGCATGCAGGAGCCGAACGTGGTTGCCGGACGAAAGCCCGCCAATACAGACGAGAAAATGGCCGCGCTGTCGGGGTTTGCGAACGAACTCTGCCGCATAACGTCCAGTGTCGAACCCTCGCGCCGGGACGAGGCGCTGAAGGCGTTGTCCGACAAGTTCAAGCAATGTTTCACCCTTACGGAAAAACAGATAGACAAGGTTCTGAATTCGTCGTTCGAGAGCATGACCGGACAGTCGGAACTGCTTAATATCAATGTGAAATCCAGCAGGTTGCTGAGACGGATCAAGGGATGGACAAAGTTCGCGGAACCCGGCGACTTTGCAGGCGCTGTTTCTGTAACCGATGCGGCTGTCTCCGGCGATTACGAACGGATGCGCGGCGCGGAGGAGTCCGACGGCGAGGCCGCGGGCAAGGCGGAAGATCCGAAGACCATACTTATAAAGGGCATTCAGGACATCACAAACACGCTGATGGGCGAATTCTCGATGGACAATGTTTTCAGGATGATTCTGGAGACGATGTACCGCGCAATGAACTTCTCCCATGTTCTGCTCTGCGTGAAGGATCCGCGCAAGCCTTTCATCGGCGCGCGTTTCGGCTTCGGCAGGGACATCGACAAGCTGGTGAAACTCTTCGCGGTTCCGGTCGGCCCCAGCGATTCCGACATCTTCAACAGGGCATACAACGAGGCGCAGGACATTATAATCACCGACATAGACAATCACGCCGACAAGGCGTCCATCCCGCTTTGGTATCGACGGCTGCTGAAAACCACCTCTGTAATGATCCTGCCTATTTCGATCGGCAAGGTCACTCTCGGCCTCTTCTACGCCGACAGAATTCCGTCAGACGGCAGGCTCGAACTTTCGCAGGATGAACTGACCTACCTGAAGGTGCTTCGCAATCAGGCGATTCTGGCTGTGAGGCAGAGAAGGTAGCGCTCCGCCGGATACGTCGTGAAAGGCTCGCTTTCTGACGGGCAGTATCCAGATTCATATATCCAGATTCATATTGACTTCAGCCGCAACCGGCGGCTATCGTAACCGCATCCGTTCATAACGCCGCAGGGGGTTGCAGTGGGGGACGATCTTCCAGTTCCAGGGTTTTCAAGCGTGAGTAACGAGAAAACTAGTTAATCACTTGTTGGGCATCACAGACATGAAACTGAATCCGTCATTAGAGAAGCTATTGGCGCAAGCCTACATGCCATGCGCTGGTTTTTTAGGCCAGTGCCGAGAAATGCGGTGGAAGCCATGCCAGGGTCACGTACCAAGAGGTTTCCTTGGCGCAGCAGGCGCACTGACAGAGATTGAATTGGTTCTGGTATTTGCCGAGCCAGGTGATCCTCATGAAGGTGAAACACATGAGGGCCTCACATCGGCCTACCGTTACGCCACCTTTGCTTTTGAAACTGGCAAAGACCAATTCCACCGAAATGTTCGTACTGACCTTCCCCCGAAAAATAGTCTTCCAGGGATGACGTGAAATAAGATAGAAGTCATCATTGAAAGGAAGGCTATGAAGATACCAAAACGGGAGTACACGGCTGAGTTCAAGGAGTTGTCGGTTAAACGTGTGAAGGAGG
>JACRHH010000028.1 GCA_016212095.1 Nitrospirota bacterium
AATGCGTACCTCGAAAAGCAGGGGCTTGTTTCCATGCGAACAATGTGGATTGGGATTCACCATCCGGCTACGGCCCGATGATTTCCGCGAACCGCCCATTGCGGAGCCGCATGATGGGTGGTGTGGGGAGGGACGGTTAGAGGCCGTTCCTTACCCGATTAGAAATGCATTTGCAGAAGTTTTTCATGTCCACTTCGCATCTCTGCCAATCATTACTGGCAACCTCAAACACAGTTATTTCTGGGGCACTGCACTGAACAGCGCATTGTAATAGCCGATGGTTGCCATCTTTCACCACGCGAACCCCGCATGACATGCAATAGAACACAATAATATTCGTAGTACCAAGATAGTCTTTTTTCGCATCAAACTGAATTTCCGAAAAAAGATCAGGGCATGACGCTAATTCTTGGTATGTGATCGGAAACGCCTCCGTAGGCGGTGTTTCATACGCACCAATATATTTGGTTTTATCTTTGTTGGTTCGCCAAGTCGGATAGACGTTTTCAATCATGAATTTGTCGGCGTGAATCGTATATTTCCTGTAGTGAGGCGACACGGCATTGCTACGCTCACTCAAGCAAGCTCTGCACTGCTCTTTCTCGGCAAGTGCGATGAATTCACTTTCGCCAATGTTGACCAAGCTACTCATTCCTTGCATTTCCAACGTAAAGCGTTTTATCCGTCGTCCCGGAAGCGTGCGGGCAATGTGGCGGGCATAATGCCTGTTCGGTTGCCGAAGCGTGTTTCTGTTGAAAAATGCCGGGATGATGGATAAAACGATGTTGAACTTAGCCGCTTCCCCCGTGTTATAGCGTTGCAATGCTATGGGGATTATATCCGTCGGCCTTCCATTTTTTCAATATAAATTTGCCGTTGTGAATCTGGCTGGTGTCAACGGCGGCGGGCGACGGGCTACATCGTGACGATGGGCAGAAGATCAATCCCCCTTAAAGTTCTCGCAAACCCTTCCGTTAACGATCGTAAACGCCGCTCGTCCCTTCAGCCGCAGTCCCTCAAACGGAGTGTTTTTCCCAAGCGACACGAACGACGCCGGATCGACCTCCCACTCAACCGCCGGATCGACTATAGTGATATTCGCAACCGAACCCTCCGCGATTCTCCGCTCCGGTATTCCCATGATGCGGCAGGGCGCGGCAGACATCAGATCGATCATGCGGTTGAGGCTGATTACGCCCTTTTCCACCATCCGAAGCGAAAGGGCGAGCGCGGTTTCCAGCCCGGAGATGCCGAAAGGCGCGTCGTCGAAGCCCATCGCCTTTTCCTCTCGGTGGTGCGGCGCGTGATCGGTGGCTATCGCGTCGATCGTGCCGTCGGCAAGCCCTTCGCGAATCGCCAGCTTGTCGGCGCGCGCGCGAAGCGGCGGATTCACCTTTGCTGCGGTGTTGTAGCCAATGCAGGCTTCGTCGGTAATCGTGAAGTAATGCGGGCAAGTCTCGGCTGTAACAGCCAGCCCGCGCGCCTTGGCCTCGCGAATAAGGCGCACAGAGCCTTTTGTCGATATGTGAGCCACATGCAGCCTGCCGCCGGAAAGCTCGCAGAGCGCGATGTCGCGGGCGATCATCACTTCTTCTGCCGCCCACGGAATGCCGCGAAGCCCCATGCGCGTTGCGTTAAGGCCCTCGTTCATCACCCCGCCCGCCACAAGGCGCGCGTCTTCCGAGTGCGAAATAACCGGCTTGCCGAAGATGCGCGAATACTCAAGCGCACGCCGCATCAGCAGGCTGTCCATCACCGGCTTTCCGTCGTCCGAGAACGCAACGCACCCGGCATCGGCCAGCGACGCCATTTCGGCAAGATTTTTTCCGTCGAGGCCCACAGTTATGGCGCCAATCGGATAGACCGGACACGCGCCGTCGCTTGCCGCCTTGCTCAGTATGAAGCGCGTTATCGCCGGTTCGTCGTTCACCGGATTGGTGTTTGCCATGCAGCAGACAGCCGTGAACCCGCCGCGCACCGCCGCCCTTGTGCCTGTTGCGATTGTTTCCTTGTACTCGAAGCCCGGCTCGCGCAGATGAGTATGCATGTCAACAAGGCCGGGAATCACCAGCAGCCCGGCTGAATCGATGACGCTACAGTTATCCGGCGGATTTTCGATGCCGCCGGAAACTTTTGAAATAACGCCGTTTTCTATAAACACGTCCATTATTGAATCGAGTCCGGATGCCGGATCGACAACCCGTCCGCCTTTAATTAATACATTATCATTCATATGTCTAAGCCCTCGCACCGGACAGAAGATATAGCACCGCCATGCGCACCGCAAGGCCGTTGGCCACCTGATCGAGAATCATCGAGCGCGTGCCGTCGGCCACGTCGGACGATATTTCAATTCCCCGGTTTATGGGGCCGGGATGCATCACTATTGCGTCGTCCTTCGCAAGCGCCAGCCTCTTGCTGTTCAGGATGTAAAGTTTTGCGTATTCGGAGATCGTCGGAAAGAACCAGCTATCCTGCCGTTCTTTCTGAACTCTAAGCTGCATCACGACGTCGGCTCCGGCAAGCCCGTCTTCCATGCGGTGAAACACCTTCACTCCGGGAAGCGTTTCTATTCCAGCCGGAATGAGCGTTGGCGGGCCTACCAGCCGGATGTTCATGCCAAGCTTGCCCATCGCGTAGATGTTCGAGCGGGCCACGCGGCTGTGAGCTATGTCGCCGACTATCGCCACCTCCAGCCCTTCCAGCCTGCCTTTCATCCGGCGTATCGTGAAAAGATCGAGCAGCGCCTGCGTGGGATGCTCGTTGAATCCGTCGCCCGCGTTTATCACCGATGCGTTCACGTTTCCCGCCAGAAGATGCGGCACGCCGGATGACGAATGGCGGATTACAACAATATCTGCCCCGTAAGCCTCCATCGTGCGGATCGTGTCCAGAAGGGTTTCTCCCTTCACCACGCTCGAAAGCTGGATCGAGACGTTTATCACATCCATGCTAAGCCGCTTTCCGGCAAGCTCGAACGACATGCGCGTGCGCGTTGACGGTTCGAAGAAGAGGTTCACCATCGTTTTGCCGCGAAGCGTGGGGACTTTCTTGATGTCGCGCTCAAGAACCTCCTTGAACGCCGAGGCGGTTTCGAGGATCTGCAGGATGTCGTCCCTTTTCAACTCCTTGATCCCAAGCAGATCTTTGCCCAGCGGCGCGGCGTTATCCATTATGGCTCTCCTTCGCGCTTCAGCGTCACGCGGTCGTCTTCGCCTTCCTCGGCAAACTGCACCTTCACGTTTTCGCCCCGCGCTGTCGGGATGTTTTTGCCCACATAATCGGCCTTTATAGGCAGTTCCCTGTGGCCGCGGTCGATAAGCACCGCAAGCTGGATTAGCGCGGGCCTGCCGAAATCCATCAGCGCGTCCATCGCCGCGCGGATGGTGCGGCCAGTGAAGATGACATCGTCAACCAGAACCACGCATTTACCATCAATAGACACCGGCATGTCGGTTTTCTTGATCGTCGGCAGGCCTTTTTTCAGCTTCAGGTCGTCGCGGTAGAGCGTGATGTCGAGCGAGCCAAGCGGCGGAGCAACGCCCTCGATGCCGCAAATCTTTCCGGCAAGCCGCGCGGCAAGATAAACGCCTCCGCGCTGGATGCCGACAAGGCGGATATTCTCCGCGCCCCTGTTGCGCTCCAGAATCTCGTGGGCCATTCGGGTGAGCGCGCGATTAATCTCGTCGCGGCTAAGAATTTCCTTGGACATTAGCGTTGGTTCCTTTATGTGGTGAAGGGGTGGAATGAGGCGAACCGGCTGAGCGGCGTAAAACGGGCTGGAAAATCATGTTAAAAATCATCTCGAACCGATCCACCTTTCCGGCCTCGCTGGGCTGTCATTAAAGGCGTGGTTATTTAAACAGAGGCGGATTGACGCTGTCAATCTGCCGGTTGTTTATTTCACCATCTGGCTCATGCGGAATATCGGAAGCAGTATCGACACAACTATAAGCCCCACCGTAAGCCCCATGCCGACGATCATCGCCGGTTCGAATACCGACACCGCGCGCGTCACTCCCTTGTCGAAATCGCGCTCGAAGGCGTCGCCTGCGTCAATCAGGATTTCGGCCAGCCGTCCGCTTCGTTCGCCTGTTGAAACAAGCGTTATAAGTGTTGCGGGGAAAACTCCCGCCTCCCTCATGGCTGCGGCAAGCGCCACACCCTCTGTCAGGCGCTCTGCCAGATATTCGGCCTTGCCGCGCAGATGCAGGTTGCCCATCGAGCGCGAAGCAAAGCCTATCGCCCGCACAATCGGGATGCCGCCTTCAAGCAGAAGCCCAAGGGTGCGCGAAAACCGCGCCATCGAAAGCTCCAGAATCAGTCGTCCCACAAGCGGCACGCGCAGAAACATTGCGTCGTATTTTATGCGGTTGCGGCTGTAACTCTGCCTGATCTGCCAGACGGCCAAAAGCGTTACTGCCAGCATCGCCCACCACCAGTCGCGCATGACGTTGCTGGTTGCGAGAAGAACACGAGTTGGAACGGGCAGGGTGTTTCCGGTGTTTTCGAAAATCCGGGCGATTTTCGGCACGACAAAACTCATAAGGAATGACAGGATTCCGGTGCTTACAACCGTCATGAAAATGGGGTAGATAAGCGCGGTCTGAACGCGGGCGCGAAGCGCAGACGACGATTCCAGAAAATCTGCCAGCCGGTTCAGGATTTTCCCAAGCGCGCCGGACGCCTCGCCGGCAGCCACCATGCCCACGTAAAAATCCGGGAACACGCCGGGAAACGCCTCGAAAGCCGCCGACATGCTTGCCCCCGCCGAAACCTGATCCTTCACGGACATCAGCATCTCTTTCCACTGACCCTGCTCATCGGCTGCAAGCCCGGCAAGCGAATCGACCACAGGCACGCCCGCGTTTATCATCGTGGCAAGGTTTCGCGTAATCATTGGCAGGCGTTCTATTTTGGCGACTGAAGCCCGCTTCCCCCTGGCTTCACCGGCAGTCTGCTCATCAACGATGGATGCGTGAATGCCGTCGGATTTCAGCTTCTGGATAACCGCGCGCCGCCCGTCGGCGTCGAGCGTGCCGGAAACCGCGCGCCCGTCGGTGCGATAGCCGCTATATCGAAATACCGGCATTAATCGGCGAAAGCCTTTGAGGACATATTCCATGAAAACAAGCGCGACATGCGTCTATTATTGCGCGACATGTGACGGAATTGTCAAAGGGGCAGGGCGCGTAAATTGAAAATTCACATGTCAGAATCCACAACCAAACCACAACCAAACCATGCCATTGACGTTAAGTGTCATTATTGATACCATAATTTCATGGCAAACCTGATCGAAATCCTGGGGAGAATGCGTTCAAACCCTGTAGACGTTTGTTTTGCTGACCTCTGCAAGGTATGCGACCATTATTTCGGACAAGCTCGTCAGGCAAGTGGAAGCCACAGGGTTTACAAAACCCCATGGATTGGTGACCCGCGGGTAAACATGCAGAACGATAAAGGCCAGGCAAAAGCCTTGACCTTCCCCCGAAAAATAGTCTTCCAGGGATGACGTGAAATAAGATAGAAGTCATCATTGAAAGGAAGGCTATGAAGATACCAAAACGGGAGTACACGGCTGAGTTCAAGGAGTTGTCGGTTAAACGTGTGAAGGAG
>JACRHH010000030.1 GCA_016212095.1 Nitrospirota bacterium
AATTTCGCCTTAGCCATTGGATTGCCTCCTTAAACTATCTTTAGTCACTTAATAAACGGTATTCCGCGTCAATATTTTCCGAAACAGCCCTACGCGCCCTTGACCTTGGCAATTATAGCCTCGGCAATGCTCTTTGGAACTTCCTCGTAATGACTGAACTGCATTGTGTATGTCGCGCGTCCCTGCGTAATCGAGCGCAGATCAGTTGCATAGCCGAACATATCGGAAAGCGGAACCTGCGCCTTGACCGTCTGCACATTACCGCGCTGCTCCATGGACTGAATGCGCCCGCGACGCGAATTGAGATCACCAATCACATCGCCCATGTAATTTTCCGGCGTTACCACTTCAACGTTCATGACAGGCTCAAGAATAACAGGATCACCCTTCTTCACAGCATCCTTGAAGCACATGGACGCAGCGATCTTGAACGCCATTTCCGAAGAGTCAACCTCGTGATACGAGCCGTCGATAAGCGTGGCCTTGAAGTCCACCATCGGGTAGCCTGCCAGCACGCCAGTATCCATGGCCTCGCGAATACCTTTTTCCACAGGAGCGATATACTCCCTCGGAACGGTTCCGCCAACAACCTTGCTCTCGAACACAAATCCGCCAGCGCGATCCAGCGGCTCAAACTCCATGATCACATGACCATACTGACCGCGCCCGCCGGACTGCCGGACAAACTTGCCCTCAGCCTTGACCTTCTTGCGCATGGCCTCGCGGTATGCAACCTGCGGCTTGCCGACGTTCGCCTCAACCTTAAACTCGCGGAAGATGCGGTCAACAATAATTTCTAGATGCAATTCACCCATTCCCGATATGAGAGTCTGACCGGTTTCCTCATCGAACGAAACCCTGAAGGACGGATCCTCCTGGGCAAGCTTGCCAAGCGCTTGCGAAAGCTTTTCCTGATCGGCCTTTGTCTTTGGCTCTATAGCCACAGAGATAACCGGCTCAGGAAACTCCATCGATTCAAGCAATATCGGATTGGCCTCATCGCAAAGAGTATCACCCGTAAGCGAACTTTTAAGACCAACCGCCGCCACGATATCACCAGCGGAACAGCCCTTTATTTCCTCGCGCTTGTTGGCATGCATCTTCAGCAGACGCCCAACCCGCTCCTTCACCGATTTTGTTGCGTTATAAACATACGAACCTGCGGTTATCGTACCGGAATAGACACGCATGAAGGTAAGCTGGCCGACAAACGGATCAGTCATGACCTTGAATGCAAGCGCGGCAAACGGGCCATTTTCATCGGCCTCAATTGCAACCTCGGAATCGTCCTTGAGGCGCTTGCCAACCATATGCCCGACATCCATTGGCGAAGGCATGTAATCCACAACAGAGTCAAGCAGAAGCTGCACGCCTTTATTCTTGAAGGCAGACCCGCAAAGAACAGGGAAAAACTTTATCTCAACCGTGCCCCTGCGAATCGTTGACATTATCTCGGCCTCGCTGATCTCCTCGCCGCCAAGATACTTTTCCATTAGCGAATCATCGACATCGGCCAGCGCCTCGATCATCTCTTCGCGCTTCTTCTGCGCAAGCTCAAGCAGGTCGGACGGGATACCGGCAACCTCATACTTCGCGCCAAGAGTTTCGTCGTCAAACAGAATCGCCTTCATGCCAACCAAATCGACAGCGCCACGGAAACCGCCCTCGGCCCCGATCGGAATCTGAACCGGAACGGCACGCGCCCCAAGACGATCGACCATACTCTGAACTGCGGCGAAATAATCCGCGCCCATCCTGTCCATCTTGTTGATGAACGCTATACGCGGAACGCCATACTTGTCAGCCTGACGCCACACCGTCTCGGACTGCGGCTGAACACCGGCCACGGCGTCGAAAACGGCAACCGCGCCGTCAAGCACACGAAGCGAACGCTCGACCTCAATCGTAAAATCGACATGCCCAGGAGTATCGATGATATTAATATTATGATCGCGCCACGAACACGTTGTTGCCGCAGCCGTGATAGTGATGCCGCGCTCCTGCTCCTGAACCATCCAGTCCATCGTTGCAGTGCCGTCATGCACTTCACCAATCTTGTGAGTCATACCAGTGTAGTACAGTATGCGCTCGGTCACGGTGGTCTTACCGGCATCGATATGAGCCATGATGCCGATATTCCGCGTATCTTTTAGTTCAGCCTTAGACAAAGCCAGCTACCTCTTCCCTCTTTAAACCGCAGTCGAGCCCGGATTAAAACCTGTAATGCGCAAACGCCTTGTTCGCATCTGCCATACGGTGAGTATCTTCACGCTTCTTGACCGTCGAGCCGGTGTTATTCATTGCGTCCATCAACTCGGCGGCAAGCCTCTGCCTCATCGTGCGCTCGGAACGCTTGCGGGCGTAATCACGCAACCAGCGGAAAGCCAATGCCATGCGCCTCTGCGGACGAATCTCAACAGGAACCTGATATGTCGCGCCACCGACTCTTCGCGACTTGACCTCAACCGACGGTTTGACATTCTCAAGCGCGGTTTTAAACACCTTGAGCGGGTCATCGCCGGTCTTCTCCTTGATTATGTCGAACGCGCCGTAACAGATACCCTCCGCCACGGACTTCTTGCCGTCCTCCATAATTATATTCATGAACTTGCCCAGAACCTTACTGTTATACTTCGGATCCGGCAACACTTCACGTTTTGCAGCAGCTCTTCTTCTCGGCATATCGTCCCTCTTACTTCGGCCGCTTGGTTCCGTACTTGGAACGGCTAACGCGCCTGTTATTGACACCCAGAGTATCGAGCGCGCCTCTAACTATGTGATACCTGACACCGGGCAGATCCTTGACCCTTCCGCCGCGGATCAGAACAATCGAGTGCTCCTGAAGATTATGCCCCACACCCGGGATGTAAGTCGTAACCTCCATGCCGTTTGTCAGCCTGACCCTCGCTACCTTGCGGAGCGCCGAGTTCGGCTTTTTTGGCGTGGTGGTATAAACCCTTACGCATACTCCGCGTCTTTGCGGGCATGCCTTGAGGGCCGGAGACTTGGTCTTGCTGATAACCTTCTCTCTTCCGTTCCTTACAAGCTGGGAAATTGTCGGCACGATTCCTCCATAAACACAAACACTTTTAATAGCGATACTTCACAACTGTCGTCAGGACAGCCCGTGGAGTTTACCTGAGCCATCAGGCTTTGTCAAGCCAGACCCAAATCTGACCGACACGGCTTCCAGAAGCAGGATATTAGCATACGATTACAGCAAAAGGGAAGCCGTTTTTTTGACTGTAATGTATACTCATAGCCATGATTTCGGTCATCATTCCAAGCTACAATTCATGGCCGCTTATCGGCAAGACGCTTGAGTCGCTCACGACGCAGAACGCTCGATGCGGGGAGATCATTGTGTCCGACTCGTCGGATGACGGCTCCGATCAAAAGATAACCACGCATTATCCGCATGTTACACTGCTGCATAATTCTGGGCGCCTGTTTCCCGGCGCTGCGCGAAACCGGGCCATAGACGTGGCATCCGGATCGGTTATCGCCATGATCGACGCCGATGCCGAGGCTTCGCCGGACTGGCTCCACGCAATCGGTGAGAATTTCGTGCGCGAGCCCGAAGCCGCAGGTTTCGGCGGCTCCATAGCGAACGCCCGTGAGAGTTCGCCTGCTGCCCGCATCGCGCATCTGCTTGAATTCGGCGGTTACACTCCCGCATGGCCGCGCAGGCGCGTGCGGATGGCTCCTTCCTGCAATCTTGCGCTCAGACGTGATGTGTTCGACCATGCGCGGTTTCTTGAAGACTGGTTCGGCAACGAGGATGTGCTTCTTGCGGATAACATTTCGCGGCGCGGCGGACATATTGTTTTCGATCCGGCGATGAGCGTGAATCACCATACCAAGGATGACTGGGCCGGCATTTACGCGCATATGAGAAAAATCGGGCGCGATACCGGACGGGCGCGCTTGCGCTATGACCTGCCCGGCTCCTGGCTTGCACGCACGCCCGGCGCGGCGTTGCTCGTTGGCCCGATAAAGTATCTGCTGGCGTTAAAACGCGTGATCGGGTGCGACAGGGCATATCTTGGTGATTTCATTCGCCAAACGCCACGGGTTGTCGCGGCGGTTCATGCGTTTTCGGCTGGATTCCGGGTAGGCATACGAGCGCGATGAAAAGCATCGCCACATGGAAACCATCTAAATACGTTCCTGCCAAGCGCGGCTGGACGGCTTCGCGCAACATTGCGGAGGTTGCCCGCTCCGACCGTTTCATTGCCGATATTCAGTGCAGGGTTTATGAACGGCTGATTCGAAAACATGCTCGCGGACGGCTTCTCGATCTTGGCTGCGGCAAGGTTCCGCTTTACGGCATTTACCGCGATCATGTGTCCGACTGCATCTGCGTGGACTGGCCGGACACGCCTCATCCAAGTCCGCATGTAGACATCGAAGCCGACCTGAACGGCCCGCTGCCGTTTGAGGATGGAATCTTCAACACGATATTAATAACCGACGTGCTTGAGCATATAGCTCAACCGGATATGCTTTGGCGCGAGATGGCGCGGACTCTGGCGCCCGGCGGATCGATAATTCTCACCACGCCGTTTCTGCACTGCATTCACGAAGCGCCGCACGACTACGCCAGATACACGGAGTTCTCGCTGCGGCGGTTCTGCGAGGAAAACGGGATTGAGATCGTCGAGCTTGAGGCATACGGCGGAAGCCCGGAGGTTTTGCTTGATCTCATAGCCAAGCATCTGGGCTTCTCGCGAATTCTGTCGGCAATTCATCTGGCGATTGCAAAAACGACCATCGGCCTGCGCCCGTTCAGGAAAATTTCGGCCAAGACCGCGGCGGCGTTTCCGCTTGGCTACGCGCTCGTGGCAACGAAGGGCTTGCGACTCTTTTCCGCTATCACCTGTTCATAAATCCGTACCAGTCCGGCAACATGCGCGGCCTCGCTCCAGCCTGAAACAGCTTTGAGCGCCGCTTTTTCCATGCGCGCCCGCAGTTCGTCGTCTTCTAGAACCCTCAGGATTCCGGCGGCAAGTTCAGCCGCATCATTCGGCTTGACGAGTATGCCGGTTACGCCGTCGCTTACAACTTCCTGGAGACCGCCCGCGCGGCTTGCAACAACCGGCATTCCCGACGCCATGGCCTCAAGCGCAACCAGCCCGAACGGTTCGGGCCATATGGACGGCACAACAAGAAGCTTCGATGTTGAGCAGAGCCGCGCAACCTCCTCACGCTGCACTTTGCCGGTAAAATGCACCGCCATGTCGAGGCCCAGGCGCGTGGCAAGCGCCCTGAACGATTCACTGTCCGGGCCGTCTCCGGTTATTACCAGCCGCGCCGACGGACGCCGGGCCGCAACCTCACTGAAGGCTCTGAGCAGACATTCCACGCCCTTTATGGCTGTCAAACGTCCAAGAAACAGCACCGTATCGCCGTCAACCGAGCGCGGCATCGGCGCAAACGACGGATCGATGCAGTTCAGAAGCGTTTCAACCCTTTCGATGCCGTTCACGAGAAGCTGGCGTTCAACATGGCGCGAAGGCGCGATAAACCTGTCAACCGTCTTCCAGTCATTGGCATAAAGACGGAAGCGAAGCATCGCCTGCATGTAGTGCGGCCATGAAAGGCAGTGTTTGGAACGGCAGAGCGGCCCGAAAGGATCCTCGCATATGCGCTTGTCCGGCATAAACTTGATCGAAATCGGGCAGATGATCTTGTATTGATGCGCGGTGAACACGGCTGGAACGCCGACAAGCGGTTTCAACACCGATTCGCTCAACTGGTGATGGATGCAGTGCATATGAACGACATCCGGGCGAAACGACGCGATGGCGCGATTCATCGCGCTTCGGGCGCTAAAATTGCCGAACTCGCGCAGGCCGCGCGCAAGCTTCGATGCGCCATGATGCCCCCGGCAGGTAAAAACAGTGCCAACAGGCCCGTCGATTCCGGCGGCGTCCGACACCAGCCATGCAACCTCGTGGCCAAGTTGCGTGAGTGCGCGTGCAATGCCGATGGCATAGTTTTCGGCCCCGCCCACGCGGGAACCGTAATCGTTACAGAAGAGTATTCTCATATGTTCATTGATTACCCATCCCTAACCCTCCCCTTGCCAAGGGGAGGGACTGGGTGGGGTGCGGCTACTCAAGCTCAATGCGCTTCATCACAAAAAACCTGCCGAACAGCCGCCGCTTGATCCGCCGGTAGCGGTTCATGGCCAAATCGACCAGCAGCCGGAATGCGGCATAATATGGCAACCCGTTTTTGCGCCTGACGCGATTGTCTTCCGTCGCGCGCAGGTTGTCGTTGCCAACCCCGACAGCAGACACCCCGCCGAAACGCATGTTTGACACATCTGCATCGGATACAATAAATTCCACTCCAGCCAAGACGGCTCTAAACACGAAGTCGTAGTCAGCCGAAATCTTGAACGACGTGTCGAACAGCCCGGCCTTGTCGTATGCAGCTTTCGACACAAACGTTGCAGCCTGCCAGACCGGCATGAAGCGTTTAACGTTTCCGGCCACGTCGGCGCAGGCATCCTGATGATAGAGTTTTTTGCCGTGCAAATCGCAGATGCAGACCCGCCCCGTTATGATGAAGGAGCCTGTGGTTCCGGTAGCTACCGCAACTATACGCTCCACAGCGTCGCGCTCGTACCAGTCGTCGGCGTTGATAGTGCCGATGATTTCACCCCGCGCCATGCGAATGCCCTTGTTCATGGCGTCGTAAATGCCGCCGTCGGGCTCCGACACCCAGCGCATTCTGTCTCTGAAGCGCGGCTCGTATTCGCGGATTATATCGACAGTGCCGTCACTCGAACCTCCGTCGATCACGATGTATTCAATATTGGGATACGTCTGGCCGAGCACCGATTCAATCGTGTCGCGGATGGTTCCGGCTGCGTTGAAGCACGGGGTGATGATTGAGACAAGGGGGGAAGTGCTCACTGCGCCATCACCTGCCGGTAAACCTCCATCGTCGTGTGCGCTATTGAATCCCAGCCGAATTCCTCACGTTTTACCGAGGTTTCGCGCTCAAGCCGCGCCCGAAGCGCATTATCCATGAGTATCCGTTCCATTTTAACGCGAAGTTCCTCCTCGTCGCCCGGACGCGCAACGCAGCTTTCGCGGTCGGTCACCAGATCGGGCAGGCTTCCGGCGTCCGAAACAACCATCGGCAGCCCGAAGTGAAGCGCGTATCCGCCCACGCCTGAGGCCGCGTCGAAATGGCTGTATGGAAGCGCGGCAAGATCGGCGGCG
>JACRHH010000029.1 GCA_016212095.1 Nitrospirota bacterium
CCGTGGTTCCGGCCCGCAGCCACCGCCCCAGCTCCTCACGATCCGCTTCCACAATTGTAAATTCCCTTGGCCGTTTTCCCATGCCGGATACTCTACCACGGAAATGTGAATGCTTAATGAATTAACCGCACGGTTCACTAGCACGATTGCTTTGCACTGTCAACTCAAAATAATTTACACCCAATATTGACACAATAATAAAAAGTCGTCATACCCGCTTGCCGGGAATTATTCTTACGCGCAACACATTGAAGAAAAATGGTTCCGGACATGCAGGAATGTGACTTGCCATGCCACGGGCTTTGACTGAGGTATGGGATTGGAAGGACGCGGTGAATGACGACATCAAAGACATGTCGGTCGAGGAAAAGATCAGATACTTCAGCGATGGCCTCGTGCAAGCGGAGCAACTTCTGCATGGCCGCTTGATCCGGAACGATGATGGCAGTTACACGCTGAAGTGAACGTATTTACGTTCGGGAAGTAGCAATCGCCCAAATGGGTTAACCCGAATAGGTTAACCCGGCAGTTTAACCCGAATGCGCTAACCCTGAATACGGAAGACGCGCCACTGATATGCGCCATCCATTCCCGTCTACAGGTTTCGACAGCCAGCAATTTAATTTCCGGGTTTTCGATAAGGGCCGGGTTGTAATATAATGTTGCATGGTGGCCCGCAGAATTATAAACCGCAACAACGACTTGACTTAAGCCGTCCCGCTTTCACGCATATAACATGGAAACCTCACCCGACAAAAACCAGCCGCACTTTTACACCCGCGCCGAGATCGACGCCCGGATAGACGACATCGTCACGGAGATACTCGAAAACGTAATCATTCACTCGAAAACCACGTTTTCGAACAACGACATCATCCAGTTCCGCGACGAGCTTGAACGCGCCGTTTCGTTCATGAAGCGCGCTCACGACGGCCAGTTCAGGAAAAGCGGCGAACCGTATATTTTCCACCCGATGAACGTTGCGCTCGATCTTTCGGTCAACCACATGGTCGATCCGGTCTCGATCTTCGGCTCGCTCCTGCACGACGTGGTGGAAGACTCAAACATCTCCCGCCAGCAGATCAGGGAGGCTTTCGGAACCGACGTGATGAACGTGGTTGACGGAATGACAAAGATCAAGAACAAGAAAATCGAGTCCTTCGACAAGTTCTTCAATCTTTCGCTCCTGCATCCGCGCATTCTTTACATAAAGATATTCGACCGCCTCCACAACATGAAGACCATCGACAGCCTGCCGCCAAACAAGCAGGCTCGCATAGCGAAGGAGACGCTCGACATCTATTTCAAGATCTGCGTGAGGCTGTCGCTGATGGACATCGCCGACACGCTGGAGCTTCTCTGCCATCAGGTGCTCGATCCGGAAAAGACCGTTCAGTACGCCGAGCGCGTGAGGGAGCTGAAGCGCGACCTCCGTCCGTCTCTCGACAGGATAACCGGAAAGATTTGGGAGATGAGCCGCAAGATCGCTCTTCCGCTGGTTTCGCTGGACGAGTACTGGAAGCCGTTTGTCGATTATCAGGGCTACAACCACATGATGCCGGGCGACGCCTTCCGCCTGCGCATGATCGTGAGCGACAGGTATTCCGCATACACAATGATGGGCGTGATCAACGAGCAGTTCAGCCATGTGCGAAGCTCTATCTACGACTACATCTCCGTTCCGCGCAACAACAACTACCGGAGCCTGGACTTCGAAATTCTCCACGGCAACACCAAGATTCCGGTCTCGATAACCACCCAGGAATATCATGTATTCAACCGCAAGGGCATTCTCACCTACGGCTTCAGCGAGGATGCGGCGAAGAACATGGAATACATGCGCCATCTGGAGACGTACCTGAAGGAAGAGACGGATTTCAAGGATATAGAGAATGTATTCGCGTATCACAATCCGGAGGAGATCACCGTCATATCCAAGGACGGCAAGCCGTTCGACATGGAGCGCAATTCAACCGCGCTCGATTTCGCGTTCAAGATTCATAGCGAGGTGGGCCTTCGGGCCCTGAACGCGGTTGTGGACGGCAAGCCTGTTCCGATCGAGACTAAACTTACGGACGGCGACATGATAGTGATAAACACCGCTGCGGAGCCTGTTGCCGACAGCTCTTCGCTGGAGAAATGCTCCAACCTGCGGTCGAAGCGCCTGATAATGAACTATCTGAACCGCCGGGCAAGAACCACCGCGGCGAAGTACGCCCAGAGCTATCTGGAGCGCATGCTGTTTCGCTATCAGGTGGACGTGGACGATTTCTGGCGGCGCTTCAAAAACCGTTACACGGAATCGGAACAGTCGGCGGTGCTTCTTGGAATACTCGAAAACAGGAACAACGCAGAGAAACTGCTGCTGGACATGCGCGTGGTGAACAAGGAGCGGATAGAGAATATACGGATGATGGAGGCAAACTTCTTCAACCGCATCACGTCAATATTTTCGAGCAGACCCAAGGCGCTTTTCGTGCGAGTGCCGTTTCTGGACTTCTCGGTGGGCCACTGTCCGGTCTGCATCCCGGTTTTGAAGGATACTTGCATCGGAATCTTCCATGAAAACAGGCTGGTAATTCACAGATCCGGCTGCGCCAAGCTGGATGATATGGCGCAGGAGAAACTTTTCGACCTGAAGTGGAAGCCGGACAAGCCGGATTCGAACTTCTCAGTGTTGCTCGAAATCATCGCCGAAGATGAATACGGTTTGGGCAACAGGGTGACAACCGCGTTCCACAAGGCGCACCTCAACATGGTGGAGCTGGCCGGGCGCAGCGTTCATGACGCGGCAGTCTTCGAGGTGAAGGTTGAAACCAGCACAACCGAACGCATCTCGCGCGTGCTGGAAAAACTGCGCGACATCAAGAACGTGAAGGAAATCAGGATTTCATAGGGAGAGCATCGCTATCCATTTCTACATCATCGCGCGGCCCCCGTCATCCGTGGTGTCAGCCGTGGTTGACAAGGCATGGTTTAAGGCTAAAATCATAGTACCGCTGAACGGGAGTGGCAGCGGTTAAATTGCTTCGATGCAATTGATGTTCCCAAGGTGGGTGGGTCATGCTGTCGCGAATTGCTTTAAGGAAACACCCATATCCGTTCAAGGCGTCTCTTGCGATATGCAACGATCTTGATGGATTTGCATTCGAGAATTTTATAGAGCTTCACCGATTTCTGAATACCCAAACAAACACATCGCTTGGAACCGGGCTGAATCTTGAAATTGGTGATTCATTCTGGATGTACTGCGTGGATTCCGACGTCAGTTGCGCGTTCTCATATTTCGAGGGATTGTCAGATGAACCCTCGCCGTATGCCGATGCGATCAGCAAGCTGGTGAGGGCAGGCTATCTCGATTGCCTTCACACATACGGCAATTTCAATCAGTACGGCGGCTTCAGGCGGTCATATGCCGAGAAGGCCTTCGCCGAGATGGAGCGGCGCGGAATGCGGGTGCGGACGTGGGTCGATCACGGCGACATGCATAATTTCCAGAACATAAACTATCTTGGCGGAATGCGCGAACGATCGATCGGTGGCGGCGTTTTCACCAAAATAGTCGAGTACCATACCGATCTGTGCAAGAAATTCGGCATCAAGTTCTACTGGCCCATGATCGTAACGCCGCTGATCGGACAGGGCCGACGCATAGGTTTTAGAGATATTGCCCGAAGCAGGAACAGACGTAAATGGCTGGCAGGAAGCCTGTTGCTCTACGGCGTTCTAAGGATGATGCCGCATGGTGTTTTGGAGCGGAGACCGGTGCTGCTTCGGAAAAAAGACCAGCTCGGTCTGCTGGTGGAAAATCCGCTCATCTACAAGCGGACGCTTGCAAGCGGAGACAAGGTGTACTGCTTCCAGCGCTACGGAGACTGGTTTTCGGATGGAGCCGATTCGCTGGGGAAAACATTGTCGGCGGAGAATCTTGGCCGGTTGATCGAGACCGGAGGCAGTTCCGTGGTGTATGTGCATATGGCAAGGAAGCCGGCGGGTTGCCGCGGGATTCTTCCGGATGCAGCCGTTTCCGCGTTCAAAAGGATTGCAGGGCATTACAATGCCGGGAACATATATGTGACCACAACGTCAAGGCTTCTCACCTTCCATATGGCCACCGAAAACCTTGCGTGGAGGGCGACAAGCCATGGTGGACGGACGGTTATCGATATCGATATGGTTCGCGATGACATCGACGGCGATTTCGTACCTGCGGTTGACGATCTTCAGGGCATCACTTTTTATACCGGCGATCCGGCAAATACATCCATACGCCTTGCGGGCGAAGTATTGGACGGCACGGTTTGCAATCCTCACGACGACACCGGAAGGGCAAGCGTTTCGATACCGAGAACGCACCTCAAATTCCCCGAATCGCTCTGAAATATGCTTTCATTACATGATGCGATACGCGATATTCTCCGACATCCATGCAAATCTGGAGGCTTTTCAAGCTGTTCTGGACGACATCGGCAGGCAGGATGCCGATGCGCTTGTATGCCTGGGCGATATCACCGGATATTCGAGCAACCCGAATGAATGCGTCGCGCTTGCGCGGGAACACAATGTGCAGGCCATTGCGGGAAATCACGACCTGATGGTTGCCGGAAGACAGGGCTTTGAGCACTGCACAAGCAACGTGGCGCGGGAGGTTGTTTTGTGGACGCGGACGGTTATCAGCAACGACGCGCTAGCTTATCTGACAGGCCTGCCTTTGACCGGATTTATTGCTGAAAAGGCGCTGATGTTTCATTCATCGCTGTTTTCAACGGATCAGTACATTAATTCGGCGCGCGCGGCAGCCCAAAGCTTCGGCGTAATGAGAGAGCGTCACAAGCAGGTTCGCATCGGATTTTTCGGGCATACGCACCTGGAGGCCGCATATTCCATGGACGACAGCAGCCGCATACGAAAAATGCCGGTGGCTTCATTCAGGATTGAGCCGGGTTTCAGTTACCTGATAAATCCGGGCAGCATCGGCGAGTCGAGGGATACCGACCCACGGGCTTCATACGTCATCTTCGATGACGCAACCTGCGACGTATCGTTTCGGAAGGTTGAATACGACATAGAATCCGCAAGGGCAAAGAACGAGCGCAACGGGTTCGGCACGCTTCTTGTCAGGCCGAAACGAAGCCCGATGGAAAAGGCATATATACGGCTTAGCAGGGTTGCTTACCATATCCTGAAACTCCTGCGGGAAACCGGTTCATGAAAATGCCGGCGCCAGAGCCACTTTCCGCCGAAGTGGTGTCTGAACCGGATGCATTGCCCGGTCTCAGGGACGAATGGAACCGGATTCTTGAGCGGTCGAAAGCACGCACGATATTCCTGACATGGGAATGGATCGATGCCTGGTGGAGCGTGTACGGCGGACAAAACAGCCTCTTTATCGTCGTAGTACGTGACGATTCCGGATCGATTCGCGGAATTGCCCCGTTTTATCGCCAAAGAAAAAGACTGTTCGGAGTTGCTCATGCAAATATTGTCAGGTTTATCGGCATAGGCGGCGATGTAGCGCCCGATTACCTCGACATATTTGCAGATGCCGGTTGGGAAGATTCCGTATGCATGGCTGTCGCGCAAAAGCTGGCCCGGTTGCGCCCGATGTGGGACATGCTGGTTCTTGAAGACATTCCGGAGAGTTCGTCAACCGTTGAGCGGCTGAATCGGGAGTCGGATAAATTGGGATGGCGCATATCGAAACGCCATCACACCACCTGCCCGTTCATCCCCCTGCAATCGTCCTGGGACGAGTTTCTGGCCGGAAAAAGCAGGAATTTCAGAAAGAAGCTCAAGGAACACCGGCGAGTGTTCGAAAGGGATTTCGATGCCGCGTTTTACCGCGTGGAGAAAGCTGAAGACCTTCCGGAACGCATGGAGGAGTTACGGAACATGCACCACGACCGTTGGCACGGCATGTCAGGGAGTTTTCAGAGTGCGCGATACATGCGGTTTCATCAGACTGTGGCGCTACGTTTCATCGAAAAGGGCTGGCTGAGGCTATACTTCGTGAAAGCGGACGGCAGGGACGTAGCTGCCCTCTACTGTTTTTCGTTCGCTGGAACAACAAGTTACTACCAGTCGGGCAGGCTGGGGGAATTCGAGAAATATCACGCCGGATCGGTGATTACAGGATATGCCGTTGAGGAGGCGGTGCGGGAGGGAATGACCGAGTTCGATTTTCTTTGCGGCACGGAAGAATACAAATTCAGATGGACGGACAAGGTTCGTGACAACCTGCATGTCAGCGTTCGTCCCCGTGCTGTTGGAACCTATATGCTTGAGGCACAGCTTTGGCTGTCGGAAGCGTTGCGAAGCGCCGCGAAGCGACTGCTACCCTCCGGACTGATCGGGCATCTGAGAGTAATGGCGCGAAGTCGGAATGTTGACAGATGAAACCTTTTCGCTTTATAGGGTACGATAACCGGAATAAACAATAACAATACTTCATGGGCAAGCAGGAACTATTTCTCATAACTCTGACCGTATGCACGTGGCTCTGGTCATTCAAAGACCCGATCTACGGCCTGTCGTATTTCTATCTGTACTTTGTTCTTGAATACAACTACCTGTATGTTGAACTGCGATCCATTCGGCCCCTCTTTGTCACGCCCCTGTTTGCTCTTGCTTCACTCATGTTGTCGGCAAAGAAACGGCTGGTATTGGCTCCACAGTTCAAGATGATGGTTGCATTTTTTATCTGGATGTGTCTTTCCCGCATGGTAAACGGCTACGAAGTATGGGAAGGCGAATACATCGATCATTATTTCAAGGGGCTGTTCTTTTTCCTGCTTCTGACAAATGCGGTCGATACACGTGAAAAGCTGGTATTCATCCTGTGGATCATGGTGATAGCCTACGCGGATCTCGCATACGTGTCGAAATATTACGGCAGATTGGCGCCTTACTTTTTCCTTGACAAGAACAATTACGCATTCTCGCTTGTCGGCGCGCTTATCTACCCTGTTGTCTTTTCGACGGATGACGATGCCGACTGGCTTCGCAAGCTGGAGGGGATGGGATATTTCCTGCTTCTGTTATACGGCATAGCCGGATCAAACTCGCGCGGCGGTTACGTGGGCGTTATAGGCATATTTGTCGCCATGCTGATCTTCAGGCTGGTAAACTTCAAAAAGCTGCTCTGGATAATTCTGCCGGTTGCCATAGCATTGGCGAATGTTTCGTCGGTGCATTGGGAACGCTTCGGCACCATCTCCGCCGACAAGGAGCAGGGCGGAACCGGCGGCCAGAGACTTGCGCTCTGGAGCAGTGCGGGGCGCATGGTTTATGGCAATCCTGTCTTCGGTGTCGGCTCTGGGGAATCGCCCAACCTGTTCAACCAGTATTCCACCTTTGCGGAACAGCTTAAGGTGGGCGGGAAGGATATCGGGCAGGAGATCATCAAGGTGCATAACATGATACTCCAGATAGCTTCCGAAACAGGTCTTGTAGGCATATCCCTTTTCATCCTGATTGCGCTTCGCACTTTCAGGGACGTGATTGCAACCAGGAAGATCTGCGGCAAAAGTTCCGGCATGATGAGCATTCGACGCATCGCCGACGGTGTCGGCATAGCCTTCATCGGCCTGATGTTTGCCGGACAGTTTTCGAATTTCGGCTACGACATTCAGCTTTATACGACGTCCTGTCTGGCATACTGCGTCAAGTCGATTGCCATCCGGGAGCAAGAAGGCGGTGCTGAGACGCAGAAAACCTTTGTTGAAACGTTAACGACAAAACGATGGGGGGTGTATGCGCGGGGCATGATATTTCTGGTCTTCACATACATGAGTCTGAGAGTATGAGCGCGCCGATTCCGAAAGTGACGGTGGTTATAGCCGCATACAATTCCGTGCGAACGATGGAACGGTGCATCCGTGCTGTTCTTGCTCAGGATTACCCTGATTTCGACGTTGTGGTGGTGGATAACAACTCAACCGACAGCACGGCGGCGATTGTGAAGCGGTATCCGGTAACGTATCTTTTCGAATCGAAAAAGGGCTGGCCTGCCGCCAGAAACACCGGGATAGCCCATGCCGATGGTCAGTATGTAGCAAACATCGACGCCGACTGTTTCCCGACTCCGTCGTGGATAACGAATCTGATGAAAAGGATCAACGAAACGGGTGTCGGATGCGTTGTGGGAAAAACGCTTGTGGAAGAAGGGGTTACGTTTGCCCAGAAGTACTACGCATCCACAAATCCGTTTTCGATTGAGCACAAGATAGGGAAAACCGGGTTTGTGCCGTGGGGCGGCGGAAACAATGTCATGAACAGGGACGCTTTCCTGAAAGCAGGCGGATACGATTCCGACAGATTCACATCAGGAGCCGATATCGACATGCACATGCGCATGGAACGGCTTTGCGGCCTGCGTACCGTCTTTGAGGAATCGGCGCTAATCCATCATGAGGCGCGCGGTTCGGTGCGCGAGTTTTACGAAGTCGCGGCCAAGTACGCCCACGGCGGATACATGCGGTCGCGCGACTCATCGATGAGCGATTCCGGTGACTACTTCAGACTTTTCGCGCTCAGGAATGCGTGGCAGATCGTCCGTCACGCAGGCGGGATGATAGTGAGGTCGATCAAGGCATTGGCCGGGCGCGATACGTGGTTCAGGGTGGCTTCGAACTGGTTTGCGATAATCGGTTACGCCGGGACGATACACGGCTATCTGAAGGCAAAACGGGAGCCGGCAGCGGCATCTTGCCGCCGATAGAATGAACATGGCGGGGGGAAGGTTGATGACTACCGAAGTGATAGGGCTGTCGGATGTTGGCCGTATCGGGAGGATATGGGCCGGGCTTGCGAATGGTTCAGACGAGCCATATTTCCTTTCGTGGGGCTGGATCGAGCATTGGATCGGCAGCCTCCCGGACAGGGACAGCGTGTCTCTTGTCGTTGTCTTGAAGAATGCCGAACCGGTAGCGGCATTTTTCATCGGTCGCTCAAGGGTGGTGCGCCACAATATATTAACCGGCAGGGGACTTTTCCTGAACGCCAGCGGCAATCCGGTTGTCGATTCGCTTTGCCTGGAATACAATGGCATTCTTGGCGGCGAAAGCCTGAGCTGCCCGGAATTCACCGGGATACTGGAGTCACTGCAATGGAAATGGGATGAATTTTTCTTTCCGGCATTGGATCGTTCCGCAATGCCGGGTACGTGCATGGACAGTATCAACCCCTCATGCAGGCTTATTGTCGAAAGGGACGTCCCATCCTACTATGTGGATCTTGAGATGGTAAGACAGAGCGAGGATTTCAACTCACTGCTCAGTAAAAGCACGCGGCAGAATGTTGTCCGGTCATACAAGGCATACCAGCAGAAGGGGCCGGTGGTGCTGGAATGCGCCTCAACCCTTGACAGGGCACTGGAGATATATGACGAGCTTGTGGTTCTGCACCAGAAGGCCTGGCGCGCCAGGGGCGAGCCAGGCGCGTTCGCAAGCGATTTCTTCGAGGGATTCCATCGCGGGCTGCTCAGGAAACGTTTCGACAGCGGCGAGATGCAGCTTGCAAAAGTATCTGCCGGCGATGAGGTTATCGGCTGCCTGTATAATTTCGTCTACAAGGGGAAGGTATTCTTCTACCAGAGCGGCATCAACTATACAAGCAACAAGGTGCGTCCTGGCTTTGTCAGCCTGATCGAGGCGATCAAATACAACGCCGCACTCGGCCATTCGGTATTCGATTTCCTCGGCGGCGCGGTAGACTACAAGAAGAGCCTCGGCACACACTCCAACAGACTGACATGGGTGAAATTGCAGAAAAGGCATATGCGATACGCAGTCGAGAACAGACTGCGTGAAATCAAGCATTTACTTGAACGAAAAGCGGGAGAGGCATGAGATACCTGCTTGTCACCATCGACACCGAGGAGGACATGCCGCGCTGGCGTCCGGAGCAAGTTACCACCGTTCGTAATATCGCCGCCATTCCTGCCCTCCAGGATCGACTGAACAGAGCCGGAATACGTCCGACCTGGCTTGTCGATTATCCGGTTCTGGATAATCACGAATCGTGCGCCGTAATCCGCAACCTCCCCTCATCCGATTGCGAGATAGGAATGCACCTGCATTCATGGAATACTCCGCCGTTTGCTCAGGATGAAACTGGCGAAAAAGCGACATATCTTCATGTAATGCCGGCTGATTTGAAACGTCAGAAACTGGCCGGGCTTCACGCCATGTTTGCGGACAAGATCGGGATTGCGCCAACAAGCTACCGCGCCGGCAGGTACGGATTCTGTCTGGAAGATGCATCGTTGCTTGCCGAATTGGGCTTCGTGGTCGATTCCAGCGTTGTGCCGCATACCGATTATTCATCTGACGGCGGGCCTGACTTCCGCTCATTTACATATGCGCCGTTCATTATCGAGGCCGGAAACGGTCGTAAAATCGTTGAGACTCCGCTTACAGTGGGGCTTGCGCACAGGCTGCCTGAATATCTTGCCAAAAGGTATTTCTCGATACCGGGCTGGACGCGTATGCGCGGAGTGCTGCACAGGCTTGGTCTTGCAAGCCTGTTGTGGCTGCGGCCCACGGTTTCGTCGTTCGAGGAGATGAAACGGCTTGCGGATCACCTGCTTGAGAAAACAGACTGCAAGGTGATAAACATAATGTTCCATTCAAACGAATGCTTTCCCGGAGCTTCGCCTTATCATAAAACCGATGACGACGTGGCGCGTTTCCTTGAACGTTTTTCCGGAATCGCCGGATACCTCGTCAGCCGGTATGGCCTTGCGCCTGTTACGCTTGGCGATCATGCGAAGATTGTTTTAGCCGAAGCGCGGGAAGGCCGTGCAACCGTGCCGATCCGCAAGGCAGAAGCGGTCGCGAATGCACAATGTTGAACAAGTTGCAAATACGTTGTTGCGCTGTTTTATAATGCCATGGTTCTTCCTTGTTGGAGACGGCAATGCTCAGGTGCGGCTTGTGCATGATAAATATAAATTAATTAACCGCAATAATTAACCGATTTACCGCGCCGGGAGGATCAATTGATGGAACATGTCAAGTGCCCCATTTGTGAAATAGACGACACACGGCTTCTGGTAAGGAAGAACGCCTTTAACATTGTCCGATGCGTCAGGTGCGGTCTTGTCTATGTGAATCCGCGTTACGATGAGCGAGAGCTCGTGGAGTTCTACAATCGTCCGGCGGCGCCCGAAGATCCGGCGTCGGATAATATCCGCAAATCGCACGATGACCACAAGGTTAGAAAGTTCCGGTTGTCCATAGAGCTTCTCAAGAGGCAGAGCCGTCCGGTTTCAAAGGTTTTCGATCTTGGCTGCTCGACAGGGATTTTTCTGGACATGGCCGCTTCCGAGGGATGGAAGCCATATGGAACCGACTTGAACAGGCGGCTGGTCAACGAGAACCGAAAGCGGTTCGGAGACGCTGTCAGTGTGCAGGATGGCGAGCGGATAGACTTTCCGGACGACTCCTTCGACGCGGTCACGCTTTTCGATGTGATCGAGCATCTGCGCGATCCGGTCAGCGCCCTAAGGGAAGCGGGCCGCGTGACCGCTCCGGGCGGTTTTGTGGTGTTGTCCACCCCGAATGCGGCCGGTCTTTTCCCCAGGATTACATATGCCTTATTCGGCAAAACTATCGGCGCATGGGAACATCCCACGCCGCCTGGCCACATCTATCAGTTCTCTCCCGACACTCTCAGGCGCACCGCCGAAAAGGCAGGGCTTGAGTTTGCGGACGACTGCAATTTCGAGATACATCCGCCGTACACTGTTGGAGAGCTGGAGAACTCGATCGTCAACGCATTGAGGAAAAGCGGTTCCTCTGCGGCAGCCGCCGAAACCTCCCAGGCTGCGGCTACGGCAACATCGCCTGTCGGCCCAACCGGCAGGGCTTACAGCATCAAGAAACTGCCCAGACTGATGATACGCCTGTTGAGCGGATGTCTGGTCTGGTTCCTGTATCCGGTTGCGCGGATGCTTGGCTCCGGCGATTCGATGATCATGGTCTTCAGGAAGGTTCCCGCCACGGGGAATCACGCGGCAGGGTAATGGGCGAAGGGCGGAAACTTCGCATCCTGCATGTAACCCAGCGGCTGCTGATGGGCGGCGCTGAAAAGGTTACCGTGGATATCGTGTCGAATCTCGACAGAGCCCGTTTCCGGCCATGCGTCTGGGTTTTCGAGGATGGTGACCGGGATGCCGAGTGCAGGAGCATGGGGATTCCATTCGACGTGGTCAAGCGCAGCGGGCTTCCCTCGTTGCTGTTTATAATCAAACTTGCGCGCATGATGGCACGGCACGGAATCGACGTTGTTCATTGCCACGGGGTTGCGGCCACGGTTCATGCCGGGCTTGCGGCGCGTCTTGCGCTAAAACCGGTGATCGTCACCGTGCATGGACGCAGCGCGTTCGGCGTGAGATCCGGCGTTTGGGGGCTGAAACTGATAAAAAGCGTCGGTGGCAAGGTGGTTGCTGTTTCGGAGCCGCTCAGGCAGGAGCTTGCATCCGAATGCGGCCTTGACGAATCTGCAATCCTGACCATTCATAATGGCATCAATCCGGAAGAATACGTCGTTTCCGGGGAACGCTCCGCCGTTATCAGGCGGGAGATGAACCTCGACGGATGCATGGTGATCGGAACCGTGGGCAATCTTCGCAACGAGAAAGGCCAGCGTTTTCTGATAGATGCCATGCCTGAGATTGTGAGGCGTTTCCCTGATGCCAGACTTCTGATTGTAGGGGCGGACGGAACCGGCATTCTCGGCGAACTGACCGGTCTGGTCGAGAGGCTTGGCATGAGCCGGCATGTTAATTTTCTGGGCCAGAGACACGATATTCCGGAACTGCTGGCACTGTTCGACATCGTTGTACAGCCGTCCCTTACCGAAGGCATATCGATTGCCATTCTGGAAGCGATGGCCGCGGGCCGTCCCATTGTGGCCACGAATGTCGGCGGAAATCCGACGCTGATAAGGGACGGCGAAAGCGGTATTCTTGTGCCTCCGTCAGATTCCAGCCGACTGGCCAAAGCTGTTTCCGCGCTTGTTGCCGATCCGGCGGGTCGAGATTCGATGGCACGGGCGGCAAGCCAACGCGTGAGAAACGAATTTTCGATCGGCGCTTGCGTGTCGGGATACGAACGGCTTTACATGGAAAAGGCAGGGGCATGAGATGAACACTCCGACTGTAAGCGTTGTCATTCCTGCCTATAATGCGGAGAAGTATATCGCAGAAACGCTGGATTCGGTGATGGCGCAGACCTATACGGATTTTGAGGTGCTGGTTGTCGATGACGGATCGAAGGATGGAACCGTCTCGATTGCCGAGCGTTACGCCGAGTTGCACCCGGATCAGATACGATTGATCCGCAAGCCAAACGGCGGCCCCTCAAGCGCCCGGAATGCCGGCATCAAGGCGGCAAGGGGCGCATATATTGCGTTCAACGACGCCGACGATTTGTGGCTGCCGGAAAAGCTCGAAAAACAGATGCTCTTTTTTGAATCGTTGCCAAGCAATGTGGGCATGACTTACACAGATGCAAGATCCTTCGATGATGAGGGCTTGTGGATATTGCCTCCCGGCCTGGATCAGTATCGCAAGCTGGGCAGCAACGCCTATCTGAAGCTCCTGAAGAACAACGTAATTCCAAACTGCTCGGTCATTGTCAGGCGGGAGTGTTTCGACAAGGTCGGCATGTACGATCAGTCTCCGGATATTATCGAGGATTACGACATGTGGCTGCGGATCGCGAGGCAGTACGATGTGGACTGCATCGACGATGTGTTGTCCATCTACCGGGAGCATCATGGCGGAAGGAGCAAGCAGATTGAAGTAACGCTCCTGAGGATGACTAAAACACTTGAAAAGCACAACAACATGAATGCCGGAAACAGGGAAATCGGAACGATTGTTCAGCTCCGACAGGCCGACAACCTGATTTCACTTGGCCGGCATTACATGCGCGAGGGCAGAATGGCTGACGCCCGCGCCTCTTTCAGGAAGGCATATGCAACATCTCCGGAATTGAAAACTCGTGTTCTGAGTCTGGCAACTTACCTTCCATATCCGGTTCTGAGGACGGGAAACAGTCTGCTGAAGTCGCTTTTCAAGCCTCCGACTTTACAAAAATCAAAATCAGGGCTTGATCGCCTCATGCGGAGGGGGACATGAAAAAAGACCCGCTCATGGCAGTGCTGTGCGGAAGCGTCAGCATGATCAGGTGTTTCAGGAACACCGGCATAGATTGCCTGCTGGCACTGTCCGACGTCAACGATCCGGCCAGGTTTTCACGGCATTGCGCCGGAAAGCGAATCATTGCCGACTGGGTTTCCGATACTGAACGTGCCATAAACGACATGATCGCAATCGGCATGGAACTGCCCGACCGTCCGGCGCTTTATTACGGTGACGACAAGAAGCTGCTGACCATTTCAAGGAATCGCGATGTGCTGTCACAATACTACCGGTTCCTCATGCCTGACGCATCGTTCATAGAAGATACGATAGACAAGGCCCGTTTCAGTGATCTGTCGGCCCGCTACGATCTTCCCACTCCCAAAACGCTGCTGTCATCATCGTTTGCGTCCGCGTCGGAAGCTTTCGAAGCGGTTGAGCTGCCATGTCTTCTAAAGCCGAACTCGCATATCGGATGGTTCAAGTCGAGGGCTGTTATCGAATACGCGAAGGGCCAGCCGCAGAAGGGGCTGGTTGCGCACAACCGGGACGAGTTCGTTTTCCTGTTCGATCTGATCCGGGAGTTCGGAAGCGAATTCGTCATTCAGGAGTATATCGAGGGAGGCGAGGAGGAGATTTACAGCTATCATGCGTATTTCGACGAGGACTCCATGCCGCTTGCCTGCTTCACCGGCAAAAAGATACGGACGTATCCGATGAGTTGCGGCGAATCCTCGTTTCTTGAGCTTGTGAAGGAACCTGAGATTATCCGGCTCGGCACGGAATTGCTGCAAAAGATGAATTTCGTGGGGCCGGTAAAGCTCGACTTCAAGCGCGACTCGCGCCGGAACCGGTACGTGCTTCTTGAAATCAACGCGCGGTTTACCCTCTGGAATTATCTGGGCGCGGCATCGGGAATCAACATCCCGCATATCGCACATCGTTATCTTCAGGGAGACAGGATTGCGCTCCAGACCGATTATCGCACCGACACAAGGTGGCTGGCTTTCGGCATGGATTTAAGAGCGTTCATTCGCGGATACCGCCCGTCCGGCGCGCTGAATTTGTTCGGCTGGCTGAATTCACTTCGCGGCAAAAAGGTATATTCGGTTTTTGCGTGGGACGACCCGATGCCGTTTCTGTCCAGCGAAACAAGAAAATTCGCTGCCTTGCCGCGGAAGGCACTCTCAAAGTTGATGCGCTGAGCGAGTGCTGACGGCATGACTGATCCCACCGTTCCCATCCTCGTCTATCACGTCATTCTCCCCGACGATACGCCGGTTGATTCATGGCCGCCCGGACACCGGCCCTATCTGTCGCGCCGAAGCGAGTTCAACGCTCACGTCGGATGGATTGCCGGCAACGGATTCCTGACGCAGACCGTAGCCGGCATTCGCGGCCTCTCGGCTGCGGATGCCGCAAAATCGGTTGCGCTGACCTTTGACGACGGGCAGGCCAGCGATTACGAAACAGCGTTTCCCATGCTTTCAGGCAGGGGGATGAAAGCGACGTTCTACATTGCAACCGATTTCGTGGGGCAGGCAGGATATGTCGATTGGCGGCAGCTTCGGGATATGCAGGCCTACGGAATGGAAATCGGGTCGCATAGTTGCTCGCATTGCTGTTTTCCCGATCTTGCGCCCGCTGAAATGCTGAAAGAGCTGATCGACTCGCGGCGTATTCTTGAGGATCGCCTCGGTTCTGCCGTCAAATCGTTTTCGGTTCCTTACGGATTTGCGTGTCCGTCCCTCATCCGGGCGGCAACCGAGGCCGGATACGAAACAATCTGCACTTCCGACGTATCGCTTGCGCGCGTGGATGCTTCGGTTCCTGCGGTTTACGGCAGGGTCGGCATACGCCGGGGCAACGGCATTGAATTCCTTGAAGGCATAATGCGGAGAAAGGCCGGAGTGCTTGGGCGGATGATAGTCGAGGATCGCCTGAAAACGCTGGTCAAGCGCTCAATGGGACGGACGATATGGCACAAGTTCAGGCATCTGGTGCTCTCCAGCCGGGGTGAGGGGTGAGGTGGCCCCATACCCGGCGCCATTTTTTACCGGCATCAAGATGGAAGATATGAGGTTGACGATTACAACTGGAGCCGGACATGACTTCTTTCAGCGAGGCAAGGACATTGCGCGAAAAGCTGGAAATATGCAACAGAAGTCTGCATTGTGAGTTTGCTGATAATATCATTCCATGTGATGTCAGTGATAGATGATATTATTATCGATAGTTGAGGTGGCGCGGCTGCATTACAAGCATTGCCATTACCAAACGTCTGAAAACCGGGATGGCGGAACTATTTTATGACCAAAACTCTTTTTATTCGTGCCGAATGGGATGACGAAGCTGAAGTATGGGTTGCCACATCCGACGATGTGCCCGGATTGGCAACCGAAGCCGATACACTGGAAGCGCTTTCCTTGAAGCTGGAAAGCATGGTTCCTGAACTCATGGATCTAAACGGCAGCACGGAAGGCCCGGAAGTGCCGTTTGAATTGCTGGCCCGCAAATTTGCCGTTGCGCATCGGCATATGAATTGATGGGCGACAGTTTTACACCGGAATTAAAGCGTCTGCTGCGTGAAGCTGGTTGCTACTTTGAACGACCGGGCAAAGGTGATCACGAAATATGGTTTTCGCCTCATACAGGCATTGTTGTTAAGGCAGGTTTTTTGATGCACATGACCGATTCAAAACACGAACAGGCCACTAAAGACTATTTCGGGCGGAGCGCTGTTGAGAAGGGCGGATATTATGACGCCAGTCCTGATGGCCCGCGCAAGCACAGCAAATGGCAGCGCAGAATAAGGCAGATTGCTGTTCGTCTTCTTGATGGCGTGGTTGCCAACCTTGGCGCATCCGCCGAGAGCCTGATCGATGTGGGTTGCGGAATCGGAGACTTTGCCATTGAGAACGCAAAACGGTATCCGAATCTCAAGAAAGTCTCCGGTTCCGATTTTTCGCCTGAAACCATTGCAATTGCAAGAGGGAACGCGGCGAACCTGTCAAATGTATCCTTTCATGAAGCTGACATATTGGCGATGCCGTTCAACGACAAGGAATACGATATAACGCTTTGCATCAACATGCTGCACCACATCAGGCCTGCCGAGCTTGGACAGGCATTGTCCGAGCTTGCCCGGATAACACGCCACAGCCTGCTTGTCGAAATCAAGAATTCCGGGAATTTTTATTATAGTTCGCCCAAAAAACATCCCGGCGGCATCACGGTTTATCCGACGGATGTCAAAACTGTCAGTCGTAATCTTGGGGATGCAGGGTTTGTTCTTCGTAGAAAACGTGGGATTATGCTATTTGACAGGCTTTCACCGATGATAGTGCTTCGATATGATCGCATTGGTTCTTCACGTTGATAAGCTGCGGGCATGTATGATGATGAACGGAAAGACAGAATAGGCTTTTTCCACTGACGCAAACCGTGAGACCAATGCCCTGAATTCATTCAATCCCCAGTGGTTTATATGCTCCGGATGATTTCCCAGACGAAGGATGTCTCTGCCGCGCAGCAAATTCATGATTCTAAACCACGGTTCCAACGGGACGGTAAGAAGTATATCCCTGCCGCAATAGTGCATTAACCTCTCCATAAACACTTCGGGATTATAAAGATGTTCAAGAACTTGCGAGGCAATGACCAGATCGAAACTTTTTGCCGGATGCTCCCATTGAAGCAGGTCAGCCTTCAGAAACAGATGTTCCGGGTGAAGTGAACGGGCATGTTCCAGCGCGTCGTCACGAAGATCAATTCCAGTGTAGCTCTGGAACCTGATGCCGCGCTTTTTCAACTGTTCAAGCAGCAATCCTTCCCCGCAACCGAATTCAAGCACATTCTCCGGATTCAACAGCCGCATCTCCTCGGCCAGCGCATCGAAAAAGCGGCCAAGTGTGAGACGGTGTACCGGATTCCGGTTCGTGTATTTCCGGAGATGTCTGGCAGACGTATCGTCCCGGATTGTGGTCTTATGCGGCATTCTTCATCCTGTCAATATTCATGAAGTTCGTTAATGATATGTTCCGTGCATTTACAAACGCTCTCGCGTCCGCAGAACACAGAGCGTTACGTTCGATAGCCCGCTTCTCAGCAAGCCGGTCTTGCGCAGGCATGTTTTCAGGCGAACAATCCGCAGCCGGGTGACAGACAAGCTCATGGATGCCGGGGCCAAGGGAGCCAATCAGACGTTTCAGACGACCGATATCCATGGCTCCGGCATACGATACGCCTGTCACTTTATGCGACTGCCTGCAATCCACCCGACACATTAACGCTGAAACCCAGCAGTTAAACGTCCGCCAGACTGGGCTTGCTCCGGGAAAACGTTCAATAGGAACGCGCACCCAATGAAATCCAAATCGTGGGGCAAGTTCAGCAATTGCCTGGGCGACTGCTGGAATCATATAAACATGTTGATGTGTATCAACATGTGAAGACCGGCAGCCGAAATCGCGAAAACGGCTCATCTGCGCCTCGATTTCGCGAAATATCTCCTTGCGGTCAAGGCCGCCTGTTAATGCACGTTTAATAAACGGCTTCACGCCGCCACAAAAAACGCCATTAGTCGCAAGCGATGGCACGTCCGCGATGCTTTCACCCCAAGTCAGGTTGAGATGCAATCCTACGTCCAGTTCCGGATGTTTTTTCATATCTGCAACCGACACAGCCAAACATTCGTAGTTTACAAACAGAGAGGCAGATGTGACTATGCCGTTTTTATGCGCTTCGAATATGCCGGCGTCTATATGAGGAGCAATTCCGAGATCGTCGGCGTTTACAACAAGCCGGGTTTCATTGAGTCTGCTCACGGTAAACGATCATCAAGGCCAATCGTGGTTCGGATCGAATGCTCGTGATGCTTCTGCCCAACCCCTAGCTCTCGTGAAATCATCTCCCCGACAAGCCCTGACAGCACTATCTGCACACCAATCATGATAAGCGCAAGGCCAAGAAGCAGGCTGGGGATATTGTTTCTCATCTTGTCTATCCCGGCAAGCCCAAGATACGTGTAATAGGCATCTATCCAGACGCCAAGCAAAAACGATCCCATGCCTATTGGGCCAAGGAAATGAAGCGGGCGCTTTCGATAGGATGTTACAAAAAGCACTGTCATAAGATCGAAAAAAGACTCGAAATACTTTGAGTAGCTGTAACTTGACGATCCATGAAGCCGTTCACGGTTTGCAACCGGCACTTCGCTCACCCAATACCCCTGACTTGTTGCAAGTATTGGGATGTATCGATGAAGAGATGCATATATGTATAGACTCTTGGCTACACTATTTGTCATCACCCGAAGCGGACAGTTGAGGTCATGGAGCTTTGATCCTGTCATGAAACCTATCATACGGTTGAATAAACGTGACAGGTAGAACTTCGTTGCTGAGCTTTTGCCGGTAGTCTTCCAACCGATAGCCATGTCAACGCCGCTCTTTACCTCATCAATCAGTTTGAACAAGTCGGACGGATCGTCCTGCATATCGCCGTCCATCGTGGCCACAAGCTCGCCAACCGCAAGACCGAAACCCGCCATGTATGCCTCGGATTTCCCGAAATTGCGCTTGAGCCGAATCGCCTTGAAACGCCCGTCCCGCTCATTGACTTTACGTAGCGCGTCGAAGGTGTTGTCGCGGCTTCCATCATCCACAAACAGAACCTCAAAGATCATGCCGGATGCGTCGAATCGCTCCGTAATTGCGGTCACAAGCGGTTCAATGTTTCCGGATTCGTTGTAAACCGGGACGACAATCGATATATCTGTATTGGAGTGGGACATGCTATGTTTTGTTAGAGAGTTAACTTCATAAAGATAACACGAAACAACCACATGTTTCTTTCAGTTTAAATTTCATGCCCATTTTGGGCCGGGCGGTTTTTCCAGTAACCCAACATCATCCAAACCACATACAAAAGCGGCGGCAGAGCCATGTTCATCACAAGCTCAATGGCAATGAGCGGCGGTGTTCGCGCAACATCCACGCCCCATATGCCAAGCATCGCAATCAGCGACCCTTCCCTCACGCCAAGCCCGCCAATGCTCACCGGCAGGCTCGCAAGCAACCCCACGCTCAGGATTATCGCCGTTATGTCGGCAATGGAAAGGTTGATGCCGACAGCGTGAAAAAGAAACACGTTGCTTGCAACGAACAGGACGAATCCGGCGGCGGTAATTACAGTTCCCTCGGCCAGCGCCCCAAGCCCGATAAAGCGCCCAAACCGCCATAACGCGGCAAGGCATATCGCAAGCATCACGCCGCCGCCTGTTGCAATCCACGCAGCCGACATCCCGATCTTCTCTCCGGTAACTCCGGCGGTCAGCAATATCCCGACGGGGATGTAAAGCATATCGGTGAACTTGTCCAATATCGCCACCCGGCTTCTTTGGGAAAGGCTCAGGCCCGTTCTCTCCATCAGAACAATCCTGGAAAGGTCGCCAACCCGCCCCGGAGTGAACGATCCGAACGCTATGCTTTTCAGATACAACGTTATCCATTCAGTAATCGATACATTGCCGGACGGACTCAGCGCGCCGATCCAGTGGCGAAGGCGAAGCATTCTGCTTGCGTATATCAAGATTGAAAGCAGGAAAGACGCGGCAACTCCCCACCACGAAATGTTTTGAAACAAGCCCGCCTGAGTCCAGTCGATGCCGCGAAGGCTGTGCCAAACCCAGAAAACACCGAAAGCGGATCCCGCAACCCTGAGATAAAATCTGGCGGAGGGGGAAAGCCGCAATGCTTCATGAACATCACCTGGCATAATGCCTGAAAATATGTGCGGAATTGGTCAACAAGAGTACGGAATTATTATTCCGGGCCTGCCGGGATTAAAATCTTTAGTATTGCGGGTAACCAAAGATGCATTATGCACCGTCACGGCCTGTCTTCCCATTCGGCACGTAAAGCCCGCACATACTCGACCGAATCAATTTCCCGATCCTTCCACAAACCGAATGCGGGATGTTCGGCAAAGGAAGGCTTACGGCCGTCACTGTTTGCCGGAATAGCTGCAAAAGGCTTCCGGTGTTCGAGAAATAATATGAAATCAAGAACTTCCAGTTGCTGATGTTCCGGCAAAGACGGTAAATGAGCGCTAATTTCGTCCGCTATAGCCATATCCCTTGCTCCGTTTGCATGATCGAATTGCACTTATTATATCCCTTGCACCACTTCGCGCGCGAAAAAAACCGCTTCATGTCGGAATCCGCACCCGAAACCACGGCCCGATAAACCTCTTCACCGCCATCGGCAGCATCCTCCAGGTCTGAATCGCCGGGCCGAGCTTCGGATTTTCGGGAAGGATGCGCGGCACAGACGCCCCCGGTTTCAGCATATATGCGTAGTAAAGCGGCTGTTCAACACCTCCCCATTTCTTTTTGAAGAAATGCTTTTCGCCGACGGCGCGCGTTCGGCCAAAATCGAATTTCCTTATCTTTCCGCCAGCTTGCAGCCGCTCGAACGAGGCCCATAGCAGCTTGTCGGTTGCCGGAATCTTGCGAAATGCAGAATCGCTAACCGCAGCGTGCAGAATGGTTGCGCCGCCGTGGTGCAGCATGAAAAGCGCGGCGATGAATCTGCCTTCGTATTCGGCCAATGCGATTTCCGTCTCGTCCCGGAACATGGTCGCAAGTTCCGGATACCAGCGGGGGTGATGAATCGGAGTGCCGTGACTGGAGGAGTTTCTCTCGTAAATATCCTGAAATACGGCGACAGCATCGGGATGACCGAAAACCGCCTTGACTTCCGCCTTGTCGGCCTTTCGAACGCAGGTGCGGGCGTTTCCGGTGATGGTCTTGTTCCACAGATCATCCGGATTATCGGGAAATTCAACAACGAATCTCTTGAATTCGTCCTCAACCTGAAAACCCGGCGGCGGGGATTCCGTTTCGCGTATTTCGATGGCGAACGCCCGGTTTTGATCGAAAAGATCGGCAAGCGGTCTGATTTCGTCGTCCGACATCGGAGTCGCTCGGTTTTTTGCAGGCATGAATCCGCCGTAGTTCACAAACGGAAGCGAAATCATCATGGGCAGCCGCTTCCCAAGCGGAACAATATCCGCCAACGGCAGAAGCCAGAGCAACTGCCCGCCTGAATCGCGGCAGACCAGCCGCCGCACACGAAGCTTGGGGTAGATTCCGGTAATCAGTTCAAGCCATCGGGGATCGTGATAGATCGACGACCAAGCGCATAACGAGGCGCATTCACGCCACTCTTCATGCGGCACATCCGATACCGTCACGCCTCGTCCCGCTTGAACAGGCCCATTTCGATCCGCAACGTAATCAGCAGCAACACGGCTATCAACGCAATTCCCATTATAAACTGTCGCCGGAACACGGTTTCAGAACCCTTGAATTTCATGATATTCACCATGTTGGGAAGCACAATGCCGTAATGCGCGCGGGTTTCGGCATCGTCGTATTCCGCCATGCCGAATATGCGGTAGCTGCTTCCGGGAAGAGCGCCCTGGTTCCTGACATCGAATACATGCTTCGAGCGTCCGTTTGCCGCGATGCTGAAATCGCCGGTTGCCGTAGCGCCGGTATTGGCCGTCTCAAGTTCCCTTGGCAGAACAAGCGCGTATCGCCCGGCTATTGCGCGAGGCGACGTGTTTATCAGTGTCAGGACGATCCGTCCGGTTTCGCGTATTACGGATACGCTCAGCTCCGCTTCCACATGCCTTGTTTTCAACGCTGCGGCATCGATGTCTACAGACACCGGAATCACGGTCGGCATCGAGAACGGGTAGAGGTTCGCGTCGTGATATACGGTCAGCACCGAAAGAATGTAGACCCCGCGCGAAACAATGCCCGCATCCGCCCTGCTGATGCCGAGAGTCCATTTATGCGGCTTGCCGGGTTCCAGCACCGGTATTTTTTCCGAAGACACGGAGGCAGTTCCAAGCGACAACTCGGCGCGAACATCCACCGCCTTCTCGTTGCCCTTGTTCGTAATGTTTATCACGATTTCGATCTTGTCGGAGGTCACCACCGGCTTGATTTCAGGCTCTATCTGAATGCTGCCGGCATGAAGCGTTCCGGCTGAAATGGCGTTTAAAGCCAGAACAAAAAGCGCAATAAGTATGCCGCGCATCGTGATGCCGCGCATCAGGCGTCGCCCTTCCCGTAAAACATGATCTTGCCGCTCCACGGACGCATCTTTCCGTCGTGCTCGAACCTGACTCGATAGTAATACGGGCCTGGTTTCATGAAGTCACGGCCAAATTTGATCTCATTTGAACCGGTTGTCACGCTTTTTATGATATTTTTGAAATCCCTGTCCGTTGCTATTTCTATGCGGAAACCCTGTTCCTTCTTCGGAATGCCCACAGTGTAGTTCCATACGAAATCAGCCGCGCCGGTTTCGAATCTCCAACCGGATGGCGGGTGAATGAGCACCGGAACGCGAAACACCGCCTCCGATATTGCCTTATACGCAAGAACAGCGGCAAATATCATCCATATCGCTGTGGGCAGCCACTTCATACTGTTTCGGATTGAAACTGTCATGCTGTTTCAACTTTCGCTGCGTCGTTAGGCGGATGATGCACGGAACGCGCGAATCCTCTCCACGACAACGCGCATGTAAAAAAAATGCCCGCAAAAAAGGCCGCCTTGGCCCACTTCCAGTTGGTCGGGCCGGTGTAGAACCACTGTGCGATATGATCGCCCTTCGGGACGAGTATCATCTGAAATCCTGGCGACATCCTGTATATTGGAACAGCCTTGCCGTCGATAGCGGCATCCCATCCACGGTAAAAAGCCCGCTTGAATATCACAGGCGTAAGTTCGCCCGCGCTTATGCGAAATTCGTCGGCCTTGCGGTCACGCCTCACCGATTCAAAAGAAAACGCATCTTCGGCATTGCCCAGCTTTTTCACCGGCTGGAATTTCCCTTCGTTCAGGGCACTGAAACCATCGCCAAGGCTTGACCACGGAACAGTAGCAATATCGGCCAGCAAGGCGGGCGGAGCTGCCTTTCTGCCGGTTATCACCACCGAGATGAACGGTTTGACACTGCGGATATCGTCATCGGAAAGACCGGCGCGGGAGAAGTTCACAATCCATGGCCATGGCGATGATCCCTTGGCATATGCCGAAACCCATGCCTCCATAAGCGCGTCCCACTCGACCTCGTTCCCAACAAAGCCAAGAAATCCTGGCGGTATCGCTTCGAGATCGCCATAATCACCCTTAACCCGCAGCAATTCCCAGAACTTGTCCTTATATAAAGGTTCAAGCGTATCCGGCCATTTGGTATCGCCTTGCTTGTGAAATGGGCTATTTATAACGTATCGGACATTGAGGAGCTGCTGAAGCGCGTGGTTTGTCTGAATATCGGAGCGGTATTTTCTGACAAGTATGTCGTACACGCCTCCGATGGGATGGAATCCGGACAGAAACATCGGCCTGTTGACCATGTTCGGCAGCTCGTTATATGTAACGCCATCATCATGTGAATGAGGGAATGCGCTGATATTACCGGATTCAACGGAATCATTCAGGCGGTCAACCACAGCCTTGAAGTCCTGCCATGCCTTCATCATGCCGGGACTGGGCACCAACCGTCCGTTCACTGTGTTTATGTTGCGGACATCGGCAAGTTTACCGGCGGCGTACGTCCTCTCGCCGTAGGAGTTGAACAGGACGGCAGCCAGCGCGATATACGCGGCATACCGGAACTTGCGTCTCTCGATGCTTCGCGCATAAATCACAGTCCTGTGAAGCGCAACACCGCCGAGCATGATGGCGGCCCAGTCGAAAATAAACGCGGCGTGTATGTTCTGAAACTCGGTTGAAAAAGGAATAAGGTCAAGGAACGGAAAATCGTCCGGGCCAAGAAACAGGATCGACGCGATAAGAAAAGCCAGCGCCAGAAAGCCGTGCTGAGCCGATTCACGTTTCCTCAAGGAGAATACCAGCCCACAAGCCGCAAGCGCGCTAAGAAGCGGAAGACGCACCCATGCGCCGTTTTTCAGCCATCCCCATTCACCTCCGGACGCCCATTCCACCACGCCGAACTGCCCTGCAAACCGGGTGGTGTCGAGAATGCCGCCAAGGAAGAATTGGCGAAGTGTTTCGGCTGTCGTGCAGACTGTCACATCGAATTCCTTATGGCGGGAGAGAAACGGATCGATCGCCCGTATCTCGCCGGATGATGCGTATGGGATGAGCCAAAGGCTTGTCATGAGAACCGCCGGCATCAGCCAAAGGGCTGTGCGTGGAATAGTTTTTTGCCAGAGCCAGTCCTGACCGGACGATGCAAGCGCAACCAGCATGAACGGAACCAGAAAGGCGAAGCTGTATGCGATATACGGGTGAGTCATGAACATCGCGGCAAACGACACGGCAAACAGCGGGCCATATGAACCATCACGCAATAGTCGCCACATAGAGCCGACTGCAAGCGGGAAAACCAGATTCGCCAGCAACTGCTTGTGAACGCCAAGAAACTGGTATGCGTCTATTGTATGTCCCCAAAGGCTTATCGGAAGCGGCGAGAGAATGCCTATGCACAAGGCCGTTCCGAAACCAAGCCCAAGAAGCCTGCCGCCAGCGAACATCGTTAGGGGGTACAGGCAGAATCCGAAAACGACAACGAATTTCAGCGCCTGCTCGATTGTCAAACCGGTGAGATAGTGAGTAACAACTGTTGCAACGTAAAAACCGGGAGGGCGGATCTGGAAAAGAGGAGCGCCGGATCCATAGAGCCTGTTCCAGCCCAGAAGTCTGCCCTCGCCCTCCCATGCGCGTTTCAGTTCGTTCGAAAAAGCGACATGCATATGGTCGTCGCCGGCGTTCAGGTAGCCTTCGCGAAGAGTTGGGATGTGGATCGAAAATGCCCATGCAACTGAAGCAAAGAGCAACAGGACGCCGATGACGCGAGCCGCCTTCTCCGGGATACGCGGAAGCTTCATCCGCTCACCGGATCATGGGTTATCGATATTGTGGTCTGAAACCGTGATTGATTGAATAATGCCATGTTCAGGTTTTATGGATTTTATTTTGGTTGAGCCAATGCGGCAATGTCAATCTTGCACAGACTTACCGCGCCATGAAATTATTCGGGGCAGATCATCTTGTAATTCTAATTTTACATTGACAAGCCTGGCAACGCTCCTGTAACTTCAATTTGAAGGAAAGATATTTCGCAACAAATGACAAATTCGTTATCTTCTATCCGGCTCCATGCCATTTCATGCAAAGCGAAGATAACGGATACCCTTCTCACCGGATACACATCAATGAAATTAGATACGACTTTCCGGCTTCCGGATGTTGTTGCCATATCGATCATCAAATCGAAAAGAAGGGAGGGGATCATTTAATCAAGCCGGGCAGCAAACCGGCGTGACCGTCAGCTGACGCGTAGACGGTCTGGCTACGCAATATACATTAAAATTGGAGGTTTTTACCTGATGGAGTTCAAACACGGCTTTTTGAAGAAACTCGCTTATCTTTGCGCAGCGGCAACCGTAGTTTTCGCAGTCGGAATGACACCCGGATGCGGAAGCGACGATGACGACACAACATCAACGACAACAACATCAACGACAACAGCCGCAGCCACAACCACGACAACCGCAGTCACAACCACGACAACCGCAGCCACAACCACGACAACCACAATCCCGAACGCCGTAGCCGGAAATGTGTTCCTCGACAGCCTCGGCGGCGTATTTGCAAGCAAGAACTACAAGTTCCTCCATGGCAGCACCAGCCCGGACGGAACCAAGATGTTTGTTATTGTTAACAATGCAGCAACACCGCAGGGTACAACGGACGGAACCAACACTGCTTACATCCTGAACGCAACGGCGCTTACACAGGGCACAGTCACAGCGCTTGTTGGCCCGGTCACAATCACCGGCGGAGCCGGCACGATCACTTTCCGCTCCAACTGGACGGCAGACGGCACAAAGATCATGCTTGCCGGAGCCGACAGATTTTTCGTTCTTAACGCCGCCACCCTTGCTGTCATGAACGGCGCAAACGGCGACAACAATATCGGCGGCGAGAATCATGACGCACTTCCGACAACCGACGGCAAATACGCGATTCTTACACTTCGCCACAAGCCCCATGCTGCTCCCAACGATACCAAGTACGATGGTTCGCTTCAGCTCTACGACGTTACAACCGGAGCAAAGATCGGCGGACTGACTTCAGTTTGCAACGATTGTCACGGTGACCCGACCAGAAGCTCGGTTCTCTGCGGAATAGACGGCGTTATCACAAAGCAGACAAACGGCACCTATACCGGAACTGTTTATGTGGCTGGACACGGCGGTCATATCGCAAAAGCAGCTCTCACAATCGACCCCGCCAACACAACAACCCCGATTACCGCAAGCGTATCGAAGATCAACGTCGGCACAAGCTCACAGAAGCTTACGGACGGCACTTCGATCTACAAGCTTCACGATGTCAGACTCGACGGCACGATCCTCTACTGGTCGACCTACAACCTCGATGCAAACAACATGTTGCATTATGGCAAGGTCAGCACAAGCGGTGGCACTGTAACCGACAACACCATAGCCCGCGACGCAAGGGTAACATCACCGGCGGCAGCCACGAATGCAATGCCGCATTACTGCGCTTCCGGCCAGAATGCCAAGGCCCACATGCCGATGACCATGACAAACGAGGCATACATCACGGTTATACCGAAGTAAGCGATATTCCGTTAGCCTTAAGCGAAAGGGGCGGCCAATGCCGCCCCTTTTTTTAATTCCGCTATCAGCTCATGGTGACAAACTGTTATTATTACGTTTTCATACCATTCGGGAGATAACTTGATGACACTTTTCAGGCTTGCCTTGAGAAACCTTTGGCGGCAGCGTTTCCGTACAGTTGCCATAACTTTAGCCACGGCCCTTGCAGCCGGTTTCATATTTTCTGCCTCCACCATCATCGAGTCGGTGGAAAGTACCCTGCAAAACGGCATGGCCAAGCTTGGCGCCGACATCATGGTGGTTCCCGACGGCTACGAAAGCAAGGGGCGCAAGGTGCTTCTTTCAGGTGAGCCAACAGCTTTTTACATGGACGGCAGCGTGCTTCCGGGCGTTACCGCAATCAAGGGCATCGAGAAGGTATCGCCGCAACTTTTCATGGTATCGGCAGTGCTTCAGTGTTGTAGCATGCCGACTGTGCTTTTGGTTGCATATGACACAGCGACTGACTTCACAATCACGCCTTGGGTATCCCATATCAACAAGCTTCCGCCTGAGGCAACACTGGATCCGGTGACAATTGGCGCGGAAACACTTTATGCCTCCGAAGGGCCATACATGACATTTTTCGGCAAGAAATTCCGGGTTGGAAGCTCAATGAACCCAACCGGGATGAGGTATCTGGATTACTCTATTTTCATGACAATGCAGGCTGCACGCGACATGATCGAAAAGTCCGCCAGGGATTCATTGAAGCCGCTAACCGTGAGGCCGGATCAGATATCATCGATCATGGTAAAGGTTTCGCGTGACAGTGACATAAAGGCTGTGGCAGGGGAAATCGAGGCGTCCTTCAAGGGTATAAAGGCGCTTCTTACAAACGATATGATTTCATCGGTGAAGAGGGAAATCGAGGCTAGTCTGTGGAGCGTGATCGCCGCGGGTCTGGCTTGCTGGGCGATGACCATCATGCTTATCGGCCTGGTATTTGCAATGTCGGTCAACGAAAGACAGCGTGAACTTGGATTGATCCGGGCCATGGGCGCAACCAGATTCCATACGCTCAGACTTATTGTCACGGAGGCATCAATCATTTGCGGAATCGGCGGTTTTGCCGGAGTCAGCGTTGGTTTGGCGATAATAGTCACTTTCAAACGGCTTATTACACATTCGCTCGGCAACATAACATTTCTCTGGCCGTCACCTGTAATTATTTCCTCGATTGGAGTTGCATGCATTGTAATTATGACTCTTTCCGGTGCTCTTGCCGCTCTGGTTCCAGCACTGAAAAGCTGCCGCAAGGAACCATACGATGCCATCCGCCAGGGAAGCAATGGCCAGTAGTTTTCAATACCCGTATTTTTTGTTTGCTTTTATCCGCCGGTTCATGATATAAAACCGCATTCCTTGGATGGGCGAGGGGGGAGCTTATTCATCACCCATCCGGTTCCGCACCGTTTAAGACGATTTCTTGGGAATTGCCGGACTACTGTGCGCGTAGATTCAGGTTGATTAGTGGTAACGCCAAATATCGGAGACGCCATGAAAAAGATGGTCATAGTTGCAATCGCTGTACTGACTTACCTGTTGTCGGGTTCCTCTGCAACCGCAAAAATCAAGGGTTCTCATCACGACCTGTCCGGATCAAATTCAGGACACAGCAACTACACATGGCAGGGATCGGCAGGCCCTTCAGCCTGCGAGTTTTGCCATGTTCCGCATAACGCAGGCAAGGGAAACCTTCCGGATGAGAACGGCAATATATTGCGTGGCGTTCTGTGGAACCGCAAGATCCCTACCGGCTTCACAACATATGGCGCAACCGTATCTTCCGACACTGTAGCCGGAAATGGCACTGTGATTGCGAACAGTTCCGATATTGGAATGAACTCACTTACATGTCTTTCGTGCCACGACGGCGTAACTGCACTGAGCACGCTGACGACATACAACTATTGGGGCAAGACCGATGCGGCAAATTCCGGCGACTGGGCAGCTGGCATGACAACCGTGATAGGAGATACATTTGCGCTTATCGGCAAGAACCTTCGCGATGATCATCCGGTTGGCTTTCCGGTTGTTGACGGCAGGGCTGGAGTTCCACTTTCGGCCTTCAAGGGAAATGCCGGCACCGGCTCAGGAATGAACGAACTGGGGCAGAACTCCACCGGCATCAGTTATAAATTCTGGCTGTATGAAGGCAAATTCGAGTGCGCCTCATGCCATGACCCTCATGACACAACCACAGGAGCTACCGGTAAATCAGGCGTAAACGGTGAAAGTCCTGATGCAAGCAGGCGCGGCGGTTCCGCTTTCTTCCTCAGGGCTCCCGTCAGTTCAATCTGCACTGACTGCCATAAAGACAAGTAGCACACGCATCCCAATAAATAATCCACCATCCAAACGGGCGGCCATTAGCCGCCCGTTTTATTGTTATCTTGTCACAATGCCACGTTCATTAAGATGTTTCTTGACGTGCGAGATCGGAACCTCGCGTCGATGGAAGATCCCGGCGGCAAGCGCTGCTTCCACGTCTGTTTTTTCGAACACCTCCGAAAAGTGCTCCACCCTGCCCGCGCCGCTTGAGGCGATAACAGGAATTGACACCGCCTCGCTCACGAGTCTTATCAGCTCGATGTCGAAACCCGAATTAGTGCCGTCACGATCTATGCAGTTTAGAAGGATCTCGCCCGCGCCAAGCTCCTCGCACGCCTTGGCAAGCTGCACTGCGTCCACATCCCTGCCCTCGCGCCCGCCCCTCACCGTGCATTGATACCAGCAGTATTCCTCGCCATCAGGCCCAGGAAACGCGGTGCGCGTCGAGACATGCGACGTGTCGGACGGCGACTTCACGTAGACACGCCGAGGATCAACCGATATGACTACCGCCTGATTGCCGTAAACATTTGCAATCTGCTCGATGGAACTCGTTCCAGTCTTCACACCCGACTTCAAATATTCCTCAACCACGTAAACCGCGTCGCTGCCGATCGAAACCTTGTCGGCCCCGGAACGAAAATACTCTGACGCGACATCCAGAGCCGAATATTGCCTTCCCTCGCTGTCGGTAAACTCACGAATGCCGCCGCCGATTGTGAGCGGCACGTACACGTTCTCCGATGTCCGGCGCAAGACCTCAAGCATCGGCTGATCTTTCATCGGGAAATCGCGAAACGCCGTTATGTTAAGAAACGTAATCTCGTCCGCGCCCTCTTCGTAATACCTGCCCGCAAGCTCAACCGGCTTGCCGAGGTTTCGCACCTCGCCCTGCTCGCGTACATCGTACTGATCGCCCTTGGTGACCACCAGATCGCCATTGTCGTTGGTACGCACGTCGAGGCATGCGATGATGCGCTTGGCAATTTGCGTAGGTTCAACCGGATTTTGCCGATCAGTTTCATACACGGAAGGTGACAGTTCATCAGCCTCGATGAAATTACGTATGATTCGCAAACCTGCATCGCCGCTCTTTTCCGGGTGAAACTGAAATGCCGCCACCCTGCCCTTCTGAACGCCGCTTATGAATTCATCGCCGTAATTTGTCGTGGTCAAAACCCAGTGGCGATTGATCTCAGAAACAACCGCGCGAAATGAGTGAACAAAATAAAACTTCTGGCCTCCGTAGCCATTAAAAAGCGGCGATTTTTTGTGCATGTTCACGCCGTTCCAGCCAATCTGGGGAACCGAAAGGTGGCTTGGTTCAAACCGCCTGACCATTCCTGGAATAAGGCCAAGCCCCCTTACACCAAAACACTCATCGCTACCCTCAAACAGCGTCTGCATTCCAAGGCATATGCCCAGAAACGGCCTGTCCGCTCTCAGATACTCCAGAAGCGGCGCCACATAGCCGTCGCGCTCAAGCCTGCTCATGGCAGTTCCAAAGCTTCCCACACCGGGAAATACAAGCCTGTCGGCTGCCAATATGTCATCAGAACGCTCGACATCAATAACCTGATGTCCAAGCTTTCGTATAGCGTTGCGAACACTGCGGACATTGCCCGCGCCATAATCAAGAAGTGTTATTATCGCCATTTTCTTGCCCCCAAATAAAACAGGCGCTCACAAGAGCGCCTGAAATTGTCTTAACCGCATGTCAGATCAGCCCGGATAGTCGCCTGCAAGATACTCCTTGAGGTAATGGTTCTCGGACTGCAAACTCAGCACCTGCGCCTTGACCACATCCCTGATCGAAAGCATACCGACTATCTTGTGCTCCTTCACAACCGGAAGATGTCTGATCCGGTTCTTTATCATGACGGTTGAAACGTAGCACAGATCGTCATCAGGCTCGGCAATGATAAGATTAGTCGTCATTGCATCGCTCACCTTGATCTCTTTAAAGTACTTTGTGTCTTCCTTGCGCGCCCAGCACTTCAAAACATCTCGCTCTGTAAACAGGCCGACAGGCTTGCCGTCTTCCGTTATAATGACAGCGCCAATATCATACTCAACCATGAGCCCCATTGTTTCATGAACGCTTCTGTCACGATCGATTGTCACCACATTCTGCGGCACGCTTCCAATGAGAGACCTTACTGTAGCCATTTTCCAAACTCCATTATTTCAGGCTCCGTCCGTATCGGCAGACTCCTGATTATATCCTCATCAAACTATTTGTCAAAACCTGTGTGTCGTGCAAATACCATCGCGGTTGTGCGATATACCATGTGAGCCATTTTGGAAAACGGCGCATACGCGAACAGGCAGAAGATAAAAACGAGATGAAAGAAGTAAATCGTATACGCAAGCGGCGCTATATCAAGAAGACGTATGCCCCATGAAAGCGTCCCCGTAAGCGCAACACCAACGATGATATAAATGAACAGCCAGTCGAAGTAGCCACCCTTGCCTGCCTTTTCGGCATTAGCGTTCCGGTTTGCAATGACGCTGAATATACCGTAGAGAAGGCTCAGCATGCTCACAAACGCAAGCCATTTCACCGGATTTTTCATATCGTAAGGCGATTCCCAATGAAATCCATAGAGGTATATTATTGCTACGGTTGTAACAACAGCCAATCCGGCAAATCCCCAAAACACAAACTTGTGCGCCGAGGCGCGGCCTTTGGCAACGTCGCACTTGTCGAAACGCTTGTGGGCAATAATATCCTTGACGGTCTCGACAATTGAAGGGATAACGCTTCCCTGCGCGCCGGTCTTGCCTGTTGCATCGCTCATCGCCTTCCAGAATTTTGTAACGCCCAGGAAAAACGACAAGCACGCAAATAGCGCGGTCAGTATGAATACTGTGTCAACCGCCGGGATTGGCATCAGCTTTTCATACACAATCGGGCCGTGCAGATGATCGAGCCGTCCCAAGCCCATAATAATCGCGCCGAAGATGAACACCGGCAGCAAAAAGAGCGGCAGAAGGCCTGCCGGACTTCCAACCAGTCCGCCCAGGACACCGGGCCACGAATTTGCCCTTATGCTCATTTTGCGAACCGCGCCCAGAACCTCGCCAGGCTTCGCGCCGCGCGGGCAGTATGCGGTGCAGTCGCTGCACTGGTGGCAGAGCCATACATCGGGGTCGCCCATCAGTCTGTCCTTAAGCCCCCATTGCGCCCAGAGCATCTCCTTGCGCGGGAACGGCTTGTCGGAATGCGTGAGGTTGCAGACCACCGAACAGGTGGCGCACTGAAAACACTTTTTCAGCGATTCGCCGCCGCCCTGCGCGGTAATCTCCTTCACAAAATCGAGATCCGGCTGAATCATTTTTGCGCTCGACATATCACTCTCCTCCTAGAAGCCCTTCATCGGATTGAATCCGACGCTCTCCATCACTTCCATGAACTTGCCGATTTCTTCGGGTATCTTGTCGTACTCGTCTATCGAAAGCTGAATCTGCTTCACGCGCTCCTTCTCAAGTGCAAGCCTCTTGAGGGTTTCGCCAACGTTGTCCATCCTGCGGCTGGCCAGCTCGCTTCCCTTTGCGAAATGGCACTGGTAATCGTCGCCATACTTGCATCCGATGATCAACACGCCGTCGAAGCCCGACGAGAAGGCGTCCGCCACCCATACCATGTTAACGGAACCGAGGCAGCGAACCTGAATGAAACGTATGTCCGCGGAATACTTGAGCTTCTTGACGCCTGCCATGTCGATGGCCGGGAAGGCGTCGTTCTCGCAGACAAGACAGATTATCCTGTATTTGCCCTCATCCTCCTCAGGCACCTCTATCGACTTGATCATCGAGCCGATCATGTCGATGTTGTAGTTCTTGAACGATATTATACGCTCCGGACATGCGCCCATGCATGTTCCGCAACGGCGGCAGCGCGCGATGTTCGGCTTGGGCGTGCCGCGCTCGTCGTCGTCCAATGCGCCAAACGGGCATTCTTCAGTGCAGCGCTTGCACTGCGTACAGCGCTGGAAGTAGAAGTCCGGATAGCTCGTGTCGCCCGAACGCGGATGAACAGCCTGTCCGCGATTCGTGGACTCAAGGCACTGTATCGCCTTTAATGCCGCGCCGGTTGCGTCTTCAACGCACTCGGCCATCGTCATCGTCTGGCGGACGCAGCCTGCGGCGTAAACGCCGGTTCGGCGGGTTTCATACGGAAAACATATGAAGTTTGAGTCGCAGTAGCCACCAAAAAGCTCCAAGTCCTTGAACTCAGGGCCCTGACGATACGCCAGATTGATGATCGGCTCGAACTGCGTGGCAGGAACCATGCCGGTTGAAAGCACGACCATGTCAACCGGAATGCGAACCGGCTCGCCGAGAATCGTGTTTTCGACATCCACAACAAGTCCGCCGCCCATCTCGGAAACCCCGGTCACCGCGCCCTTGGTGAGAAACACGCCCGGATTGTTCTGCTGCGCCTTATAGAAATTTTCATACAGGCCCGGCGTGCGCATGTGCGAGTAGATCACATAGGCCTTGCCGTCGGAATTGTCCTGCGTCACATACTGCGCCTGCTTGAGCGACACCATGCTGGTGACGGAAGAACAGTACGGGAAATCGGAATCGTCCTCGCTCGCGCCGGGGCTCTGAACAAAAGCCACGCTCTTTGCGCCAATTTTGCCCTTGGCCGCCATCTCCTCGAACTGCACGTTCGTGACAACGTTTTTCAGCTTGCCCAAACCCAAGTGGTCAAACTCGCCTTCCTTCGGCTCGTAAGGACGCCATCCGGCGGCTACAATAATCGCGCCGAAAATCTCGGCGTTTGGATCCATCGTAAGAATATCGGTGCAGCTCACCTGATCGGCGGCGGGTTCGGCATCTGGAGCCGGAACCGGGCAGGCAACAGTTGCATTCTCGCCTTCCTTCACCTTCGGCGGAACATCCCACTCAGACTTGGTTCCCGGAGTCTTGAACGAGACGCGAAACTGACCCGGCGCACCGCTGATGCGGGCGATTTCCACGCCAGTCTTAACCTTGATGCGGGCATGGCTCGAAACCTTCGCAATAAGTCCCTGAATGGTCGGATCTTCAAGCGTTGTAAATGGCGATGCCATCGGGAGCTGCTTCCTGAGCTTTTTGGCATAACCGCCTAGCTCGCCGGAGCGCTCAACTATTGTGACGTCGTAGCCGGTTTCGGCAACCTCAAGCGCGGCAGTCATGCCGCTCAGGCCGCCGCCGATCACCATGATGTTCCGGACGAACGCCTCCATCTCATACGGGGTGGGCAGGTTAGACTTCTGCACCTTTACGATGCCCATGCGAACATAATCCGCAGCAAGCATCTGGGTATCCTCGTCAACGCCCTCGCCCTCGCCGCCGTGGCTCCAGATCACCTGCTCGCGCAGATTAACGCGCTCACAGATATTGTCCGCGCCGAAGTTGAAAACATCATGAAACTGACGATGCGAACAGGCGGCCACGACGATAGTGTTCACGCCCTCGGCCTGCATGTCGCCCTTTATAACCTCAATGCCCTCCGCGCCGCAGAACGCAGCGTGGGTTTTCACTACCGGAACCTTGAACTCTTTTGTTGCAACGCCCTTTAGTTTTTCGATATCGAGGCTTGAGCCTATGCCGCAGCCTTCGCAGATATATACGCCGATCTTCTTTTCCATCGCTTTATATCTCCCTCTATCCTATCTGGCGGCCAAAACCTGCTGAATAGCCTTCAGCGCCGCAGCCGTCGATACCTGTCCGCTGGACATCACATCCACCGGCTTTTTAGCCACGCCGGCGGGAATGATGTTGCCGGGCAGCAGGAAGCTGTTTTCATCGTACTGAACGCTTGCCGGAACCTTGTCGGTGGCAGTGTTCGGCTCCATTCCTGTTGCCAGAACCACCATCTCGAATTCCTGCTTCACAAGCCCGCCGCCGATCATGTCCTCAACCGTCAGAACAACGTTTCCGTTGGCTCCTGCCTCAACCTTCGCCACCTTGCCCTTGACGAAAGAAACATTGGCGTCTGCCTTGACCTTGTTATAAAACTTCTCATAACGGCCCGGACTTCTGAGATCGATATAGAACACTGTCGCCTTCGACTCCGGATTCTTCTCGCGAATGTATGTCACCTGCTTCATCGAAGCAAGGCAGCAGATGTATGAGCAATATGCCAAATGATTTTCGTCGCGGCTTCCTGCGCACTGCACAAAGCCAATCGAGCCGACTTCCTTGCCGTCTGACGGACGGACGATTTTTCCGCCTGTCGGGCCGCCCGGCGAGGCAAGCCGCTCCATCATCATGTTGGTGATCACATTGGGAACCTTGCCGAAGCCCAGGTTGTCGATCTTCGAGGCGTCGTAAGGCTTCCATCCGGTTGCCCAAACAATCGAAGCGACATTGAGCTTTACAGTGCGCGGCTGCATCGTGAAATCGACCGCGCCGTACTGGCAGGCATCCTGAATCTTCTGCTGGCTCGGCGTGCCGATAACCGCCTTGTCGATAGCATACCGCATCGGAAACGCCATCTCGAACGGCCTGCTTGCGGCCTTCCGCTTGTTCATGCCGAAGTTGAAATCGTTGGAGACCTCCACATCGCAGGCATCTTCGCAAGCGCCGCAGTTGGTGCAGCGCTCGTTCACATAGCGCGGCTGCTCCTTTAGCGTAACCTCGTAATTGCCCGGCCCGCCCGAAATGCTCTCAACCTGAGTCAGCGTGTAGAACGAAATATGGCTGTTCTTCTTGATACGCTGAAAGTTGATCTCCAGTCCGCATGCCGGTGGGCAAAGCTTTGGAAAGTATTTGTTGAGTTGCGCTACCCTGCCGCCGAGATACGGGTTTCTTTCAACGATTACAACCTCGTTGCCCACTTCAGCCGCTTCGAGCGCAACGGTCAGGCCGCTTATTCCGCCGCCGACGACCAGTATGGTTCCTGTTCCTGCCATGTTTGGTATCCTCCGTCGCTCCTGTTGATGGATGTTGAATGCTCAATCTTCGCCGCTACTATACTTGAAACAACGATGACTCAGCACTCAAGCATTTTTATATCATTTCGCGCACTTGCGGCGCGGTGGTAGAGACGCATAATCATGCGTCTCTACCATTATGCGTCTCTACTCGATCAATAAGACCCGATTAGACCGCGGCCTCGTTTATGATCTGGTGGTAATCCTTCTTGAAGGTATCCCACTTCTGGTTGACGACATCGTACTTGGAATTGACGAAGCACTTCCAGTTCTCCTCGTCAACGAAGTTGTAGTCGCTCTTGTAGTAGAAGCCCGGATAGCGGGTCTCCTTACGGAAGTAGATGTGGCGGAGATGGGCTTCCACCGTCCAGAGGCGGTGATAGTTCTCCCATGCCCTGAGGAGCTCGTGAAGATCGCCGGCAGCCATCTTCTTGGAATCCTCGTGGCACATGTCGAAGCGGTACTGCGCGACTTCCAGCATCTTGTCGGAGGTCATGTAGTAGGTCGAAACGCCTGCGCCATACTCGTCGGTGATCTTGATCAGGCGAAGGAGGAAGCCCTTCGGCTTGATGAAGTTCGAGTTGACGTCGCGGTGCGTAGACTTGTCCTTGAACTCATGCCAGGTCTTGACAGGGCCGTAAATGATGTCTACGAGTTCCTGCGCCGACTGCTTGATGGTCGGGGTGAAGTCCTTGTGGTTGAGATAGTACTTCACCATCTGCTTGGCGGCAACGCGTCCCTCGGCGTGCGAGCCGGAGGAGAACTTGTGGCCGGAAGCGCCGACGCCGTCACCGGCGGTGAAGAGACCAGAAACGGTGGTCATCTGCTTGTAGGCAACGCCCTTGTCGTCACGAACCTTGTATGACTCAGGAACCCAATCCTCATCCGGGCCGCCAACCCAGATGCCGCAGCATCCGGAGTGGGAACCGAGGAGGTACGGCTCTGTCGGCATAAGCTCGGAACCGACCTTTTCAGGCTCGATGTTCATTCCGGCCCAGAGACCGGCCTGACCGACGGACATGTCGAGGAAGTCTTCCCATGCCTCTGCCTCAAGGTGCTTGACCTCTTTCGGGGTCATTGTGGCGGCGAGGGTCTGAAGGGCGGTGGCGGTGTCCATGTAGATGGGGCCGCGGCCTTCCTTCATTTCTTTCAGCATGAGGTGGTTACGGAGGCAGCTCGCGGGAACCTTCGCCAGACCATACGGCGGGTAGTCCTTAAGCATTTCCTTGTTGGTTACCATGTAGTTTTCGCCGAGGTTGTTGGTGGCCTTCGCCTTGAAGAGAAGGAACCATGCGCCCACCGGGCCGTAGCCGTCCTTGAAACGGGCGGGTACGAAGCGGTTTTCCATCATGGTGAGTTCGCCGCCGACTTCGGCAACTAGCGAGTAGGTCGAACCGGCATTCCATACGGGATACCAGCAACGGCCCATGCCCTCGCCAGTGGCGCGCGGACGGAACACGTTCACGGCGCCGCCGCAGGCAACCATCATGGCCTTGGTCTTGATGATGTAAACCTTGTTCTCGCGGAGGCTGAAACCGACCGCGCCGGCAATGGTGTTGGGCTTGTTGGCGTCGAGAAGGAGCTTCACGATGAAGATTCTCTCGATGATGTTCTCGGAACCGAGGGCGGCCTTGGCGGCCTCAGCGACGATTCTCTTGTAGGATTCGCCGTTGATCATGATCTGCCAGCGGCCTGAACGAACCGGCTTGCCGCCGTCCTTGAGGGCCGGGAGGCCCTTCGAACCGTCGTGGCTCTTGCCGTCGTCGCCGGTCTTCCAGATCGGAAGGCCCCACTCCTCGAAGAGGTTGACGGAGTTGTCAACGTGGCGGCCTGTGTCGAAGATAAGGTCTTCGCGCACGATGCCCATAAGGTCGTTGCGGATCATGCGGACATAATCTTCGGCGGAGTTGTCGCCAAGGTAGGTGTTGATAGCCGAAAGGCCCTGCGCAACCGCGCCGGAGCGCTCAAGGGCGGCCTTGTCAACAAGCAGGATTTTGCAGTCTTCCGGAGCCCACTTCTTGATCTCATACGCCGTGCCGCATGCGCCCATGCCGCCGCCGACTATAAGAATATCGACTTCCTTCTCAACAACCTCCGGGTTCAGTGTCGCCGGAAGCTCACCGGCTGGTTTATTCGGTAATGCCATATTTCAGATTCCTCCTCTGATTATTCAATTAACCATTAAAACCGAATTCTTTCGGTTCAATCATTCAATTAACCTTAAAAACCGGATTCCCCAGGTTTTTAAACTACTTGGTCACCATATGGGCGGCGTCCGGAGCCCTCATGACGGTCTCGTTGTAGAGGCAGCTATCGTTGAGGTTGGCGCCCTTCTTGTCGTTCTGCGGGTTGATCGAACCTTCAGGGGTTGTGCGGATCGGGAACTTGAACCTCTTGAGGTTGCCGTTACGGAACCGGATCGTCCACATGATCGAATCGGAGCTCATGAGAGGAGCCACGAGGCCGCCAAGCGGAACGATGTCGGAATAGGCGCGGACTTCGATTGCGCCCTGCGGGCAGATCTTCACGCAGGAGTAGCACTCCCAACATGCGTCGGGCTCCTGGTTGTAGGCCCTCATTTCATCGGTATTGAGCACCATGAGGTCGTTCGGGCAGATGTACATGCAGGCGGTTTTTTCGCCGCCCTTGCAGCCATCACACTTGCTGGGATCAACAAAACTCGGCATAGTCATTCTCCTTTTTTTAGGAATTCTCAGCCCGGCATTCATGCCCGGCCATCCACTTCAGGAACAGAGCCGCGAACCCGTTTCAAGGCCCGCCCCGTCCAATCCGTACCCGCCGCCATCCGCGCCAACAGCGCTGAAAGCGGCGGGATTTCTGTTTAATTACACTCCGGTTGCGGCCTTGTGAAGCTTTACTTCGACCTTTTCGGTCAATCCGGCATAGTACTCGCGAAGGATCACGAGAACCTCCGGACGGCTGAAATGATCCGGAACTTCCTCGTTCTCCGAAAGCATCTTGCGAAGCTTCGTGCCGGAGAGAAGCATGCGGTCTTCCTTGCCGTGCGGGCAGGTGCGCATGGAGGCCATTCCGTCGCACTTGGTGCAGTAGAACGTCCAGTCGATCTTGAGCGGCAACGTCTCAAGGGCGTCAGCCGGAATCTCGTCGAAAATCTTGTGCGCGTCGAACGGCCCGTAGTAGTCGCCCACACCGGCATGGTCGCGGCCAACAATGAGGTGGCTGCAGCCATAGTTCTGACGGAACAGCGCGTGCAGAAGAGCCTCGCGCGGCCCGGCATAACGCATGTCGAGCGGATAACCGGCCTGAATGGCGGTGTCATTCACAAAATAGTTATCGAGAAGGGTGTTGATAGCCTTGGAGCGGGTGTCAGCCGGAATGTCGCCGGCCTTCAGCTTGCCAAGAAGCTGGTGGATGAGCACGCCATCGCATGTCTCGATGGCGATCTTGGCCAGATACTCGTGCGAACGGTGCATCGGGTTACGGGTCTGGAATGCGGCAACCTTCGACCAGCCCTTGTCCTCGAAAATCTTGCGGCATTCAGCCGGCGTGAGGTAGATACCCGGATACTCCTTCGGGAACGAACCCTGCGAGAGAACCTTGACCGGGCCAGCAAGATTAACATCGCCCTGCTCCATCACCTTCGCAACGCCCGGATGCTCCATGTCGGTGGTCTTGAAGACCTGCTGACACTCGTGGGCCTTGTCGTAGGTGTACTTTTCGGTCACCTTCATCGTGGCCATCGTCTCGCCAGACTCCTCGTCAATAAGGGCGATTTCCTCGCCGATCTTGATGCTTTCAGCCTGCCCGGTTGTCGTGGAGAGCGTGACCGGAATCGGCCAGAACGTGCCGTCGGCCATCTGGTAGCTGTCGCATACGCCCTGCCAGTCGGCCTTGCCCATGAAGCCGGTAAGGGGCGTGAAGCCGCCAATACCCATCATGATGAGATCGCCGCACTCGCGGGAGGTTATGCGAACCTCGCGGAGTGTCTTCGCCTTCTGCTTCTCTTCGGCCAGCGCTGCGCCTTCAAGAAGAAGCGGCATGAGTTTCTTTGCCTTGCCATGCGGATTGACTAACGCCATTATAGTCATTCCCTCCTCAGGATTAATATTGGGGTCCAAGCTCCCTGCGGTTTCCGGGCGCAAATATACGGCCCCTGAAATTCGGTCAATATAATCAATCAAGAGCGCAAGCCATTACAAGTTAAATCTTAAAATTCGGCTATTAGTTTTGCTTATGAGGCGGGTTATGGGGGAATTGTCGAAAAAAAAGACGCGCCGGGCGGCATACAATTCCACCCGGCGCGGCGTGTGTTCCCAACAAACCGGTTACGCCCCGACAGTCTCTCCAGCTTCGATCACGCCCGGCGATTTGCGCGAAGCCCGAAACGTGCCGATAATAGCCTTCTTCGGGCATTTCACCACGCAGATGCCGCAGCCGACGCACTTTGCCTCGTTTATGGAATGCTTTTCCTTGATAACGCCTGTCGCGGCGTCAACCGGGCAGACCTTCGAGCATATGGTGCAGCCGTTGCACTTGTCTGTGATGTAAGCCTTCTCGCGCTCCGGCAGATAGTCGTGAATCGCCTTCGTCGGGCACTTCGACACGCAGAGGCCGCAGACCTGGCACTTGGCGAAATCTATGCGCGCAAGGTTGTTCTCAAGCGCAATCGCGTCGTAAGGACATGTTTTCACGCATGTGCCGCAGCCGATGCAGCCGATATCGCAGTTCTTGCGCACAACCGGCCCCTTGTCCTTCGAATGGCAGCTTATAACCACGGCGGCGGCTGTCGGGCCGAGCTCCAGCACCATCTTGGGGCAGGTGCTCACGCATTTGCCGCAGGCCGTGCATTTGGCAGGGTCGATCAACGGCAGGTTGTCGTCGCTCATGGTGATGGCGTTAAACGGACATGCGCGCTCGCACGAGCCGTAGCCAAGGCAGCCGTAGATGCAAGACTTGTCGCCGCCCGCCGCGATAACCGCCGCGCGGCAGTCCATTATGCCCTCATACCTGAATTTTCTGCGCGAAAGCGAGTTGCCGCCCTGACAGAAGAGCCGCGCAATCTTGGGCTCGGTTTTTTCCGCTATCTTTCCGGTGATGCGGGCAACAGCCTCGGCGCACTTGTCGCCGCCCGGAGCGCAGAGGTTCACCGGAACCTTCGGATCCATGACCACCGCCTCGGCGTAGGAGGCGCAGCCAGCGAAACCGCAGGCTCCGCAATGCGCGTTTGCCAGCACTTCCTTAACCTCGTCGATGCGCGGATCGAGCTTCACAGCGAATTTTTTGGCCGTGAGCGCAAGCCCAAGCCCGAATATCGCGGCAACTCCAGCCACGAAGGCGAGCGTGAATTTCAGAAGCGGAACCAGATCCACATGCTCCTTGGCCTCGATTCCGCCGCCAACGCCAACGCTCGGCAGCGGGAGGTTGCCGACAAGGTGCAGTATGCCGCCGACAAGATCGCCGCGAAGTAAATCGTTAACTATTCCAATGCCGTTCATAGGCTCATTTCACCTCGTTGTATATCAAAGAGTAATAAGACCCGCGAAACCTGTAAACGCAAGCGCGATAAGGCCTGTCGTCACGAAGGCAAGCGGCATTCCGCGAAACGGCGCGGGCACGTCGGCAAGCTCAAGCTTCTCGCGTATGCTTGCCATGATAATAAGCGCGATTCCGAAACCGAGGCCGGAGCCCACGCCGAAGAACATGCTCTCGATGAAGGTGTAGCCCGCGCCCGCGTTCGTGAGCGGCACGGCCACGATGATGCAGTTGGTGGCGATAAGAGCAAGGTAGACGCCCAGCTTGTAATAGAGATCAGGCGAAATCTTCCGCATGATCGTGTCGGAAACCTGCACCAGAGCCGCAACCACGCCGATGAATACCACGATTTTAAGAAACGTTATGTCGAGCGGCACGAGCCCGTAATTGAAAACCAGCCAGCAGGCCGCCGCGCTTATAACCATAACCGCCATGAACGTGATGCTCATGCCTATCGCCGTCTCCATCTTCTTCGAGACGCCGAAGAATATGCAGAGCCCAAGGAACTGGGTGAAAACGAAATTATTGATGAGCGAGGCCGCCACTACAAGATTGAAAAGCTTCTGGAACTCCATAACGCCCTCCTCTTAATGATGAGCGGGAGCCTTGCCGCCCCGCTGTTCCATCCAGTTGAAAAAAGCCATCAGTATGCCTACAGCGAAGAATCCGCCGGTTGGCATGATCATTATAAGAAGCGGCTTCACGCCTCCGGTAAGCGAAACGCCCCAGAGGCTGCCCTTGCCGATAAGCTCGCGGAAAAAGCTGATTATCGTCAGCGCAACCAGAAAGCCAAGCCCCATGCCTATGCCGTCGAACATCGACGGCGTAACCTTGTTTTTGCTGGCAAAAAGCTCGGCGCGCGCCAAGATGGAGGCGAAAGCCACGATAAGCTGGATATACAGCCCCATCGAGCGGTAAACATCCCTTGCATACGCGGCCATGCCCATGTCGGCAACCGAAACCCAGCCGGAGATTACCAGCATGAACACCGGAATTCTTATCTTGGAGTTGATGACATTTCGCATCAGGGCAATGGTGATATTCACCATCGTCTGCACGAAAAGCACGGCCACGCCCATCAGCACGCCGTTTTTAAGGCCGCTGGTCACGGCGATTGACGGGCAGAGGCTGATCGCAAGCTTGAAGATCGTGTTCTCGGCGAATATGCCGTTTTTTATCAGTTGCCAGTTAGTCATTGTCGTGGCGCTCATTAGTGGTGACCTCCTGCGGCATTCTCAGCCGGTTGTGCCGGTGCTTTACCGGAAAGGACATCGGTTATCATCTGCACGCCGCCCCGGACGCCTCCTCCAACCCTGTCGTCCGTGACCGCTCGGCTGGAAATGGTCGCGCCCGAAATCGCCTGTATATACTTCTGGTCGCCGTCTTTTACAACCTTCAGCGTGTCCAGTGTCTTGCCCTTGAACTGTTCCTTCCATGCCGGAACCTCAACCTCATCGCCAAGTCCGGGGGTTTCCTTCTGACTTACAACGTCGATCTTCTGAAGCACCAGCTTCGGGTCGAGAGCGATAAGCGTGTTTATGTAGCTCGAATAACCCTTGCCGAAGGTTTCAACAATATATCCGACAGCCTCGCCACCCTTTTTCGCGGTGTAGTAGCCCGCGTTATGGTGATGAATCGGCCATTCGCCGGTCTTCTCGATGGAGTCGGCCTCAGGCATCATCTGTTTCAGGCGCTCTTCCTTCTCCTGCTTTGCCTTGGTGAAGATCACCGGCGAGGTCTTTGCGTAAACCGTGGCCAGAATCATGCCGCCGATTGCGTATATGACAACAAGGTTGATAATGATTTTCGCGATGTCGGCGCCGGTCATTTCAGTATCGTTATTCTGCTTGCTCATGCCGCTGCCTCCTTCTTCTTTACAACCGCGCCGAACGTCTTCGACCTCATGCCGCGGTCAAGAAGCGGGGCGAAGCAGTTCATGATCAGAATCGCGAACATCACGCCCTCCGGATAACCGCCCTTCAATCGAATGAGCATCGTGAGCAGGCCGCAACCTGCGCCGAACACAAGCTGCGCCTTGCGGGTTGACGGGCCGGTCACATAGTCTGTTGCCATGAAGAACGCTCCAAGCATCAGTCCGCCCGCAAGCAGGTGGAATACCGGATCGCCGCCGGTTACAGCCGCAACCAGCGCCACCGTGCCAATGAACGAAACCGGAATGTGCCATGTTATATAGCCGCGAACCAGCAGGAATATGCCGCCAAGCAATATCGCGAGCGCCGATGTTTCACCGAGCGAACCGCTGACGCTGCCAAAGAAAAGATTGCTGTACAGGGCCGAAGTTCCGCCGAACTGCTCCACCAGCTTGCCCATGCCCTCCATCTTGGCGATGTTCAAGGGAGTGGCCGCCGATACGGCATCCATCGAGGCTATCGACTTTACGGGTTCCATCCAGGTGGTCATCGCCTTTGGCCATGAGATAAGCACAAATGCGCGGCCAATAAGCGCCGGATTGAATATGTTGTATCCAAGTCCGCCGAAGAGATGCTTGGTTATGGTGATGGCCACCAGCGATCCTGTAACCGGGATGTATAACGGTATGTTCGCCGGAAGGTTGAATCCAAGAAGCAATCCAGTGAGAACCGCGCTTCCGTCGGTAATCGTAACCGGCTTTCCAACGATCTTCTGCGTTGCGGCCTCGAAGCCCACGCAGGCGGCAATCGTCACAAGCTGGACGATAAGCGCCTGAATTCCGAAATAGTATATCGACGCCGCAAACGCGGGCATCAGGGCCAGCGACACCATCCACATGATGCGCTGAACCGATTCATCGCTTCGCACATGCGGGCTGACCGAAACTATCAGTTTATGCTGATCTTCGCTCATCTCTCTCCCATCCTTAAAATGTTATTGAGGCGCGCCTGCTACTTGCGGGCGAGGCTCATCTTGGCAAGCTTCACCCACTGCACAATGGGCCGCTTCGCCGGGCAGACATACGCGCATGTTCCGCACTCGAAGCAGTTCATGAGGTCGTATTCCTTCATCTCCTCGTAAAAGCCCTTCTCCGCCAGCACGCTCAACATCTGCGGCTGAAGGCCCATCGGACAGGCGTCGATGCAGCGCCCGCACCGTATGCACGGGCCATGCACGGCGATTTCGGATTCTTCCGGATCGAGCACCAGCAGTCCGGACGTTCCCTTGATGACCGGCGAATCGAGGTTCGACTGCGCCATGCCCATCATCGGGCCGCCCGCTATAACCTTGCCGGTGTCGAACTTGAACCCGCCGCATTCCGCAACAAGCTGGGAAAGCGGCGTGCCGATGCGAACCTTGAGGTTTTTTGTTTCGTTTATGCCGCGCCCCGTAACGGATACCACGCGCTCAAGAAGCGGCCTGCCGTAGCGCACAGCCTCGTAAACAGCCACCGCCGTACCCACGTTCTGAACGATAACGCCCACATCCATCGGCAAGCCGCCAGCCGGAACCTCCTTGCCGACAATCGCCTTTATCAGCATCTTCTCGGCGCCCTGCGGATACTTCACCTTGAGCGAGTAGACATCTATCGAGCTGTCGCCCTTCGTTACCGCCTCCATGGCGGCAACAGCGTCGGGCTTGTTGTCCTCGATGCCGATATAGCCCTTCGACACCCCGGCTATCTTCATCAGAATCTTCAGGCCGTTTACAACCGCGCCCGGCTCTTCCAGCATCACCCGGTGGTCGGCTGTAAGATACGGCTCGCACTCGGCTCCGTTAATGATGACGCAATCGATCTTCTTCTCTTTCGGCGGCGAAAGTTTCACATGAGTGGGAAATGTAGCGCCGCCCATGCCCACTATTCCGGCTGTCTTCACAATGTCGCGAAGCGCGGCTGCGTCGAGCGAGCCCCAGTCTGAATGCTCCTTGATTCCTTCGGCCCATTCCTCCTTGCCGTCGTTTTCTATCACGATAGCCGGAATGTCGCGCCCCATTGTGTGGGGGAAAGGCGCAATAGCCACAACCTTGCCCGACACCGTGGCATGAACCGGAGACGACACAAACGCATCAGCCGAACCGATAATCTGCCCCTTCTTCACCAGATCACCCACAGCTACCTTAGCCTGGCAAGGAGCGCCGATATGCTGGCTGAGGGGGATAATCACTCTGGATGGGACTTTTGCTTCGGTAATGGATTTCGCGGCGGATAGCGCCTTGTTGTCGGGGGGATGCGTGCCTCGTTCGAAAGTTCCCGTATTCAATTATCTGCCTCCAAAAAACATTGTTTTCTTCGCTTACAGGCAATCGCGGGTCTTGGCGGTATCCGGAATGAGGCTGCCCTCAGATAGTCCGGCCGGAAGGCCCGTAGTTTTTACCATTAACCGGTTTTTCAAGTCAAGGAAATACGTCAATACGGCGTAAAGTCGGAAATTTTTACACTAAATTCAGCACCCCGGCGCGCCTCGTCATGGCCACGCTATATATCTAAATATATTATCAAGAGATGTCGTCATGACGCTGTCGAATTTGTTTACACTTCCACCGCCAGCAGTTCAAATCATATAGATAGTATCTTTAGTTACAACATGTTACGTTGCCACTTGCCCATCGGCACAAACGGGCATGAACATTGCTTGCTTTTGAAGCGCAGCACATCACGTTCGGAGGGGGAACGCTCATGCAAACCGTCGCAATCACGCTGTCTTTTTTTATCGCCTCAATGCTTTTATCGTTCAATAACGCCGCCGCCACGGCATACAAGGGTATCGAATTCCCGGCTGGGATAGTGTCGTTCGCAGACAGGGTGATCAGTTACATGCCCGGAACGGGCGGCGTTGGAAGCGGCTATGATGATCCTCAACATGCCCTTGGCGTGCCGGATTATCTTCTCACGCCGCCTGGCACAATAGCCTACACTTCCATGGGCAGCGGCGGAAGCCTCGTGCTCAAGTTCACCGACAATTCCCTTGCAACATCGGGAAGTAATGCGCCGGATCTCTGGGTATTCGAAATCGGCGGTTTCGAGGCGACGGAAGTCTTCATCAGTGGTAACGGCAGCAACTGGATTGACGTGGGAGCAACATCCAGCTCAATGCGCGGAATCGACATTGACGCCTTCGAATCGTCCGGCGTCCTGCCCGGCAGCCGCTACGCATACGTAAAGCTCATCGATCTCACAGTCGGTTCGAACGGCTATTCAGCCGGGGCCGACATCGACGCAGTAGGCGCGATAAGCTCAGCCGCGCCCATCCCCAACCCGGAGCCGGGAACCATGGCGCTCATGGCAGTGGGGCTTGGCGACATGGCGTGGTGGAGGGGGAAAACGCGGAGAAAATAGGGAGATAAAAGGGATAAATGATGTTGGCATTGCAGGAAGCTAATTTGACACACTGTCCGGCTCAGGAAAGGTAACCATATGAAATTATTCCCTGTTTTGGCTTCACTGGCGGTTGCGCTATTTGTCTTTGGTTGCGGGAATCAGGAGGGCGACGCCCCTTCGATTACGGAGAACACAAGCCGAATAGTGGAACAGACACACCAGGCTCAGGATTCCACTCGCAAGGCATCCAATTCGTATCAGAAGGTTGAACTGCGGGCTGGTGTAATGAACGGCAGGGGGTTAATCCGCAGCAATCCGGCAGGAATCTACTGCGGAGAGGATTCTGGCGGTCGAATAAACAGGGATTGCTCCGAGAATTATTCACCGGGTACGGTCGTTACAATCAAGGCTAGCCCGATATCCGGATGGGCACTGGAAAGCTGGTCGGGCGCTTGCAATGGAACAGGCTCGTGCAGGGTAACAATACCGAAAGCATCTAAATCCAAGCCGGTTGTGTACGTTCATGCTCACTTCAAGCCCTCGCGCAAATTCGGATACTGAATGCGGTTGCATTCCGTGCGCTCGATTCTGTTGTATGATACACGCCTTGATGCAGGGTGACAAAGCACGTTTCCGGCATCAAGGCGTTTTACAAGTCAGAAGTTTCTGAGGGGGGGCGGCGATGCAATTGATGCTGAAGAGGCTGTTACGGCTTGCGCTTACAGGTTCAACCACGGTTATACTGGCGGCTTGTTATGGCCCGCCAATGGATCAGAGGGATCCGTACAACTTGAAGGAAAAGCACCTGACGGCAAAAAATTCCACCGGGAATCCCATCCCCGGCCTGAGAGTTCAATTGTACGAGAATCAGAATCCGCTTGAGCAAAAACAGACAGACAATAACGGCAAGGCATTCTTCGCCTATTACGATACAGGCGCACAGTATCGTCTCAAGGTCGAGGATACGGACGGCCCGGCAAACGGCGGAGAGTTTCTGTCTCAGGAGATTCAGGTTGGTGAAGTGGAAGACTATCCGGTAACACTCACGGAAAAGACGGATGGCGTTTGAGAGAGGAAAAACCATTGTCAACCGGCTCTACAAGCAAATGGAAACAAGGGAACACCGGCTTTGGTACGTTTTCCTTGAAATAACAAGACGTTGCAACCTGTCTTGCCTCCATTGCGGCTCCGACTGCCGAATGCAGCCCGACTCCCCGCTTCTGACAACCGATAGCTGGCTCAAGATAATCCGCTACTGTCGCGAACACTTCGGCGATGGACTGGCATTCATAATAACCGGCGGCGAGCCTCTCGTGCATCCCGATCTCGAAGAGATTGGAGCCGCCATTTCCGCCCTTGGGATGCGATGGGGACTGGTCACAAACGGTTATGCACTTGACGAAAAGCGGCTACTGAAGCTCCTTGCCGCTGGGCTTTCGAGCATTACGATCAGCCTTGACGGCCCTGCGGAAAGCCACAACCGGCTGCGAAACAAGCATGACGCTTTCCAGCGGTCAACCGCTTCAATCGCTCTTTCGAGCGCAAGCGGCATCAAGTTTCACGACGTTGTTACCTGCGTCCATCCCGGAAACATGCATCAACTGGACGAAACCGCCGAAATCCTGATCCGCCTTGGCGCAACGAACTGGCGGCTGTTTCGCATATTTCCGTCAGGCAGGGCCGCCCGTAATCCAGAACTCCTTCTGACGCACGGCCAAACATGGCAGATGCTTGACTGGATTGCCGGGAAAAGGCCGCATTACGCAGGTCTCGGCCTGAATCTGGGCGCAAGTTGTGAAGGCTATGTTCCGCTTGCAACAGACCGAACCATCCGCGATAACCCGTTTTTCTGCCGCGCGGGAATCAATATCGCATCGATCCTTTGTAACGGCACGATCACCGGATGCTCCAACAACCACCATTCTTTTCATGAAGGCAATATCCTGCGTGATAATCTTGCCACATTGTGGGAAAAAGGCTTTGGCCGCTTCCGCGACAGGCAGTGGGTGCAACATACCGACTGCGGCGGATGCGAGCATCTGAAAGACTGCCGGGGCGGCTCAATCCATCTTTGGGAATACGGCTCGGCAAGGCCGAAATTTTGCTATATGGAGGAAATCCATCCATCATGACAGACGCCATTCTCCTGATCGGCCCGACAGGCTCCGGCAAGTCGCCGCTTGGCGACATGATAGCCGGGCGCGGCATGTTCGGGCGACGGCATCATCATTTCGATTTCGGATGCGAGCTTCGGCGCATCGCCTCCGGATCGGCCCCGGCGCATCTGTTCAACAATTCGGATGTATCGTTCGTGCGTTCGGTGCTAAACGACGGTGTTCTGCTTGAGGATCATCATTTCCCGCTTGCCGGAAAGATAATCCGGCATTATTTCGAACGCGTTGGCGTATCGCAAGACGACAGGCTTGTGCTGAACGGCCTGCCGCGCCATGCCGGACAGGCGCGCGACATGGCCGAAATCGTCCGTTTTGACGCAGTTGTGGTGCTGGAATGCGACGCACAGACAGTTCACGAGCGGATATGCCGCGATACCGGCGGCGACAGGGCCGAACGATGCGACGACGCAATCGAGCTTATTGCGAAAAAGCTTGCGATATTCGCCGAACGCACCGCGCCGCTCACCAATCATTTCAGCGCAAACGGAATACCGGTCATGCGGATTCCGGTCGGCGCGCAGTCGAGCACGGAATCCGCCTTCGAGATGCTGCTTTCAATAGCATCAGAAACCGGCTGAGCTATCCTCAAAGCTATTTCGACGGAACGAACTTCATTGCCGCCGAGTTCATGCAGTAGCGTAGCCCGGTTGGTTTAGGCCCGTCGTCGAAAACATGACCCAGATGCGCGTCGCAGCGGCTACACAAAACCTCGGTTCGTTGCGTGAACAGGCTGTTGTCCGGCTTCGTGGCAATGTTTTCGGGCGCAATCGGCTGCCAGAAGCTGGGCCATCCCGTGCCGGATTCATACTTGTGCTCAGATCTGTACAGATCGTTTCCGCAGCATACGCATTTGTAAATGCCTTTTGCGTGATTGTCCCATGTCTCACCGGTGTACGCCTGTTCCGTTCCCTTCTCGCGCGTCACATGATACTGCTCCGGAGTCAGCATCGCCCGCCACTCTGATGCGCTTTTTGTCACCTTCGCGCTCATGATGTACCCCTTTGTTTCAGCCGAATAAAGCCGCAGGCTGGAATTTGTGGCTGATTGCAATGGCGCGGCTTTTTTGTCATCGGATGCCGCTGAACACGCTGTCAGAAACAGCATAAGGATGGAAGCAGTAAAACCTGCAAGCAGAATTGAGGATCGCATTGCATTGTTACCTCCTTGCAGAAGCGATACCCCATTGTAGGCCTGAACCGGCGTTTTTCAAACGTGTGCGAGGAGACAATCACTGCAAATTTCTATCCGGATGCTCGGTCAAGGAGATTCTCGACACAAACGATCTCGATCACATTGATCGGCTTCTAAGCATTGTGGCAAAAACACTCGCCTCTCTGACAGAAGACGTTCTGAGCGGAAACAAGGGATTGCCGGCCAAAGCCGGGAAGCGGCGCTCTATTTGTTCACCTCGACCAGTCTGAAGCTCTTTACGATCTCTTCGAATGCGGCGGCATCCTTGTCAAAATAGTAGCGGACTGGAGCATTATAGCTGATGGCGTAGAACGTATTGCCCTCAAGCAATCCGTAATAAATCTCTCGATAGCGCACCGCATTGCTTTTGTACGTATTGACGAGCTTGAAGCCATCCTTGCCCGCGAGTTGTGCGGGAGCGTTCTCGATGACCGTGAACTGGCCCAGGCTTTTGTCGGATCGGAACACGTCGAGGAAAAACTCCGCCACTTCCTGCGGGAGCATACCTTTCTTCAGTGTCTTCTTGGCGCCCTTGCCCATTTCGGTTATGTCTCCTGTAAACATGTATATCTGTTGCAAGGGCAGACCGTCCTTGGTGATATACATATGCTTCGGATTCTTGGTAGCCATCCAGCCTTGGGGCAAGTCGAGCGTATACCCCGCACCAGTGAAAGGCCCGCCGGTCTGCTGCCAGACGGCGCAACCGGCAATAAACGTCACAAGCACGATGATCAATTTCTTCATAATCCGCCCCCTTGCGAGTTCTTCTCCAGCTCCTGCTTCTCGCATGCCTTGATATATTGCTCGATATAAGCCCGATCCGCAGCCTTGGCGTTCAACGCGAGATACCGTTCAAGATACTGTTTTGCCTCCGTTTTTTCCCCGGCCTTGAAGCTCATGATGCCGAGCATCTTGAGCGAGTCGGCATGAGCAGAGTCGAGGGAGATCGCCTTCAGGTAATTCTCCCTCGCCTTTTTATCGTGATCGCTGTCGGCCTGCTGCCGGTTCGCCTCTCCGAGCAGGTAATAGGCTGCCGCTTCGCCGGAATAGCGCTCGATGTACCGTAGCAGGGCCGAAGCGGCGCGTTCGTAGCGCCCCGCCTGAGAATCTAGTTGCGCATTGTCAAGCAGCAGCTTCTTTATGCGCGTCTGGAAGACCTCGGCATTTTTTATGCCGGGATTCTCTTTTTCGATCCGTGAGGCGATCAAACCCCGGTAGCTTTCGATCCGCTCCATGATGCGCGGATGGGTGCCGAAAAAATACGGCTCCTTGATCTTGTCTTCCTCAATTTCGCGTTTCATCTGCTCAAAGAGTTTGACCGATTCTGCAAGATCGTATCCTGCCTGCTCCATGAGCAGGAAGCCGTTCATATCAGCCTCTCGTTCATAATCCCGCGC
>JACRHH010000031.1 GCA_016212095.1 Nitrospirota bacterium
GAACCTCGGCTCGGCGGTTTCGGGCGTGGTGGCGAGGTATATGGGGACAGGTGCAGCCGATATGAGTAGCTATTTCAGCGATCCGCAAAGGCTTAACCGGTATGCGTATGTTAAGAATAATCCGTTGAAATATGTCGATCCTTCGGGGTTGGATACGTTTGGTTTTGGAGGAACGATTTCTGGGAGTTTTCTGGCGTATTGTTTCCAGGCTGACCTAATGGTTAATGTGGGATACAGTGGAAAAGATGGGGTCACATGGTCAGTAACGCTTGATTATGGAGGCGGTGCGTCATCTTCCTTATCGGCAGGTATAGGTGTAACCGCAACGGTAACGAATGCTCCTTCAGTAGCTTATCTGAACGGAACATCATTGGTAACATCAAAACCAGTCGGGCCTGTTACGGTGTCTGGGATCACAGGGAAAACGGACGGACAAGAATATGCGGGGGCCAGCGTAACATACAATCCACCTAGCCTCAGCTGGAATAGCGGGATATCCATGAACGGATCTTCTGTGTCTGTAGTTAACACGATACCGCTCTTTCAAAGTGGAACTGAGAGTATCAACGGCTCTACAAGTGATATTGGTATGCAGTGCCCATTTTCTCAGGTTGGTGGCTCCAGTGATGACAATTAATTGCAGTAATCGCAAGATCATGCGATTCGTGTAGAATTATCTGGGATATACACGGATAATGCATACCCAAGTAATGAATTTGAACAGTGGGATGTTTGAAAAAAACATACCCAATAGATGTACCGCAGTGATCTTATTATTATATCTTCCAATAGTAGTCGCATTCTCAAAAGCTATTGGTAAGCATTTTCTGGCGATAGTTGCTTTTCTGTTAGTAATTGCCGTCATGATTTTAGCAATTTCTAACATTGAAGCGTTGGGCGGGCAATCGATAGACCATAACGTAAATGACGATAAATTAGCGGTAACACATTGAGACATTTACACAGATTATAGCTCAGCAAATCAGTGCGGTTGCCTATTCCGATGAGTTTAAGGGGATTTGAATTGGAGAATGTAGATAAGTTTCTTTTTTATACTATAGTGGCGATCATGATTGTATTGTTTTTGCGCTTATTTTGGATTGATTACAAAGCAAGATGTTATGCAAAAGAAAAATATCCTGATATATGTTCCAAGCACGCTCTTGCACTTAGAGGAACAGGTAAAGGTGGCCCCGGTACGTTTGATATCCTGAAAGAGATAACAGATCCGGTATTTCTTGGCTATAGACGTGCAGCTATTCGAAACATTATTGCAATTATTGTTATTGGGACAACCTGTTTCATGATAGTTGTATTGTACACAAAATATCGGCCTTATCTGAGTACGCTCATGTTTAAGTAGATACCTCTATAGTCTGACAGCTTAGCATACAATTGGAGATATATATGTCAAAGCCATTACGAACATTTGCATTATTACTGCTAGTGAATACACTTGCAGCCGCCAGCCCCATCCACGCTGCCGCACCAAATTGCAGCACTACAACCACACCGATAACCGGTGCGCGAGTAGAGTACTGCTACGACGACATCGGCAACCTGCTACGTAAAACCGTCTTGGACAGCAAGCCCTCCCCCTTCACATTCACCCCCCAGACCGGCATCGTCCGCAATACATATGCTGTATCAAACGCAATAACCGTATCCGGGATAAACACCGCTTCGCAAGTCACAATCTCCGGCGGCGAATACTCAATCAACAACGGCGCGTTCACTTCCACATCCGGAACCGTGAGCAACGGCGATTACGTGAGCGTTCGGCTTCTTTCTTCCTCCGCATTTCTTACTCCAACCTCCGCCACTCTCACAATCGGCGGTGTAAACGGCACTTTCAGCATTACCAGCGAGGCTATTGACACAGTGCCGGATTCATTTGTGATTACGGATAAAACAGGCACGGACAGAAGCGCATGGATCAGCTCCGGCATAACCGTAACCGGAATCAATTCGCCTGCGCCAATATCGGTTTCCGGCGGGGAATATTCGATCAATAGCGGCACGTTTACTTCCGCAGCCGGAACCGTGAGCAACGGCAGCACCGTAACCGTAAGGCTAATGTCGTCCGCTTCATTTTCCACGCAAACCAGCGCCACGCTTTCCATCGGCGGAATAAGCGCCGTATTCAATGTAACAACGGATGCCGATTGCACCGGCCACACCATACGCATTTCGGGAACCGCGCCGCGCTATTTCAGCACTATCCAATCCGCTTACAACGCGGCTGCAAGCGGCGAGGTTATCCAAAGCGCAAGCCTCACCTTTACCGAAAACCTGAGCATCAACCGCGCCATATCCGTAACCCTCGACGGCGGATACAGTTGCGATTACACGGCAAAGACCGGCAAGACCACCATTCAGGGCCGGATGGACATAAACAGCGGCACGGCATCAGTCGGCGATTACAACCTTCAGTAAATCTGGGGGAAATAACAATTTTCACATGGAGGGGAATATGAGACGGATTTTTTCAGCGGCAATTATTGGGCTATGCGCCATTTACGCCGGTTTGGCAAGCGCGGGCGATTTGACGGTTGATGGGAAAGTGGGGATAGGAATAACGAATCCGGGGGCCAAGCTAGACATACAGAGTCCGAATGGAGAAGTAGAAGGTAGGGTTTGGCAAACGTCTGGCACTTCTCCAGCTAAATTAAGCGTGGCTTCCGGCACTTGGTGGAATTTAGTGGCCAAGCCTGTATCCGGAACAAATGCGTATGGTTTTGAAATTCAACAGAGAAATTCGCCATTCGTAGCGATCGATACTAACGGCAAAGTCGGCATAGGAACGACAAGCCCTCAGCATATCCTCACCCTGCACAAAAACATCGACAGCGGATGCGATCCAAGTGATCCGTACATGTGCAGCTACGGTTTTGATGAATCCACTGCCCAGTGGACAACATCATTTACAGGGAACAGCCGATACGATGGCCTTTCCATCGGGATGAATTTTGATAGTTCCGCCAGGATCGTCAACTATGAAGGCGGAGGCATAACATTTGAGACGGGTGGCGCAACTCGTCTGCATCTTAGCAGCTATGACAATGTGGCGCTTAAACAATATGCCGTCAGGGCTTACGGCAGTCTCGACATCACCGGCAACCTGAGCAAAGGCTCCGGCACGTTCCACATCGATCACCCGCTCGATCCTGCAAACAAGGATCTGTACCACGGCTTTGTGGAAGCCCCGCGATACGATCTGATCTACCGCGGCATGGTTCAGCTTAAAAATGGCCGCGCGACGGTGAATGTTGACGCGGCATCCAACATGACCAACGGCACTTTCGACGCCCTCACGCAAAACCCGCAGGTTTTCCTTCAGAACGACACCGGTTTTTCAGCGGTTAAAGGCAAGATCAAAAAGGGAACGTTGACTATCGAATGCGCCGACGCCAAATCGAACGACACCATCGGCTGGCTGGTTATAGCCGAACGCGCCGATGCCTACGTCAAAAGCAACGGCACAACCGATGCCAACGGGCATCTGCTGGTTGAGGTTGACAAGCCTGAGCCGACAGCCAATGAACTGGCGCTTCTCAAGGATAAGGTCGAGGTTGTGGATGATGACGGGCAGGCAGACAAGGAAGATGTTCGCACCGAGGATGTTAACGAACTTTCCGGAAGGCGTGGATACCCAATACATCCGAAGGCGTTCGGCAAGGCCCAGCCGCAGCGGAAAGTGACAAGAAAACACGTCAAGAAGGCGGAGTGACCAGCGGCGCATGGTTTTGAAAACCATACTCACGGCGTTGAACTGCTGGAAAAGGTGGAGTAATTTATTCCACCTCACCCCTTCCTGTCCAGCGTCCTGTACTGAATGGCCTCGGCCACGTGCGCCGCGCCTATGTGCTCCGCGCCGTCCATGTCCGCCACTGTGCGCGACACCTTGAGAATGCGCGAATAGGCGCGGGCGGACAGGCCCAGCCGCTGCATCGCGGTTTCGATCAAGCCCTGCGCGTCGGCATCGAGGGCGCAGAATGTTTTCAGGTGCTTCGCCCGCATCTGGGCGTTGGCGTGAATGCCCTGGCCATGAAATCGCCCGGTCTGAACCTTGCGCGTCTGCTCCACGCGCCTGCGTATGGCTGCTGACGGCTCGCCGGAAGCCGTGCCTACAAGGTCGCGGTATTCCACTGCCGGAACCTCGATGTGGATGTCGATCCTGTCCAGAAGCGGGCCGGAGACGCGCGCCCGGTATTTGTGGATAAGTGTCGGCGAACAGGAGCATTGTCTTTTCCGATCGCCCCAAAATCCGCAAGGACAGGGATTACATGCGGCCATGAGCATGATTGACGCCGGATACGTTATCGAGCCGGATGCGCGTGACACGGTAATTTCGCGGTCTTCGAGCGGCTGGCGCAGAACTTCAAGCACCGGGCGGCGGAATTCCGGAAGTTCGTCGAGGAACAGAACGCCGTTATGGGCAAGCGAAATCTCGCCCGGTTTTGGAACCGCGCCGCCGCCCACCATGGCAACGTCCGACACCGTGTGGTGTGGCGCGCGAAACGGGCGCGCGGCCAGAAGCGGGCCGCCGTCTCTTTTTGCTCCGGAGGCCGACCATATTCGCGTGGTTTCGAGCGCCTCGTCGAAGTTCATCGCCGGCAGAATAGACGGAATGCGCCGCGCCAGCATGCTTTTGCCGCTTCCGGGCGGGCCGATCATCAGCACGTTGTGTCCGCCGGCGGCAGCAACCTCCAGCGCCCGCTTTGTGTGCTCCTGCCCCATGACCTCCGAGAAATCGCCGTCGTACCTGGCGGCGGCCTCCATCTCAAGCGCGGTGTTTGCGGTTGCCGGAGTAAATTCGCGCTCTCCGCGCAGATACGCCACAACTTCCGGCAGCGTTTCAACGCCGAACACCGGAAGCCCGGCCACTATAGACGCCTCCGCCGCGTTTTCAGCCGGAAGGAGAAGCGCCGCAAGCCCAAGCTTTTTCGCGGTAATCGCGATCGAGAGAGCGCCGCGCACCGGCTTGATGCGCCCGTCCAGCGAAAGCTCGCCAACCATCATCACGCGCTCGAACCGTTCCGGCTCTATCAGGCCTTCGGCTGCGATTATGCCTATCGAGATTGGAAGATCGAAGGCTGAACCCTCTTTCTTGATGTCGGCGGGGGCCAGATTCACGGTTATCTGCTTGAGCGGAAAGCTGTATCCGGTGTTCTTGAGCGCGGCCTTTACGCGGTCTTTGCTCTCCTTGACCGCCGCGTCGGGCAGGCCGACCGTGGAAAAATGCGGAAGCCCGCGCGCCGTTACGTCAACCTCAACCTCAACCTTGTGCGCGTCTATGCCTATGAGGCTTGCGCTGATCAGTCTTGCGAGCATCGGTTCCCCTCCGAAATTCGGTATGTGAGCGTTGCGGGCCGCGCAGCGGCGACCGGCTCCGCTATTGTGGCAAATTTCGGCCCGAATGTGGAAAATATCGCAAAATGAAAAACATCGCCATCAAAGGGACGGGGTTTCGCTTTCTGGCCGCAATCATAATCGCGGCGGTGCTTCCATGCGGCTGCATATACAAGACAATCGACATTAACGAGGACGTGCGCGAGATTGAGCGTACATCAGATGTCGAGCTGAACCGGTCGTACCGGCTCGATCCGTTCGCGCCCGGCGCCGTGAAGGTTTCCGCCGATGTCGAGGTTTCGGACAAGGTGCGATACGAGGTTGTCGATATGGTGCGGCAGGGCAGGGCGGGTTCCCTTGCGATTACCGGAGACATATTCCTGCGCGGCATTCTGGGCGTTGCGACAGCCGGACTCACAACCGCGATTGTATCGCTGACATGCCCGGACAGCATGGGATACCTTGGAATCTGTCTGCACGGGGGGCTTGGCGGAACGTCGGGATGCCCCGGCGGCGGATGTTCGGAGGAGCGTGTTGTGGACATGCCGAAGCGGACGGAAATCAGGTATGAGAATCTTGAATGCAGGCGTATTCCGATAACCTCCGGTGAGGTCGCTGTTTATCTGGAGGGCAGATACGTCGGAAACGTTCCGGTATCCTGGGACAGCGTGGCGGAGTTTCATCTGGGAGAATATCCTGCCTTTCTTGGCATCGGCAGGGATATCGACATGCTTTTCAAGTTCAAGGACGCCGCAATTCCGGCAGCCGTTCCCTACGACGTTTATGTGTGGGCCGTCAAGGTGGCGAGTCCGCCGTGCGGTCTGACCGCAACCGCCATTTTTGTTGATGACGGCGGTTACAGACCGAACGGCCTGCTCGATGCGGCTGAAAAGGCGCAGGTCAGCGTTGTTGTCAGAAACGCCGGGCCGGGCCCGGCGTTTGGCGTGGCTGTCGAGAGCAAGAGCGACAATAACTTCATAAAGGTTCCTCTTCGAATGCCTGTCGGCGACATCCAGGCCGGCGACTCGAAGCTGGTAAAGGTTCCGATCAGTTCCATTTACAAGCTTTCAAACGGCAATGCGTCTCTTTCGTTTACCGCTGTCGAGGAGCGCGGATTTGTTTCCGGCACAGTCGTCACCAATGTGGAAACACGCGCCATGTCGGAGGGCAGCCCGCCGCCGGAGCAGTTAATAAGATAACCGCCGTCATTCGGTCTCAGCCGGTGTTACCACCGCCGTCATTCGGTATCAGCCGGTGTGACCACCGCCATTACCACCATCCGTTCGCCCCTGTCCGCCGAAAACCCGTGCATCACCATCGGATCGCAGAGAATGGCGGTTCCGGCTCCCGCGATTATCTTTTCCTCGCCCACGGTGAAGGTTCCGCTGCCTTCCGTGCAGTACATCATCAGCCGAAGCGGAGCCTTGTGCGGGGCAAGTGTCTGCCCGGCCTCAAGGCACATGAGCGCGACGCGCATCTCCGGGCTGTCGAAAAGCATCTCGCGTGTTATTCTGTCGGGCTTGAAAACCGTTTTCCCCTTGACGTCGATAACTGTTGCCATGATAAGCCTCCTGTGCAAAACTGATATGCGATGTCCATGCTTGTTAGACTAACCCGTGTTCCGGCTTTCTGCTATGATTCAGATCATGATTAAGCAGCTTTTATTGGAGGGGAAAAATGCCGCTTGAACTCGGCAGCCTGAAAAAAGCGATTGCGACACTTGAGCGGTCGATCCGGGTTGCCGAAGCGGCCCGATCACATTCCCCGGAGGACGAAGATCTGCTCGATACCGTCCGCTCCGGTGTGATACAGAATTTCGAGGTTGCGTATGAGCAGTGCTGGAAGTTTGTCCAGCGCTGGATAAGGGAAAACCGCAGTCCCGATGACGCCGATCATCCGCGCACCCGCAAGGAGCTTTTCAGGCTTGCAGCAAGATACGGCCTTGTGGGCGATCCGTTGCCGTGGTTTGAATATGGAGATTCCCGAAACCTGACAAGCCACGCATACGACGAAGAGAAGGCGGAAACCGTCTTTGAAAGCGCCCTGCAATTTGTTGCGGATGCGAGGTATCTGCTTGCGCGGCTTGAATTGTCCGAGGATGCTGAATGATCGATCTTGAAGATGAATATCTCGCGCAGGTGCTTGATCTGTTGAACAGGCATGTGCCCGATTGCGAAGTCCGCGCCTTCGGCACGCGCGTGACAGGCGGCGCGAAAAGGTATTCCGATCTCGATCTGGCTATAGTCGGAGCCGAAAGGCTCGACTGGCGGCGCATTGAGGCGCTCAAGGACGCGTTCGCGGAATCAGGCATTCCGATAATGGTGGACGTGCTCGACTGGAACGCTGTTTCCGACGGATTCAGGGCTGTTATCGGTCGCGCGTGCGAGGTGATCCGCCGTCCGGCCTGATATTCCGGGCTTGGCTGATCCGATGCCATGGAACTGATAACCACCCACGTAAACACAGACTTCGACGGCCTTGCCGCCATGGTTGCCGCCATGCTCCTCTATCCCGGAGCGGTTGCGGCGTTTCCGGGCGCGCAGGAGAAAAACGTGCGCGAATTCATTCAGAGCCCGGCGTGGCTGTTCGATATGAAGAAGCCGAAGGACATCGATCTGTCGTCCGTTACCCGCCTGATTGTTGTGGACACCCGCGACGCTTCGCGCCTCGGCCCGTTTGCCGAGCTTGCCGGAAAGCCCGGAATCGACATCCATGTTTTCGATCATCATCCGCCCAGAAACGGCGACATTTGCGGATCGTTCGAGCTTGTTGACGAGGCCGGCTGCATGAGCACGCGCATGGTGGAGCTGCTTGCCGAGCGCGGCGTCGATATTCCGTCGCCTGCCGCAACGGTTCTGGCGCTCGGCATATACGAGGAGACCGGCTTTTTCACGTTCCCCAATATCGGGCCGCGCGATTTTCTTGCCATGGCGAAGCTGATGGAGCGAGGCGCGAACCTGAACGTGGTGAACAGTTTTCTGGGGCGCGAACCCTCGCCGGAGCAGATCGATCTTCTGAACGAGCTTCTTCAGTCGTCAACGGAGATGATTGTGGGCGGGTTCGTCATACGCCTGGCGCGGGCGTCGCGCGATCGTTACATTCCGGACGCCGCGATGGTTGCGCACAAATTCCGCGACATAACCGAGTGCGACGCCATGTTCATCCTGCTTCGCATGGAAGACCGCATTCACATAATCGGGCGAAGCAATGTGCCGGAGGTGAATGCGTCCGACATCCTCTCCCATTTCGGCGGAGGCGGCCATTCGTATGCGGCGTCGGCAAGCCTCGACGCGTTTTCGCTTGAGGAGACGGAAGAAAGGCTGGCCGCGCGCATAAGGCAGACAGTGCATCCGGGCAAGACCGCCGCCGATGTCATGACATCGCCGGTGAAATCGATAGCCGACGGCATATCAATGAGCGAGGCGCGCGATGTCTTCACGCGCTACGGCTTCAACGTCATGCCGGTTCTGCGCGACGACAGATTCAGCGGCGTCATCTCGCGCGATGTCGTGGAGCTGGCCTTGCGCCACGGTTTCGGCGACCACGCGGTTCACGAATTTGCAACAACCGATCCGTCCGCCGCGTCTTCGGAAACGCCGATGTCGGAAGTCGAGGCCATGATGGTGGAGCGCAACCGCAAGTTCATTCCGGTGGTTGACGACTGCCGGATTGTTGGGGCGATCACCCGCACCGATTTACTGCGCGTGCTCTACGAGGGCTTGATAAGGCGAACCCGGATGAACGGCGAACCGCAAGTCGATCATGCCGCCGCTCCCCGCAACCTGAGCGTTTTGATGCGTGAGAAATTCCCCGGCAATGTTTACTCGCTTCTTCGGCTCTGCGGCGACACGGCGGCTGAAATGGGCTTCAGCGCATATCTTGTGGGCGGATCCGTTCGCGATCTGCTCCGGAACGAGCGCAATCTAGATCTGGACATCGTTGTGGAAGGCCACGGCATAAGGTTTGCCGAGGCGCTTGCCGCCAAAACAGGCGCGCGAGTGCGCGGCCACGAGCGCTTCAACACCGCGGCTGTTGTGATGCCCGACGGGTTCAAGCTCGATGTCGCCACCTCCAGAACCGAGTATTACGAATCGCCGGCGGTGCTTCCGACCGTCGAGGCTTCGTCGATAAAGAGAGACCTTTACCGCCGCGATTTCACCATCAACACGCTTGCGGTGAAGCTCAACACGCCCGAATTCGGCGCGCTTCATGATTTTTTTGGCGGCTCACGCGACATTAAGGACAGAACCATCCGGATTCTGCACAACCTGAGCTTTGTGGAAGACCCCACGCGGGTGCTTCGCGCCATACGCTTTGCGGAGCGGTTCGGCTTCCGCATTGGGAAACATACCGCCAATCTCATTCGCGCAGCCGCGCGCATGAACCTTTTCGACAGGCTTTCCGGCTCGCGCCTGCACGACGAACTGATGCTTCTGTTTCGGGAAGCCCGGCTCGCAAACGCGGTGAAGGCCCTTAACTCATACGGACTTCTTGCGTCGATTCACCCGGAACTGAAGCTGTCGCCGTCGCTTGTCGAGCTGTTTGAGCGGCTGGAGAAAGTCTGCGAATGGCACAGGCTTCTCTACCGGAAGGAACGGCTTGACGAGGGAACGATCTGCCTGATCGCCATGGTTTCGGGCATGAAGACCGCGGACGCGGCGGCGGCTATAACGCGGCTGAACGTGCCGCCGGGAAAGGCTGCGATTATCCGCGCCGCGCTTGGTCAGGGACGAATCGCGCTAAACAGGCTCAAGGATACGGAGCCGAGGAATATCTATTACGCGCTTCGCGGCTTCAGGCTGGAGGCGCTGGTTTTCGCGATGGCCAAAACGCAGGATGAGGAGCAGAGAAAGGCCATCTCGCACTACATCACGGAGCTTCGCGAAACAGTGCCGCTGCTTTCGGGCAAGGAACTTCTTGCCATGGGTTTCCCGCCCGGCCCGCTCTATCAGGAGATTCTGCGCTCGCTTCTGGATGCCCGGCTGCGCGGCCTTGTCAAAACCAGATACGACGAAACGCAGTATGTGCGAAGCAGGTTCGGTGACAGGATTGCGAGGGCGTAACCGGACAATAAATGGAAATGTTTTTCGAATGGGACGAAAATATAGCCCGTGCCAATATTGCAAAACACGGGATCGGCTTTGAAGAGGCCAAAACGGTCTTCAACGATCCGCATGGGATCACGTTTCAAGATGACGCCCATTCACGGCACGAAGAGCGTTTTATCAGCATCGGGATGTCGTCGCGAGACAGAATATTGCTTGTTGTTCACACCGCGCATGAGACAAATAAAAGAGTTACAATTGTTCGCATCATTAGCTGCCGCCGGGCGACTGCGGCTGAACGGAGTGCTTATGAGGAAAAAGAAGGCTGACGCCCAGATTGCTGAAGAAGCCGATATGCTTCCGGAATACGATTTCTCCGGTAAAAAAGGCGTTCGCGGAAAGTATTATCAGTCTTACAGGCAGGGACACTCTGTCAGCGTTCGTCACGAGGACGGAACCGTAAGCGTTAGCCATTTCAAGCTTGAAGACGGGGCGGTCATGCTTGAACCGGATGTCCGCAAGTTCTTTCCGGATTCCAGGGCGGTTAACGCTACGCTGCGGTCATTGATCGCATTGATACCGGCCAAGCGCAGGGTTGGGGCGAAGGCCGCGTAATAAATGGCCTTTTTATCGATGTCGCGCACAACCACTTTTAACCGCATGGCGCGGGTCGAGCTTGCCGCAACGTTCGTGTTCGCGCTTGTTCTAAGCTCGTCGGTGCTTCTGTTCGAGCGTGTTTTCCGCATAATGAAGGCAAGTCAGGGCGCTCCGGCGACGGACGTGCTGAAGCTGATTCTATACATCCAGCCGTCGCTTCTTCTGCTTGGCATACCGATGTCGCTGCTGGTTGCGGTGCTTGTGGTTTATGGCCGCATGACGATGGATCACGAAATCACCATTCTTTCGGCTTCCGGCGCTTCTCACGGCCTGATTATCGGCCCGGCCATGCGTTTTGCCGCTTTTTGCGCCGCTGCCGCGCTGGCCGTCAGCCTCTACTTTTTCCCGCTCAGCAACCGGCTTTTCCGCGAAACCCTCTATAACTCGCTGGCAACAACGGTGAATATCGACGAGGGAATTTTTCACGACGGGTTTCCCGGACTGATGATATACGTGAAAAAGAAGCTGGCCGATTCGAACTACCTCGACGTGTTCATATATAACGCAAAGGCGGCGGACGAGCCGGTCATTGTGACCGCCGATTCCGGCAAGCTCTTTTCGTTTCCGGACAAGGGCGTGTTTCGCTTCATGCTTGAAAACGGCGAGATACATCTTGCCGGAAGCGGAACGGGAACCGGCGCGGGCTACACGCTGATCAAATTCGGGCGATATAACATGGAGTTCGACATGTCGGGAGCCGACTATCGGCCCGGCGGAAACGAGATGTTTCCATACGAGTTATGGCGCGAGGCATCCGGCGGCCCGCCCGAAAACCGGACGGGGCGCATGGTGGAGCTTCACAAGCGTTTCGCGCTTCCCACAGCCTGCCTGATATTGGGATTTCTGGGCGTTCCGCTTGCGACGCTTGTGGGGCGCTCCGGACGGCTTGGCGGCTTCGGCATTGCGCTTGCCGTGGTTGCCGGATATTACATCTTGCTTGTGACCGGCGAAAGCATGGCGCAGGCCGGCAAGCTGCCGCCCGCGGTTGCGATTTGGGGCGCTGACGGCGCTTTGGCCGCGCTTGCGACAGTGGCGTATTTCAGGTGGACGCGGCTATGACGATAATCTCCCGTATGTTCATGAAGCAGGCGATGAAGGTGTTCGGCCTTTCCGCGGGCGGACTGCTTCTGATTTTTCTTCTCTTTGATTTCTTTGATACGGCGCGCGCTGTGGCTGGGCGCGGCGTGGGAACCTCGGCCATATTTTACTATCTGTTTCTGATGACGCCACGCTATCTGGTTTTTGCCATTCCGATATCGGTTCTCTTATCAACAGTCGTTTCGCTGGGAGTTTCGGCGCGCGACCGCGAACTTGTGGCTATCAGGGCGCTTGGCGGCTCGTTGCGGCGTTCCGCCTCAGTTTTTGTTGCGCTTGGGGCGTTCTGGACTGTCGCGATATTCCTGTTGTCAGATGTCGTGGCTCCCGCCGCAACGCAATCGGCGCAGGAACTGAGGAATTCGTGGCTCGGCAAAAAGGAGCCGAAGGTTGCGTTCACGCGTGAAAGCGCATGGATACGAAGCGGACGGGGCGCGTTGGTGAAAATAGACGCTTTCTCCGGCAGCGTGATGCGAGGCGTGTCGGTCTTCGAGTTTTCGGGCGGTATGAAACGGCGCATCGAGGCCGATTACGCGTCGTGGGACGGAAGCGCATGGGCGCTTCAGGATGCGCGTGTCTTCGACATCGAGGGCGGCGCTGTGACTGTTGCGAAGCCAGGCGCGTTCCGCCTCGATGACATCGACGGCCCCGCCGTTCTTGGAAAGGCCGAGCGCCAGCCGGAGGAGATGAATTCGCAGGAGTTGAAAGCCTATACGAACCAGCTTTTGCGCGCCGGATTCAGGGCGGACAAGTATCTGGTGAACCTGCACGGCAAGTTTTCGTATCCGATGATCTGCCTTGCCATGTCTTTAATCGGCGCGTCGCTTGCCGTGCGGCAGAAAAAAGGCGGCGGCATGAGAGCGACTGGATTTGCTATCGGGATAACGGTGATCTACTGGGCGTCGCATATGCTTCTGCTGTCGCTAGGATATACGGCTCGTATTCCGGCGGCGCTGTCTGCATGGGCCGCGCCGGTGGTTTTCCTCGCGCTCGGCGGATTTCTTTACCACCGCTCCGAGGACTTCTGATGGCTGTTGTCGGCGTGGTTCAGATGGCTGTGGCCGATGGCGATTCAGCGCGCAACCTCCATCATGCCGAAGCTCTCATAGAGGCATCACCGGGAGCCGACCTGTACCTTCTGCCTGAGCTTTTCACCACGGGTTACGACCATGCCTCATGGCGGCGCGAGGCTGCCCGATACGATGAAGTTGTGGCGCGTATGGGCCGGATGGCGAAATCGATGAATGTGGCCATATGCGGAAGCCTGATAGCGCGGGACGGCTCGCTGCTTTTTAACAGGATGGCTGCCGTCGGGCCATCCGGCGCTATTGTTGGCTATTACGACAAGATTCACCTGTTTGCCCCCATGGGTGAGACCCGCGAACTTGAACGTGGAAACCGTATTGCTCTGTTCGACCTCTGCGGCATCAGGTTTGGAATGGCGATCTGCTACGATCTGCGCTTTCCGGCAATGTTCCAGATGATGGCGTCAGATGGCGTTCACGCAGTGCTTGTAAGTTCCGAATGGCCGTATGCCCGACGCGCCGCAATGGATACGCTTTGTCGAGCGCGAGCCATTGAAAATCAATGTTTTTTTGCGCTTTCAAACCGCGCCGGAAGTGCGTGCGACGGCACGGAATTCCTTGGCGGATCGATGATTGTCGATCCGGTTGGGGGCGCGATTTGCCTTCCCGAAGGCGGTGATGAAGGCGTTTTCATGGCCGAATTCATGCGCGAAACGGTTGAACTGTCGCGATCGGCGATAAATGCGATTGCGGACAGAATGGCAGGTGTAGATTATGTCTGAAATTTCAACGAGTTACGGGAAGGGTTGACAAACTTCTCAGGCTTCCTGTAAGTTAGCCGAGTTCGGTTGAGCCGAACGGTTGATCTTTAATACTGAAGAGATGTGTAACGCCCCCGAAAATTGAAAGATTTTCGAGAGTTAATAGTTAGTGAAAATTTCTGAGAGTTTGATTCTGGCTCAGAACGAACGCTGGCGGTGTGCTTAACACATGCAAGTCGAACGGGACATTTCATGTAGCAATACATGAGGTGTTTAGTGGCGGACGGGTGAGTAACGCGTAGGCGACC